>NZ_CP020809.1:1265986-1898980 GCF_002157835.1 Mycobacterium dioxanotrophicus | reverse complement strand
GGCAGTACGACGACGGCAATTTGCCCTCCACCGGTGAACGCGTGAACGCCCACCGCATTTCCGGACCCTTCCAGTTGCATCTGACCTTGCAGCGCGGTCCGACCATCGGTTGGGGCGTGGGGCTGTTCCTGGCCGGGCTGGCATTCGGTTCGATGACGAAATCGCTGTTGGACGCGGCGCGCACCAACGAGCTGATCGCCCGGGTACTGGACGCCCAGGGCAACGACGGGGTGTACACCACCATGACGCAGTTTTTGGCCGCGGCGACGTCGGCCTACGTGGTCTCGGCCGTACTGCGGGTGTACAGCGACGAGCAGGCCGGCCTCGGTGAGGCGGTGCTGGCGGGCGCTACGTCGCGGTGGCGCTGGCTGCTCGAAGCGGTGGCTTCGGCCGTGCTCGGATCAGCGGTGCTGATGCTGGTGGCCGGCTTCGGCAATGGCCTGGGTGCCGGCGTGACGCTCGGCGAGCCCGCCACCATCGCACGACTCACATTGGCCGGGCTGGGATTCGTACCTGCCATGGCGGTGCTGGCCGCCGTCGCCGCTCTGGCGGTCGCCCTGCGTCGGCCCTGGATCGGTTGGCTGGCAGTCACTTTCGTCATCGTCGCGCTGTACCTCGGGGCGCTGCTGCGACTCCCCCACTGGCTGCTGCAGCTCTCGCCCGTCGGCCAGACCACCATACCCAGCCACGTGCCGCTCACCAGGTTGGCCGTAATGGTCGTCACGGCAACAACATTGACGCTCATCGCAGGGTGGGTCTACCGCCACCGCGATGCCGTGTAGCAGGGAGGACATCATGCTCAAACTCATCATGCAAACCGTGGTGTCGGCCGCATTCGGTGTGGTGTTGTTGGGTTTTGCCTTGTTCGCGTCGGCCGGCACGCTCGACTACTGGCAGGCCTGGGTGTTCATCGCCGTGTTCGCGGTCGCCACACTGGTTCCGAGTTTCTATCTGGCGGTCAAGGACCCGGCCGCGCTGCAACGCCGGATGCGCGGCGGACCGAAAGCCGAAACCAGGGCGGTGCAGAAGATCGTCATCACCGTCAGCCTCATATCGGTGGTCGCCGTGCTCATCATCAGCGCGGTCGACCACCGCGAGGGCTGGTCGCACGTCCCCGTCCCCGTGGTGATCCTCGGCAACGTACTGGTGTTGGCCGGGCTCGCACTGGCACAGGCCGTCGTCTTCCAGAACAGCTTCGCCGGTGCCAGCATCCGCGTGGAGTCCGAGCAGCGTGTGGTGAGCACCGGCCTGTACGGCGTGGTGCGTCATCCGATGTATGTCGGCACGGTGCTCCTGATGATCGGAATACCGTTGGCGCTGGGCTCCTATTGGGCGCTGCTGGCGGTCGTGGTGACCGTGCCCGCGCTGGCGGTGCGGATCACCGATGAGGAGAAGATGCTGCGCACCGAGCTCGACGGGTACGCCGCGTACACCGAAAAAGTGCGCTACCGACTGTTGCCCTACGTGTGGTGAGTCCGATCAGATCCAGATGCCCTTGCCGACGGCTACCACCCCGCCGGCACTGACCGAGAACCGCTCGCGGTCCTTTTCCAAGTCGACCCCGACCATTTCGCCCGGCCCGACGACGACGTTCTTGTCCAGGATCGCCTTACGCACCACGGCGCCGCGACCCACCCGGGTACCCGGCATCAGCACGCTGCCCTCGACGATCGCGCCGTCGTCGATCACGACGTTGGACGACAGCACCGAATTGCGCACGGAGGCCGCGGAAACGATGCTGCCTGCGCCGACCACGGACTCCTGTGCCGAGCCGCCGTTGACGAACTTGGCCGGCGCCAGGTTCTCCGACTCGCCACGGATCGGCCAGCGCTTGTTGTACAGGTTGAACACCGGGTGCACCGAGACCAGATCCATGTGGGCGTCGTAGAACGCGTCGAGGGTGCCGACGTCGCGCCAATAGCCGTGGTCACGTTCGGTGGCTCCGGGCACCTCGTTGTTGTTGAAGTCGTAGACCGCGGCCATGCCATCGGCCACCAGCCGCGGGATGATGTCGCCACCCATGTCGTGATCGGAGCCGTCTTCGTCAGCGTCGGCCCGGATCGCGTCGATGAGCACCTTGGTGGTGAAGATGTAGTTGCCCATCGAAACGTAGGTCTGCTCGGGATCGTCGGGCGTGCCGGGCGGGTCGGCCGGCTTCTCGATGAAATTCCGGATACGGCCCGTGTCGTCGGCGTCGATGCACCCGAACGCGCTGGCCTCCGCGCGGGGAACCCTGATCCCGGCGACCGTCGCACCCGCTCCGCTCTCGATGTGGAACTGGAGCATCTGCTCGGGATCCATGCGGTACACGTGGTCGGCGCCGAAGATGATGATGTAGTCCGGGTCCGCGTCGTAGATCAGGTTCATCGACTGATAGATCGCATCGGCAGATCCGGTGTACCAGCGCGGTCCGAGCCGCTGCTGCGCGGGCACCGGCGTGATGTACTCGCCGGCCAGACCCGACAACCTCCAGTTCTGGCTGATGTGGCGGTCCAGAGAATGCGATTTGTATTGCGTGAGAACGCAGATGCGCAGATAACGTGCGTTGACCAGATTCGACAGCACAAAGTCGATCAACCGGTATGCGCCGCCGAACGGAACCGCTGGTTTGGCCCGGTCCGCCGTCAACGGGTACAGCCGCTTGCCCTCTCCGCCGGCCAGAACAATGCCCAGCACGTGTGGCAGCTCCCTCATGCTGCAAACCTATCCGCAGCCACGCAGTGCTGCCAGCCATTGACACGATTGGTGGCCCGTGTCCACAAGCCTTTTCGCATCGTGGCCACCAACATTCTCGGCACGAGGTTGCCCACAATCCTGCGCTACGACGGGGCGGCCCATTACGGTTCCAGATATGCGGGTGGCCATGATGACTCGGGAGTATCCACCCGAGGTGTACGGCGGTGCGGGAGTTCATGTCACGGAGCTCGTCGCCCAGCTACGTCATTTGTGTGAGGTCGACGTGCACTGTATGGGTGCACCGCGCGAAGGGGCCATCGTGGCACAGCCCGACCCCGCGTTGGCGGGCGCCAATGCGGCGCTGTCGACGCTCTCGGCCGATCTGAACATGGTCAACAGCGCCGCGCAGGCGACGGTCGTGCACTCGCACACCTGGTACACGGGCATGGCAGGGCATCTCACCGCGCTGCTGTACGGCATTCCCCACGTACTGACAGCACACTCACTGGAACCGATGCGGCCGTGGAAGGCCGAACAGCTCGGCGGCGGCTACCGCATCTCCTCGTGGGTCGAACGCACCGCCGTCGAGGCGGCCGATGCGGTCATCGCGGTCAGTGCGGGGATGCGCGAGGACGTCCTGCGTACCTATCCGGGGCTGGCTCCGGATCGAGTGCACGTGGTGCGCAACGGGATCGACACCGACGTGTGGTTCCCTGCGCACGCGAGGAGCGATTCAGGAGATGCGCACGCGAGCGGCGGCGAATCGGTGCTCGCCGATCTCGGCGTCGACCCGACCCGCCCCATCGTCGCGTTCGTCGGACGCATCACCCGCCAGAAGGGTGTGGCGCACCTGGTCGCCGCGGCGCACACCTTCAGCCCCGACGTGCAGCTGGTGTTGTGCGCGGGAGCGCCCGACACCCCCGAAATCGCTGCGGAGATCTCCGGCGCGGTGGCCGAACTGGCCCGCGCCCGATCAGGCGTGTTCTGGGTGCAGGAAATGCTGCCCGCTCATAAGATCCGGGAAATACTGTCCGCCGCAACGGTTTTTGTGTGCCCGTCCGTGTATGAGCCACTGGGCATCGTGAATCTGGAAGCGATGGCATGCTCGACGGCCGTGGTGGCGTCGGATGTCGGGGGAATCCCCGAAGTGGTCGCCGACGGTGAGACCGGGCTGCTGGTGCACTATGACGCAGCCGAACCGGGCGCCTTCGAGTCGGGACTGGCCGAAGCCGTCAACTCACTGGTGGCCGACCCGCAGCGGGCCGCCGGGTACGGCGCGGCCGGACGCGAACGGTGCATCCGGGAATTCTCCTGGGCCCACATCGCCGAGCAGACGGTGGAGATCTACCGCAAAGTGGCGGGATAGAGATTCGGCGTGATCGCTTGCCGGTGGGCAACCGATCACGCCGAATGCACTAGCTGGTGACGCCCTTGAGTTCGTCGCCGAGGGCGGCTGCCTCGTCCGGGGTCAGCTCGACGACCAGACGCCCGCCACCCTCCAGCGGTACCCGCATCACGATGCCTCGCCCCTCTTTGGTTGCTTCCAGTGGACCGTCGCCGGTCCGGGGCTTCATCGCCGCCATCGAGTGCTCCCTCCAAATGAGCCCGTCCACGTTCGGTGGGCCGGGTCGGGGCCCGGCCCCGCCCACTCGTTGGCGGCACCCGGCACTGAACTGCTACTGAACTACCCCTATTCTTCCCTATCCGCGGCGATGGGTGTGCAAAGACCCGTCGGATGTCGGGCGGCGTGCCGCCTAGCGGGACGCCTGAACCCAACAGGACCTGATGTGGTCGTCCACCATTCCGGTGGCCTGCATCAACGCGTACGCGGTCGTGGGCCCGACGAATTTGAAGCCGCGCCGCTTCAGCTCCTTGGCCATCGCCGTGGACTCCGGGGTTACCGCGGGCACCTCCGACAGGTCAGCGGGTCGCGGGCGCGGTGGCGGCGCGAACGACCACAGCAGCTCAGCCAGGTCGACATCGAGCTCGGTGACGGCCCTGGCATTGGCGATGGTGGCCAGGACCTTGGCCCGGTTGCGCACGATGCCCGTATCGGCCATCAGCCGCTCGATGTCGGCGTCGTCGTAGCCCGCGACCGTTTCCGGGTCGAAGTCGTCGAACGCGCGGCGGAAGTTCTCCCGCTTACGCAGGATGGTCAGCCACGACAGACCGCTCTGAAACGCTTCGAGGCTCACCCGTTCGAACAGCGCTACAGAGTCCCGCAGCGGCCGGCCCCACTCGGTGTCGTGGTAGTCGCGGTACAGGGTCGAGCCCGCGGCGCTGTCGACCGCCCAGCCACAGCGGACGCGGCCGTCGTCGGTCACGTGTCGTCCGAGGCGCGGATCTGGCCGGCCGTGGCCGACACCTCGGCATCGTCGCGCTCGGCATCGTCGGGAACGCCGTACGCCGCGCGTAGTGCAGCCAGCTCACCGCGTAACCCGTCGAGTTCCCGCCCCAGCCGATCCAGAACCCAGTCGACCTCGCTGGTCTTGTAGCCGCGCACCGTCTGGGCGAACCGCAGGGCATCCACGTCGGCGCTCGTGACGCCGGAGGCCGGCAGGACCGTCGCCGTCGTCCCCCGCGGCAGCGGCGGCAGCGTCTCGCCCCGACCGAAGATCACGCTGCCCACCCCGAACAGCACGGTGCCCACCAGGACCAGCACCACCAGGTACAGCAGAATCAATGTCACACCGTCGATACTGCCTCAACCGTCTGACAACCGGTCGGAGGCTAGTGCGGACGCAGGGTGACCATCGGCGGCCGGTCTGCGAGGGATACCGACGACGCCCGCGGGGTGAACCCGTCACCGTCGGCGAAGAACTGCGTGAGCGCCACGCCGGAGTCGGCGATGCCGCAGCGGGACAGCAACGTGGCTATCACCTGCCGGCTCATCGAGGCCAATTCGGTCAGCGGCCGGTTGCGGTGTGCGCGCACACCCAGGTTCACCTGGGCTATGGCGTCCATGCCGAGGCGGTCGTAGGTGTCGACGAGCAGGCCGATCTCCACGCCGTAACCCGGGGCGAACGGCACGGCCGTCAGCAGCTCCCGGGTGCCGGCGTATTCACCGCCGAGCGGCTGCAGGACACAGTTGAGCTCGGGCCGCAGCGAGGCGAGCAGCGGGCGGGCGACGAGTTCGGTGACCCGTCCGCCGCCGTTGGCGTCCTCGCTGCCGCTGATCTTGAGTGGGCGTCGGTAGAACCCCTTGACCAGGTGCACACCGTCGACGGTCAGCAGCGGGCCCAGCAACTTGGGCACGAACATGGGGTCGGGATCGATCAGGTCGGAGTCGACGAAGGCGATGATGTCGCCGGTGGTCGCAGCCAGCGAGCGCCACAGCACCTCGCCCTTGCCGGGTTGCGGCGCCACCTCGGGCAACGCCACCTCACGGCTGACCACCCGCGCACCGGCCGCCAGTGCGCGGATCTCGGTGTCGTCGGTCGAGCCCGAATCGAGCACGATCAGCTCGTCGACCAGGCCGCCGAGCAGCGGCGTGATGGTCTCCACCACCGATCCGACGGTTTCTTCTTCGTTGAGGGCGGGCAGCACCACCGAGACGGTGCGGCCGGCCTTGGCCGCTTCCAGCTCGGCGACCGTCCATGTCGGACGGTTCCAGCTGCGGTCGGCCAGCCAGCGGTGTCCGGCGACGCCATCGTTGACGGCCAGTTCGGGCATTAGGGTCATGCCAGTCCCCTCACTGTTCGTGCGGGTGCCCGCACTCCCTGGATCGACGCGACCATCTCGAGCACGCGCCGGGTGGGCCCGCACTCGTGCACCCGGAACATCGCGGCACCGTCCGCGGCGGCCAATGCCGTCGCGGCCAAGGTGCCCTCCAGGCGCTCAGTCACGTCCACACCCAGAGTCTCCCCGACAAAATCCTTATTGCTCAGGGCCATCAGGACCGGCCATCCGGTCTTAACAAGATCTTTTACGTGGCGCAACAAACTAAGACCGTGATAAGTGTTTTTGCCGAAATCGTGGGTCGGATCGATGAGGATCCGGTCCCGAGGAACCCCGGCGGCCACGGCGTTCTCGGCGGCCGCGGTCACCTCTGCGATCACGTCGTCGACGACACCGCGTTCGGTGATGCCGTAGTTCACGCGAAACGGCCGGGTGCGCGGCACCGCCCCGCCGGTGTGCGAGCACACCAGGCCCGCCCCGAACTCGGCGGCCACCGCCGGCAGTCCCGGGTCGGCGCCGGCCCAGGTGTCGTTGATCAGGTCGGCACCCGCGGCGCAGGCCTGCTTGGCGACGGTCGAGCGCCACGTGTCGACGCTGATCAGCTGGTCCGGGTAGGCGCCCCGCAGCCATTCGATGAACGGCACGACGCGGGCGGCCTCCTCGTCTGGGCCGACCGGCCCCCCTGGGCCTGCCTTGACTCCCCCGACGTCGATCACGTCGGCACCCTCGGCGATCATGCGGTGGGCCGCGGACTTCGCGGCCTCGTCGGTGAACGTGGCCCCGCGGTCGTAGAACGAATCGGGCGTGCGGTTGACGATGGCCATGATCAGCGCGCGGTCACCGGCCACCGGGCGACCACAGAAGGTCCGACCAGGGCTCGGCGGCGACGTCAACACGCCATCCAGGCTAACGTCGTGCGATTTCGTGGCTACTTCGGTCGCTTGCCGGCCACCACTTCGTCGGGGTAGTCGGCGTAGAACGGCACGTATCCCTCGTCGCGGCCGGCCAGCACGTACACCGAGTCGGTGACCTCGTCGCCGTAACCCTGTTTGCGCAGTTCCACCTTCTGACTCTTGAACGTCGAGGTGTGCGCCAAGCTGTCGACCACCCGGATGAACAGCGGTACCGCGTAGCTGGGCAGGTGGCCGTAGAACGCGTCGGCCAGCTCTTTGCCGTCGAACTCCTTGCCGTCCTTGAGCTGCACCGCGGCCATCCCGGCGCGGCCACCGGCACCCGGCACCTCGACGCCGAACACCGTGCATTCCTCGATCGCCGGCGCACCGGTGAGTGCGGCCTCGACCTCGGTGGTGGCCACGTTCTCGCCCTTCCAGCGGAAGGTGTCGCCGAGCCGGTCGGCAAATGCGGCGTGCCCGAAGCCCTGCGACCGCATCAGGTCCCCGGTGTTGAACCAAACGTCGCCGTCCTGGAACGCGTTGCGGATCAGCTTCTTCTCGGTGGCTGACTTGTCGGTGTAGCCGTCGAACGGCTGGAAGTCGCTGACCTTGGACAGCAGCAGGCCGGGCTGACCGGTCTTGACCTTGCGCAGCCTGCCGTCGGATCCTCGGGCGGGTTCGCCGCTGTCGGGGTCGTATTCGACGAACGCCACCGGGCTCGGGCAGATACCGGTCGACTTGGACACGTTGAACACGTTGACGAAGGCGGTGTTGCCCTCGCTGGCGCCGTAGAACTCGCAGACACGCGGGATGCCGAAGCGCTCGGTGAACTCGTCCCAGATGGCCGGGCGCAAGCCGTTGCCGACGATCACCCGCACCTTGTGTGCCCGGTCGGTCGGCTTGGGCGGCTGATTGAGCAGGTAGCCGCAGATCTCGCCGATGTAGACGAACGCGGTGGCCTCGTAGCCGATCACCTCGTCCCAGAACCGCGACGCCGAGAACGACTTGCCGAGCGCCAGCGCCGAGCCGGAGTTCAACACCGAACCGAGCGATACGGTCAGCGCGTTGTTGTGGTAGAGCGGCAGGCAGCAGTACAGGGCGTCGGTGTTGCGCAGGCGCAATCCCAGGCCGCCGAACCCGCCCAGGGCACGCAGCCAGCGGTAGTGCGTCATGACGCTGGCCTTGGGCATGCCGGTGGTGCCGGACGTGAAGATGTAGAACGCCTTGTCCTTGGCCAGCACCGCCGACGCGCTGGCCGGATTGCCGACGGGTGCGGTGGCGGCAAGCCGGTGCAGCTCCTCGATGGTCATCAATCCGGTGGTGTCGGCACCACTTTCGACGATGGGATCGATCAGATCGGGCTCGGCGACGACGGCTGTCGCGGTCAGCAGGCCGATGCTGTGGGCGAGCACCTTGCCGCGTTGGTGGTAGTTGAGCATCCCGGTGACCGCGCCGCACTTGACGATCGCCAGCATGAGCAGCACGGCGTCGGGTGAGTTGCGCAGCATGACGCCGACCACGTCGCCGTGCCCGACGCCGCGTGCGGCCAGCACCGCGGCGTAGCGGTTGACGGTCTCGTTGGCCTCGCGGTAAGTGATGCGCTCGTCGCCGAACTTGATGAAGACCCGGTCGGCATGCTGCGCGGCACGGTCCTGGAAGACCTTGCCGATGGAGGTCTTGGCGGTCGGGCGGGCCAGAAATCCGGTGAGTACCCCGCGCAGGATCACGGGAGCATCCATCAGCAGGCCGGGAACCTGGGTGGCGATGTCGCGCAGCCCGACGCTGCTGCGAGTCCCCGATTTCTGGTCGGTCATACGGTGAATCCCCTCCACATTGGCCCGTAGGTGTGGCCTCACCTTAACCACGCAGGTGATCGGCGTTACCGCCGGTTCTACCTACCGATGAACCGCCCGGTCAGGGCTGCGGGGAGCACGCCGCCAGCGCGGCGTCGACGTCGTCGACCACCACCAGACGGTCCAGCGCCCCCGGGGACACGTAGCCCGTTTCGACGAGACCGTGCAGCCACGTCACCAGCCCGTCGTAGTGCCCGAACGGATCGAGCAGAACCAGCGGCTTGTCATGCATCCCCAGGTAGCCCGCGGTCCAGGCCTCGAAGAACTCCTCGAGCGTGCCGATGCCGCCGGGCAGCGCGATGAACGCGTCGGAGCGGTCCTCCATCTCCTTCTTACGTTCGCGCATGGTGTCGGTGACGATGAGTTCGGCGGCGTCGATGTCGGCGAGTTCGCGGTGCACGAGGGCCTTCGGGATCACTCCGACGGTGTGGCCGGCACCCGACCGGGCGGCGCGGGCCACCGCGCCCATCGCCGAGACGTTCCCGCCGCCGGACACCAGCGTCCAGCCGCGCTTGGCGATCGCCAATCCCACCTGGCTGGCGAGCGCCAACAACTCTGGGTGGGTGGGACCAGACGCGCAATACACACATACCGCCCATGGGCGGCCAACTTCACCGGACACGTACACAACGTAAGGGTTCGGAGTGAACACCCGATTTCCGGCCGGGTGGGATAGCTGCGCCCATAAGATCGCGTAGGTGTCTGTCGACTGGGTGATCACCCCGCGTGACCGCGCTCTTGACGGCCTTCAGGCCGGTTTGCGCGACCGGTCCGGCGCTGTCCTGATCGGTCCTGACGGGGTCGGTAAGACGTCGCTGGCCCGCTGCGCGGCCGAGCAGCACGGTGCGGACTTTCGCCGGGTGGCCTGGGTTACGGGCACCGAGTCGGCGGCAGGCATTCCTTTTGCGGCGGTGGATCATCTGATCGACGTGCCCGTCGTCGGCAAGACCGCCGAGGTGCTCCGGGCGGGCCGCGAGGCCCTGGGCTCCGACCTGCTTCTGGTGGTCGACGACGCGCATCTGCTCGACCCGTTGTCGGCCGCCCTGGTGTACCAACTGGCCGTCAGCGATGCGGCGAAGGTGATCGCCACCGCCGACGACGAGGGACCCGCGGAGGTCACCGCGCTGTGGCGGGACGGACTGGTCAACCGGATCGAAGTGTGTCCGGCCGGTCACGACGACGCGCGGCTCGCCGAACAGGTGGCGTCGTTCGTCGCCGACCTGCCCGGCGACGCCTTGCGCACCCTGCGGTATCTGGCCGTGCACGATCCGCTGCCGCTGGCGGTTCTGCTTCCGCTGACCGGTGCCGATGCCATCGAGCGGGCCCGCGAGAGCGGCGCCGTGCGGATCGAGAACGCCATGGTGGGCTGCGCGCACCCGCTGTTCCGCGACGCGGTCCGCGCCTCGGTGGGCGGTCCCGCACTACGCCGACTGCGCACCGCGTTGGTCGACCGCATGCTGGCGACGCCGGGATGCGGTGTGGTGGACCAGCTGCGCGTCGCGGTGCTGGCCGTGGACAGCGACCGGCCTCAGCCGCCGCTCGAGGTCGCGGCCGCCGCGGCCACCGCACTGCGGCTGGGCGATCTGAACCTGGCTGAGCACCTGGGCCGGACGGCCTTGGCCGCCGGCTTCGAGGCCCGCTTGACGCTGGCCTACTCGCTGGCCTGGCAGGGGCGCGGACGCGAGGCCGACGACGTGCTGTCAGCGGTCGACCCCGCCGAGCTCAACGACGCCCAGCTGATGGCGTGGGCGTTGCCGCGGGCGGCCAATCAATTCTGGATGCTCTCCGAACCGGAGCGGGCCACCGCGTTTCTGCGCGCCACCCGGGGCCGGGTGAGCACACCGCAAGCGCAGACCACCCTCGACGCCCTCTCGGCCACGTTCTCGATGAATGCCGGTGCACCCCAACGGGCTTTGTCGCTCGCCGAAGACGTGCTGGAGAGCGATGCCGCCGACGACACCGCCGTCGGGTGGGCCGCGTCGGCGGCGGCACTCAGCTGTGCACGGCTGGGCCGGCTCGACGACGTCGACCCCATGGCGCAGCGGGCGCTGGATGCCGGGCATCCTGGCCTGCTGCGCTTCACCAGTGGTTTCGGGCAGACCACGGCGCTGCTGCTCACCGGTCAGCTGGACGAGGCCCAGGCCATGGCGCAGGAACTGACCGATTTCGCCCAGTTGCAGCAGCCGGGCCGGGCCATCGGCGAGGTACTGGTCGCTGATGTGTTGCTGGTCCGCGGGTCGCTGCAGGCCGTGTCGTTACTGCGCCGCGCGACAGCAGCTTTGGCGCCGACCGGGTATTCGTGGGGCCCCTTGGCATGGATGTTGTTGGCGCAGGCACTCGGTCAGCACGGGATGCCGATGGAGGCCGCAAAGGCGTTGTCCCGAGCCGAATCCCGGCACGGACTGAAATCCATGCTGTTCGCGCCGGAACTGGGACTGGCCCGGGCCTGGACGTACCACGCCCGCAAGGACTCCCTCGGCGCGATCGCCGCCGCGCGCGACGCCGCCAAGACCGCGGAGCGCGGCGGTCAGACCGCGGTGGCGTTACGCGCATTGCACGACGGGGTGCGCCTCGGCGACACCCGGGCCGTGGACAGCCTGGCCCGGATCGAGTTGGACTGCGTGTTCGGCAGAATCACCATGGATCACGCCCGTGCCCTGGCGGCAGGCGACCGCTGTGGGCTGCAAGAGGTTTCGCTGCGATATCACGACCTGGGAATGTCGGCGGCGGCCAACGACGCGGCTCGTCAGGCCATCGCGGATCCGCCGCCGGGAGCCGACCCCAACCGACCGTAGAATCGGTAGCTGCAACGCACTATCCGAGGGGCCGAGATGACACAGTTCAATGCAGACATCGGTGCAGTGAATGCCCTGGGTCAACAACTCGACGATGTCAGCTCGTCGGCGAGCAATGTGCTCAACGGTGCGGTCGGGAGCGTGTCCGACAGCCACGGCGCCATCGGATTTCCGATGCAGAGCCCGTTCGACGGCACCCAGGCGTCACGCAGTGCCGCAGTGGCGGCCACCCAAGCCGCCTCCGGCGAGCTCGGGAGCCTGCTCCGACAGGCCGCCCAGGCCTATGAGCGCGGTGACACCGCGGCCGCCGAGCGCCTGAGGGCCCGCGCTGCCGAGCTGGAAGGCTCGGGCGGACAAGGCGGTTCGCCCACGGGGTCCGCGACGCCCGGCGGCGCGGGCGCTCCCTCCGGCCAGGACGGCGGAAGCCAGGCGGCCGGACAGATGCTCGGTCAGATGGGTCAGATGATGGGACAGATGGCGCAGTCCGTCACCCAGCCGATCCAGGGCATGACGCAGGGGCTGAGCCAGATTCCCCAGCAGGTCATGCAGGGCGTCCAGGGCATCGTGCAGGCCGCGACACAAGGTGGTGGCGGTGCCGCAGAAACCGGTGCGGAGACGCTGGAGAAGGCCAAGGCCGAAGGCGCCGACGGCGCAAAGGACGGCGAGAAGCCGCCGGTCGACGCCAAGGACGGCAAGGAGTCCAAGGACGCCAAGGAGCGCGACGGCCAAGAACACCAGGCCGGCACGCAGACCGGGGCCGACAGCCACCGGTCGTCGCAGGTCGGTAACCGCGCTCCCGACGCCGGCGTGGCACCCAAGCCGGCCGCGGAGCGCGGCCCTACCGCCGCGACCCGCCCCATGTAACCGTCAGCTGACGCTCAACTCTCCATCGTCCAGGCGCAACCAGCGGTCGATCCCGATCGCGTCGAGGAACCGTTCGTCGTGGCTGACCACGACGAACGCCCCCCGGTAGGCGTTCAGCGCCGATTCCAGCTGCCCGACACTCACCAGATCGAGGTTGTTGGTGGGTTCGTCGAGCAGCAGCAGCTGCGGGGTGGGCTCGGCATAGAGCACGCACGCCAGTGTGGCCCTCAGCCGTTCCCCGCCGGAGAGCACGCCGACGGGGAGGTCGATCCGGTCGCCACGAAACAGGAACTGCGCCAACAGATGCATCCTGCGGGTGTGCGACAGGCTGGGTGCCGCCGCGACCAGACTCTCTGCCACCGTGCGTTCGGGATCGAGCAGATCGAGCCGCTGAGACAGGTACGCGATCCGGCCGTCGGCCCGCTGCACCGTCCCGGCATCCGGCGGCAGGGTCCCGTCGACGATCCTCAGCAGTGTCGACTTGCCCGCACCGTTGGGTCCCGTCAGCGCGATGCGTTCCGGCCCGCGGATCGAGAGATCGATTCCATTGCCGGAGAACAACTTACGCCCGTCGCGATGAACCTGCAGGCCCTCGGCCGCGAACAGCGTCCGGCCCGTGGGCACCTCCGTATCGGGGAGATCCAGAACGATCACCTTGTCGTCCCGCAACGCGCGTTCGGCATCGTCCAACCGCGCTTTCGCATCGTCGACCCTGCGGGCGTGCACCTCATCAGAGCGGGCAGCGGACTCCTGGGCGTCGCGTTTGAGTTTGCCCGCAACGATTTTCGGCAGCCCGGCGTCCTTGATGTTGCGGGCCGCGGCGCCGGCTCGGCGCGCCGAGCGTTCCCGAGCCTGCTGCATCTGACGCTTCTCACGCTTGAGTTGTTGCTCGGCGCTGCGGATGTTGCTCTCGGCGACCTGCTGGCCGGCCTCGACCGTCTCTTGATAGGCGGTGAAATTTCCGCCGTAGAACACGATGTCGCCGCGATGCAACTCGGCGATCTGATCCATGCGGT
The DNA here is from genome assembly GCF_002157835.1 of Mycobacterium dioxanotrophicus. Taxonomy (NCBI): domain Bacteria; kingdom Bacillati; phylum Actinomycetota; class Actinomycetes; order Mycobacteriales; family Mycobacteriaceae; genus Mycobacterium; species Mycobacterium dioxanotrophicus. Next base: position 1,885,205 of record NZ_CP020809.1, on the reverse strand, counting down.
CCAGCAGCACGCGGTCGTGACTCACCAGCAGCAGAGTACCGCCGAAATCCTCGAGGGCGGTGTAAAGACGTTGGCGCGCATCGAGATCCAGGTTGTTGGTGGGCTCGTCGAGCAACAGCACGTCGGGGCGTTTGAGCAGTTCGGCGGCCAGGCCCAACGTCACCACCTCCCCGCCGGACAACGTTCCCAGCGGGCGGTCCAACGCCACCGCGGCCAGTCCGAGTCGATCGAGTTGCGCCCGGGAGCGCTCCTCGATGTCCCAGTCGTCGCCGATGGTGCCGAACACCGCCTCACTGGCGTCACCGGCGGCCAGCGCCGTCAGCGCGTCGAGCACCGGCGCGATGCCGAGCACCTGCGCCACTGTCAGATCGGCGACGAACGGCAGGGTCTGGGGCAGATAGCCGACTGTGCCGTCGACGGTCACCGATCCCGACGACGCCACGTACTCACCGGCGATCAGTTTGAGCAACGTGCTCTTACCGGCACCGTTGGGCGCGACGAGTCCCGTGCGACCGGAACCGACGGCGAACGACAGATCCGAGAACAGCTCGGTGTCATCGGGCCACGCGAATGACACGTGGGAAAAGACAATAGACATGCGGGAACTCCAAAAGAGGCTGCGCACAGCGCAGTATGGACAGGAACGAATCGACTCTCACCGGTCACCCGGAGATGTCGTCGTCTCCCAGCATGTTTCAACCCACCTCGGTCGAGCAGTAGATGCGCCACCCATGATACCGACGGGCGCAACCGATTAACGGGTTCAGGAGTGGCCGCGTAGCCGATCCAATTGGCGCCGTTCACGTTTGGTGGGCCTGCCGGTTCCCCGATCGCGGACCGGCACCGCCGCCACCATTTCCTTGGGCGGAGGCGGCGGGGTGCGGTCGATCAGGCATTCCGGCACGATCGCGGCGCCCACCCGTTTGGCGATCGGACGGAGGACTTCCACGATGCGCTCGCGACCGTCGATGCGGACCCTGACCTCGTCGCCGGGGCTGACGAGTTGTGCCGGTTTGGCGGTCACATCGTTGACGCGGACGTGGCCGGCCCGGCAGGCAGCGGCTGCCATGGACCGGGTTTTGGTGATCCGCACGGCCCAGATCCAGCTGTCGACACGAACGCTGCTCATGGGCTCGTCAGATACCTGCGCAGCATGTCGGTGACTGCGGTGATCTGCGCGGTCTCGACGCGCTCGTCGACCTTGTGGGCCAGGTTCGGATCGCCCGGCCCGTAGTTGACTGCGGGAATGCCCAGCGCCGCGAACCGGGCCACGTCCGTCCAGCCGTATTTCGCCCGCACCGCTCCGCCGGCGGCGGCCACCAGCGCCGCGGCGGCGGGCTTCGTCAGGCCGGGCAGTGCGCCGGCGGCCGCGTCGGTCAGCTCGATCGACACGTCGAGCCCGTCGAGCACCTCGTGCACATGTGCCAGAGCCTGTTCCACGCTGCGATCGGGCGCAAAGCGGAAGTTGACGGTCACCGAGGCGGCATCCGGAATCACATTGCCTGCGACCCCACCGTCGATGCGCACCGCCGACAGGCCTTCGCGGTACACGCAACCGTCGATATCCACGCTGCGGGCCTGATAGGTGCTCAACCGGTCCAGCACCGCGCCGAGTTTGTGAATAGCGTTGTCCCCCAACCAGGAACGCGCGGAGTGTGCGCGCGTTCCGGTTGCGCTGACCACGACGCGGATGGTGCCCTGGCAGCCGGCTTCGATGTAGCCGCCCGACGGCTCGCCGAGAATCGCGACGTCGGCGGCCAGCCACTCGGGCAGCTCCCGCTCGATGCGGCCGAGCCCGTTGGCGCTCGACTCGATCTCCTCGCAGTCGTACATGACCAGCGTGATGTCGTGCGCGGGCTCGGCGATGGTGGCCGCCAGGTGCAGGAACACCGCGTCGCCCGACTTCATGTCGGAGGTGCCGCAGCCGTACATGTCACCGTCGACGATCCGGCTGGGCACGTTGTCGGCGGCGGGCACGGTGTCGATATGGCCTGCCAGCATGACCCGCGACGGCAGACCCAGGTGCGTGCGCGCCAGCACGGCGTCGCCGTTGCGGATCACCTCGAAGGACGGGGCCTGCGCACGCAGCGCGGCCTCGATCTCGTCGGCGATGCGCTGTTCGTGGCGGGACTCGCTGGGAATGTCCACCAGCGCGGCTGTCAGTGCGATCGGATCGGCGCGCAAGTCAAGCCCCATGAACGTCCACGGTAGTGTCGCCGGGCGGGAGCGAAACGACCGGGGGAATCGGTCCAGTAACCTAGGCCATCGTGACTGCCGCATCTGGCGTCGGCCTGGCCACCATTGCCGCCGACGGAACCGTCCTGGACACCTGGTTTCCTGCTCCTGAGCTCGCCGGATCCGGCGAGCCCGGCACCGTGCGGCTGACCGGCGACGACATTCCCGCCGACTTCGCGGGTCTGACCGGTCCCGACGCCGACCGCGGCGTCGAGGTGGTCGCCGTGCGCACCACGATCGCCTCACTGGACGACAAGCCTGCCGATACCCACGACGTGTATCTGCGGCTGCACCTGCTCTCGCACCGGTTGACCAAGCCGCATGAGGCCAACCTGGATGGCATATTCGGCCTGCTGGCCAACGTGGTGTGGACCAACTTCGGGCCGTGCGCCGTGGAAGGCTTCGAGATCGTCCGGGGCCGGTTGCGTCGCCGCGGCGCGGTGACCGTCTACGGCGTGGACAAGTTCCCGCGGATGGTCGACTACGTGACCCCGGCCGGGGTCCGGATCGCCGACGCCGATCGCGTCCGCCTCGGCGCTCATCTCGCCTCGGGCACCACGGTCATGCACGAGGGCTTCGTGAACTTCAACGCGGGCACGCTGGGCACCTCGATGGTCGAAGGCCGTATCTCGGCAGGCGTGGTCGTCGGTGACGGCTCCGACGTCGGTGGCGGCGCATCCATCATGGGCACCCTGTCCGGAGGCGGCAAAGAGGTCATCTCGGTCGGCCAGCGCTGCCTGCTGGGCGCCAACGCCGGGCTGGGCATCTCGCTGGGCGACGACTGCGTCATCGAGGCTGGTCTCTACGTCACCGGCGGCACGAAGGTCACCGCCGCCGACGGTCAGACCGTCAAGGCCAAGGACCTCTCCGGCGCGAGCAACCTGCTGTTCCGGCGCAATTCCCTCTCGGGCGCGGTCGAGGTCGTCAAGCGCGATGGCACCGGCATCACCCTCAACGAGGCGCTGCACGCGAACTAGTTCGCGTCTGCGACTTGGCAGGCACGCCATCCGGCGACAGTGCCGCACGCCCCCTTGCCACCCTCTAGCCGACCCCGAGTCGATGCTGCGAAACTCCTGACAGTTTCCTGTACGACTGGGGCCTAGACTGTTCCGCAAGGGGGTTCTTGCGGTGGGCATTCTCAAAGATCTGTTCGACATCGGCAATGGCATCAGAAGCGGTATCAGCGATGTGCCGGGCTTGGTCAAAGACGTCCTCGAGCTGGACATGCACGGTGTCGCCACCAACGGCCGCAAGGTGATTGGCGATACCAAGGACGTCGTCAGCGGCCTCGCCGGTCTCGGCATCGACATCGCCCCGGCTCCGGTCAAATACCTTGGAGAGCTCGGCAAATTGGCAGACTCCCCGATCATTGCCGCAGCTCAGCTCATCATCGAAGGCGAAAAGAAGCTGACTGGGTCGGGAAGCCTCGAAGAAGGCAGTGAGTATTGGCAGTCAGCGATCTACCTCCAGAAGGCACTCGAGACGCTCGTCGGTGCGGAGTTAGAAGAGGACGACAAAACATGGGATGGCGCGGCGGCGAGCGCATACAACACCGTCACTATTGCGCATCGGAAGCACGTTTCCGCAGTCTCAGCTGCAGATCAAGAAATCGGCCGCGTATTGAAAACAGAAGCGGACCAGGTTCGGCAGACTCGTGAAGTCTTGGATTCGACGTCACAAACTTTATCCGATTACGGCCTCGCAACCAGGGCTCTGCTCCTCATTCCTGGCGCGAATATCGCAAAATTGATAGCTGCCGATACGGCGGCAGCCGCCGCGGCCCTCGCTACCACATCAACCCAAATGGGAATCATGGTCAGCAACTCGTTTCAGAATGCGTCGGATATCCGGAGAGTTTCCGTTGACTACGAGGACGCCAAGAGCGACACATCGGGATACGCAGGCGGGTGCGGCCCGTTCGTAGATCCTCTGCAAGATCAGGCAGACCTGCCTTCCCACGCCAAAGCCGACTCGCCATACGAACCGCGGAAACGTCCGCCGATATACGGGCCACCAGCAACACCGCTACCCGTCGAATCCGAAGCACCGCCAATCTATGGCCTGCCTGCAGATCTACCGCTGCCGCACATCACGCCACCGAGCCATCCACCCGGCGGCCTGCCCAAATGACGTCCACTCGAGAACTCTAAGGATGACCCGTGTCCAATTTGGAACTGAATCTGGCTGTTATGACCGAATTCCTGGACGAACTCGGCGCTAAACACCAGACGGCGGGCGACCTCATCACCGGCGCGAATCGCGAAGTTGCCGACATCGTAGCCAAAATTGAGAGTTCGCATGGGTTGGTTTGCTCAGCCACACTTCACGAATTATCGGCAGGCGAACCTCGAAAGGCCGCAGGAGAAACGCTGGCGAGAGTGGCGGCGGAGTTTCACGAGAAGCTCGGAAGAGCCGCGACAAATTACAACAACGTCGACTACCGGGAGGGCAGGACGATCGGGGAGGTCGGTACCGCATGCCAGGCCTGATACCGCGACTGACGGGACGACGGCGTGACTGACGATTGGTCGCACTCAACAGACTCCTGGGACGAATGGATCGATGTCGCGGCCGACGATCGAGAGGCGGCCGCAGGTGACAGCGACGAGACTGTCGAAACGCTTCTGGTGACTGCGGTCAGTCCAAGTGGCGCTGTCACGGCGAATGGCCTGGTCGACGGCACAGTGATTCAGGTGGCTTTGTCGACGCAGGTGACGCGTATGACCGAGGCGGAACTCGCGGACGAGGTCGTCACGACCTGTGCTCTCGCAAGTAGACAGGCCGAGGCAGCGCAGCACTATCTCCTTGCGACTCTGATGCGAGCGCTCGGACAGGATCCTGCGAGTACGCGCAGTTTCCTGGAACACACCATCGGCCTGCCAACCCCTGAGACCGTTATCAGCGAGAAGGCACGGATGCTTGCCGATTACTATTCCGGCACCGAATAGAGCAGCTCCGCTATGACGAGGAATCCTTACCGCAGCCCTATGCCGCGTTACGCGCGATTGTGGACGATCGGCTTGGTTCTGGCAGCTGTCGTTGCCTTGGCGGTCGGCGCCATCGTCACCGTCGTCATGACCAAGCGACTGATGAGCGATGACACCGCTCCCACGTTCCACCGTGGGGAATGGCAGCCACCTGAACAGACGGTCCTCGAGTCGTCCATGCGAGCGCGGCCGGTCCCAGGCTGGCGTACAAGCGTTGAGGATCTGGGCCTTCCCGAAACGAACGTCTTCGGCAGAACTGACGAACCACATGTCTGGTCGACGCCATTCATTGGGGCCGTAGGCGCGAAGGGCTACTTCCTCGCGAGAAGCCCGGGTTCCCCCGACGCAGAACGATGGCTGGTCGGATTGGACGTCCACACCGGTAAACAACTGTTTGCCCCAGTCAGGATCGATGCTGGCCCGGATTTCCTCGACTGCTTCGTGAACGGACCCGACTCTGTCTTGTGCATCTCAGACGCCGTCCGGGAGGGCAACTTGGAGAGCGTCGCTTGGGCGATCGATGCACGGACCGGCAGCGTACTGTTCAACGGTCCGACCAAACTTCACGCGAATTCGAGTAACGGTCCCGACGTCGAGCAGGTGGGCACCTACGCTGTCGCTCGGGCACCTGGCGAGGGCATTTACGGCATTGGTCCCCGTACGGAAACCACTTGGTTCGTTCCTGGCGTCACAATAGGAACCACGAAATGGACCTCCGATGCCGCACCGCCATCACTGGCCGCCGCGAGGGACTCGGTCAAAGGGTCGGATCGCATGACGGTGTTCTCATTGATCGACGGCAAGGTGATCACGCCCGACCTCGGCAAGGGGCTGCGCCCCCTGACAGCCGTTGTCTACCCTGGAGGTTTCGCGTTCGAGGCCACCTCAGACATGAAAGTGTCGATTCCCGATGTAGTGATCTTCTTCGACGATGACGGCAATCATGTTGGAGAAACCAAACTTTCAGGCTTTCTCTCGACATTGTCGAAGATCCTCCCCATTCTGGAATCCCCGGACTCTACCGTCTTCGGCGCCAACGGAGCGGGGCTCCTCCAATTTCCCGATCAACAACTGGGGCAGAACGCACGCCTGATCGGCCATCGCCTGTACGCGCCCGAGTCCACGTGGGAGGGGCCGGTGAAGGTGCGGCGCTGGAGGCAGTTCGACCTGACGACCGGCCAAGAAGGTAATGCGTGCCGGCCCAACATGAGCGGGTACGTCGCCAATGACGGAAGGGTCGGCGTATTCGAGACCGTCCGCTACGAGATCACCGGCGCGACAACGTTCGCGATGGACCTGGCCAGCTGCGAAAAGCTATGGACCACACCGGTTGACCCCGACTCATTTCATGAACTGTGGAGAATCGACAACGCCCTCGTCGAACTCTCCGACGACGGCAAAGAACTCCACTCGCTGGTGGCACCGGCATAGACTCACATGCATGAGCAGCGATACGAACACCGAATCCACCGGCTGCGGCAATCCGGACTGTACGTGTGAGAACTGCAAGTGCGGGTCAGACTGCAACTGCGGTTCCAAGTAGCCACAGCAGCCCAAACACTCAGGTGCAGGGCACCCCGTGTGGACCGCCAATCCAGTGACCCGGCGGGGCATTCCACGGACACAGCTTCTTGACCTGTCCAGGTGGTGGAGCCCAGTTACCGCCGCCGTTCCAATCAACCCATCCTGGCCCGGGGATCCATGGCAGGTCGGGACCCCAACCGGGATCAGCCTGCGCGGAGGCCACTCCGAATCCGATGGGTCCAGCAGCGAGCGCACCGGCAAGGATTACCGTCCCCGCGACTTTCTTCAGATGCACCGGAGATCTCCTCCCAGTCGTCGCGAAACCTGTGTGTTTCCCACAATACGCCTGTGACCACTCGGCGCCGGATCGCCGAACGTGAGCAGGCTAGGGAGACACCCGCAACATGACCACGCCGTGCCCCGGCACCTGCCGTTCGATGGTGCCGGTGCTGGTGGTGTCGGTGTGCTGCCACAGATCTCGCACGGTCGCGCGGGCGTGGCCGTCAAGACCGATGGCGTCGAGCGATGTTCGGACGGTCTGAACCTCCGCCGACTGGTTGAACAGTGCCACGGCCACCGCCCCGCCGGCGAGCCGCTTGATCAGCACCCGCCCATCACTACTCAGCGGCTGCCCCTGCACCATCAGCGGGTCCTGGTCGACGGCGATCACCTCCCGGTTGGTCAGGATGTCGCGGGTCTGGTCGGTCATGTCGCGAATGTCGTTGCCGGCCAACAGCGGTGCAGCCAACATGGCCCACAGCGAGAAGTGGGCGCGCTGCTCGGTGTCGGTCAGGTCGGCCCGCGGCGCACCCAGCACCATGGTCGGATGCCCGTTGGCGAACTGCTTCCAGCCGATACCCACGACGAGCATATCCGGATCGTTGACATGGGCCGAATTGCTCCGCGCCGCAAGCGAACCCGCCTCGGCGAATGCTTGGACCACTCCTGCCACCCCTTCCTGCCACAGCGCGGTGTCACCCCAGGCCGGAACCAGGTCGACGGCGTCGCGCGTCACGTCGGCGATGTGCGACCAGTCATACTCCAACCCCGCGACCGGATCGCCCGAACTATTCGGGTTGATGCTATACACGATGTGACGGCCGCTGTCGCGCAACGCATCTCGCATGACTGTGAAGTACCGCACCTGCTCGTCGTGGTCCGCCTCGGCCCGGCACCAGTCGTATTTCAGGTAGTCGACGCCCCAACCGGCGAATGTCTTGGCATCAGCCTGCTCGTGGCCCGCACCGCCGATCCGGGGATCCTGGCCACACCCCTGATTGAACGGGCTGTGATAGATCCCCAGCAGCATGCCGCGGTCGTGCGCATACCGGGCCAGCGCGGCAATGCCGTGTGGGAAACGGTCCGGGTCGGCCCGCAACGAGCCGTCATCAGCCCGGGTGGGCGCCGCCCAGCCGGCGTCGAGGTTGACGTAGCGGTAGCCGGCGTCCCGCATACCCGACGACACCATCGCGTCGATCGTCTCGTGCACCATCTGCTCGGTGAGCGGGATCCCGGAGTTCCAGGAATTCCAGCCCAACGGCGGGAGCTGCTGCTGCTGCGACGGCGGACTGGGTGTGCTGCAGGCGGCGAGCAGGCCGGCACAGACCGCCAGGCGAGTCAGTCGGCGCATGCAGCCATGGTGGCATCGCCGCCTGGCAACTACCCAAAAGCCGTCAATCAGCGGAAAGAACGCAGAACTCGTTGCCCTCAGGGTCAGCGAGCACAACCCAGGTCTGCTCCCCCTGACCGATGTCGACGTGGCGCGCACCCAGACCGATCAGCCGGTCGACTTCGGCCTGCTGATCATCGGGCATGAAGTCGAGGTGCAGGCGGTTCTTCACCACCTTGTCGTCGGGCATCGCAAGGAACAGCATCAGCGGCCCCTGCCCGGACGGCGGCGTCAGCACCACATCGCCGTCAGAATCGGTGTGGTGCGGCCAGCCGAGCACCCGACCCCACCACGCAGCCAGCGCCTCGGGATCATGCGCGTCGATGCAGATCTCGGCGAATCTCAATGCCATTGCACCAGTTCCTTTTTCAGCACCTTGCCCATCGCATTGCGCGGCAGACGCTGCACCAGCCGTACCTCACGCGGGCGTTTATGGACCGAAAGCTCCTGTGCCACAAAGTCGATCAATGCCGCAGGCTCGGCGTCGCCGACGACGAACGCCACGATCCGCTGACCGAGGTCGTCGTCCGGCATCCCGACCACCGCCACCTCGGCCACGCCCGGATGCCCGAGCATCACGGTCTCTATCTCGCCGGCGCCGATCCGGAAGCCACCAGACTTGATCAGGTCGACCGACTCCCGGCCGACGATGCGGTGCATGCCCTCTGCGTCGATGACCGCCACATCCCCGGTGCGGTACCAACCGTCGGCGTCGAAGGCGGCGGCGGTGGCGTCGGGTCGGTTGAGATATCCGTCGAACACCATCGGACCCTTGATCTGCAACTGCCCGATGGTTTCTCCGTCCCGGGGCACGAGCGCACCGTTCTCGTCGACCAACCGGGTCTGCACACCCGTCAGGGGCAGGCCCACCCAGCCGGGTCTGCGCTCGCCGTCGACCGTGGTGCTCAGCGTGATCAACGACTCGGTGCTGCCGTAGCGTTCGATGGGCGCATGTCCGGTGAGCCGCACCAACTCGTCGAACACCGGAATCGGCAGGGGCGCACTGCCCGACACCAATAACCGGGCCGACGACAACGCCAGCGCGGCGTCGATGTCCTTGACCACCCGCGACCACACCGTCGGCACTCCGAAATACAACGTGCCGCCCGCCTCCGCGTACGCCGCAGGCGTCGGTTTTCCGGTATGCACGAATCGGTTTCCGATGCGCAACGAACCGAGCAAGCCCAGCACCAGGCCGTGCACATGAAACAGGGGCAGGCCGTGGACGAGCGTGTCCTGAGCCGTCCAGTTCCACGCCGCTGCCAGCGCGTCGATGTCTGCGGCGATGGCCCTCCTGGTCATAGGCACGCCTTTGGGCGGGCCGGTGGTGCCGGAGGTGTACATGATGATGGCAGTCGATTCGGGCGCCGGTTCGGCGTACCGGTGCCAGGACCGCGCATGCACGCGAACCGGGATGTGCGGCAGCCCTTCGCTTTCGTCGGGCAACTCCCCCAGCCATGCCTGGGCTTCGGAGTCGGCAAGGATGTGGCGCCGTTCAGCGGCACCGACATCGGCGGGCACCGGGACCACCGGGACACCGGCGATCAGGCAACCGGTGATCGCCAGCACTGTGGTGACGGTCGGCTTGGCGAGCACCGCGACACGCCGGGCCGATGCGACTCGTTCGGCCACCGAGGTGGCCGCCCCGATCACATCACTACGGCTGAGCACAGCGCCGTCGATCCGGACGGCGTCGTCGATGTCGGCACCGGCAGCAACCGCTGCGGGGTTCAAGGAGGCCAGCAGCACGCCTGTGAGGCTACCCCGGCACGCCGGTTCGATCGGTGATACTGGGCCGATGGGCGTCATCCGGCAACTGCAGTCGCGTGAGGTATATCGAAACAACTGGATGACGTTGCGGGAGGACACCATCCGCCGTCCGGACGGCACCGAGGGCATCTACTCGGTCATCGACAAACCGACGTATGCGCTGGTCATCGCACGCGACGAGGAGCGCTACCACCTCGTCGAGCAGTTCCGGTATCCGCTGGGGTTACGCCGGTGGGAGTTTCCGCAGGGAACCGCACCGGACCGGTTGGATCTCGATCCCGATGCCTTGGCTCACCGGGAACTGCGCGAGGAGACCGGGCTGCGGGCGACGAGCATGCAGCGGCTGGGTCAGCTCGATGTGGCCGCAGGCATGAGCAGCCAGCGCGGGTGGGTGTACCTGGCCACCGGTCTGAGCGAGGGTGAGCACGAACGTGAACACGAGGAACAGGACATGCACAGCGCCTGGTTCGAGCGCGCCGAGGTCGAGCGGATGATGCGCGAGGGCGAGATCACCGACGCGCAGTCGATCGCGGCATGGGCGTTGCTCCTGCTCAATGAGCGCCCGACGGGCTAGCGTGTACGCCACGATGAGGCGACCAGTCGCGCTCGGCTTGTTGATCGTCGCAGCCCTGACCGCGGCGCCGACTGCGGATGCCGCCAATCAGGCGTGGAATGGCCGATACTCGCTGGTCCGGTACGCGGCCCAGAAGACGGGCACCAGTCTGGCTGCCAGGCAATCGGAGCCGACCTTCAGCGACGTGTACACGTTCTCCACCGATTGTTCGTCTGGCACCTGTATTTCCACGGTGATCGACGGCCCCACCCCGAAGAACCCCACACTGCCGTTGCCTCCCCGCTACACCTGGGACGGCGCCCGCTGGGTGCACATCTACGACTGGCAGTGGGATTGCTATATGGGAGAAGGGGTTCCGAAAGTATGGGCGCCGGCCAGGTCGTGGGCGTATTACGCGCCGCAGGTCGACGGAACCCTGCGGGGCACCTGGCTCACCCAGATCGTCGGCGGCCCGTGCGGCGGCACCGTGCAGATGGACGTGGCGGCATTCCCGGCCTGAACCGCGCCCGCGCCTCCGCACTCTGACAGCAGCCGAGCGTGCGTGACGTGCCGCCCTTCCCCGGCGTGGCGGGCAACAGACACGCACGCTCGCGGTGCGAGGTAAGAGGCCGATGAGCTACCGACGCTCGGCCAGCGCGCGCAGGAAGAACCCGAAGTTGGCGGGGCGTTCGGCGAGCCTGCGCACGAAGTAGCCGTACCATTCGTTGCCGAACGGGACGTACACCCGCACGTGGTTGCCGGCGTCGGCCAGCCTGCGCTGCTCGGCGTCGCGAATGCCGTACAGCATCTGGTACTCGAAACCGTCCACGTCCCGGCCGAATTCGCGGGCCAGGCCAGGTATGGCTGCGATGATCTCCGGATCGTGTGAGGCCACCATCGGGTACCCGGATCCGGCCATGAGGATCCGCAGGCAGTTCAGGTAAGCGCGGGTGACGTCTGCGGCGTCGCGGTAGGCCACCGCGGCGGGCTCGTCATAGGCGCCCTTGCACAACCGGATTCGGGCACCGGCCTCCGCGAACTCGCGACAGTCGCCCTCGGTCCGGTGCAGGTAGGCCTGCAAAACCGTGCCCAGCCAATCGAATTCGGTACGCAGATCACGCACGATCGACAGGGTGGAATCGGTGGTGGTGTGGTCCTCGGCGTCGACGGTCACCCAGGCGCCGACGTCGCGGGCCTTGGCGCAGATCGTGTGTGCGTTCTCCAACGCGATCTTCTCGCCGTCGCGGGGCAGTGCCTGCCCCAGCGCGGAGAGCTTGAGCGACACCTCCAGCGGCCGCACCGGCGCTGCGGCCTCGTCACGCTCACCGAGCAGGTCGAGCAGCGCCAAGTAGGCCTTGACGGTCTGATCGGCGTCCTCGATACGGGTGGTGTCCTCGCCGAGGTAGTCGATGGTGACCATCCGGCCCGAAGCACGCAGCGCGGCAACGGCATCCACGGCGTCGGGAATCGTGTCGCCTGCGACGAACCGGTCCACGACACTGCGGGTCACCGGAAGTCGCTCGGCGGTCCGCCGCAGCCGCGCAGAGCGCGCAGCGGCCAGGATCGCCGGCCGTGCAGCCCGCTGGAACGCGGACTCCAGGGCACCTCGCGTACTCGCCATGTCAGGCCTCCATGTGAGGGTAGGTGTGGTTGGTGGGCGGCACGAAGGTCTCCTTGATGGAGCGAGCCGAGCTCCAGGGAAGGAGGTTCAGAGCAGAGCCCGCCTTGTCGTTGGTGCCCGACGCCCTGGCGCCACCGAACGGCTGCTGGCCGACCACGGCGCCGGTGGGCTTGTCGTTGATGTAGAAGTTGCCCGCGGCGTTGCGCAGCCGGTCCTGCGCGGTGACCACTGCGCCGCGATCGTCGGCGATCACAGCGCCGGTCAACGCGTACCGTGATCCGGTGTCGACGACGCCGAGGATCCGCTCGTAGTCGTTGTCCGGGTAGACATGCACCGACAGGATCGGACCGAAGTACTCGGTGGAGAACGACTCGTCGGTCGGGTCGTCGGACAGCAGCACGGTGGGACGCACGAAATAGCCTTCGCTGTCGTCGTATTCACCGCCGGCGGCGACGGTCACCCCGGCGGCGCTCTTGGCGCGTTCGATGGCCTTGACGTTCTTGGCGAAGGACCGGCTGTCGATGACCGCACCGCCGTAGTTGCTCAAATCGGTGACGTCGCCGTAGGTCAGGGCTTCGGTGGCCGACAGGAAGTCGTCGCCCATCTGGTGCCACACCGACCGCGGGATGAACGCCCGCGACGCGGCGGAGCACTTCTGGCCCTGGAAGTCGAAGGCGCCGCGGATCAACGCCGTGCGCAGCACATCCGGGCGTGCCGAGGTGTGGGCGACGACGAAGTCCTTGCCGCCGGTCTCGCCGACCAGCCGCGGATAGGTGTGGTAGCGGTCGATGTTGGTGCCGACCTCACGCCACAGGTGCTGGAACGTGGCCGTCGAGCCGGTGAAGTGGATGCCGGCCAGCCGCGGATCGGCAAGGGCCACATCGGAAACCGCGATGCCGTCGCCGTTGACCAGGTTGATCACGCCGGGCGGCAGGCCCGCGGCCTCCAGCAACTGCATCGTCAGGTAGGCGGCGAAGGCCTGGGTGGGCGACGGCTTCCACACCACGGTGTTGCCCATCAGGGCAGGCGCGGTCGGCAGGTTGCCTGCGATCGCGGTGAAGTTGAAGGGCGTGATGGCGTAGACGAAGCCTTCGAGCGGCCGGTGGTCGGTGCGGTTCCACACCCCGGGGCCGCTGATCGGCTGCTCGGCGAGGATCTGACGGGCGAACTCGACGTTGAAGCGCCAGAAGTCGATCAGCTCGCAGGGCGCGTCGATCTCGGCCTGGTAAGCGGTCTTGGACTGCCCCAGCATGGTCGCGGCGGCGATCTTTTCCCGCCACGGGCCGGACAGCAGGTCGGCGGCGCGCAGGAAGACCGCGGCGCGCTCGTCGAACGGCAGCGCCGCCCAGTCGTTCTTGGCGGCCAGAGCGGCGTCGATCGCCGCGGTGGCGTCCTCATGCTCGGCGTTGGTGAAGGTGCCGAGGCGGGACGCGTGGCGGTGCGGCTGCACCACGTCGATGCGCTCGCCATTGCCCATGCGGTGGGCGCCGCCGATGACGTGCGGCAGGTCGATCGGAGCGTCGGCGAGCCCGGAGAACTCGGCGAGCGCGGCGGTCAGCCGGGTGCGTTCACCCGAGCCGGGGGCATAGTCGTGGACCGGTTCGTTGGCTGGCAGCGGCACATTGGTGATGGCATCCATAGGCTTAAGAATCCCCGACGTGACGCACGCAACTCTTGTCCGATCCGACAACACTTTGGTCGCCGACCAGTACGATCGGACAACATGGCGACAACCGGTGTCAGCCTCGGCCAACTTTTGCTGGCCCTGGACGCCACGCTGGTCCAGCTGGTGCAGGCGCCGCGCGGGCTCGATCTGCCGGTGGCCTCGGCGGCGCTGATCGATTCCGACGACGTGCGGCTGGGCCTGGCCCCGTCGGCCGGGTCGGCCGACGTGTTCTTCCTGCTCGGGATTCCCGATGCCGACGCCCGTAACTGGGTGGATCAGCAGATCGCCCGCCGCCCACCGACCGCGATCTTCATCAAGGAGCCGTCGGCCGCGGTGGTGGCACGCGCCACCTCGGCAGGCACCGCCGTGGTGGCCGTCGACCCACGCGCCCGGTGGGAAAGGCTGTACCGGCTGGTCAACCACGTCTTCGAGCATCACGGCGACCGCGAGTCAGAGGACTCCGGCACGGACCTGTTCAGCCTCGCGCAGTCGATCGCCGACCGTACCCACGGGATGGTCAGCATCGAAGACGCCCAGTCCCACGTGCTGGCCTACTCGGCGTCCAACGACGAGGCCGATGACCTGCGCCGGCTGTCGATCCTGGGCCGGGCCGGGCCGTCGGAGCACCTGGCCTGGATCGCACAGTGGGGCATCTTCGACGCGATTCGTGCGAAACCGGACGTCGTACATGTCGCCGAGCGGCCCGAGCTCGGGTTGCAGCCGCGCTCGGCCATCGGGATCTTCCAGCCGTCGCCCGACGAGCGCCGCGCCCCCGCCTTCGCCGGGACCATCTGGGTGCAGCAGGGCAGCCGACCGCTGGCCGACGACGCCGACGACGTACTGCGCGGCGCGGCGGTCCTGGCCGCCCGCATCATGACCCGGCTGGCTGCGACCCCGTCGACGCACATGGTGCGCATCCAGGAACTGCTGGGGCTGCGCCCCGGTGACGGCCCACCCGACATCGACCTCATCGCTCGCGAGCTCGGTATCGCGGTCGACGGGCGGGCCGCCCTGATCGGATTCGACGGCAGCATCCCGGGATCGCGACTCTCTGACATTCTGTCGTTGAGCGCCAGCGCTTTTCGCCAGGACGCTCAAGTGGCGTCGGCGCGTACCCGCGTCTACGTGCTGTTCCCGAGCACCGGAAAACCCGCCGCGGTCACCTCCTGGATCCGCGGCACGGTGGCGGCACTGCGCGCCGAACTCGGCCTGGAACTGCACGCTGTCATCGCTTCGCCCGTCAACGGGCTGGCCGGCGCCGCGGCCGCGCGCCTCGAGGTGGACCGGGTGCTCGACAGCGCCGAGCGCCACCCGGGAGCCCTAGGGCAGGTGACGTCGCTGGCCGAGGCCCGCACGACGGTGCTGTTGGACGAGATCGTCACGGCCATCGCCGCCGACGAGCGGCTGATCGACCCGCGCGTGCGGGCGTTGCGGGACAACGATCCAGTCCTCGCCGACACGCTGCGGGCCTATCTCGACAGCTTCGGTGACGTCGCGACCGCGGCGCAGTGGCTGCACGTGCATCCCAACACGGTGCGCTACCGGGTGCGCCGCATCGAACAGCTGCTGGCCACCGCGCTCACCGATCCCGATGTGCGGCTGCTGCTTTCGCTCAGCCTGCGAGCCACGCAACCATGACGCAGGCGTGAACGGTCAGCGGAACGCCGACTGCCCCGTCAGCGCACGGCCGATGGAGAGCATGTGCATCTCGCTGGTGCCCTCGTAGGTGAGCACCGACTCCAGGTTGTTGGCGTGGCGCAGCGGCGAGTACTCCAGCGTGATGCCACTGGCGCCCATGATGGTGCGGGATTCGCGCGCGATGGCCAGCGCCTCCCGGACGTTGTTGAGCTTGCCGAGGCTGATCTGGTCTGGCGTCACCCCGGAGGTGTCCTTGAGCCGTCCCAGCTGCAGCGCGAGGAGCATGCCCTTGCCGAGCTCCAGGGTCATGTCGGCCAGCTTCTCCTGGGTCAACTGGTAGCTGGAGAGCGGCCGGTCGAAAACCTCACGCGCACCGGCGTAATCGATGGCGGCCTCGAGGCTGTCGCGGGCCGCGCCCAGCGCGCCGAACACGATGCCGAAGCGGGCCTCGTTCAGGCAGGACAGCGGGCCACGCAGGCCGACGGCCTCGGGCAACTGGGCCGACGCAGGCAGCCGGACGTTGTCGAGCACCAGCTCCGAGGTGACCGACGCTCGCAGCGAGAGCTTCTTGTGGATGACGTTCGCGCTGAAGCCGGGCGTGTCCGTGGGCACGACGAAGCCACGGATGCCTTCGTCGGTCTGCGCCCACACAGTGGCCACGTCGGCGAGGTTGCCGTTGGTGATCCACATCTTGGTGCCGGACAGGATCCAGTCGGAGCCGTCGCGGCGCGCGGTGGTCCGCATGCCGCCGGGATTGGAGCCGAAGTCGGCCTCGGTCAGGCCGAAGCAACCGATCGCGTCGCCGGAGGCCAGCCGCGGCAGCCACTCCTGCTTCTGCTCCTCGGAGCCCCACCGGTGGATCGAGAACATCGACAGTGAGCCCTGCACCGAGACGAAGCTGCGCAGGCCGCTGTCGCCGGCCTCGAGCTCCATGCACGCCAGGCCGTAGCTCACGGCGTTGGTGCCGGCGCAGCCGTAGCCCTGCAGGTGCATGCCGAGCAGACCGAGGTCGCCGAATTCCTTGGCGAGTTCACGGCCGGGCAGTTCGCCCTTCTCGAACCATTCGGCGAGGTTCGGACGCAGCCGGGTGTCGACGAACCGGCGCACAGTGGCGGCGATGTCGCGTTCGTCGTCATCGAGCAGGTTGTCGATGCCGAACATCTCCAGCGGCCGCAGGTTCGTGGACGCAGCCGGGGTGGTCGTCGTGGTCATGACTCAAACTCTACGAGCCGAAACTCGAGGCGAGATATGTCAGTAATGTCTAGCCCGGTCGGATAGGGTCGACATTTCGTACAGTCGCAGCGCGGAGAGGGAACCCCACGATGGCGATGACGGTACGTCGGCTGATCGGTGTCAACGATCTGGCGTTGTCGCTGGTCGCCGGGCGCGACGGGATCGACCGCGTGATCACCTGGGCGCACGCCATCGAGCTCACCGATCCCAGCCCGTGGCTCTCCGGTGGCGAGCTGGTGATGACGACGGGTCTGCACCTGCCCGAATCGGACGACGACCAACGCGACTATGTGCGGCGCATCGTCGAGTCCGGCAGTGCTGCACTGGCATTCGATACCGGCGTGCGCTTCCAGAGGGTGCCCGACGCGGTGTGCGCGGCCGCCGACGAGTACGGCATCCCAGTGCTGGCGGTGTCCCCCAGCACGCCGTTCATCGCGATCTCCCGAGCCGTCATCGACGAGATCACCGCCGATCAGGTTCGGCTGGTGCAGAAGGTCGTGCAGGGTCAGGAAAATTTGGCGCGGGTGACCATGCGGGGCGGCATCCCCGCGCTCGTGGATACCCTCGCGTCCGCGCTCGATTGCGCGGTGTGCGTAATGGACCGCTCCCGCGTGGTGCTGGCCGAAGCCGGGGTCGACACCGCCGGGGTCGTCGAACGCGTGCAGGAGCAACTGGACAAGGACCAGAAGCGACGCCGCGGTGTGAGCCGCGTGGTGGTCGACGACCGGGGCAGCCTGACCATCCAGCAGATTCCCGGGGCCGACGAGAAGCAGGGTTATCTGGCAGTGTCCTCGGCCAATCCGCTCGATGCCGGCGAGCGGCTGCTGGTCGGCCACGCGCTGGCGCTGTTGTCCATCGAACTCGCGAAGCCGGCGCGGGTCATCGATGCCGAACAGCGCCTGCGCACCGGTGTCACACAGGCGCTGCTGGACAGCACACTCGACGTGGATCCGGCATTGCTGCGCTATTTCGGCTTCGCGCCCGATGACTCGGTGGTCGTCGCGGTATTCACCGATATCGGCCCCGCCCTGCCGGCCGAACATCAATTGGCGGCCGCACTGGATCCTCAGCCGTATCTGATGGCCGGTGTCCGCAACGGCGACGGGCTGGCCGTGGTCGTCCATGCCGATGGCGCCGGCACCGAACTCGACCGCGTCTACAACAGGGCCCGCACCGGCCTGCGCCGCGCCATCAACGGCGGCCTCGGCGAACCGGCCCCGATCACCAACGCCGGACTCAGCCTGCAGCAAGCGCTTTCAGCCGTGCGGGTGGCAGAGGCCAACGGGCACCGGCTGGTCGGGTTCGACGAACTGGGTACGTTCAGCCTCTTGCTCAGCACGCAGCCGGACACCGTGCTGCGCTCGATCGCCAACCGCTGGCTGGGCGCACTGCAGGACTACGACGCCGAGACCGGCGCCAAATTGGTGGAGTCCCTTGAGTCTTTCCTGCACCACAATGGTCACTGGGAGGCCGCAGCGGCCGAACTGGGCGTGCACCGCCACACCCTGCGGGGCCGCATGGTCCGGGTGGCCGAACTGACCGGCCGCGACCTGGATTCCGCGCACACCCGCTCGGAGATGTGGATCGCGCTCAAGGCCAGAGAACTGCTGGCTCAGGAGCTGCCGAAACGCTGAGGGTCGCCCTAACCGCCCAATTTCGGTGGCGCACTGCGGTATTGCGGGGGCGTGACCGACATGCGGATCGGGTTGGCCACTTGCGGCACCGACGTGCCGGGCACGTCGACGACGGCGCCGAGCTCGAGACGCTTGGCCAAATCGAAGGCTTGCGCGATGTCGTTGATCGGCCCGACCGGAACCCCGGCCTCGTTCAGCACGGCGAACCATTCGTCGGAGCCGCGGGTGACGAGGCGTTCGGTCAACACGGCGACCAGCGCATCGCGGTTGCGGACCCGGGACGTGTTGTCGGCGTATTCCTCTGAATCGGCCAGCGATTCACAGCCCAGGGCCACGCACAGCGCGCGGAATTGCTTGTCGTTGCCGACGGCCAGCACCAGGGGCCGGTCTGCGGTCGAAAACACCTGATACGGAGTGATGCTGGGATGCCGGTTGCCCATGATTCCGGGGACCGCTCCCGCGCCGAGGTAGCCCGACGCCTGGTTGACCAGCGACGACAGCAGCGTCGAAAGCAGGTTGGTCTCCACCTTTTGTCCATGCCCGGTGGCAGTGCGGTGGTGCAGCGCGGCGAGGATACCTGTGGCAGCGTGCAATCCGGCCAGCACGTCGACCAACGCGACACCGACCTTCGTGGGTTCACCAGGATGCGGCCCGGTGACGCTCATCAGGCCGCCGACGGCCTGCACCAGCAGGTCGTAGCCGGGCAGGTCGGCCCCTTGACCGGAACCGAAACCCGTGATGGAGCAATAGATCAGGCCGGGCTGCTGCTCGGCGAGGTCGTCGTAGCCCAACCCCAGACGTTCCATGGTGCCGGTGCGGAAGTTCTCGACGACGACATCCGCTCGGCGCACGATCTCCCGCGCCTGCTCGACGCCTTCCGGGGTCTGCAGGTCCAGCACCACCGAGCGCTTGTTGCGGTTGACCGAGTTGAAGTACGTCGCCTGCCCGTCCGCGTCGAACGGCGGTCCCCAGCTTCGGGTGTCGTCACCCGAACCGGGCCGTTCGATCTTGATCACTTCGGCGCCGAGGTCAGCCAGCATCATCGTCGCGTAGGGCCCCGCCAGCACGCGGCTGAAGTCGGCGACGACGACGCCGTCCAGCGCACCAGGGCTGCTCACGGCCGTCCCCCGCGCAGATACACCGTGGTGGTGTGAGTGAAGAACTCCCGGGCCGCCTCGCCCTGCTCCTTCGGGCCGTAGCCGCTGCGCTTGGCACCCCCGAACGGAACGTGCGGGTCGGCGCCTGCCGACTCCGAATTGACGTGCAGCACACCGACATCGAGGTCGTCGACGGCAGCGAGCGCGCGACTCAGGTCGGTGGTGAACACCGCAGCCGAGAGGCCATAGTCACCACTGTTGGCCAGCTCGAAGGCCTGTTCGGTGGTGGACGCCCGCAGCACCGACAGCACCGGGCCGAACAGCTCCTCCGACCACAGGGGCGCCTGCACCGACGGTAACTGCAAGACCGTCGGAGTGACGAAGTAGCCGTCACCAGAACCGGATTGGTGATCCTCGGCTGACGCGACCACGCGGGCGCCGTCGGAGACGGCATCGGCGGTGCGCTGCTTGATGTAGCGGCAGGCGGATTCGTTGACCACCGGGCCCACGGCGACCGACGCCTGCATCGGATCGCCGACCTCAAGGCCCTTCACCCGGATGGCCAGCTCGGTCAGGAACTCGTCGGCCACCGCGTCGGCGACGATGAGACGTGATGTGGCCGTACACTTCTGGCCGGATGAGCGGAAGGCGCCCAGCATCACCTGCTCGGCGGCGAGGTCCAGATCGGCGTCCTCCAGTACCACCGCGGCGTTCTTTCCGCCCATCTCAGCCTGCACCGGAACCCCTCGCGCGGCCGCAGCGGCGGCGATGCCCCGCCCCACTGCGGTCGATCCGGTGAAGCTGATGGCATCCACACCCGGGTGCTCGGCCAGCGCCGACGCCACCGCACCGCCTGCGATCACCAGGTTGAGCACGCCGGGCGGCAGGCCGGCCTCGACCAGCGCCTCGGTCAACCGCATCGCCAGGACGGGCACCACGCTGGCCGGTTTGAACACCACGGTGTTGCCGTACACCAGGGCCGGCGCGATCTTCCATGTCGGGATCGCGATCGGGAAGTTGAACGGCGTGACGATGGCGACTACACCGATCGGCTTGCGCGTCACCAGGATCTGCTCGCCAGCCCGCGGCGACGAGTACACCGCGCCGGCCTCGCGGTCGGCGGCGCCGCCGTAGTAGCGCAGGATTTGCGCGGCCCGACGCACCTCGCCGATGCCTTCTGCGAGGGTCTTGCCCTCCTCGCGCGTCAGTTCGGCGCCCCACGCTTCGGCGGACCGGTCGACCAGGTCGGCCGCGCGGGACAGCACGGCCGCGCGGGCGTGCATGGGTTCGCGCGCCCATCGCGCCGCGGCCTCACGCGCCGCGCGCACAGCCCGGTCCAGCTGGTCGTGGTCGGCCAAAGTGCCGGTGGCCACCGTCTGCTCGGGGAAGGCCGGATTGTTGTCGACCAATTGCGCAGCGGCACCGCCGGTCCATGCCCCGTCGATGTGGTTGAGCAGCTCTATCACGTCGGTAGTCCTTTCAGATCCGGATCAGATCCGGGCCACTGCGTCGCGGATCACGCCGAGCCCCTCGCGCAGCAATTCGTCCGGGATGGTCAGTGGCGGAAGGAATCTCAGCACATTGCCGAATGTGCCTGCGCTCAACGTCAGTACACCGTTGTCCTGCGCGTAGCGCACGATCTCGGCCACCGCGTCGCGATTGGGCGTCAAGGCATCACCCGTGACGAATTCGGCGGCGATCATCGCTCCGCGGCCGCGGACGTCACCGATGACGTTGGTTCCGGCGGCGATGTCGGCCAGCTCGGCCTGCAGAATGTCGCCGATCCGGCGGGCCCGGGTCAGCAGGTCTTCGGACTCGATGGTCTCGAAGACTCCCAGTGCCGCCTCGCACGCGACGGGGTTGCCGCTGTAGGTTCCGCCGATGCCTCCGGCATGCGCGGCGTCCATCACCTCGGCACGGCCGGTCACCGCGGCCAGCGGCAGTCCGCCGCCGAGACCCTTCGCCGTCGTGATGAGGTCGGGAACGATGCCTTCGTGTTCGCTGGCGAACCAGTGGCCGGTGCGGGCGATGCCGGTCTGCACTTCGTCGGCGATCAGCAGGATGCCCCGCTCGGCGCAGAATTCGGCGACCTGACGCAGGAATCCCGCTGCGGGAACGATGAATCCGCCCTCGCCCTGGATGGGCTCGACCACCACTGCGGCAACGGAACCGGCGCCGATCTGGGTGTCGACCACGAGCCGGAACTCTTCGAAGGCCTCGGCGGCCGCGTTGTCCGGCCCGCTCGGCCACCGGTACGGGTAGGCCATCGGCACCCGGTACACCTCAGGCGCAAACGGCCCAAAGTTGTTCTTGTACGGCATGTTCTTGGCCGTCATGGTCATGGTGAGCAGGCTGCGACCGTGGAAGGCATGGTCGAACACCACAACGGCGGGGCGGCCGGTGGCCACGCGCGCGTACTTGACCGCGTTCTCGACCGCCTCGGCGCCGGTGTTGAACAAGGCGCTGCGCTTCTGGTGGTCCCCGGGAGTCAGCCGGTTCAGGGTCTCGCACACCTCCAGGTAGCTCTCGTAGCCGTTGACGAGGAAGCAAGTGTGAGTGAATCGCTCGAGCTGCGCGGCCGCGCGCTCCACGACCCGCGGCGCGCTGTTGCCGACGGTCGTGACGGCGATACCGCTACCGAGGTCGATGAACGAGTTGCCGTCCACATCAACCAAGACGCCATCGGCGGCCCGTTCGGCGTAGACGGCCGACGAGCTGGTGAGCCCGGCGGGCAGTGCAGCGGCACGGCGGTCGGCCAGTTCGACCGAGCGAGGGCCGGGGATCGCGGTGACGACCCGGCGCACGCTGCTCGGGCGGTCTTGGCGAGTGTCGACGACAGTCATGTCCCTGACTTTAGGCAGGAACAGTGCATCACTGGATGTACAAAATGGAGGGCATCCATGTTCATCCACGACGATTTGTACAGAAACTAAATGGGCGACGGTGGTGGTTGGGGTTGAAGGGTGGGCACCACCACCAATCGGCGCGTTCGCCGGTCGGCCCTGGGTACCGACATTCACGTCAGGGACAAAAGCTCCGCGGAATTTGTCCCTGTGGTCAGTCTCGGTGATCGCGAACGCTGACTCGACACCGAAAGCCGCGCTGGCCCACCACCATCTCCCGCACCGAACGCGGGCTCCAACGTGACGACGGCTTCGCCGCGAACTCTCCGATCGCTCGGATCGGCAGCGCTTACTTCACATAGGCGACGGGATGGACCGCGGGAGGATCGGGCAGTGGCTCGGATTGGTAAGCGTCGCGGATGCCCTCGATGTAGTGCAGGCACCGCGGCGTCAGTCCTTCGGCGGTCTGCATCCGGCCTTTCGTCACCAGGATCCCCAGATCGGCGCCCTTGAACCGGTAATCGCCTTCGCCGTAAACCCTGAGGAAGAAGGCTTCGTCCTCGCCGGTGATGTCATGCCAGTCATTGACCACCTGAGCGAAGGTCAACACACCGTCGTCGTCGAGGTGCCAGGTCCCGGTCTTCGGTGCGGCCAGAATCCGCTCCACGGTCTTGTTCGGTTCCTTCATGATCAGCTGCGACCACACGTCGACCGCCGCGAGATCCCGCCACCGGTCGTTGATCTCCTCGACGTTGATGGTGTAGTCCACGTCCATGAATTCGAGAAGGTGGAACAGGAACAGCGGTACGTCGGCGTAGGCACCGGCAGTCACGTTGGTCATCGACGAGGCGCCCGAGATGCGCGGGTTGATCTCACCCAGGTACACCTCGTCGGTGTCGAGGTCGATGAGCACATCGATCTCGAGGAAGCCGCGGTAACCCTCCTTGGCCAACCGGTCCCCCATCTTGCGGACATGGCTGATCGCGGTGGCGCGCTGCTCATCCGAAAGCGCTTCAGGGAACAGGTCATTGCCGCACCACCCACCCTTATAGGGCGTCAGTTCTGGATATCCGGTGAGGTCGGTCATGAACGGTCCGACGATGGTGCCGTGCTTGGTGATGCAGGCCTCCACCGCGGCGGCCTTGTTGTTGATGCGCTTCATCACCTTGAGTTCCTGGCCGACCATGTCCGCGGCGTCTTTGTCCCAGTCCGCCTTCGACTTGATGAAGAACGTGGTCTTGCCGGAGTCGCCGTAAGGCGTCTGCACCACCAGGTCCGAGCCCAGTCGCTGTTTGCCCGCAAGGCGTCGCAGTTGCGTGTAGTTGTTCGCCTTACCGAGCACGTTGGGCACCGACGGCGCACCGGCCTCATTACCCAGCTCGGTGGTGACGATCTTCGAGTCCAGCCGCCGCCGCAGCGAATCCGGCGGCAGGATCAGCTTGTAACCGAGCTCTTCGCAGATCTGCTCGGTCTCCTCGTCGAAGAAGACCATCGCGACCATCGGCGTGCCGCCGCGCCGCTTCAGATAGGCCCGCACCTCGGGGTCACGCAGCAGATAGTTGTTGATGTGTTCGCTGGACTCGAACTCGACATAGGGCTTGTTCTTCGGCGCGAACACCCGCGGATGCGCGCCGTCCCAGGAGTCGTAGTAGGTGATGTATTGGAAGTTGCGCACCCAGCGGTCGATGCCGAGCAGATTGAAGGCCGTCGGGCCGACGAAGTAGATCGGCTGGGTGTTGGTGCGGAAGAAGGTACGGATCTCGGAGATTCCGTTGAGGGTCTTGCCGCCGAGCGGACCCTTGCGGGCGGTCGCCTTGGTCGCTTTCTTGGCGGCTGTCGCTTTGGCGGTCCTGCGTACCGGTGCCTTCTTGGCGGCGGGGGCTTTCTTGGCCGCAGTCACCTTCTTGGCGGCGGGTGCCTTCTTGGCGGCGGGTGCCTTCTTGGCGGCGGGTGCCTTCTTGGCCGCAGTCTTTTTGGCGGCAGACTTGGCAGCGGGTTTGGTCGCGGCGCTCTTCTTGGCCGCCGCAGTAGTTGCGGTGCCCTTGTTGGCGGGCGCGGTACGAGCCGGTTCCCGCTTGGCTGCAGGCGCCTTCTTGGCGGCCGCCTTGCGCACCGCGGGTTTCGTGACCTTCTGCGCCGCAGGCGCTTTCGCAGCTTTACGCGCCGCGGGCGCTTTGGCGGCCTTGCTCGCCGTAGAAACCCGTTTCGCCATTGCAACCTCCCGCATCGCCAGCCGGCTTCGATTCACATGTGACGGACGCTCAGACTAAGACGAACTCGGCGCTGTGGGCGGACATTCGACAGAACCGTTCAAGACTGGTCGGGATTGCCGGCGCCCGAATGCCGCGTCATACCCGAGACGATGCCGGGCAGACGGTGTTTGTCTCCCATGCGCTGGCGGCCGCTCAACGCCCCTCCGACCGCATCGAACGCCCGCAGAGTGTCCTGCATGAAGCGGGGTTCCTGGGCCTGCGGCCACGTCGAGAACTTCACGCAGACAGTCCGGGTGCGTCGGCTGACGTGAATCATCTGCCCGTGAATTCCCAAGCAAAGCAACACATCTCCAAATAGACCCGGGCGGAACCACAACTGATTGCGATACCAGCCGCCCGGCATCGACACCTCGTTCGGCGACTCGATGAACACCGACCGGGCATCGGCGTCGACGGCCCAGGCCGCGCGCAGCCAGCGCGGCCCGATCACGGTGCGCACCCCGTCGTCGCCGTCGTCGGGAACCACACCGCCGTCCAGAAGCAGTTGACCGAAGCGCGCCAGATCCCGCGCTGTAGCACACAGCCCACCATCGTGGATCGCGGTACCGACTGTGTCGCACAGTATCTCGGCATCGAACTCGGCACCCATCGGTTCCCAGATCAGCGTCGAGATCAACTCGGCCATCGGCGTGCCCGATACCCGCTCACACACCCAGCCCAATACATCGGATTCCGCTGAGCGGTACAGAAATCGTTGTCCGTGCGGCGCCTCGGCCGACAACCCGACCAGATATTCGTAAAGCCCGCGCGTTCCCAACCAATCGCTGAGTAGCCGAACCTCGGACTGCGGGTCGGTGTAGTCCTCGCGGAACAGCACACCGCTGCGCATGTCGAGAATGTCGCGCACCGTCGCACCGGCGTAGCCACTGCCCGCCAGTTCACCGACGATGTCGGTGACGGGCAGGCCGACGTCGAGCAGTCCGCGGTCCACCAGAACGCCGGCCACCGCGCCGACGACGGACTTGGTGATCGACATCGTCGCGTGAGGACGGTCAGCGGCCCCCTCCGCGCCGTACCATTCGGTGACCAGACCACCGTCCTGCAGCACCACGTAAGCGTCCGTGTAGGTGTCCGCCAGCACGTCGGCGACCGTGGCCTCTTCGCCGTCGGACCGAATGACATTGACTTCCAACGGATCAAGGGCCTCGACGGCGGGTAACGCGCGGACCGGGCCGGTGCCGCGAGGTATCGGCTGCGTCGGCAAGATATCTTCGATATGCCAGTACGCCCACCGGTTGAACGGCGGTTGCTGCCAGTTGTCGGCGTTAACCTCCACAGGCCGATCGTAGGCGAGAGCACGCATGATTCCTCCGATCCGGCAGTACCATCTCCTGCCATGCACGACCAGGCCGAGCCCATGACAGGGTTCCCACCGGCGTCCGAAGATCAGGTCACCATCGCCAACTGGCAGGAACCGCAGTATCTGCGGTGGGCGTTCCAGCACCTGCGTGAACTGTTGCCGACGCACCGCATCCCTGCCGGCGGGCACTGCTCTTCGCTGCCGAAACACGATGCACCACTGGGCGACCCGACGGTCATCTGGCCCGACGGCGGGGAGGTCACCGCATCGGAGGTGTTCGCCGCGACCCACACCGACGGACTGCTGGTGCTGCGCGACGGACACATCGTCGCCGAGCAGTATCTCGGCGCGATGACCGAATCGAGCAGGCATCTGTTGATGTCGGTGTCCAAGTCGCTCGTCGGATGCGTCGCCGGCATCCTGGTCGAACGCGGCACCCTCGACCCGGACGCCCCGGTCACCGAATACGTACCCGAGGTCGCCGACTGTGGCTATGCCGGGGCGACCCTGCGCAACGTGCTCGACATGCGGACGGGCGTCGCGTTCAGTGAGGCGTACACCGCGCCCGATTCTGAGGTTCGGCAGATGGAACGTTCGGTGGGATGGGCTCCGCTACAGCCCGAGGATGTCGTCGGCGGATATGCCTACCTGCGCCAGATCGGTTCCGGTGGCCCGCACGGTGGCGAGTTCACCTACCGGTCCTGCGACACCGACATGCTCGGCTGGATGTGCGAACGCGCCGCGGGTGTGCGCATGGCCGACTTGATCTCAACGTTGATCTGGCAGCCCATGGGCGCCGAGTACGACGCCGAGGTGGTCTGCGACGCGGTGGGCGCCGCTGTACACGACGGCGGAATCTGTGCCACCTTGCGCGATCTCGGCCGGTTCGGTCAGTTGATTCTCGACGACGGAGTCGCCCGGGACGGCCGGCGGGTCATCCCGGCCCGCTGGCTCGCCGAGACCTTCGATCCCACACCGGATGTGCGCGAAGCGTTCGCACTCACCGACAACGAGCCGATGCTGCCCGGCGGCTGGTACCGCAACCAGTTCTGGTTCTACCGCAGGGCGTCCGGACCGGTGCTGCTGTGCCTGGGCATTCATGGCCAGCTGGTGTACGTCGATCGGGCCTCGCGCACCGTCGTGGTCAAGATGTCGTCGTGGCCGGCAGCGCAGGACGCGACGTACCTCGCCGCGACGCTGCGCGCCTGCGCCGCCCTGGCCGTTTAGACGGAACGTCTATCGCCGCACGCCTGACTGGCCAATTCGGCAGCTGTGCAAACATCGCACCCCTCGCATACTGATCCAGATCGTGAACTTAATCACATCGGAGGGTCGATGACTGACACCGTCGTTCGGACGTTTCACCCACTTGATCCGCTGGGCCCGGAGGAATTTCGGCAGGTTGCTGCCATCGTGCGGCGTGACCGTGGTGTGGACGACCGGTGGCGGTTCGCGTCCATCGAGCTCGTCGAACCCGACAAACAACAGCTCACCGCGTACGACACGACGGGTACGGCACCCGAGCGCCGCGCTCTCGTGGTGTGCTTCCACCGCGACTCCAACAGCACCTACAAGGCCACCGTCTCGCTCACCGACGATGCGGTTCTGAGCTGGACGCATCTACCGGGTGTGCAGGCCAACTTCACGGTCGACGAATGGGACGAGTGCGACCGGGCGATGCGCACCCACCCCGACGTGATCGCCGCGTTGGCCCGGCGCGGTGTCACCGACATGGACATGGTGTTCATGGACGTCTGGACCTACGGCGACATCCTGATCCCGGAGCGCTACAAGGGCAGGCGGCTCGGCTGGACCGACACCTGGCTGCGATCCCCCGGCGGCGCCAACATCTACGCGCACCACCTACGTGGATTCCACTGCGTCGTCGACATGAACACGATGGAGCTGCTGGAGATCGAAGAAGGCGAGCCGATCGACATCCCGGAGGTGATGGCCGAGTACAAGCCCGCCAACATCCCTGCGCAACTGCGCGAGTCCAGCACTCGCCCACCGTTGAAACCCCTGGACATCACCCAGCCCGAAGGCCCGTCGTTCACCCTAGCCGGCAACCTGCTGCAATGGCAGAACTGGTCGCTGCGAGTCGGTTTCAACTACCGCGAGGGCATGACGCTGCACACCGTGAGCTACAACGACCACGGCCGGGTGCGACCCATCGCGCATCGAATGTCGCTGGCCGAGATGGCGGTGCCCTACCGCGACCACTGCCCGGACCACTACCGGCGCACCGCCTTCGACATCGGGGAGTGGGGCATCGGGTTCATGACCACCTCGCTGGAGCTGGGCTGCGACTGCCTCGGTGAGATCCGCTATCTCGACGCGGTGTTGCACGACACCAAGGGCGAGCCGTATCCGATCCGCAACGCGATCTGCATCCACGAGGAAGACAACGCGGTGCTGTGGAAGCACGTGGAGCACGGCGGCAGCGCCGACGTGCGCCGCATGCGCAGGCTCACGGTGTCCAGCCACATGACTGTCGCCAACTACGAATATCTCGTGTACTGGCGGTTCTACCAGGACGGCAACATCGAATGTGAGATCCGCGCAACGGGTTTGATGGTCACCACGCATCTACGCGACGGTGAGGAGCACCCGCACGGCACACTGGTGGACAACAACACCTACGCGCCGTTCCACCAGCACTTCATCACCGCCCGTCTGGACCTCGACGTGGACGGAGCCGACAACACCGTCTACGCCACCGAAACCGAGATCGAACCGATAGGTCCGGACAACCCGTACGGATTGTCCTTGCGGCAGAAGAACACTGCGCTGCGCACCGAGTCCGAGGGCAAGCAGGACTACAACTGGGACACCCAGCGGGCCTGGAAGGTGGTCAACGAGAACACCACCAACGGCTTGGGTACCCACCCGTCCTACAAGCTGGTGCCCGGCGCCGCCTTCCCCGCGATGTTCGACCCCGCCTCTCCCATCTTCCGGCGCGCCGAGGCCATCGCCCATACGCTCTGGGTCACGCCAAACAGCCCCGACGAGCGCTGGCCGTCAGGCGAATTCGTCAACCAGAGCGGCCCGGGACTCGGACTGCCGGAATGGACTGCGGCCAACCGGCCGATCGACAACACCGACGTCGTGCTCTGGTACACCTTCGGCATCCACCACATCCCGCGGCCGGAGGAATGGCCGATCATGCCGGTGGACGCCGTCTCCTTCTGGCTCAAACCCGCCGGCTTCTTCGACCGTAATCCGGCTCTCGATGTCGAGCCGACCCCACCATCCGCCTGTCACCACCCTCACTGATCGGAGTCATGTTCATGTCGGACAAAAAAGTCATCCACAACGTCATCAACGGAGAAATCCAGACCGCCTCGGACGGTCAGATGATGGACATCGTCAACCCGTCCACCGGCGAGGTGTTCGCCTCGGCGCCGAATTCGTCTGCGGTTGACGTGGATCTGGCGTTCCAGGCGGCCGGTAAGGCGTTCGAGACCTGGCGCTGGTCCACTCCCAGTGAGCGACAGCGGGCGCTGCTCAAGCTCGCCGACGTCATCGAGGAGAACGCCGACGAGCTCATCGCCATCGAGTGCGAGAACACCGGTAAGCCGGTCTCGCTGACCGCGTCGGAGGAGATTCCGCCGATGCTCGATCAGATCCGGTTCTTCGCCGGCGCCGCCAGGGTGCTGGAGGGCCGGTCGCAGGGCGAGTACATGCGCGGTCACACGTCGTCCATCCGACGCGAACCGGTCGGGCCGGTGGCCCAGGTCGCGCCGTGGAACTACCCGATGATGATGTCGGTGTGGAAGTTCGCGCCGGCGCTGGCCGCCGGGTGCACCGTGGTGCTCAAGCCGTCGGACACCACTCCGGCGTCGTCGTACTGGATGGTCGAGAAGATGCAGGAGATCTTCCCGCCCGGGGTGTGCAACCTGGTCTGCGGCGACCGGGACACCGGTGCCGCGCTGACCGCACACCCGGTGCCCCAGCTGGTGTCGATCACCGGGTCGACCCGCGCCGGTGTCGCGGTGGCCACGAGCGCCGCGCAGGACCTCAAGCGGGCCCATCTCGAGCTCGGCGGCAAGGCTCCCGTGGTGGTGTTCAACGACGCCGACATCGCCGCTGTCGTCGAGGGCGTCACAGCCGCAGGCTATTTCAACGCCGGCCAGGACTGCACCGCCGCCACCCGGATGATCGTGCAAGAAGGCATCTACGACGAGCTGCTGGCAGCCATGACCGAATCGGTCGCCGCCACCAAGACCGGCTACGACCCCAACGACGAGGACATCCTGTTCGGCCCGATCAACAATCCCAACCAGCTGGCCCACGTCTCGGGCCTGGTCTCACGGGCGCCCGAGCATGCCCGGGTGCTGGCCGGCGGCAAGAAGAAGGAGGGCGCCGGTTTCTTCTTCGAACCCACGCTGATCGCCGATCTGCGCCAGGACGACGAGTTGATCCAGACCGAGATCTTCGGGCCCGTCGTCACCGCGCAGAAGTTCAGCACCGAAGACGAGGCACTGGCATACGCCAACGGCACCGAATACGGGCTGGCCTCATCGGTGTGGACGCGCAATGTCGATGTCGCGGCGCGGATGTCGGCCCGACTGGACTTCGGCTGCGTGTGGATCAACACCCACATCCCGCTGGTCGCCGAGATGCCGCACGGTGGTTTCAAACACTCCGGCTACGGCAAGGACCTGTCGATGTACGGGCTCGAGGATTACACCCGCATCAAGCACGTGATGCACTACCACGGCTTCGAGGGATAGCCAGCTGCTGGGTAGGCGTCGAATGGCCAGTTGTTGCACGCTTTTCCGCAGATCGCGGGTGACAACTGGCCATTCGGCCGCAGAGAGCAGGGATCAGGCGAGGCGGGCGACGGCGGCGTCGATGCGTTCGTCGGTGGCCGTCAACGCGACCCGCACATACTGTGCACCGGCCGGGCCGTAGAACTCGCCTGGCGCGACCAGGATGCCACGTTCGGCCAACCACGCGACGGTGTCCCGGCACGGCTCGCCGCGGCTCGCCCACAGGTAGAGCCCGGCCTCAGAATGTTCGACCGTGAACCCGGCCGACCGCAGTGCCGGCAGCAGCATCGCGCGGCGACGCGCATACCGATCCCGCTGCAGGGCTTCGTGTTCGTCGTCGTCGAGGGCCGCGACCATCGCCGCCTGCACCGGCGTCGGGACGATCATGCCTGCGTGCTTGCGCACCGCCAGCAACTCGGCGACCACCGCAGGATCCCCGGCGACGAAACCCGCCCGATAGCCGGCCAGGGACGACGTCTTGGACAGCGAGTGGATAGCCAGAAGCCCGGTGTGGTCACCGTCGCTGACCGACGGGTGCAGCACGCTGACCGGGTCGGCATCCCAGCTGAGCCCGAGATAGCACTCGTCGGACGCGACGAGGACGCCGCGTTCACGTGCCCACGTCACCACCTTGCGCAGGTGGTCGACGCCCAGCACGCGGCCGGTCGGATTGCTCGGCGAGTTGAGGAAGATCAGGGCAGGCACCTGCGGGCCGAGCTGGGTCAGCGCGTCGGCCCGAACCACCTGTGCTCCGGCCAGGCGCGCGCCGACCTCATAGGTGGGGTACGCGAGCTCGGGGACCACGACCGTGTCGCCGGAACCGAGGCCCAGCAGTGTCGGAAGCCAGGCGATCAACTCTTTGGTGCCGATGACCGGAAGGACAGCGTCGGGCGCCAGCTCGGTGATGCCGTAGCGGCGCCGCAACGCAGCCGTCGCCGACGCCCGGAGCGCCGGCGTACCAGCGGTCGTCGGATACCCGGGCGAGGCACTCGCCGACGCGAGTGCCTCGCGGATCAGCGGGGCCACCGGATCCACCGGGGTCCCCACCGACAGGTCGACGATGCCGTCGGGATGCGAACGGGCGCGGGCCGTCACCTCGGCCAGGGTGTCCCAGGGGAACTCCGGCAGAGCGGCCGAGCGCGGGGTACGCGCCACGTCAGAGCGGGACGGGAACGGCAGGATCAGTCCTCACCCTGCGGCGGAAGATCCTTGATGGCCTGCGGGTCGTTGTCGGTCATGCCGACCTTGGAAGCACCGCCCGGCGAGCCCAGCTCGGTGAAGAAGTCCGCGTTGCTCTGCGTGTAGCTGGCCCACTGGTCCGGCACATCGTCTTCGTAGTAGATGGCCTCGACCGGGCAGACCGGTTCGCATGCACCGCAGTCCACGCACTCGTCGGGGTGGATGTACAGCATGCGTCCACCCTCGTAGATGCAATCGACAGGGCATTCCTCGATGCACGCCTTGTCTTTGACGTCGACGCAGGGTTCGGCAATGACGTACGTCACTGATGTGTCTCCTGTCCAGTGGGCTGCTGGTCGGGCTCGGTCAGGACTCGTGATCCCGCGCGCCAGTATGCGTTACACATTCCGGGACGCTCGTCTCAGTGTGTCCTAACTTCGCGCGCCACAGTTAAGGGTGGCTCGCGGTTACTGATACTAAACGTTGCAGATACAGCTCGACCAGTCGCCACGCCTATGCACTCCGCCCCACTGCACCTAGTTGCATAGGACCAGCGGTCCCACCTAAGCTCCGGGCATGGCCCTCCCCCACGCCATCCTGGTGTCGTTGAGCGAACAGTCCGGTTCGGGCTATGAGCTGACCCGCCGCTTCGACCGGTCGATCGGTTACTTCTGGGCGGCCTCGCACCAGCAGATCTACCGAACGTTGCGGGCCATGGAGAACGACGGCTGGGTCCATGTCACCCCCGTCGTGCAGTACGGCAGACCGGACAAGAAGGTGTACACCGTGTCCGACGCCGGGCGCGAAGAGCTGGCCCGCTGGATCGCCGAACCACTGCCGAAACCCCCGGCAGGCCGGGCCGGCTCGACCGCGGACACCCGCACGCGCGACCTGGCCGTCAAGGTCCGCGGCGCGGCCCACGGCGATCTCTGCGCGCTGCGCGAGCAGATCGAGGCGCTGCGCTCCGAGCGGGTGGCCTTGCTCGACACCTACCGCGGCTACCAGAAGCGACAGTTTCCCGATCCGTCGGCACTGCAGGGCAGTGCGCTGCACCAGTACCTGGTGTTGCGCGGCGGAATGCGTGCCGAGGAGAGCTCACTGGAGTGGCTTTCCGAAGTTCTGGACGCCCTGTAGTTCTCGAACCCTGTAGTTGCGGAAGGATCCCGATGAGCTATCCGAACCTGTTGGCACCGCTGGACCTCGGCTACACCACACTGCGCAACCGCGTGGTGATGGGCTCGATGCACACCGGCCTGGAGGACCGCGCCCGCGACACCGACCAGCTCGCCGAATATTTCGCCGAACGGGCCCGCGGCGGCGTCGGGCTGATCATCACCGGTGGCTACGCCCCCAACCGGACGGGCTGGTTGCTGCCGCTCGCGTCGCAGCTGGTGTCGTCAGCCGAGGCACGCAGGCACCGCCGCATCACCGCGGCCGTGCACGAGGCCGACGGCAAGATTCTTCTGCAGATCCTGCACGCCGGACGCTATGCTTATCACCCGCTTTCGGTCAGCGCATCGTCGATCAAGGCGCCCATCAACCCGTTTCGACCCCGGGCACTGCGCGATATCCAAGGCACCATCGACGACTTCGTCCGCTGCGCACTGCTGGCCCGCGACGCCGGCTACGACGGTGTCGAGATCATGGGCAGCGAGGGTTATCTGCTCAACCAGTTCCTGGCGCCACGCACCAACAAGCGCACCGATGCCTGGGGCGGCACCCCCGAGAAGCGGCGACGATTCCCGGTCGAAATCGTGCGGAGGGTGCGCGAGGCCGTCGGCACCGACTTCATCGCCTGCTACCGGATGTCGATGGCCGACTACGTCGAGGACGGTCAGAGCTGGGACGAGATCGTCGCGCTCGCAACCGAAATCGAGGCGGCGGGGGCGACGATGATCAACTCCGGCTTCGGCTGGCATGAAGCCCGGGTGCCGACGATCGTCACCTCGGTGCCCAATGCGGCATTCGTCGGCATCAGCAGTGCGGTCGCCGAACACGTCACCATCCCTGTGGTCGCGTCCAACCGGATCAACATGCCGCAGGCCGCCGAACAGATTCTGACTGACACTCATGTCCAGCTGATCTCGATGGCCCGACCGCTGCTGAGCGATCCCGATTGGGTGAACAAGGCGGCCGCCGACTCCGCCGACGAAATCAACACCTGCATCGCCTGCAACCAGGCCTGTCTCGACCACGCCTTCGTCCACAAGAACGTGTCGTGCCTGCTCAATCCACGGGCGGGACGGGAAACCACCCTGCTACTGAGCCCCACCCGGCGGGCCCGTTCGGTGGCCGTCGTGGGCGCAGGCCCGGCGGGCCTGGCCACCGCGGTCAGCTCGGCCCAGCGCGGCCACCGGGTCACACTCTTCGAGGCGGGCAGCGTGGTGGGCGGTCAATTCGACTTGGCCAGAAGGATTCCCGGCAAGGAAGAGTTCAATGAGACGATCCGCTACTACAGCCGCATGCTGGACAAGCACGGAGTCGAGGTGCGGCTCGGAACCCGCGTGGGCGTCGAGGAACTGACCGGATTCGACGACGTGGTACTCGCCACCGGGGTCACACCGCGGTTGCCCGACATCCCCGGCATCGACCATCCCAAGGTGCTCACCTATGCCCAGGCCATCACCGGGGCACCGGTAGGCGCATCGGTGGCCGTCATCGGTGCGGGCGGGATCGGATTCGACGTCAGCGAGTTCCTGACCACCGAGTTGTCGCCGACCCTGAATCTCAAGGAGTGGAAAGCAGAGTGGGGCGCGGCCGACCCCCAGGAAGCGCGCGGCGCGCTCACCACCCCGCTGCCTGCGCCCGCGGTGCGCGAGGTGTACCTGCTGCAACGTACCAAGGGCCCACAGGGCCGCACGTTGGGCAAGACCAGCGGCTGGGTGCACCGCGCGTCACTGAAAGCCAAAGGTGTACACCAGCTTTCCGGGGTGAACTACGAGCGCATCGATGACGAGGGTCTGCACATCAGCTTCGGACCAGACCACTCCGACGCGCGGGTACTGGCGGTCGACAGCGTGGTGATCTGCGCCGGTCAAGAATCGGTGCGCGATCTCGAAGAGGGACTGCGCCGCAACGGTATCCAGCCGCACATCATCGGCGGTGCCGCGCTCGCCGCCGAACTGGATGCCAAACGGGCCATCAAGCAAGGTACGGAACTGGCCGCGCGACTGTAGCCGTCAGGCCCGCGCTGCCAGTTCGTCCCGGACGAAGGCGTCGAGTTCCGGAGCGTCCGTTCCCGTGAGCCTTCGGTGCATCGCCCAGGCGATCCGGCGGGCCTGGGTCTTGGCCTGTTCCGCAACGGGCCCGCAATACATTTCGTCCACCGTCGCCAGCCACAGGGTCAGCCATCGGATGAAGTGTCGGTACGTCAGCGGATGGTCGCGGTGCACGAACCGGTGCACCACCAACGCACTGCCGCGGTAGCGCCCAGCCCGGAACAGCAGCGTCTCCCAGAAGTCACACATCACCGGAAGATGCGAGTCCAGCCCCTTCTCCCGAACATCGGTGAACGGGCCCGCCAACAGGTCGTCGACCAACGCGCGGCCGTAGAACCGCGCCAGCAGGGCATACACGTCGTCCCGATCGGCGAGGTCGGCGAGGTCGGCGAGGTCGGCGAGGCCACCTACCGGCACGCTCATGGCTGGTCCCGCGGCGGAAGACTCGCCACCAGAGGCGCGTCTGCGGCGACCGGTCCCAGCTTGGCGGCGCCGCCGGGCGACCCCAGGGGCACGTCACGACCGGGCAGCGTTTCGGTGAAGAAGGCCGCGTTGTCAGCCTGGTACGGCACGAGGTCCGTGGGCAGATCGTCTTCGTAGTAGATGGCCTCGACCGGGCAGACCGGTTCGCAGGCACCGCAATCGACACATTCATCGGGATGGATGTAGAGCGCCCGGGCGCCTTCGTAGATGCAGTCGACGGGGCACTCGTCCACGCAAGCTCGGTCCATCACGTCTACGCAGGGCTTGCCGATCACGTACGTCACGAGGATAGTTTATACAAGATCGAGTTGTAAAAACTAGGCAGGAGGCGAGCGATGACCCTGGCAGAGAGAATCCCGCCTTCGCTTCTGCCGCAGCGCCCGTACCCGGCACGTGTCGGCCCGCGAGGCAACCTGGTCTACAAGCTGATCACCACCACCGATCACAAGCTCATCGGGATCATGTACATGGTCGCGTGCTTCTCGTTCTTCTTCACCGGTGGCCTGATGGCCCTGCTGATGCGCACCGAGCTCGCGCAACCCGGTCTGCAGTTCCTGTCCAACGAGCAGTACAACCAGCTGTTCACCATGCACGGCACGGTGATGCTGCTGTTCTACGCGACGCCGATCGTGTTCGGCTTCGCCAACCTGGTTCTCCCATTGCAGATCGGAGCGCCCGATGTCGCGTTTCCCCGCCTGAACGCATTGTCGTTCTGGCTCTTCGCCTTTGGCGGGTTGATAACGATCTCGGGATTCATCACACCCAGTGGCGCCCCCGACTTCGGCTGGACGGCCTACACCCCGCTCAGCGATGCACTGCACTCTCCGGGCGCGGGCGCAGATCTGTGGATCCTGGGCCTGGCCGTCGGCGGCCTCGGCACCATCTTCGGGGCGGTCAACATGATCACCACCGTGGTCTGCATGCGGGCCCCCGGAATGACGATGTTCCGGATGCCCATCTTCACGTGGAACATCTTCATCACCAGCATCCTGGCGCTGCTGGTGTTCCCACTGCTGACGTCCGCACTGTTCGGCCTGGCCGCCGACCGTCACCTGGGCGCACACATCTACGACCCGGCCAACGGCGGAGTCATCTTGTGGCAGCACCTGTTCTGGTTCTTCGGCCACCCCGAGGTGTACATCGTCGCGTTGCCGTTCTTCGGCATCGTCACCGAGATCATCCCGGTGTTCAGCCGTAAGCCGGTCTTCGGCTACACCACGTTGGTCTATGCCACCGTCAGCATCGCGGCCCTGTCGATGGCGGTGTGGGCGCACCACATGTTCGCCACGGGAGCCGTTCTGCTGCCGTTCTTCTCGTTCATGTCGTACATGATCGCGGTGCCCACGGGCATCAAGTTCTTCAACTGGATCGGCACGATGTGGAAGGGCCAGTTGACCTTTGAAACACCGATGCTGTTCTCGGTGGGCTTCATGGTCACCTTTCTGCTCGGCGGGCTCTCCGGGGTGATGCTGGCCAGCCCGCCGATCGATTTCCACGTCACCGACACGTATTTTCTGGTGGCGCACTTCCATTACGTGCTGTTCGGCACCATCGTGTTCGCGACGTTCGGAGGTGTGTACTTCTGGTTCCCCAAGATGACCGGCCGGCTGCTCGACGAGCGCCTCGGCAAGCTGCACTTCTGGTTGACCCTCATCGGGTTCCACACCACATTCCTGGTGCAGCACTGGCTCGGCAACGAGGGCATGCCCCGGCGCTACGCCGACTACCTGTCCAGCGACGGATTCACCACACTCAATGTGGTGTCCACCATCGGCTCCTTCATCCTCGGGCTGTCGATGCTGCCGTTCGTCTGGAACGTCTTCAAGAGCTGGCGCTACGGCGAGCCCGTCACCGTCGACGATCCTTGGGGCTACGGCAATTCCCTCGAGTGGGCCACGTCGTGCCCGCCGCCACGACACAACTTCACCGAACTGCCCCGGATCCGTTCCGAGCGCCCGGCATTCGAGCTGCACTACCCGCACATGGTCGATCGGATGCGCGCGGAGTCGCACATCCGCCGGCATCCGCACGAAACCACACCGGCGTGACGCTCGCGCGCCACGCCGGTGATCGGTGCGGAGAGAATCAGGCCTGCTTGAGCGCCTCGATCTCGAGGGTGATGGTCACCTTGTCGCCGACGACGGTGCCACCGGTCTCCAGCGGCAGCTCGATGTCGATGCCGAAGTCCTTGCGGTTCAACACGACCGAGGCCTCGAAGCCGGCTACCGGCCCCTGGCCCATACCGGGGTTGACGCCGTTGTACTCGAGCTTCAGCGAGACGGGCTTGGTGACTCCCTTGAGGGTGAAGTCGCCGTCGACGACATAGTCGTCACCGTCGCGCCGAACCCCGGTCGACGCGAACGTGGCCGTCGGGTGGTTCTCGGCGTCGAAGAAGTCGGCGGACCGCACGTGCGCGTCGCGCTGCTCGTTGCGCGTGTTGATCGAGTTGACGTCGATGGTGGCGGTCACCGACGGCGTGCCGTCCTCGGCGACGACGATCGCGCCGCTGAAGGTCTCAAAGCTGCCGCGAACCTTGCTCACCATCAGATGCCGGACAGAGAAGTTGATCGAAGAATGCACCGGGTCGATGGCCCAGGTGCCGGCGGTCAGATCAGTGGCGGTTGCAGCGGTCATGATGTCTCCTTGGTCGGGAATGCCGGTCGTTCCGGCGCCTTCGTCAGACATAACCGGACTACGGTCCGCATGCATTCCCATGTTCGCGAAAAAGTTTTCCGGGTTGCTTCCCCTGGCATGGCATGGCATGGCATGGCATGGCATGGCATGGCATGGCATGGCACCGCGAGCGTGCGTGTTTGTCCCTCGACACACCGCAAAATCCCAGCATTCTGTGCACGCTCGGCGGGCAT
This sequence comes from Mycobacterium dioxanotrophicus, assembly GCF_002157835.1. Classification (NCBI taxonomy): domain Bacteria; kingdom Bacillati; phylum Actinomycetota; class Actinomycetes; order Mycobacteriales; family Mycobacteriaceae; genus Mycobacterium; species Mycobacterium dioxanotrophicus. Next base: position 1,846,640 of record NZ_CP020809.1, on the reverse strand, counting down.
GAGCGTGCGGAATCATCGGATGCGCCCGGTTACGTCAGATCATGTGAGGACCGTCAGCACGTCGCACGACCGTCACGACGTTGCACGACCGTCACGACGCCGCACGACGGGCACGGCGCCACGACGACGCCATGCGGAGGCCACACCTCAGCCCGCCCCCCATGCACCCTCGGCAAGCGCGAGCGTGCGCCCGATGCTGACGCAGAGCGGCGTGTCGGCCAGCAAACTCCCCTGCAAGCGGGAGGGGCCCCCAGCACGCTCGCGGTGCAGAGAAACCAGATCAGGCAGCGAGCGGTGAGTAGTCGGTGGTGCGTTGACGCGCGGGACGACCGATGCCCTCGGCGATGGCGACCAGTTCCTCGACAGTCTTGGCCGAGCCGTTCTCCGAACCGGCCATGCGGGAGATGGTCTCCTCCATCAGCGTGCCACCGAGATCGTTGGCGCCACCGCGCAGCATCACCTGGGTACGCTCGACGCCGAGCTTGACCCACGACGTCTGAATGTGGGAGATCCTGCCGTGCAACATGATCCGGGCCAACGCATGCACCGCCCGGTTGTCGCGGTGGGTCGGTCCCGGTCGCGCGCCACCGGCCAGATACAGCGGTGAGGACTGATGAACAAACGGCAGCGGGACGAACTCGGTGAAGCCGCCGGTACGGTCCTGGATGCCGCGCAGCACGTTGAGGTGCCCAACCCAGTGCTTGGGGGTGTCAACGTGGCCGTACATCATCGTCGACGACGAGCGCAGCCCCACCTCATGCGCCGTGGTCACCACATCGATCCACTCAGAGGTGGGCAGCTTGCCCTTGGTCAGCACCCACCGCACTTCGTCATCGAGGATCTCGGCAGCCGTGCCGGGAATGGTGTCCAGACCGGCCTCACGCAGGCTGATCAGCCACTCCCGCACCGACAACCCGCTACGGGTCACGCCGTTGGCGATCTCCATCGGGCTGAACGCATGCACGTGCATCGACGGCACGCGCGCCTTGACCGCCCGCACCAGATCCGCATACCCCGTGACGGGCAGTTCCGGATCGATGCCGCCCTGCATGCAGACCTCGGTGGCACCAGCGACGTGCGCCTCCCAGGCCCGGTCGGCGACCTCGTCGGTCGACAACGAGTACGCGTCGGCGTCGCCCTTGCGTTGCGCGAACGCGCAGAACCGGCAGCCGGTGTAGCAGATGTTGGTGAAGTTGATGTTGCGGTTGACGACGAACGTCACGTCCTCGCCGACGGTGTCGCGCCGAAGCGAATCAGCCAGGGCGGCAACAGCTTCCAATGCCGGGCCGTCGGCAGTGGCCAACGCGAGGTACTCGTCGTCGCTGCAGCCGCCCGGATCGCGTTCCGCAGACCGCAAGGCGGCCAGCACATCGGTGTCGATGCGCTCCGGCGCCCGGGCGGCCAGCTCGGAGATCTTCTCCCGGATCGACTCCCAATCGCCGAACGCGCTGTCCAGGTCACTACGAGTCTCGGTGCGCCGCCCCTCCACATCGATCGCACTGTGCAAATCAATGCGCCCCAAGGACTCCGACGCCTCATCCGGCTCCTGCCACGGCATGCCCACCGGGTTGACGTCGCGGGCCAGCCCGGTATCGGGATCGGCCAGCGCATCAACATGCCCACGCACCCGCGGATCGATCCACGCCGCCCCGGCCTGCACATAGGCCGGCTGCGCGGTCAGCCGCTGGACCAGGTCGTAGCCCGCTTCCGCGGTGACCTCAGCGAGATCGTCGAGCGCGGGCCACGGCCGCTCGGGATTGACGTGATCGGGGGTCAGAGGTGACACCCCGCCCCAGTCGTCGACACCGGCTCCGATCAGCGCCAGGCACTCATCCCGGGACACCAGGTTCGGCGGTGCCTGGATGCGCATCTTCGGGCCGAGCACCAGACGCGTCACGGCGATGGTGGCCAGGAAATCCTCGACGCCTGCGTCGGGGGTTGACGCCATAGCGGTGTGGTCCTTGGCCCGGAAGTTCTGCACGATCACTTCCTGAACGTGACCGAATTCCTTGTGCGACTTGCGGATCGCATGCATGGTCTCGGCACGCTCGGTGAGCGTCTCACCGATACCGACCAGCAGGCCCGTGGTGAACGGGATGGACAGCCGGCCCGCGTCGTCGAGGGTGCGCAGCCGCACCGCCGGATCCTTGTCGGGGCTGCCATAGTGCGCCAGCCCCTTGGTTTCGAAGAGCCGTCGCGATGTGGTCTCCAGCATCATCCCCATGGACGGGGCGACCGGCTTGAGCCGTGAGAGCTCCGACCAACTCATCACCCCGGGGTTAAGGTGCGGCAGCAGCCCGGTCTCTTCCAGAACCCTGATGGCCATTGCCCGCACGTAGTCCAGCGTGGAGTCGTAGCCTCGCTCGTCGAGCCACTGGCGGGCTTCGTCCCACCGCGCCTCGGGGCGATCACCGAGAGTGAAAAGTGCTTCCTTGCAGCCCAGTTCGGCCCCGCGTCGGGCGACGTCGAGGATTTCGTCGGGCTCCATGTACATACCCATGCCCTGTGCCCGGAGTTTTCCCGGCACGGTGACAAAAGTGCAGTAATGGCACGTGTCGCGGCACAGATGCGTGACCGGGATGAAGACCTTGCGCGAGTAGCTGACCGGCAGCCGGCCGGTGGCGCCGCGCCGGCCCGCCGAGACCAGGCCCGCATCGCGAACTCGTGCGGCGCTCGCACACAGATCAGCCAGATCGTCACCGCGGGCCGTCATCGCGATGGCCGCCTCGTCAACGTTGAGCGCGACGCCGTCGCGCGCGCGACGCAGCACGCGTCTCAACGCGGCGGCGTTGACGGTCGGTGGGACCACCGGGCTGGGCAGATCGGCGCCATGCTGGGGGTTCAGAGCCACTCCCGTGTAACCCCCGTGATGTCGTCGATCATCCACGCGTCTCACATTCTGAAACCTTGGCGCCTGCCATAGAGGTCACAGTAGTACCGACGGCCGGCGCGGTGCGTTCCCGCTACCACGCAAAGTACCGTCGCCCGCCGCTGCGACACGCCCGCGCGGTACGACACGCGGTTATTCCGGATGTTTATTGACGCGGTGCGCGATAGGTTTAGGGCCGGGTTGGGGCTGTGAACTTCCAGGGAGCTTTCATGACTGTATCTGTGCGCTCGTATCTCATCGCCGGAGCAGCCGCGGCTACCGCCACGACGATCGCGCTGACCCCGGTTCAGGTGACGCCCGCAGATATCGCAGTTCCGGCCCATCCGACATCCACTCAACCGCAGCTGACGCAGGCCATGGTCGAACTGCTGGCCGCAGCGAGCCGCATGACCGCCGCCGTTCCCGCCCCGCCGAAGCCGGCACCGGTCCCGGGCAGTGGGCCGACGACGGGAGCCGCGCCGGCCCTGGCGACGCCCAATGCGGTGGTGACCCCGCAGAACGCTGCCAGCGATTTCGTCACCTCGGCGTACCAGTACATCCAGTCGTGGGTCGACTGGGGCGTGAACTACGGCGTCGACATCGCCTACTGGCTGGGCGGCTGGGGCGTACCGTTCGCCGGCTTGATCGGTGCGCAGACCGACATCTTCTACTACCAACTGATCAGGCCGATATCCGACAGCGTCGTGTACAACCTCATCGATCCGGTCCTCAATGCGCCGTTGAATCTCGGGGTCTGGGCCAACGGCATCGTCGATGTCGGCTGGAGTATCGCCGCAGCAGCCTGGAACACCGTCGTCGCGGAAGCGAACTACTTCCTCGGTTGGGTGTTGCCGCCTTTGCCACCCCTGCCGCCGGGTCTTCCGTTCGCCGCGACCGCACAGACGACGTCCCTGGCAGCGACGACACCGACGCAGACACTGTCGACGACGCTCGCCGGTGTGGGTGAAACGCTGGCCAACGCGTTCAAGGGCCTCACCGAGGGGGTCTCGCTGCTCAACGTCGCGGATGTGAAAGCCAAACCCGCCGTCGACGTCACCGACACGACCGGCGTCACCGGCGAGCTGAAGAACCCGGTGCAGACCGTCGTCACCGACATGAGGACGCCGCTTCCGGGGCTGCCGACGTGGTGAAGGACGCGGCGGAGAACGTCACCGACGCGCTTCCCGGCACGACCACCACGACTCAGACCGACGAGGTCACCACGGTCCCCAAGTCGGTGCAGCAGTCGCTGCAGTCGCAGAAGCCCGCAACCACCGACAAGTCCATCAGCACGTCACGACAGACACGCATCAACGACGTCCGCGACGGCGTTCGCAACGCCACGGCCGACCTCAAGGCCAACGTGCAGAAGGCGACCGACGGCCTGCGTAACGCAGTGAAGGGCGCAGGCAAGACCTCCGCTGGCACCAAGACCACCGCTGATACCAAGACCAAGGTGAAGAAGACCGACAAGCCGTCGAAGGACACATCGGACAACTCGGCCGGCGACTAGGTCAGCGGGTCAGCCGTCGGCGCAGCAGCAGCGCCGGCGGCAGCGCCCCGACCACCATGAACAGCAGCGCGCTGTAGGCCATGATGCCGTGGCCGGTGAAGATCACGTCCCCGCCCGGGCCTCCGAGTGTCATCACCGCGACAGTCGCCAACCACGTCAGCAACGGCAGCGCCGCGAGCCGAAACGACGGTGTACATTGCATGGCGGCCCAGACCAGGGCGGCGTTGAGTGCGCCGCTGAGTAATGCGCTGATGGGAAACGGCACGACGCCGAGGTAGGACGGCAGGAAAAGCCCACCGAGGACAGCCGAGATGACGCCGTCGACGGCGAGCAGGGCAAGGACGATGCGGTCGAAGACCGGACGGGATGCGGACGCGTCGTCGACGCGCGGTCTGAGCGCGGTCAGGTCGGGATGCTGTCGAGCAACGCGACCATCGAACCGACCACCCACTGGAAGTTGTCCGCCCGGTCCTGCCAGTGCTGCAGGTTCGGATCCAGATCGGGGTCCATGGGTTTCCCTTCGCCGCTGACTAATGCCGGATTTTTCGGAGCTTACCCCGCGTGGGCGACCCTATTCCAGAACCAACCCGGCGAGGAGATCGGTTTCCCAGCCACGGGAATCGCGCGGCCCGGCGTCGCCCGAGACCAGCAGATAGTGCTCCTCCCCCATGATCGGCAGGGCGATGTTGTTCGAGAGTGCACACGCGCGGCCGTCGGGAGCGACGGTGACCTGGGTGGCGTGGGCCTGCATCGCGGCGATCTTGGCGGGCAGGTGTGCGGTGGCGTCGACGACGGCGTCGATGCGGTCGTCGGGATAGCCGAACGGCACATCCTTGATGTCGACCCTGATCCAGCCCTCGGGCAATTCGGACAGCCCGCGCAAACCGGAACCCATCGCGCTGGTCGCCGTCACCGTCCAGTAGAACTTCGGCACCGCCCAGCCGTTCTCGGCAGCGGCGGTGACCGCGGCCGTGGTGACCCGGTGGGTCTGGATGTGATCGGGGTGGCCGTAGCCCCCCTCGGGGTCGTAGGTGATGACGACGTGTGGGCGCATCTCGGATATGACGGCGGCGAGCTCGCCGATGGCCTCGTCCATGTCGGCGTCGACCCAACGCTGCCGTCCCTGGGCATGGTGGGTGCCCATACCGGAATCGCGCCAACGGCCCGGACCGCCCAGGTAGTGCGGTGCACCGAGGCCGAGAGCGCCCAGCGCACGCGTCAGTTCACTGATGCGGTAACCGCCGAGCTGATCGGCGTGGTCCACCGACAACAAGGCGTACTGGTCGCCGATCACCTCGCCTTCTTCGCCCAAGGTGCACGTGACGACGCGGACGTCCGCGCCTTGCGCGACGTAGTGGGCGATTGTGGCGCCGGTAGTGAGGGTTTCGTCGTCCGGGTGGGCATGGACGAACAGCAGGCGGGGCGTTTCGTTGGGCATCGCCCGCGACAGTAGTCCGGTCGCCACCGGATGGGCCACACTCACTCGGCTCTCATGACGACGCCGCTTCCCCTACATTCACCAGGGTGAATCGGCGGAACCTCGAGTTCGGTTGCGGCATCGTTGTGGTCGGGTTGGTGGCCGGGGTCGCCGGCGTGGCGACGACGCTGCTGTTGCATGCCGTCGAGCATCTGACGTATCACTACTCGTTCGGCTCGCTGTTGGAGGGCGTCACCGGTGCCAGCCCGGTACGACGCGCAGTCGGACCGATGATCGGCGGCGCGCTGGCCGGCCTCGGCTGGTGGATGCTGCGCCGCCGGGTCGAAGTGCCCGGGTTGTCGGCGACGATCGCCAACCATCGGCCCCTACCGCGGCTGCCGCTGACACTCGATGCTGGCCTGCAGGTGTTTCTCGTCGGCTCCGGCGCGTCACTCGGGCGCGAAGGGGCCCCACGTCAATTCGCCGCCGTGCTGGGCGATCTCGGGACGTCGCGATGGGCGTTGACGCCACGTGACCGCGAGATCCTGCTGGCGTGCGCCGCGGGCGCGGGCCTCGCAGCGGTCTACAGCGTGCCGGTGGGCGGCGCACTGTTCGCGGTCCGCATCATGCTCAAGACGTGGCATCCGCGGGCGGTCGGCGCCGCGTTGATCACGTCCAGCCTGGCTGTCGCCGTCGCCAGTCCGGTCACTCACGCTGCGGCGCCCCTTGACTGGCCCAACCCTCAACTGTCTTATCTGCTCACCGGTTTCGCGTTGCTCCTGGCGCCGTTGAGCTTCGGAGTCGGGCTGGCCTTCAACCGGATCATGGACCTGGCCCGCCCAGCCAAGACCCCGACGTCATGGTTGTTGATCCCGGCGATCGCCGCGGCGGGGCTGCTGATCGGGATCTGTTCGATCCACTGGCCCGAACTTCCCGGCAACGGCAAGAGCATCCTCACGGTCAGCCTCGACAGCGGCATGACGCTGACTGCCGCAGCGATGATCTTCCTGCTCAAGCCGATCATCACCGCGGTCTTTCTGCGGGCCGGAGCGGTCGGCGGCATGCTCACACCCGCGCTGGCGACCGGATCGGCACTGGGATCGATTGTGGCGCTGTCGATCAACACCTGGACCGAGCACCCCGTCAGTGTCGCGGCCGTGTCGTTGACGTGTGCGGCGGGCGTACTGGCCATCACGCAGCGCGCACCGGTCTGGGCGGCACTGTTCGTCTGGGAACTGGCCCGGCCACCGTGGTGGGTGTTGTTGCCGTTCCTTGTCGCGGCCACCGCCGCACACGGACTGCGGGTACTGAGCGAACGACGAAACACGGCGCAGGCCAAGTAATTCCGTCGCCACATGCGGTTTCGGCCCGGTCCGCCAAAAGTGGCGGGCGCCGACAACTGGTTGCGACAGGAACCACCCAGCAAACTCTCTCGGGATGCGGTCGCCAGCCCTACTCGCAGGCGTGCACCTGCGCCGATACCCGCAGCCGAACTAGATAGAGAACCTTCGCAACCGAAGACGGTCCGCTCCTGGTCCGCAAAGTACCTTTTCGCGCCGCATCGGTGGAAATCCGCAGCACCCGGCTCCGATACGGGTTTTTGGGTTAACAGACTGCAGACGCTGACAGTTGTTTGCGAAACATGAATACTTCGATGCAATGTTTTGCGGCACCACATTATGGCAAATGGTGTACAAGAGGCTTTCGCCGACGTCAAAAAACCGTATGAGCAGCTAGTTTCGTGCGCAGCTCCGGTCAGTAGCCAGTGATTTTCTGATGAATGCAAACTTTTCAAAAGCGGTGATTCATTAACTTACTCTCAGGTAGTTTTTGCCTCGCCGGGGGTACATCGAGGGTAAGGAGAACCTATGCAAGTCGCTGCACGGTCAAATACCGCACGGTCATATCTGGCCGCGGGCGTGGCACTGGTGGGCGCAGGCGCCATCGCGGTCAGTCCCGTCGCGCCACCGCTGCCGGACGTCCACGTGCCGGCGGTCTCGACGGCATCGGTGAACCTCTCCGCGGCCGTCGACCCGTTCGAGGCGTACGTCCAGCTAATCGCCAACACCGTCGACAATGTCGGGACACTGGTCAGCACGGAAATCGCCGACCCGTTCCCGATCCTGCGCCAGGTCATCGCCAACCAGATCACCAGCGGCCAGGGCATTTTCGCCGGACTGCAGAGCGCGGGCGAGGCGCTCGGCCAGCAGCTGGACCCGTCGAACCCCGACGGCATCCCGGCCCAGCTTCAGCTCGCGTTCACCCAGCTCCTCGCCGGTGACGTCAACGGCGCGGTGGGTACCGCGTGGGCAGCGCTGCTCAGCCCGGTGTTGTACGCGGGCCTACCACTGCTGGAGCCGATCACCAACGCCGTCAAGCAGCCTGTGCAGAATCTGCTCAACGTCATCAATGATCCACTCGCGGTGCTCCTTCCGGTGTTGGGCGCGCTCAACACCGTCTATCCCGCGGTGCTGGTGAGCGGCAACGTCGGTCAGAACATGGTCGACGCGATCAAGGCGGGTGACCCGCTCGGCTTCGTCAACGCGGTACTCGCCGGACCTGCCCAGATCACCGATGCGTTCCTCAACGGAGCCGAGGACGCCGGCGGGGGCGGGCTGCTCGGACCGAGCCTCGGACTGCTATCCGCGCTGCGGCAGGCCCGTGATGCCATCGCCAACGACATCACGCCGCCCGCGGCATTGACCGCGGCAGTGGCTCAGTTGAGCACCGCGCCCAAGGCTCCGGCCAAGGTCGTCACGCTCGATGTCGCACCGGCCCCGACAGAGCAGACCGATACGGCGCCAACGGAATCCACCTCATCGGAATCTGCAGCCGCGGGGTCTGCAGTGACCGATTCGTCGGCCGCAGCCCCGGCCGGCGACAGTGCCAAGACCACGTCCTCCGGCAAGGCAGCCAGCACCACCAAGCCGACCCGCGCCAACCGGCTCAAACAGACCCAGGACGGGGTCAAGGGCGCCGTGAAGAACATCACCGACGGGCTCAAGAAGGCCGGTGAAGGCTTGACCGGCAAGAAGAGCACCGCTCCCAAGAGCGGTAGCCAAAGCAGTTCGACGGGTTCCGGCGAGGGCGGCAACTCGTCGGGCGGTTCGGGTTCGCACAACGCAGCCTGACCGTCACCCATCGGGTGGGCCTTCTCGTCACGACGAGGGGGCCCACCCTCAGCTTTGGCATCTAGTTATGTGAATGCTACTAGTCGGTAACAGCAATCTATTTTGACGCTTACGTCATTGTTGTTTGTGTCGAATGTCCTGACCATCTGCGATCTTTCACCTTGCTAAAAGTTGTCATCGCAACTAGAGCAGATACGCGAGGACCTATACTGAAACACGTTTCAGTCACCTGCGAGTACCTTCCTGAACGCTGGCTGTGAGCGGTGCAGCGAGTCATCGCCCAGAAGCCGGCGACGATGAAAGGGATCACATGCAATTGGCTGTTCGATCGTATTTGGCCGCTGGAATTGCGATGGTGGGAGCAGGCGTCATCGCCACCACCGCGATCAATCCACCGCCCGACATGCACATCAATGACGTGCGGCTCGCGGCCGCCGTGGAAAACCCTGCCGATGTCTTCGCGCCGGTCTTCGAGTTCACCGAACAGGTCGCTGCGGGGCTCATCGCCGCCGAGATCGCCGACCCTGCACCCGTTCTCACACAATTCATCGCCAATCAGATCGCAACGGCCACCGCGACCGGCGCCATCGCCATCAACGGCGTCACCACCGTTGCCGCCATCGCCACCGGTCTGCCGGAGGGAATCACCGCGGCGGCAGCAGCCGTTGCAGCAGGCAATCCCGGCCAAGCGCCGATCGAGATCCTCAACGCCGTCGGCATACCCGCGATTCAGTTCCTCACGGAGTCGATTCCTCAGGCGGAGTGGATACTTCAGCGACCGCTCGCGGTGGCCCAGGCGTTGGTCCCGGTCGCCCTGGAGAGCACATCGCTGCCGATCTACCTTGGCATCAGCTACGTGAAACCGCTCGTGGACACGGCTGTCGTGGCCGTGCGGGATGTGGCGGACGCTGCGTCGACGGGCGATCCGGCCAACGCCATCAACGCCATTCAGCACGGCGTCAAAGATGTCGCGATGCGGACCATAGACCTGGCGAATGCCACTGCATCAGTCGTCGACAGTACCCGTCAGGTCATCAAGACCGCTCTGCAGACCCAGCCGCTGCAGGCCTACGCCGGCGGCACCAACACCGTTGCCGCACAGTCCCTGTCGACAGACCCGTCGCGCTCCAGCCTGCGCTCGGTCTTCGGGGCCGGCAACAAAGCCCGTCCAGGCCAGGTGTCCGCGAGTATCGCCGACACCGACGGGCCGCAAGCGTCGTCATCGCAACCGGTCAAGACCGAGCGGCTACGGGCCAAGCCACTCAAATCCCTTGTCGGCAAAGTCAAGTCCGGTCTCGCCAAGGTGACCGCTGCGGCCGAGCAGTAACCCCGGACGCCGAGTGTGGGCCTTGCAGTAGCCCGCACTCGGCCACCCTGGAGCCTTACTTCGTTTTCATCCAGCTGCCGGCATCGCCCACGATGCCGACGGGCACCGCGCCGGACAAGCTGACGTTCTGCACACTCGGGCCCGCGGCCACGATCGTGGTGTCTTGCAGAATCGGCAATACCGTCGACATGTTCCACAACCGGGGTTCCACGGCCTGGATCACGTCGGCGATGTTCTCGCTACCGTCCAGTGCCGCATCGATTTTCGGCTGGATACTGCGATCACAGATACCGGTGATGTTGCTGGGGGCCTGCACCAGATCGCTGGAGCCCGGCGCCGGGAGCGTGGGCGGCGGTGTTGCGGTGGTCGCAGTGACCGGCGGCGGTGGGGGCGTCGTCTTCGACGACGGCGACGACGATGGCGCCGGCGGTCCGGGCACCGCCGTGGACACCGAGGTCGCCTCCAGGGCGCGGCACCCGTACCGCGAGGCGAGCGAGGTCGCCAGGTCTCCCCCGGCCTGATGCCAACCGACGATCGCGTCGACGCGATTGTTGGTCGAGGCGTCACCGTAGAGCGCCACGGGATCCAGAGCCAACACCGAGGCTTCGATACCGACATTGCGCAACTGGTCCGCGGCGGTATTGGCCACCGCGACCGACGTCGGGTCGTTCGAGGCGACACCGAGCACCAGGGACAACGGCACGCCGTCCTTGGTGATGCGCTGACGACCGTTGTCCGGCACCGGATTTCCCGGCGTCGAGGCTGCGGCGGGCTCGATCTGATAGCCCGCACCCCGCAGCAGCTCCAGCGCGGCGTCACGGCCCATGGCCGGTGGTGCGGTCGGCACGTACCCGGGATCCGACGGCGAGCGGACCTGGGCCTGCGCGAGGGTGACGGTGTTGTCGTCACCGGCCCCGACGGAGGCCAGCAGATCGACGTCGATGAGGCTCAGAATGGCCTTGCGCACCTGGGTGTCGGCGAGCTTCGGCTGCTGCGCGCGCAGCGAGAGCTGCAGCACCCGAGGCGTGACGATCCGCGCCGTGCGCACATCCGGGATAGCACTGAGCTGGGCGAAAGTGGCTGCGCCACCGTGTACTTGGGCCACCTGGGTGTCGCCGTTACGAATCGAGTCGGCCAGCGCCGCAGGGGCACCGCCACGGCGGAACAACACCAGGTCGGGCTTGGCGGGCACGCTCCAGAATCGGTCGTTGCGGGCCAGGAGGATCTCGTCGCGTTGCGGGTCGATGCTCTCCACCCGGAACTGTCCCCCGGTGACCGGCATGGCGCGGGCCAGCCCGGCGCCGAATCCGCCCGGCACGTCCTTGACGATGTGGGCGGGCAGGATGTCGTTGAACAGCTCGCGCCAGGCCGGATACGGCTGGGAGAAGGTCACCACGACCTGCTTGCCACCGTCGACCGACTGGACTCCGGTGATCAGGTCGTAGCCGGCCGGGTCGACGACACCGGGCTGCCCGACCATCTGCCGCCACAGATACCAATAGTCATCCGCGGCGATGGGCGCGTTGTCGGTCCACTGCGCCTCGGGCTTGATCTTGTAGGTGACCGTGAACGGGCTTTGGCTCGTCACATCTGCCGACTCCAGCAGTGTCGTGTCGAGCTCCCACCGCGAACCGGTCGGCGACTTGGGGTCCGGCACCGGCCGGAACGAGCTGGGCAGCACCAGCGCGGCGATCGCGGCGTTCACGGGTGACTGATCCGACAGCAAATGAGGGTTGAAGCCGGGGCCGATCGAGTCGATCGCCATGATCACCTGCATCGCCTTGGCCGGTGGCGGTGGCGTGACCTGTGTGGTTTCGGTGCTCTGCGGCGCGGGCGGCGGGCTGACCGTACAGGCGCTGAGCAGCAGAGACGGTACCGAGACGAGCACGCCGATGGTCATTCGGGCACGGCGAGAAGGTGTCGGCACGCCACTCAGGGTATCGACCGCCCCCGCGGCCGCAGCGTTGCGCACGGCACGAGAAGCTCCCCGAGGTTTGCGCACGTTCCTCCCCCAAGACCGGTAAGGGCCGTCAAGTAGCCGTCTTCCGCCGAGTGGCCACCTGTCACACGCCACACCCGAAAAACGCGTGCAGAACTGGCCACTCGGCGCCAACAGTCAGGCCTTGGAACCCTGCTCCTGCTTGGCGCGCGCCTTGGCCCGGGCCCGCAGGCTCGCCGTGAGCTCGACCTTGCGCACCCGCACGATCTCCGGTGTCACCTCGACACACTCGTCGGCCGCGCAGAACTCCATCGCCTGCTCCAGGTCCAGGACCAACGGCCGGGCCAGGGTCTCCATCACATCGGCGGTGGACGACCGCATGTTGGTGAGCTTCTTCTCCCGGGTGATGTTGATGTCGAGATCCTCGGCGCGCGGATTGATCCCCACGACCTGGCCCTCGTAGGTGTCCTCGCCCGGTTCGACGAAGAACTGCCCGCGGTCGGACAGCTGGATCATCGCGAACGGGGTGATCGAGCCGCTGCGGTCGCTGACCAGCGAGCCGGTGTGCCGGGCCCGGATCTCGCCGGCCCACGGCCGGTAGCCGTCGAACACCGCGTTGGCGATGCCGGTGCCGCGGGTCTCGGTGAGGAAGTCGGTCCGGAAGCCGATCAGGCCACGGCTGGGGACGATGAAGTCCATCCGGACCCATCCCGCGGCGTGGTTGGTCATCTCTTCCATGCGGCCCTTGCGGGCGGCCATCAGCTGGGTGATGGCGCCGACGAACTCTTCCGGACAGTCGATGGTCAGCGCCTCGTACGGTTCGTGCAGCTTGCCGTCGACGTTCTTGGTCACCACCTGGGGCTTGCCGACGGTCAGCTCGAACCCTTCACGGCGCATCTGCTCGACGAGGATGGCCAGCGCCAGCTCACCACGACCCTGCACCTCCCAGGCGTCGGGCCGGCCGATGTCGACGACCCGGATCGAGACGTTGCCGACCAGCTCCTGGTCGAGGCGGTTCTTCACCATCCGGGCGGTCAGCTTGTGCCCGGACACCCGGCCTGCCAGCGGTGACGTGTTGGTGCCGATGGTCACCGAGATCGCAGGTTCGTCGACGGTGATCCGCGGCAGGGCATGCGCGTGGTCCGGGTCGGCAAGCGTGTCACCGATCATGATCTCCGGGATGCCCGCCACCGCGACGATGTCACCGGCCACGGCCTCCTCGGTCGGGTTGCGGTCCACTCCCTCGGTGGCCAGCAGCTCGGTGATCTTGGCGCTGGTGATCACCGGTGATCCGTCGACCTCACGCATCCAGGCCACCTGCTGGCCCTTTTTGAGCCGACCGTTGTAGATGCGGATCAGCGCGAGCCGGCCCAGGAACGCCGACGCGTCAAGGTTGGTGACCAGCGCCTGCAGGGGCGCCTCCGGGTCGCCCGAAGGCGGCGGGATGTGCTCCATCAGCACGTCGAACAGCGGGTCGAGGTTCTCCCCGTCGGGGTTCTCGCCGTCGGCGGGCTGCGTCGTCGACGCGATGCCGGCCCGGCCCGACGCGTACAGCGTGGGCAGGTCAAGGGCTTTCTCGGCGGATGCCTGGGCTTCCTCGTCGAGGTCGGAGGCGACGTCGAGCAGCAGGTCGTGGCTCTCCTCGACGACGGCGGAGATCCGGGCGTCGGGACGGTCGGTCTTGTTGACCACCAGGATCACCGGCAGATGCGCGGACAGCGCCTTGCGCAGCACGAAGCGGGTCTGCGGCAGCGGCCCTTCCGAGGCGTCGACCAGCAGGACCACGCCGTCCACCATGGACAGGCCGCGCTCCACCTCGCCGCCGAAGTCGGCGTGCCCCGGGGTGTCGATGACGTTGATCACCGTCATGGTGCCGTCCGGGTGGTGCCGGTGCACCGCGGTGTTCTTGGCCAGGATCGTGATGCCTTTTTCTTTCTCCAGGTCACCGGAGTCCATCAGGCGTTCAACGGCGTCGTCGCCGCGGTGCGTCAAGGCACCCGACTGCCGCAGCATCGCGTCGACTAGGGTCGTCTTGCCGTGGTCGACGTGAGCGACGATGGCGACGTTTCTGAAACTGGGCCGTGAATCCACACCGCAGATTCTCGCAGTTCGGCCGGTCGATCACGAAAACGAGAGAGCCCCGTCACTATCTGCGCACGCGAGGAGCGATCGGTCTTCTGCGCACGCGAGGAGCAATCGATCTTCTGCGCACGCGAGGAGCAATCGATCTTGTGCGCACGCGAGGAGCGATCAGATTGAAGTCCGCCAAGATCGCGGAACTGAAGCCCAAGAAGAAGTGCTGTCGAAGCAAGCCGCGGTGCAAACGCTGCCCCCTGGTCCTACACAAGGTCCGCAAGGCCGAGCACGCCGGATTGCGCGGTAAAGAACTGGACAAGGTCTTCAGAAGAGCCAGGAAAGCGTAAGCAACGCGAGCTACCTTTGAGGTATCCCCACGGGATCGTGATCGGAGGTACCCGTCATGGAGATCTACGAAGTGCTCACCATCGCACTGATCATGGTGCTGGCGGCAGGGACAACAGTTGCCATCTATCTGGGATTGGCGAACTGGGTCGGCGCTTGCTACGTCGTCCGATGCAGTGAATGCCATCACCTGACCTTCGCATCGGTGAATCAGCCGCAATCGTCCTGTGCACACTGCCGGCACCCGATGATCCTGCACCCGCTGTACACCACGCAGCACCCCGGAATGGTGCGGGTGGTCGGCGACCACCTGCGCTACTAGACCCTGCTCTGTTGGGGATCGCGACCGGCCGGCACGCCCTGGTAGTGCGGCACGGCGCGACTGCGGAACTGCCGCCCGGTCACCTTCTCGGTGGCGATCCGGACGAAATGCTCACGTCGACCCTCAACCCATGGCTGCACGAAAGTCCCGGCGACCTCCACGAGTTCATCCACATCGGTGATCGGCTCGGCATGGCCGACGACGGTCACGCTCCAGCCGGTGTGAATGTCGGCGTCAAGGTCGTCGGCTTCGAACGCCACCACCTGGTGATGGGTGGCGGCGGTCAGTTTGGCTCCCCCGGCCACCCGGATCACCACCTGATCGCGCCACATCCGGTAGTTGACCGGCTGCACAGCGGGCAGGGCGTCCTCGGTGAACACCAGCCGGCCCACCCGCGGGCCCTGCAGCAGATCCAGGCACTGTCGACGGGTCAGGACATCAAGTTCGGATCCCTTGGTCATGCTGATCAACCTCCTTGTACGAGTTCGAGAGTTCCCACGGGCGTGGACCGCCACTGCCCGGCGCTGATGGCAGCCAGCCTCCATGCGACTACTGTGCGCCTGCAGCCACCGGCTCGGACAGTGCCGAAAGTCCCTAGTTCCCTTTGGGTCACCAACCGCGGCGGTGCGGCTGCGAGCCGACCAGTTCACTCTTGGCTGCGACATCGCGGCTGCGGTAGACGATGTAGGGCCGGAACAGGTACCCGATCGGGGCGCTGAACACGTGCACCAACCGCGTGAACGGCCACAGGCAGAACAGCACCAGGGCGATCATGACGTGAACATGAAAATGCACCGGTGCCTGCACCATCAGATCGCCGCGCGGTTGCAGGATCCAGATCGAGCGGAACCACGGGGATACGGTTTCGCGGTAGTCGTGCTCGGTGCCCGCCGGCGTCGCCCCGATGAAGGTGCAGGCGCAGCCCGCGACGATCGCCGAGACCAATACGAGGTACATGATCTTGTCGTTGCCGGTGGTGGCCATGAACACCGGCCCGGTGGACCGCCGCCGGTAGATCAGCAGCGCGATGCCGACAAGCGTGGCGATGCCCGCGACGCCGCCCAGGACGACGGCCTGCAGGTGATAGGCATGCTCACCGAGAATCGCGTTCATCCACGACTTGGGGATCACCAGGCCCACGATGTGCCCGACGATCACCACGAGGATGCCGAAGTGGAACATCGGGCTCGCGATCCGCAGCAGCCGAGACTCATAGAGCTGCGACGACCGCGTCGTCCAACCGAACTTGTCGTAGCGGTAACGCCACCAGGTGCCGATGCCGACGATCGCCAACGTCACGTACGGCACCACGTCCCAGAAGATCTCCCACCCTGCCACCTCAGACCCCTCCCTGAACTCTGCGCGGCGGAACCGTCAGTTGAAACGGTTGCAAACCAACGGCTTCCGCGGGCGGCCCAGCCTGCAGCAGTCGCGCTGTCTGCCCGGGTACGACCGGCGGCAGCGTCGCGCACACCGCGCCGACCGCGGGCGCGTACATCGACGCCCGATCGCTGAGCGCCTGCCGCAGGACATCGATCGGACCCCGGTGCTCGGCGAGCAGCCGCCGTCCCGCGCGGTGGTCCACGGTCGCGGCGAACTCCAGCACCACCGGAAGATGGTCGGGTGCTTCGCCTTTCGGGGGAACGGCACCGGCAGCCCGGTAAGCGTCGGCGAAGGCCAGCATCTGCACGCCGCGGTTGCGCGTGTCCCCTGCCGTCCAGTACGTCAGCAGCAGGGTGCAGTTCTTGCGCATGTCGAACGTCTCGACATACTCGGCCGCGACGGCCATCTCGTCGCGTCCGCGCAATTCCGCGAGGGTGTATGCCAGCGCGTCGGCGACGGCCACCGTGATGTGGCCGAGCAACGCATCGACGGTTTCCAGACGCCGGCGGTGTTCGTGGTCGGGGTAGGCAAGCAACAACGAGGCGCACTGCCACACCAGGCGATCCTGTAAGGCGTCGTCACCGCGGTGACGCAATCTCATATGGCTCACCGCCCGCCGGGGAACATGCCTGCGGGTACGCCGCGGCCGTCCCAGTTGAGCAGGTTCACCCGCGACGGATGCTCGGCATTGGCAGCCATGCCCGTTCCGATCTGTCTCTGTTGCAGGGCATGGAAGGTCTCCACCGCGACGGGCACCGGGCCGCCGCTGGCCTCACCGAACGGGCCCGACGCGTACATGCCCGGACCTCCGTCGAAGGACAGCGAGCAGCCGGGTTCCTCCAGATCGCCGGCGTCGGAGCCGTATGCGGTCGGGATGACGTAGCGCTCTTCGTATTTCGCGAGGGCGAGCAGCCGGTACATCTCATAGATCTGCTCTTCGGTCATTCCCACCGCTTCGGCGATGTGCGGCTGGGTCTGACGGCCCAGATTGATATCGCGCATATAGGACCGCATGGCCGCCAGACGGCGCAGCACGCCCTCGACCACGCCGGTGTCCCCGGCGGTGAACAGCCCGGCGAGATATTCGATCGGGATCCGCAGCGCCTCCAGGGCCCCGAACAGATTCCCGAGCTCCTCCCCGTCGTGTCCGTCGCGGCTGACCGCGTCGACCACCGGGGACAGCGGCGGGACGTACCACACGATCGGCACCGTCCGGAATTCCGGATGCAGCGGCAGCGCAACGCCGTAGGTGTTGATGAGCTTGTACACCGGTGACCGCTGGGCGGCCTCGATCCATTCGTCGGAGATGCCGGAGGACCGGGCCCCGGCGATCACCTCGGGGTCGGTCGGATCGAGCAGGATCTGCCGGTGCGCCTCGTAGAGGTCCTTGTCGTCCGGCACCGACGCTGCCGCGAGCACGCGGTCGACGTCGTAGAGCACCAGGCCCAGATAGCGCAACCGGCCCACACAGGTTTCCGAGCACACCGTGGGCAGCCCGACCTCGATACGCGGGTAGCACAGCGTGCACTTCTCGGCTTTTCCGGTCTTGTGGTTGAAATACACCTTCTTGTAAGGACATCCGGAAACACACATGCGCCAGCCACGGCAACGGTCCTGGTCGACCAGCACGATGCCGTCCTCGGACCGCTTGTACATCGCCCCCGACGGGCATGACGCGACGCAGGCCGGGTTGAGGCAGTGCTCACAGATCCGGGGCAGGTAGAACATGAACGTCTGCTCGAGTTCGAGCTTGACCTGCTCGCTGACCTGTTTGAGAATCGGGTCACCGGGCACGATCTCCGGTGATCCGGCCAGATCGTCGTCCCAGTTCGCCGACCACGACACCTTCATCGGCTTGCCGGTGATCAGGCTGCGCGGCGGCGCGGTGGGAATGTGTTCACCGAGCGGTGCCGAGGTCAAGTTTTCGTAGTCGTAGGTCCACGGCTCGTAATAGTCCTCGATGGACGGCAATTTGGGGTTGGCGAAGATCCGGGACAACTTCGCCAGCCGGCCGCCGTCGCGCAACCGCAGCCGACCTCGGCGGTCCAGTCGCCAACCCCCTCGCCAGCGCTCCTGATCCTCGTAGGTGCGCGGATAGCCCTGGCCCGGGCGGGTTTCGACGTTGTTGAACCAGACGTACTCGGTGCCGGCCCGGTTGGTCCAGGCCTGTTTGCAGGTCACCGAACAGGTTTGGCAGCCGATGCACTTGTCGAGGTTCATCACCATCGCCATCTGCGCCATGACCTTCACTGGTATCGCACCTCCTGCGACCGACGCCGCACGACGGTCACCTCGTCGCGCTGATTTCCGGTGGGGCCGAGATAGTTCCACGCGAACGCATGTTGGGCATACCCGCCGGCGAGATGACTCGGCTTGACCAGCAGCCTGGTCAGCGAGTTGTGGATGCCACCCCGGGTTCCGGTGGTCTCGGTCAGCGGTACGTCGATGGTGCGTTCCTGCGCGTGGTAGACGTACACGACACCTTCGGGCATCCGGTGACTCACCACCGCACGGCACACCACAACCCCGTTGCGGTTGACCGCTTCGATCCAATCATTGTCCCGTACCTCGATTTTCGCGGCGTCCGACGGACTCATCCACATGGTGGGGCCGCCACGCGACAGCGACAGCATGAAGAGGTTGTCCTGATACTCCGAGTGGATCGACCACTTGGAGTGCGGAGTCAGATAACGCACCGTGAGGCCGATGCCGTCACTGCCGAGCCGCGGCTCACCGAACAGTCGCGACATGTCCAGCGGGGGCCGGTAGGTCGGCAACTGCTCACCGAGTTCCTCCAGCCAGTCGTGATCGACGTAGAAGTGCATGCGGCCGGTGAGCGTGTGGAAGGGCTTGAGCTCTTCGATGTTCACCGTGAACGGCGCGTACCGGCGCCCGCCGGTCTCACTGCCCGACCACTCCGGGCTGGTGATCACCGGGACCGGCCGGGCCTGGGTGTCGGCATAGGTGATCCGGCGTTCCTCGCTGCCTTCGGCCAGATGCACCAGCCCGCGGCCGGTGCGCTTCTCCAGTTCCTTGAAGCCTGCCACGGCCAGCCGACCGTTCGAGGTGCCTGACAGGGCGAGGATGACGTCGGCCATCCGTTCGGCCGAGGTGATCGCCGGACGGCCTTGGGCCACACCGGAATCCATCACACCGAACTTGCCTGCTAGTTCCCGGACCTCCTGGTCGGGGTGCGTGGTGACGCCCTTGGTGGTCAACCCCAGGGTGTCGACGAGCGGCCCGAGGGTGGACCACTTCTCGGCGACCGCGGCATAGTCGCGCTCCACCACGACCAGCGGGCCCATGGTCTTGCCCGGCACGGGCGTCTCACCGGTACCACGCCAGTCATGCTCGACACCACCGGGATACGCCATCGCCCCCGGGGTGTCGTGCTGCAACGTACCCATCACCACATCGGTGCGGGTGCCCAGGTGTTTGGCGGCAAGGGCACTGAACATCCGGGCGATCGCACCGAATGCTTCATAGTCCGAACGGGTTTCCCACGGTGGGTCCACGGCGGGGCTGAACGCGTGGAGGTAGGGATGCATGTCGGTGCTGGACAGGTCGGCCTTCTCGTACCACGTCGCGGCCGGGAGCACCACGTCGGACAACAGCGTCGTGGACGTCATCCGGAAGTCGATCGACATCAGCAGGTCGAGCTTGCCCTCGGGAATGTCCTCGGTCCACGCCACGTCGCTGGGCCGCAACGCTTCGGCCGTCGGCTCGGCCTGCACGTTCGACGTCGTGCCCAGCAGGTGGCGCAGGAAATACTCGTTGCCCTTGCTCGACGAGCCCAGCAGGTTGGCCCGCCAGATGTTGAGTACCCGAGGCCAGTTCGCCGGGTCGTCCGGATCGGTGACAGCGAGTTTCAGCGCACCGGTGGCCAGCTGTTCGGCCACATACTGCGGCACCTCCTGGCCGGCGGCCTTGGCCTCGTCGGCGACATCGAGTGAGGACCGGTCGAACTGCGGGAAGAACGGTGTCCATCCCATGGCCACCGCGGAGGTCAGTACGTCCATGGTGTGCTTGTCCCGGAAGCGGCCCCGGCCTACCGGGCTGGCCAGCGCGTCGGCACGGTATCCGTCGTAGCGCCACTGGTCGGTGTGGACGTACCAATATGACGTGCCTGCCATCTGCCGCGGTGGGCGTGTCCAGTCGGTGCCCATCGCCATGGCGGCCCAACCGGTGACCGGGCGGCATTTCTCCTGGCCGACGTAATGCGCCCAGCCGCCTCCGTTGCGGCCCATCGCCCCCGTCAGCAACAGCAGGGCCAGCACCGCCCGGTAGGTCGCGTCGCCGTGAAACCACTGGCAGATACCGGCCCCCATGATGATCATGGACCGGCCGCCGGATTCCTCGGCGTTGCGGGCGAACTCGCGGGCCACTCGAATCGCCTGCGCGGCACTGACTCCGGTGATCTCCTCCTGCCAGGCCGGGGTGTAGGGCCGGGTGGCATCCGCGTAGCCGGAGGGCCAGTCGCCGGGCAGTCCGGGCCGAGCCACGCCGTACTGTGCGAGCATCAGGTCGAACACCGTACACACCAGGTGGTCCCCGACGCGGCGTACCGGTACGCCGCGCTGCATGGTCGCACCGCTGCCGTCGACGGTATCGAACCGCGGCAAGGTGATCTTGGCGACCTCACCGGCTTCTTCGGCCACCGTGAGTGCCGGGGCGAGGCCTTCGAGGTCGAGGTTCCATTTGCCGAGGCCGTCGTTGCCGTAGCGGAATCCCAACGAGCCCTGGGGAACCGCGACACCGTTGCTGGCACCGTCGAGTAGCACCGGTTTGAACGAGGCATTCTCCACGTCGTAGCCCAGATCCGCCGCGGTGAGGTTCTTGGCGGGCACCAGCCTGCCGTCGCGTTGCTCGAGCTTGACCAGGAACGGCAGGTCTGTGAATTGCCGAACGTAGTCGACAAAGAACGGAACCCGGTGCTTGACAAAGCATTCCGACAGGATGACGTGTCCCATGGCCATGGCGAGGGCGCCATCGGTGCCTGCCGCGCACGGCATCCACTCGTCGGCGAACTTCGTGTTGTCGGCGTAGTCGGGACTGACCGTGACGACCTTGGTTCCGCGGTAGCGGACCTCGGCCATCCAATGCGCGTCGGGCGTTCGGGTGACCGGGACGTTCGAGCCCCACATCATCAGATATGTTGCATCCCACCAGTCTCCGGATTCCGGTACATCGGTCTGATCACCGAACACCTGCGGTGAGGCCACGGGCAGGTCGGCGTACCAGTCGTAGAACGATGTCATCACGCCGCCGAGCAGCTCGATGAACCGCGACCCGGCAGCGAAGGACACCATCGACATGGCCGGGATCGGTGAGAACCCGACGACGCGGTCGGGACCGTAGGTCTTGATGGTGTGCACGTGCGCGGCGGCGATCATCTCGGTCGCCTCCGACCAGCTCACGCGGACCAGGCCGCCCTTGCCGCGGGCCTGTTGGTACCTGCGCCTGCGATCCGGGTCGTGCTGGATGTCGGCCCACGCCAGCACCGGATCCCCCAGGCGCGCTTTGGCTTCCCGGTACATCTCGACCAGTACGCCGCGCGCGTACGGGTACCGCACGCGGGTCGGCGAATAGGTGTACCAGGAGAACGCCGCGCCGCGGGGACAGCCGCGCGGTTCATATTCGGGCCGATCCGGGCCGACGGACGGATAGTCGGTCTCCTGTGTTTCCCACGTGATGATCCCGTCCTTGACGTAGATCTTCCATGAACACGAACCGGTGCAATTCACCCCATGGGTCGAGCGCACCACCTTGTCGTGGCTCCACCGGTCGCGGTAGAACACGTCGCCCTCGCGGCCGCCCTGGCGGGTGACAGTGCGCAGATCATCGGAAAATTCGCCCGGGGTGAAGAACCGGCCACTGCGTTCGAGCAGTTCCTCGACCGGGCCGCCGATGTGCGGTGTTCGCGTCACCCAGGTTCTCCGATCGAATCGCGTTCGTGGACATGGAGCCGCGTCGCCGTGAACACCAGCGCGATCAGCGCGGTCGCCACCAACAGCAACAGCCCGACGGTGTAGTCGTTGTCGACGGCGTCGTACGTCGCACCCATCACCAACGGCGGGAAGTAGCCGCCCAAACCACCTGCGGCCGCCACGATTCCGGTCACCGAGCCGACCGTGCCTGCCGGGGCACGGTGCGACACCCATGCGAACACACCACCGGTTCCGATGCCCAGGAAGATCGCGAGCGTGATGAACGTCGCCGCCGACCACACGTCCGGGGGTGGCTGGAACACCGCCACCAGCGCCAGCAACGCGGTGCCCGCGAAGGATGCGACCACAACGAACTTGGGCGGTATGCGGTCCGACAGGGCCCCGCCGATCGGACGGGCCAACACCGCCGCCAACGCGAAACCTGCAGTGCGGGCACCGGCGTCGACGGCCGAGAAGCCGTAGATCGTCTTGATGTAGGTGGGCAGGTAGTTGCTGAAGGCGACGAAACCGCCGAACACCACCGCATAGAGGAACGACATCTCCCACGTCACCGGTAGCCGCAGTGCGGCACGCAACTTCGGCAGCACAGGATCTGTATTCGGTTGGAACCTCGGCGCGTTGTGCATCAGCACCAGGCACAGCGCTGCCGTCAACGCCAAGGCCACCGCCACGATGGCGTGCGTGGCGAACAGTCCGAACCAGCTCACGAACCGCGGGGTGAAGAACGCCGACAATGCGGTCCCGACCATACCCATACCGAAGACACCGGTGGCGAATCCGCGGCGGGCCGGGTCATACCAGTTGTTGGCGAACGGAATTCCCACCGCGAAGATGGTTCCCGCGATACCGAGGAAGAATCCGCACACCAGGAGCAACGGATACGAGCCTGCCGCGCCCGCGGCTCCGACGGCCAGCACCGGCACGATCGACGCCAGCGTGACCGAGATGAACATGGTCCGGCCACCGAATCGGTCGGTCAGCGAACCGATCACGATGCGGCCCAGGGAGCCGACCAGAATCGGCGTGGCCACCAGCAACGAAGCCTCGGTACTGCTCAGCCGCATGTCATGGGCGTAGGTGGTGGACAGCGGGCCGATCATGTTCCAGGCCCAGAAGTTGATCGCCGAAACCCACGTGGCCAGCGCCAGATTCACACCCGGTGCCGTGCCATTCACTGTCGCCGCGGAGGTCATGTCAGCGACACGCCGTGCACGGCCGGACTGACCGGTGCGGAACTCCCCTGGGCACCAGCTGTTGTCAGTTGAGGCATCGATGACCCTCTGATCGGCGTGACATCGTCAGAATCACCTTCACCTGCGATCGTCGCAGCTGCCAGGGTCTTTAGTCCCGGGATTGGGAGAAATTTCCCTCTGGTGTCAATTGATCTTTGCTTTGCGATGCCCCGAACACGCACCCATGTCGTTGTGGCGCAACAACAATTCGGTCGCCCGCGGTTTGCCTCCAGCAAATCCGGCGCGACCGCCGGTCATTCGGAGCGCATCGCCGCGGCCAAATCGTCGACCCAGGCGCGGTCAGCCGGAACCCAGTCGAGGCCGCGCAGATCGTCGACGGTGACCCAGCGCAGCGCGCGATGGTCATGCGGCCGAGGACTGCCCGCGGTCAGCGCGACACGGTACGCCCGCAACGTCATGGTGGCGTTCAGTGTGACGTCGACGCCGATGCGCGCGCCGACCCTGACCTCGACGCCGAGTTCCTCGTGCAACTCGCGGGCGAGCGCGGCGCCGTCGTCCTCCCCCGGTGCGACCTTGCCGCCGGGCAGTTCCCACAACCCGGCCAGCTCCGCCGGGCGGTCACGCTGGGCGACCAGCAGCGCACCCTGCGAGATCAACGCCCCTGCCACGACGATCTGCTCATCCATCGCGCCCGACGGTATACGGTCGAAGACATGGCTGTGTTAACGAACGACCAGGTTGACGCCGCACTCGTCGATCTGCCGAACTGGGAACGTGCGGCAGGCGCACTGCGCCGATCGGTCAAATTTCCGGCATTTCTCGACGGTATCGACGCGGTGCGCCGCGTCGCGGAGTTCGCCGAACAGAAGGACCATCATCCCGATATCGACATCCGTTGGCGGACAGTCACCTTCGCATTGGTGACACATTCCGCCGGCGGCATCACCGAGAAGGACGTCGAGATGGCAGGCGAAATCGACCGGATCCTGGGCCTGTAGTCGCGATCCAGCCCAACGTCGCCAACGTCGCGACGATGTAGATCAGGCCCGCCCAGGCCAGGTACCACGGCCGGCTGATCTCCCAGATCGTCGGCTGCGCGAAGCTCAGCAGCCACGGCACGCCGATCAGCGTCAGACCCAGCCAGCCCCACCCCAGGATCTGCGCGCCGCGCCGGTCCCGCAGCGAACCGTGCAGCAGCCACATGATCAGCGGTAGCAGCCAGACCCAGTGGTGCGTCCACGAGATCGGTGACAGCAGCAGGCCGAACAGGCTGACGATGATGATGGCGCCGAGCCGGTCACCGTCGCTGCCGCCGATGGCCCGCCACGCGAGCAACGCCAGTACGGCGGTCACCGCGATGCCGATCAGCACCGCCGGGCCATACCCAGCGTCGTGGCCCAGGATGCGCGATATCCCACCGCGCCACGACTGGTTGAACACCGTCCCGATCGGTCCGACCCGGCGGGCGTCACCGAGCAGATCGGTGAAGTAGTACCTGGCCTGATCACCGACGACCACCAGTGACAGCACCACCGTGCCGAAGAACACGACCGCCGAGAACACGACGGTGGCCCAGCGTCTCGCGCCGACGAAGTACAAGCCCGAGACGGCCGGGATCAGCTTGACCCCGGCAGCCAAGCCGACCAGCAGACCGGACACCCACCATCGGTTGGAGTACACCGCGTAGATCACCGCGAGCGTGAGGATGACGTTGATCTGCCCGTAGTCGAATGTGCCGCGCAGAGGTTCGATCCAGATGCCGACGGCTGTCCACAGCAAGGCGAGCCGCCGATCGGTGTACCGACCCAGCATTCGCTGGCTGATCCGCACGACCCCGTAGAGCGCGACGATGATGCCGATCTGCCAGAAAAACGCGACCAGGTCGAATGGCAGCAGCTGCAGCGGATAGAACACCATCGCGGCGAACGGTGGATACGTGAACGGCAGCAGGAAGTCGGGTGTCTTGTCGCCGTAGGTGTACTGGTAGAGCGTGCCCGGGTGGTCCAGCGACGCCGCACCGCCGAGATAGACATGCAGGTCGACGAGGTTTGTGCCGTTGGGCACCAGGTAAGAGAAGGCCAGGCGGGCCGCGACGCTCAGCGCCAGCAGTAACCACGCATAGCGGTAAAGCCGCATGTTCGATGCGGCGGGTTCGGTTGTGTCAGGTGTCGTGTCTACCGCCCTGACTCTAGCGTTCGACCTTCCCGGATCTGGGCGACGTGACGGCCGATGCCGGCCCTCGGTGTCGTGGGCCCCGCCGAGCGGTGTTTGCCGACGCGCTGTCGCGTCGGTTCCGGTAACCGATTCCAGTCACTGCCGTAACGGTTGAATAACCGCCACACGTGTCACTTGAGTAACACCAGTAACTCGATAGTTTCGGGCACAGACGTGCAGTCAACCGATTGGGAGAACCATGAAGCTCACCTGGAAAGCACTTTCCACCAGCATGATCGCCGCGGCCGGCGCGGTCCCGGTCGCGTTGGCGCTCAGCGCCACTGCGGCCGCCGATCCGGCCCCGGCACCGGCACCCGCAGTGCCGAACCTGCCGATCGTCAACGAGCTCGCGAGCGTGCCGGCCCTCGCGCCGCAGCTGCTGCAGGGCGTGACGTCGACACTCACCGGAGGAGCGCCCGCCGCCGCACCGGCACCCGCTCCCGCGGCGACCGCATCGGTGACGCTGCCTCAGATGCCGGGCACCGCCCCCGCCGCCGCACCGGCTGCCACCTCGCCGTTGACCTCGCCCCTGCTCCCGTCACCGCTGACGGCACCCGCCGCGCCCGCAGCGGCGGCGCCGGCCGCGACCCCGGCCAACCCGCTGATTCCGTCGGCCGACATCAACATCCCGCAGGTGCCGGGCATGCCCATCCCGCTGCCGCAGAAGGTCAGCATCCCGGGTGACCTGGCCGGGCTGATGCCGGCGGCCAGTTCGGTGGCCAACGTGGCCCCGGCGGCAGCGCACGCGGCAACCGCCACCGCGCCGGCGTTGGCTCCGGTGGCTGCTGCCCCGGCCGCGGCCGCTCCGGCGGTGCCGGGTATCTCGCCTATGGCTCTGGCTCCGCTGCTGACCGCCGGCCTGCCCTGATCACCGACCCGGTCTGACCGTCCGACACGCCCTAGGGAGAGCCATGTCACCGAAAACGTTGTTCGCCACCGCTGCTGCAATCACAGCGTCGGCCGTCGTGCTGCTCGGCAGCGGGATCGCCCACGCTGATCCAGCGCCACTGCCGATCGACGGTGCACAGGCGCCGGGGCTTTCGGCGATCCAGAGCCTGAGCCCCGTCATCCAGCAGGCCGCCGCCGACCCGGCGGGTGCCGCACAACTGCTGATGGCGGCGGCGCAGGCGTTCGCGGCGAACAAGTCGGCGCCCGACGACTCTCGCAACGTCGCGACGGCAGTCAACCACTTCGTCGCCGAGCCTGCCGCCGCGGCACCGGCAGCAGCGGCACCGGCAGCCCACGTGCCCGGCGCGGGCGCCGGTCCGGAGGCACACCTGCCGACGGGCATCGACCCGGCCAATGCGGTCGGCCCGGCCCAGGCGGCCGCGCCACAGGCGGCACCGGCGCCGCCTGCCGCACCGGCTCCCGCTCCCGAGGCCGCACCGGCCCAGCTCCCGCCCCAGCGGCCGCACCCGCGCCGGCTCCCGCTCCGGAGGCAGCACCAGCCCCAGCTCCTGCTCCCGAGGCCGCTCCCGCCCGGCTCCGGCCCCTGAAGCTGCTCCGGCTCCGGCCCCTGCTCCCGACGCAGCGCCGGCCCCGGCACCTGATCCCGCGCCGGCGGCGGCTCCCGCGGCCGCAGCCACCCCGGGATTCGGCCCGGACAGCCCGGTCACGCAGGACTTCATGTACCCGTCGATCAGCAACGGGTGCCTCAAGGACGGCGGAAATGTTCTGGCGACGGCGATTTCGGTGGCCGGTCCCGCCAAGATCCCGACCCCGGGACCCGGCCCGGGCCAGACGGCCTACGTCTTCACCGCGATCGGCACGCCGGGCCCCGCAGCCGACCAGAAGCTACCGCTGAACGTCACCTGGGTGAACCTGACGACGGGCAAGTCTGGCAGCGCGACGCTGACGCCGCGCTCCGACATCAACCCGCAAGGCCCGACGACGCTGACGGCCGTCGCCGACACCGGCTCGGGCAGCATCATCTCGACGATCTTCGGCCAGGTATCGACCACCGAGAAGCAGTGCCAGTTCATGCCCACCATCGGGTCGACGGTGGTGCCCTGACAACATCACGAAAAATGGGGAAACGGAATTCCCGGTCGCCGGCAACCTGCTGGCGGCCGGGAATTTTGTTCGGCCCCTTCAGGACCCGTCAGTACGCCATGAACAGGATCATTTCCCGGTCGTACTCACGGCCCGGATGCGCCTCGGCAAGATGCGCCTGAGCCTTCTCGACCAAGTCGTCCTCATCGGTTCCCGTGATCGCCTCGCCGCACGGGCAGTTGAGATGTGTCTTCGCCATATCAACACCATCGCATAGATGAGTTAGATGTAGGCATGGAGATCTACGACGTCATGCGCACCACCGGCGCCACCCGTCAGTTCACCGGCGAACCACTGCCCGATGAAGTCCTGGAACGCATACTGGACAACGCCCGGTTCGCGCCCAGTGGCGGCAACCGGCAGGGCACCCGAGTGGTGGTGATCCGCGATCCGCACACCCGCGAGGCGCTCTCCGACCTCAGCGTGACGGGCGCGCGGCGCTACATCGCGCAGCAACGCAACGGCGAGAATCCTTGGAACCCATTGCATTCCCCCGGTGTGTCCGACGAAGAGATCGCGGGGGTCGAGGTGCCACCCGCGACCCAGCTGCTCGAGGCGTCGGTGGTGCTGGTGGTCTGTGTCGACCTCGGCGTGGTGGCCGCGCTCGACCAGAACCTCGACCGGATCGGCGTGGTGTCCGGGGCGTCGGTGTACCCGTTCGTGTGGAACATCCTGTTGGCGGCCCGCAGTGAAGGCTTCGGCGGTGTGCTGACGACCATGGCGGTGCCCGAGGAGCCGCGGGTGAAGGCGTTGCTCGGCATACCCGAGCAGTTCGCGGTCGCGGCAGTGGTACCCATGGGCAAGCCCGTGCGTCAGTTCACCAAGCTCACCCGTAGGCCGGTCACCGAGATCGCCACCCGCGAGCGCTTCGACGGCGAACCGTTCACGGTGTCATAGTCTGCGCTGCCCCAGCCAGGTGTCGATCCGCTCGGCCACCGCCTTCCAGTCCGGTTCAAGCATCATGTCGTGCCCCATCCCGGCGAAGAACTCGGCTTCGGTGCCGTACGCACGCGCCGTCGCATGCACCTCGTCGCGGGTGAGCATCGCGTCGTCGTCGGCACCCAGGACCAGCAGCGGAGTCGTCACCCGGTTCACCTTGGGAAGCCTCAGGACCAGGGCGTCGACCGTCATTCGCTGGCTCTCCTCGTTGAGCCGGGCCATGTGGCGGCGAACGTCTGATTCGGCGGTCGCGGTGGAGAACAGATGCTCCCGGGCCAACTGAGCAGTGCCGAAGAACCGCAACGATTTTCCGGTGGCCATGCTCTTGGCCATCAGCCACGGGTGCTTACGCGTCATGCGACCAAGGAAGCGCGCGATGCCCTGAGGCGGCACCGACGCCAGCAGCACACCCGCCGGGGCAGCGCGGGATTCCAGATATTTCTGGGTCAGCAGGCCACCCATGGAATGCCCGACGAGCACCGGTTCGGCCCCGAGCGTCGCCGCGACCGACCTGATGTCGGCGACATAGTCGACGAGCGAACAGGTGCGCAGGGATTTGGCAGTCCGGCTCGCTCCGTGGCCGCGGATGCTGAGTGCGGTGGCGCGGTATCCGCGTTCGGCGAAGTAGTCGAGGAAGTACTCGTCCCAACACCACGCTGCGTGCCACGCGCCGTGGACGAACAGCAACGGGGTCGGATGTGGCGGTGTCACATGACCTTTGTCGATGACCTCGAGGTCCATGCCTGGCAGCATGGCTCGGGCCACGCCGACGACCTAGAGTAGGCGCCTACCCGACTTCGCCGGGTATCAGGCCTTGGCAGCCTTGGCTGCCGCTTTCATTTCCTTCTTGTACGTGCGCACCTTCTGCAGCGACCCGGCGTCGACCACATCGGCCACCGACATGTGGGTGCCGGCCTTGCCGTAGTCGCCTGCCGCGGCGCGCCAGCCGCTCGGTGTCACGCCGTACTGCTTGCCGAGCAGCGCCAGGAAGATCCGGGCTTTCTGATCACCGAAACCGGGCAGGCCCTTGAGCCGCCTCAGCACTTCCTTGCCGTCCGGGTCGCCCTCGGTCCACAGCTTGGTCACGTCACCGTCGTACTCGTCGACGATGGCCTGTGCGAGCGCCTGCACCCGCTTGGACATCGACCCCGGAAACCGGTGGATCGCAGGCGTTTCGGAGCAGAGCGCGACGAACGCCTCCGGGTCGTACTCGGCGATCTGGACGGCGTCGACGCCGCCGATGCGGTCCGCGATCTTCTTGGGTCCCGCGAACGCCGTCTCCATCGGGATCTGCTGATCAAGCAGCATGCCGACCAGCAACGCGAACGGATTCTCCTCGAGCAGGGCATCGGCGGCCGGGTCTTGAACGAGCTGCAGTTTCGCCACCTCGCCAGTTTAGGACCACGCGATGCCGGAGTTTTGCAGTCTGTGTCGGTGCAGTGTGCGAACGTGAACGCGATGACCGGTGGATATGCCCATAGGAGATGGACATGAGACGTGTGGTTGCACCTTTGTTCGCAGCGGTGCTTGCCGCTATCGCCTTGGCCGCCACCGCCAATGCCGTACCCGACCAGGGCACGCCGGCTTTCGACGAATACCTGCAAGGGCTCGACCGCAACGGCTACCACCTGAACCCGGACACCGCGTGGCGCGTCGCCCACCAAGCCTGTATCGGCGGTCTACCCGGATACATCGGTTTGGAACTGGCCGCGCAAGGGGTGATCGGCCCCGGCGCGCAGCAGCGAGTGATGGACGTGGCCAGAAAGTACGCCTGCCCGGTTCAGTGATCAGCGGTTTGACCACCTCGTCGGTTTAAGGTTGGCCGCACGATGTCCGGCGAGGTTGCGATAGCGCTGACGTTGGCGCTGACGCTGACGGCAGTGGTCGCGGTCGTGGTCGTGCGTACCCGCCGGGTGGTCGCGACGCCCACCGAGCGCGCGGTACACGCCACGTTGCACACCGCCGCCCAGGCCGCGCGGGCCCTGCGCCGCGGCCTCGACAGCGAATCCGCGCACACCGCCGCGCCGTTTTTGCGCGAGCTCACCGGGGCCGTCGGACTCGCGCTGTATGACGACGACGGTGCCCCACTCTCGCGGGATCCCGACGACGAACCCGTTTGGCCGGCCGATGTGGTCGACAGCTGCACGGCCACCGCCACCGAGTCGATCACCGGCCAGCGGCGAGTGCTCAGAAGCGTGCGCACCACGACGGTCGTCGCGCAGCCGCTGCTGACCGAGGGCGGTGAGGTGCTCGGCGCGCTCGTCGTGATCACCGGCACCACACCCGGCCCCGGCATGCTCGGTGCCGTCGGCGAGGTCGCCAGGTACGCCGCGAGCCAGATCGAACTGGCCGAGCTCGACGCCTCGCGCGCCCGCTTGGACCGCGCCGAGGTGCTCGCGCTGCGCGCCCAGATCAGCCCGCACTTCATCTACAACGCGCTGGGCACCATCGCCTCGTTCGTGCGCACCGATCCCGATCGGGCCCGTGAACTGATCCTGGAGTTCGCCGATTTCACCCGCTACTCGTTCCGCGCGGCCGGGCAGTACACCACGCTGGCCGAGGAACTGCGCAACATCGACCGGTACCTGACGCTGGAGCGCGCCCGCTTCGGGCAGGCACTGACAGTCCGGCTGCAGGTCGCGCCCGAAGTGCTCAGCGTCGTCGTGCCGTTCCTGGCGCTGCAGCCACTGGTCGAGAACGCGGTGCGGCACGGGTTGGCCGGTCAAGGAGGCGGGTCGATCGAAATCGTCGCTCGCGACGAAGGATCGGACTGCGTGATCACCGTCGAGGACGATGGCGCCGGCATGGATCCCGAGACGCTACGGGCCGGGCAGGGCGACGCGCTGGCACACCGCAGCGACGAGTCCGCGCACGTCGGGCTGACCAATGTCGACCATCGGCTGCGGGCCGCGTTCGGCAACGACTACGGTCTGGTGGTCGAAACGGCGATCGGGGCGGGTACGAAGGTCATGATGCGGGTACCGAAGTTCCGCTCAGGAGTCCGCGCGTGAGCCGGCTTCTGACCGTGCTGGCAGTCGACGACGAGGCACCCGCACTCGACGAGCTGGCCTACCTAGCTGGGCCGTCACCCCTGCGTCGGCGACGTGTACACCGCGGGCGACGCCACCTCGGCCCTGCGGGAACTCAACCGGCACCCCATCGAGGCCGTGTTCCTCGACATCAACATGCCGGGGCTCTCGGGCATCGAACTGGCCGGTGTGCTCAGCAATTTCACGAACCGGCCCGCCGTGGTGTTCGTGACCGCGCACGACGACAAGGCCGTGGCGGCGTTCGACGTGGGCGCGGTCGACTATCTGCTCAAACCGATCCGGCAGAACCGACTCGACGAGGCGGTGCGACGCGTCGCCGACGGGGTCGCCGCCACTCGACCGACCGAAACACCGTCGGACGACCAGGACTCCGACGTGATCCCGGCCGAACTCGGCGGCATCACCCAGTTGGTGCGCCGCGACAGCATCAGCTGGGTCGAGGCCGAGGGTGACTATGCCCGGCTGCATGCCGCAACCGGTGCGCATCTGGTGCGAATTCCCTTGAGCACCTTGGAAACTCGGTGGCGAGACCATGGCTTTCAACGCATCCACCGGTCGTATCTGGTCTCGCTGCGGATGGTCACCGGGCTGCGCAATGCCGACGGCGCCGTGCTGGTCCGGCTGCGCGCCAACGGATCCTCCCCCGCCGTGGAGTTGCCGGTCAGCCGGCGCCAAGCCCGCGAGCTTCGCGACCGCGTGGTACGCGATCCGATGCGCAACCTGAAACCGACCGATGAGTGACCGCCCGCAGCGTGAGCGCGTCGTGCTCGCCCACCGGCGCGGTGCCCGCATGGTGCGCACCCGCGTCGAAGTGCAGGAGCAGACCCAGGTCGGCGACGCACTGGTGCGCGGTCTGGTGCGGGCCCAGCTCGGGCTGGCCCTGCGACTGGCCGCCGTCGTCGTGACCGTCGCGGTCGCACTCGTGGTGATCACCGCGACGGTCCCGGAGTTGGCCGCGCACAGCGTGTTCGGCATTCGTCTGAACTGGCTGATCCTGGCAGGCCTGGCCTATCCCCTGCTGTACGGCATCGGGCGGCTCTACGTGCGGCTGGCCGAGCAGGCCGAACGTGACTTCGTCCGCGTCGTCGACAGCGAACCATGACGGGTTCGCCGCTCACCGCTGCCGCGTTGTTGACCGCGGCCGTCGCCACCGTCGCCATCGGCACCTACGGAGTGCGGTTGTCGCGCACCACGTCCGACTTTCTGGTGGCCTCGCGCTCCATCGGCCCACACTGGAACGCCGCCGCGATCTCGGGTGAATACCTCTCGGCGGCATCGTTTCTCGGGGTCGCCGGGCTGATCGCCAAATATGGCGCCGACGCCCTGTGGTATCCGGTCGGCTTCACCGCGGGCTATCTGGGACTGCTGCTGTTCGTCGCGGCACCGCTGCGCCGCTCGGGCGCCTACACGGTTCCCGACTTCGCCGAATTCCGGCTCGGCTCAGCACGATTGCGCAAGCTGGCCATGCTCGTGGTGGTGATGATCTGCGTGTTCTACCTGGCTCCGCAATACCAGGGCGCCGGTCTCGCGTTGAAAACGCTACTGGGAGTACCGGTCTGGATCGGCCCGCTGCTGGTCGGCACGATCGTCATCGCCAACGTGGTGGCAGGCGGCATGCGCTCGATCACCTTCGTGCAGGCCTTCCAGTACTGGCTCAAGCTGACCGCGATCGCCGTCCCGGCGTTGGCCCTGCTGGGGTTGTTCATCGGCGGCGGTGGCGAACTCGGCAGCCCGTTGCCGCCGACCGTGCAGCAGCAGACCACCGTCGCCGTCGACACCGGCGTCGTCGTGCACGTCACCGAACCGGCAGGCATCACCGTGACCGGCACCCTCGACGGACGGCGCGTCGAGGCCGTCGCGATCGGGACCGCGGGCGAGCACACACTCGGCGCCGGCACCACGCTGACCTTGGCGGCCGGCGCCGCAACCCCAGTGGTGGCCGGCGCCCCGAGCACCGGCACAGAATGGATCGCGTCCGGCGGCGGGCTCGGTGGCGGTCATCCGCTCTATCAGGTGATGTCGATCATCGTGGCCACGTTCCTCGGCACCATGGGGCTGCCGCACGTGCTGGTGCGCTTCTACACCAACCCCGACGGCCGGGCGGCCCGGCGTACCGCGCTCGCGGTGATCGCCCTGCTGTGGCTGTTCTATCTGTTCCCCACGCTGCTCGGCGTGTTCGCCCGCTTGTACGTTCCGCAGCTGCTCATCACCGGAACCGCCGACGCGGCGGTGCTGCTGGCGCCCGGCGCCGCGATCGGTGGCGTCGGCGGTCAGCTGCTGGCGGCCCTGGTGGCGGCCGGAGCCATCGCGGCCTTCCTCGCCACGTCGTCAGGACTGCTGGTCAGCATCGCCGGGGCGCTGGCCACCGATGTCCTGCGCGGGCGGGTGCGGGACTTCCGGGTGGCCGCGGTGATCGGCGGGCTGATCCCGATCCCGCTGTCGCTGGTGGTGTCCGGGCTGGAGCTTTCCCGCAGTGTCGGCCTGGCCTTCGCGGTCGCGGCGTCGACGCTGTGCCCGCTGCTGGTACTCGGCATCTGGTGGCGCGGGCTGACCGTGACCGGCGCCGCATCCGGGCTGGTGGTGGGCGGTGGCGTGTGCGGCGGCGCGGTCACGGTGGCCATCGCCGGCGGCGTCGACGAGGACGTGCTCGGTGGCTGGCCTGCCGTCATGGTGGGCTACCCGGCCGCGGTCAGTGTGCCGTTGGCGTTCCTGACGATGGTCATGGTCAGCCGTTTCACCCGGCCCACGCCGAACGTGGCGCAGATTTTCGCGCGCATGCATGTGCCCGAACGCCTCGGCATGGGCGTCGAGCGAGTGCCGCGGGGCTGATTACCCCCGCCTTACCCCTGCCGAGCAGACATTGCGGTACGCCAAACGCGGCGTGTCGCGGACCTGCGTGTCTGCTCGGCGGAAAAGGAGAGGCACCGCTCAACGTGGTTGACCGACCACTCGGCGCACGGACACCCGGCTTCGGCGTATCGCCTCGATTGTGACTCACATCTCATCTAGGTTCGATTCCCAGCTGCCTCACAGACAACCCCAAGGAGCCCCGGTGCCCGAAACCGACCTTCCGCCCCGCGTCGCGCCCAGCGGCGCGCAATTTCTCGCCGCCCAGGCCAGTCCGGAGTTCCAGGAGCTGCGCAGCAGGCTGCGCAGGTTCGTCTTCCCGATGACGGCGTTCTTCCTGCTCTGGTACGGCCTGTACGTCGTACTCGGCGCCTTCGCGCACGACCTCATGGCGACCAAGGTGTTCGGCAATGTCAATGTCGGCTTGCTGCTCGGCCTGGGCCAGTTCGTCACGACGTTCGTCATCACCGGCATCTACGTGCGCTTCGCCAACCGTGAGCTCGATCCCCGGGCCGCGGCGATCCGGGCCGAACTGGAAGGAGACGCCCAGTGACGACGCTGACGGCAGCAGCGGATTCGGTCGGCAACCCGATCGCCAACATCGCCATCTTCGGCGCCTTCGTCGTCATCACGATGTTCGTCGTGATCCGGGCCAGCGGCAACAACCGCTCCGCCGATCAGTTCTTCACCGGCGGCCGGGCCTTTTCCGGCCCGCAGAACGGCATCGCCATCGCCGGGGACTACCTGTCGGCGGCCAGCTTCCTCGGCATCGCCGGGGCCATCGCCGTCTACGGCTACGACGGCTTCCTCTACTCCATCGGCTTTCTCGTGGCCTGGCTCGTGGCGCTGCTGCTGGTCGCCGAACTGCTGCGCAACACCGGCCGATTCACCATGGCCGACGTGCTGAGCTTCCGGCTCAAGCAGCGCCCGGTGCGGCTGGCCGCGGCCACCACGACGCTGACGGTGTCGCTGTTCTACCTGCTGGCCCAGATGGCCGGGGCGGGCGGCCTGGTCGCGCTGCTGCTCAACGTGCACAGCAAGACCGGCCAGTCGCTGGTGATCGCCGTGGTCGGCGTGCTGATGATCGTCTACGTGCTGGTCGGCGGGATGAAGGGCACCACCTGGGTGCAGATCATCAAAGCGGTCCTGCTGATCACGGGCGCCGCGCTGATGACGTTCATGGTGCTGGCGAGGTTCGGGCTGAACTTCTCCGAAATCCTCGGCTCGGCGCAGTCTGCGATCTCCGATGCCACCACCAAGGGCGTCGCCAACCGGGACGTTCTCGCCCCCGGCGCCCAGTACGGCGGGTCGACCACCTCGAAGATCAACTTCCTGTCGCTGGGCCTGGCGCTGGTGTTGGGCACCGCGGGCCTGCCGCACGTGTTGATGCGCTTCTACACCGTGCCCACCGCCAAGGAAGCGCGGCGCTCCGTGGTCTGGGCCATCTCCCTGATCGGCGCGTTCTACCTGTTCACCCTGGTGCTGGGGTACGGCGCCGCAGCGATCGTCGGCCCCGACCGCATCCTGTCCGCCGCAGGCAAGGAGAACTCCGCAGCCCCGCTGCTGGCCCTCGAGCTGGGCGGGGTGGTGCTGCTCGGCATCATCTCCGCGGTGGCCTTCGCGACCATCCTTGCCGTGGTCGCCGGGCTGACCATCACCGCGTCGGCGTCCTTCGCCCACGACGTCTACGCCTCCGTGCTCAAGTCCCACAACGTGACCGAAGAGGAACAGGTACGGGTCTCCCGGATCACGGCGGTGGTCCTCGGCGTCTTCGCGATCGTGCTGGGCATCCTGGCCAACGGGCAGAACATCGCGTTCCTGGTCGCGCTGGCCTTCGCCGTCGCGGCCGCCGCCAACCTGCCGACCATCGTGTACTCGCTGTACTGGCGCCGGTTCAACACCCGCGGCGCGCTGTGGAGCATGTACGGCGGGCTGGTGTCGACCATCGTGCTGATCGTGTTCTCCCCGGCCGTATCGGGTACTCCGAAGGCCATGTTCCCCAACCTGGACTTCGCCTGGTTCCCGTTGGCCAACCCCGGCATCGTGTCCATCCCGCTGGCGTTCCTGCTCGGCGTCGTCGGCACGCTGACCTCGTCGGACCGCGGCAATCCCGAGCTCAACGCCGAAATGGAGGTGCGGTCGCTGACCGGCGTGGGCGCCGAGAAGGCCATCGCACACTGAGGTGATTTCGCCATCCCCGAACCCGTTCGGGGATGGCGAACCGCCTCGGCAACGTTGGACTGCCACATGCCCGACTCCCGGAGCTCCGCCCCACGTAACCGTTCCGTATTCGCGTTCGGCCTACTTGCCTACGCGTTCGCAGCCATCATGGTCGGCACGACGCTGCCCACCCCGATGTATGCCCTGTACGCCGAGCGCATGCATTTCGCGGTGCTCACGACGACGGTCATCTACGCCACCTACGCGGGCGGCGTGCTGTTCGCACTGCTGGTGTTCGGACGGTGGTCTGACGCGGTAGGCCGGCGACCCATGTTGCTGTTCGGTGTGGTGGCCGCCCTGGCCAGCGCGGTGGTGTTCCTCGTCGCCGATTCGGTACCGCAGTTGCTGGTGGGCCGGGTGCTCTCGGGGCTGTCAGCAGGTCTGTTCACCGGCACCGCGACGGCAGCTGTCATCGAGGCCGCCCCGCCGCGTTGGCGCACCCGCGCTGCCACGGTTGCGACGATCGCCAACATCGGCGGCCTGGGCTCGGGTCCGCTGCTGGCGGGGCTGCTGGTGCAGTACGTGCCGCATCCGCTGCAGTTGCCTTTCCTGATCCACATCGTGCTTGCGGTGATGGCCGGCGTCGCGGTCATCGTCGTTCCCGAAACCTCGGAACGCTGCGGCAGCATCGGCGTGCAGCGACTATCCGTTCCGGCCGAGGTGCGCGCAGTGTTCGTCATCGCAGCGCTGGCGGCGTTCGCCGGGTTCGCCGTGATGGGTCTCTACACCGCGGTGGCGCCGTCGTTCCTCGCCAATGTCGTCGGCATCGACAATTACGCGATCGCGGGCGCCATCGCCTGCTCGATCTTCGCCGCGTCCGCCGTCGCGCAGATCGGCGCAACGTTGATCCCGCCGCAGCGTGCGGTCGCGATCGGCTGTGCGGTCCTGGCCGCGGGGATGGCCGTTCTGACTGTCGCGCTGTACTTCTCGTCGCTGACCGGGCTGATCGTCGCGGCCGTGGTGTCGGGCGCGGGTCAGGGCATCAGCTTCAGCCGCGGGCTGGCCGCCGTCGCCGAATTGACGCCGCCCGAACGCCGCGCCGAGGTCAGTTCCACCTACTTCGTCGTCGCCTATGTGGCCATCTCGCTGCCGGTGGTCAGCGAGGGTCTGGCGGCCCGCGTCTGGGGCCTGCGGACCGCGGGCGTGGCCTTCGCCATCGCGATCGGGGTGCTTGCCGTCATCTGTCTGGTGGCCATCCTCTGGCAGGAGTCCCGGCAGGCACGTAACGCCGAATTGAGTGCAATTACCTAGATCTACGCGGCCGTGACGCCCTTAGCGTTACTGCCATGACCAGTGCTGTCGCGACACCGGCCGCCAAAGCCGCATCGCTGTTCCCAACCCCCGCCGAAGTTGAGGCGGCCACCCCGGCCGGCCGTGACCGCGCCATCGACGTCATCCGCATCGTGTCCCTGGTGGGCGTGGTGTTCGGGCACACCGTCATGGCCACCAGCACCATTCGTGACGATGTCTTCATCTGGAGCAAC
Organism: Mycobacterium dioxanotrophicus; assembly: GCF_002157835.1. Classification (NCBI taxonomy): domain Bacteria; kingdom Bacillati; phylum Actinomycetota; class Actinomycetes; order Mycobacteriales; family Mycobacteriaceae; genus Mycobacterium; species Mycobacterium dioxanotrophicus. The sequence continues at coordinate 1,808,371 of NZ_CP020809.1, read as the reverse complement.
CTGCTCACGGCCTCAACTGTGTTTCAGGCGTTGACCTGGGTGTTCCAGATCATGCCGTTGTTCTTCTTCGCCGGGGTCGCGGCGTCGGTGACGTCTTGGCGCCCCCGTACTCCCTGGGGCGGCTGGCTACTGAAGCGCTGCACGCGGTTGTACCGGCCGGTGTTCCACTACCTGGCGTTCTGGGGCGTGGCGCTGACGGTGCTGCGGTTCGTGCTTCCGGTGCACGTGTATGAGCCGGTCGCCGGCATCTCGATTCAGCTGCTCTGGTTCCTCGGCGCCTATGTGCTGGTGCTCGCCGCTGTGCCGCTGCTGGCCCGGATCACCACGACCGCACAGCTGGCCACCGCCGTGATCGGTACCTATGCGTTCATCGCCGTGATCGACGCGATCCGGATCAACGTCGAGGGTTACGCCACGCTCGGCTACCTCAACACCGTGGTGTGGCTGATCCCCGGCATGTTCGGCGTCGCTTACCGGCGCAACCTGCTGCCCGGCCGGTCGGCGCTGGCGATCGGCATAGGCATGCTCGGCGTGAATCTGGCGCTGCTGGTCTTCGGCCCCTATGAGCTGAGCCTGGTCGGCATCGAGAGCCAGCATCTGAAGAACATGACGCCGCCCTCGCTGCTGCTGGCCGGGCACGCGATCATGATGTGCGCGTTCGCGATTGCCGCGGCACCCGCGATCTCCCGCTGGGCGCAGCGGCCGCGGGTGTGGTGGCTGGCCGCGATCGGCAACTCCGGCGCGATGACGCTGTACCTGTGGCACATGCCGCTGCTGCTGGGCATGCACCTGGTGTTCGACTACCTGGGCTTCGACCGGTACGACCCGTCTTCGGCCGGCTTCGTGGCGCTGTCCGTGCTGCAACTCGCACTCATGGCCGCGGTGGTGGCGATGGCGTTCGTCGCGCTGCGACCGCTGGAGAACTCCCCGCTGCCGCTGTGGGACGGCGGAGCGGTCGACCACCGTGGAACCCGCAGCGCCGCAGTCGGTTTGCTGCTCTGCACCGCGGGTGCGGCCACCCTCACCTCGGTGGCGTGGGGGCTCAAAGACCAGGGCCTGTACTGCGTCGCGGTGATGCTGGCCGCGCTCGTGGTGGCCCGCTGGCTGGCGTCAACGCAGAGGATCGCAGCCACCGGGTGACTGCAACCCTCGGCGTAGGTGGCTATGCGGCGCGGTCGTATCGGCCGAACGCGCACCCCGCGCCGCATGGCCGACCCGGTGCGATGATCCCGTGCCGCTGCAAAACCAGAGCAATCTTGCCCGCCGTGTGGCACGGCCGGTCGAAGACCTGCCGATACGACAGCCTGACGGTCGACCGGCCGTCGACCGCAGCATCCAGATCTCGTTCGAAGTCCGCATCCCGCCGGGTCGCCGAATCGTGAAACACCCGGCCATCGAGTTCGACCACGAGCCGTTCGCTGTACTCGGTATCGCGATAGCAGACGCCGACGGACGACGCCGAACGCTTCTGTCGGATGGCTCGGGGCAACCCGTGCGGTCGTTCGACGCGAACAAGATAGCCATGCTCAAGGACCGAGCAGGTACCGTCGGCGATGTCGACGAGAACCGCTCGCAACCATCGGCGACGACGCACGCGCCCGCGAGAATCCAGAGTTTTGAGTAGCCGGTGCGCAGTCGTGCGCCGAGATTGGCACGCATTGGCCAGGACAGCAATGGCATCGAGTTCGGATGTCGCCCGGCACGCGACGTCCAGCGCAGCGTCGTCGTAACGCATCCGCGGTGGGCCGACGTTCCACAGCGCCCGTTCCTCAAGGTGGGCGAGGTGGTAAATGCGGACTCCGGCAGGCTCCGCCAATGCCGCGCGGTCTCGCGCCACGGCGACGTGAATCGGTGAAACTTCGTCACCCATGGCCGATTCAAGGCATAGCACCGCCGGAGCCGCGTAAAGCACTGCGGCCCAGGCTCGTTGCGACCACGTCAATGGCCCGGTGTGATTGATGTACACGCCGGCATGCACCCGCGCCCACTGGTTGCGCCTGAGCAACCGCCGGATGTCGTGTTGCACCAGCCCCGCACCCAGCGCCTGCCGGCGCGATATCACCCCGTCCTGTAGCCGAAGCAGGTCGTCGATGTCCACCGCTTGGATACTCGTCGACCTGGCCGGCGGCCACCAGAGCACACGTCGACGTTCTGTGGATAACCGTCTACGCAGAGGATCGCAGCCGCCAGGTGACTGCAATCCTCTGCGCTGTTAGAACGCCTTACCCGCTCTTGCGGCGGAACTCCCTGCGGTTCTCCACGGGGCCGTGCGCGCGGGGCTGCTTGTTGCCGCCGTCCTTGTGCGCCGATCCGCCGCTTGCCTGGGCCTTCTTACGTTCCAGCGCCTCCCGGAACTTAGCCTTGGTGTCGTCTGCTTCCGGTGTCTCCGCCATGGCGCCAGCCTAGCCAATCAGCGGAGACCCGGCGGCATTCCGTACAGGTGTGAGATGGGCAGTGTCAGCTTCACGCGACGGTCGTCGACCATGGCCCGCCGGTAGTCGTCCCAGTCCGGGTGTTCCCCGGCGATGTTGCGATACAACGCGATCAGCGCCTCGACGGTGTCGTCGTCGGGTGACGCCGCGGGCGGGGTGAGGATCGCTTCGCCCTCGGCGACGGCATACGCCCAACCGTCATCCGAACTGACATGGATCGATGCCCGCGGATCGCGGCGCAGGTTACGCGTCTTGGCCCGCGGTTCGGTGATCGACACCTCCAGGGCCACCGCACGCGGGTCGAAGTAGTACGACACGTTCGACAGCTGCGGCCGCCCGTCCTGTTTGATCGTGGCCAACACGCCCAGCGAGTTGCCACTGATCAGTGCCAAGAGCTTGTCGTCGAAAACCTGGCGCCCCATAAACCGAGCGTACGTCCTTACTATCAACTCGATGAGTGTGATTGACGGCAATATCCTCGACGGTGTCTCGGCCACCACGCTGTGGACCCTGCACAACCGCGGCACCGAGGCCAAGCGCTCCGACGGCGTGATCAGGGATCCGTGGGCGGTCTCCCTGCTCGACGCGATCGACTACGACTACCTCAAGTTCGGCAAGCCCAACCAGTCCCACGGGTTGCGGGCCCGCGCGTTCGACGCCGTGGCGAGCGACTACCTCTCGGCCCATCCGCGGGCCGCGGTGGTGGCCTTGGCCGAAGGCCTTCAGACCAGTTTCTGGCGACTGGCCCGCACCGGCCTCGCAGACGAATTGACTTGGTACTCGGTCGATCTGCCACCCGTCATGGCGTTGCGCGAACAGCTGCTGCCCGCTGACGACCGCATCGTGCCCCTGGCCCAGTCCGCTCTGGACCGCAGCTGGATGGACCGAGTCGACGCGTCGCACGGGGCGTTCATCACGGCCGAAGGCCTGCTGATGTACCTGCAGCCCGACGACGTGATCGACCTGATCACCGACTGCGCCGCGCGATTCCCCGGCGGACGGTTCATGTTCGATTCGGTGCCACACTGGTTCAGTCGCCGCACCCTCAAGGGCTTACGGCTCTCCGATCGCTATGTCGCGCCGCCGATGCCGTTCGGGCTGACTGCCGACGAAGGCCTGGCCCTCGCCGAACGCATTCCCGGCGTACGGGCAGCCCGCGACATCGCGCTGCCACCCGGGCGGGGCCTGTTCAAAGTGGCGGCGTGGCCGCCGCTGGACCGGGTCGGTGCGTTCCACCGGGCGCGACCCAGCATCACGCTTCTGGAATTCTCCTAGCCCCGGCCGCCCGCGCCGAATATGGTGTCAGGCAAAGGGAGAGGGCATTGCGTCGGAGGGACCTGGCCGCCGTATTCGGCGCGGTGTTGGCAGTTGCGGTAGTGCCGTCGTGCGCGGAGAGTTCGGTTGCGCCGAAGGTGCTCGCGCCCGCGCCCGAGTTGGTCAGCCTCGCCGAGATCACGGTGGAACGGTTCTGGTACCCGATCGACGAGCGGCCCGGCTCCCCGGCCGACACCGGCCAGAACTGGGCCGACCTGTACCTGCCCGCAGGCCCGCAGCGGATCGACAGTATCCCGCTGGTGGTGCTCATCCACGGCGGCGCTTGGCAAAGCACCCTCGGCGCCAACGTATTCGACGGTCTGGCCCGCGAACTCGCCGGCCGCGGTTTCGCGGTCTACAACGTCGAGTACCGCCGGATCGGCTCCGGCGGCGGGTGGCCGAACACCTTCCGCGACGTGGCCCACGCTCTCGACAACATCATCGAGGTGGACCGCAAGTATCCCCAGCTGACCACCGACGACGAATTGGTCGTCGGGCACAGCGCGGGCGCTCAGCTCGCGGTATGGGCAGGCACCCGCAAAAACCTCAAGGCCAACGAAGAGGGCGCCCGGCCGGTGTTTCGTCCGACCCGGGTCATCTCACTGGCCGGTCCACTCGACATGGTGTATGCCGCCAACCACGGTGACGACCACATCGTCACCGTGCTCGGCGGGCGCCCCAGTGAGGTTCCGGACCGCTACGCATCGGTCGACCCGATCCAGAACATCGATCCGACGGTTCCGGTGATCGCCCTGCACGGCACCCGCGACACCGTCGTCGCACCCGCCAACTCCCAGCGTTACGTCGCGGCAGTCAAGCAGCGCGGCGGGCGGGCCGCGGTCGAGTTGCTGCCCGGCGACACCCACACCTCGATCGTGTCGGCGCGCTCCCCCAATTACCAGCACGTCCTGCATGTCATCACCACGACGTCGCAGGCGGAGCTGGCCACTCTGCTCAAGGAGTAATCCCATGCCCCGATATGCGGTCTTTCTGCGCGGCGTCAACGTCGGCGGTGTGAACCTCAAGATGGCCGAGGTGGCCAACGCCTTGACCGCGGCCGGCTTCGACAACGTCAAGACGATCCTTGCCAGCGGAAATGTGTTGCTGGACAGCAAATCCAGCGCCAAGGCCGTGCGGTCCAAGGCCGAACAGGCGCTGCGCGACACCTTCGGTTACGAGGCGTGGGTGCTGGTGTACGACGTCGATGAGCTGCGCGCGCTGTCGGATGACTACCCATTCGAGCGGGAAGTCGAAGGCCATCATTCGTATGTCACGTTCGTCAGCGACGCCGATCTGCTCGACGAATTGGCGGCCCTTGAACCGGGACCCGAGGAGAAGGTGCAGCGCGGTGACGGCGTGCTCTACTGGCAGGTGGCCCGCCACGCCACCCTCAACAGCACCATCGGCAAGACCATGGGCAAGAAGCGGTACAAGTCGTCGACCACCACCCGCAACCTGCGGACCGTGGAGAAAGTGCTGCGGTGAGCCAGAACGAGTTGAACGTGCCGCGACGAACTGCGTGGTGGATCGCTGACACCGCCGCCGGTATCAGTATCAGCTTCTCGGTGATCGCACGTGTGTGCCAACTGTTCGCTGATCACCACCGGCTCGATATGACCGGGACCGAGTACGGATTCGTCACACAAGTCGGCCACGGCTTCGGGTACGTCGCATTCGGCTGGATCGTGGTCGTGCCATCTTTGCCGTCACGAGCCGCATCAAGTACGGAATCGCCAACGACACAACGATTTACCTTGTGCTGCTTCTGCTGGCGGTCATTGCCGTCGTGGTCGTGCAGTAGGCACAACTCAGCTGACGACTACTGCGCCCACACGTCTTCGACGTATCGATCAGTGTTGACCAGATCGGCAAGCCAGCCGGCAGCCGCTTCGTCGTCGGCCCCGGTGAATCGGCGGTAGATGTCGCGGAACGCGCCGCGCACGGCGGGAGCCATCCGGGCCCCGTCTCCGCAGATGTAGACGTGCGCGTCGGTGCCCGGGTCGCCCAGCATCGCCCACACCTCGTCGGCGTCGGCGGCGATACGGTCCTGCACGTACCGGATCTCGTCTTCGGGCCGCCGTGAGAACGCCGGGCGCATCCGCACGACGCCGGCCTGTTCGGCCGATTCGAACTCTTCGCGGAACAGGTAGTCCACATCGGGATGCCGCACGCCGAAGAAGCACAGTGCCGACGTGAACGGCTCCCCGGCGGCCTGCGCCGCCAGCCGGTCGCCGATGAAGCCGCGGAACGGGGCAACGCCGGTTCCGGCGCCGACCATGATGACGTTCTTCGCCGGTTCGGCACCGGCCCGGAAGGCTTTGCGGGCGGTGTCGACGCGCATCCGGATCTGTTGTCCCGGTATGGCATCGGCGAGGTAGCTCGACGACACGCCGCGGAACACGCCGTACCCGGAGCGGGCCGGCCCCTCGAGCACACTGACCACCAGCTCGACCTCACGCGCCGACCGGCGCGCAGAAGAGGCGATCGAGTAGTGCCGGGTGCCCATCGGCTCGAACAACTCCAGCAGCTCGGCACGCGACAGCTCGGTGGCCGGGAACTCGGCCAGGCACTCGGTGACGCTCAGCGCGCGAGTCTCGGGGTTTTCGGCGAGTTCGGCCAGCGCCGTGCGTTCGGGCGGACAGGGGTTGGCCATCGCGAGCTTCAGCAGCTGGCTGCGGCTGGCGGCCTTGCGCAGCTCGATGAAATGGGTGAGCAATTCACGCACACTGACTTCCCGGTCGATGGCGATGGCACGCCGGGTGCTGCGCCGCGGATTGACCGAGATGCGGCGGTCGAGCCGCAGCTCCAGCAGTTCGGCAACCTCCTGCACCACCTCGGGACTGTTGTCAGGGAGCACCGTGACGTGGTCACCGGTGTGGTATTCGACGTCATCGGGCAACGCAATCCGGATGAGCCGCTTGCCATTTCCCATGTCGTGGGCGTCGACGTCGACCAGCGCCACGTTGTCGAGTACGGTGGCCGGTTGCACCTCGAAGCGCGCGTCGATCGCCGATGTGACCGGGCCGTCGATGGCGCGCAATTCGTAGAGCAGCTCCGTGTTGTCGGCAGCGTCGAGCGCCGCGGTACCCGACGCGGGGGCCAGCGCTTGCCACAGCGCCGCGGAGAAGTCTTCGACGGTTCCGGCGAAATCGCCCGACGTGTCGGCCTCGCCCCGCGGAATGACCGGTGCACCAATCAGTTCCGTAAGACGTTCGTCGATACGCTTCGGGACCGACTGATAGGTTTCGGCCCAGTTCCGGTCTCCCACACCCAGAACGGCGTACGGGATCACCGGTTGCGCACGTGTGCCCGTATCGTCGAGCCATTCGACGAAACGTCGTGCGTCGTCGGTGGGCTGGCCGTTGTACGACGCGGCGACCACCACCACCGCCCCCTCGCTCGGCAACGCCCCCGCCGCCGTGTCGAGGGCGGCCACAGTCGTCTGATAGCCGAGATCGGTGGCCTCGTCGGCCAGCTGCTGCGCCAAAGCCCGGCAGTTGCCGAGGTTAGAGCCATGCAGCACAGTCACTTTCGAACCTGGTGCGGCCACCGCGCGCGGGCGTGCTGCGGGTGCCACCTGCGCGGCGGCCTCGGCGTGCCGGCGATCTGCCGGAGTCCGCCGGGCCAACTCCAGATGGAACCCGACCGGTTTGCGCAGCAGGTCACTGTGGGTGCGCAGTTGGTAGTGGTCGACGTCGAGGAAGCGGTACCGATGCAGCAGAGTCGCCAACGCCATCGTCGCCTCGTGCAACGCGAACTGCCGGCCGATGCACGACCGGGCTCCGGTGCCGAAGGGCTTGAACAGGTTCGACGGCCGGTCGGCGGCCTGCTCGGGGCCGAAGCGGTCCGGATCGAAGATGTCGACGTTGTCACCCCATTCGGGCCGGCGGTGCAACGCCGAGGTGGTGATCGTGACAACCGTCCCCTTGGGTATCGGATAACGCCTCCCGATGACCGTGTCCGCCAGGGCCATTCGATCGATCTCCCGGACCGGCGGTGAGAGCCGCAACGTTTCGTCGACAATCTGGCGGATGTAGGTGAGTTTGCCGATCTCGTCGAACGCCGGCACATGGTCGTCGTCCGGTCCGAACAGCGCATCCACCTCGTGACAGGCCCGGTGCAGCACCGCCGGGTGCTTGACGATGCTGTACATCGCCGTCGGCATCAGGGTCGACGTGGTGTCCTGGCCGGCGATGAGGAACGTCAGGATCTGGTTGCGGACGGCGTCGTGGTCGAGGCGCGGTGTGCCGTCGGCGCCCGGCTCGAGCATGAGCGCCAGCAGATCGTCCAGGTCGGCGGCTCCGCCGCGATGCCCGGCGATCAGGTCGTCGATGAAGGCGTAGAGCTTGTCACGCTCGGCGTCGAAGAGGGTGCGGTCACCACCGCCCGGGGCGAGGATCTGGTCCAGCGCGGCCGCGAAGCTCGCCGGGATGTCGGCGAGCCCGTCGTGGTGATAGGAGTCGAACCGCGCGCCGAATCCGGCCAGGCCGACGGTGTCCATGGCGAGCTTGGCGAGGTCCCCGGCCACGTCGACCGCGCGCCGCCCGGCGGCGTCATCCCACTGCGCCAGGAGCTGACGGTTGATGTCCAGCATGGCCGGGTGGTAACTACGCAGCCCACTGAAACTGAAGCCGGGGATCAGGACGTCATGCGCCTGCTCCCAACCGTTTTCACCGGGATACGACGTGAACAGCCCGTTTTCGACGAGGGTGCGGAACCGGTCGAGCCGGTCGGTGATGCCCTTGGTGAACCGACTCTCGTCGCACAACTCGTCGACCAACTCGAGCGAACACGCGTACAGCCGTCGGCTGCCGGTGAAGTCCGCGTAGAACAGTGGTCCGTACTGTTCGGCGAGCACATCCGCGGGCAGCGCGTACAGCCGGCCGGGAACAGGTCCCGGTGGTAGTTCCACGCCGACGGCCGAGGGCACGCCGTCGATCTCGGGTGGCAGCGCCGGCGAGAACGTCTCCATGTGCGCCGAGCATAGCCACCGAATGCCGCTGATCCGTGAGAACGAACCTCAGACCACGAGCTGTGGAGTCTGTGCCGAATTCCTGGCAGCACGCCGGGATCCGAAGCGCAGGGCCGGGTCGACCACCGGGCCGTTGCGGAGCATGTCCGCGTCATAGGTGTAGTTCATCGACATCACCCATGGTCCGCTGGTACCCTGTCGCGGCATCTGGTCGGCGGCACGCTGCACGTAGCCCGCGGCAAAGTCGAGCAGCGGCAGCGTAGCGATACCCGGATCGTCGAATACCGGCCGCACCGAGTCAAAGCCGTTGTCGTCCATGTACTTCAGCAGTCGGCAGAAGTGTTCGCACAGCAGCCCGACCTTGAGCGTCCACGACGAGTTGGTGTACCCGAAGGCGAACGCGAAGTTCGGCACGCCGGAGAGCATGATGCCCTTGTAGGCGACGGCCTCGGGCAGATTCACCGGCTGACCATCGACGGTGAGCGTCATGCCGCCGAACAGCTGGACGTTGAGACCCGTTGCGGTGACGATGATGTCGGCGTCGAGCTCGCGGCCCGACTCGAGCAGGATGCCGCGCTCGGTGAACGTCGCGATGCGGTCGGTGACCACCGACGCGCTGCCGTTGCTGATCACCTTGAACAGATCGCCGTCGGGCACGGCGCACAAGCGCTGGTCCCACGGGTTGTACTGGGGCGCGAAGTGCTCGTCGACGGCGTATCCCTGGGGCAGCTGGCTGGCGTTGACCTTGCGGATCAGCCGCCGCGCGGCGGTCGGGTACTTCTGGCACAGCGTGTAGACGGCGCGCTGCTTGATGATGTTCTTGCGGCGGGTCAGGGCGTAACCGCGGCGATCGCCCAGCAGCCGCTTGGCGGCGTTGGCGAAAGAGTCCTTGGCCGGCACGGGAAGCACGTACGAGGGCGAACGCTGCAGCATGGTCACGTGGCCTGCCGTCGGCGCCATCGACGGAATCAGCGTCACCGCGGTCGCGCCGCTGCCGATCACGACGACCTTCTTGCCGGTGTAATCCAGGTCCTCGGGCCAGTGCTGGGGGTGCACGATCTGGCCGGTGAACCGCTCCTGCCCTTCGAAGGACGGCGCGTAGCCCTGGTCGTAGCGGTAGTAGCCGCCCGCGCAGAACAGCCAGTTCGCCGAGATCTGCACCAGCTCGACGTCCTCGCCGCGCTCGTCGGTGCGCTCGACATCGACGACCCAGCCGGCGTCGGCCGAGCTCCAGGCCGCGCCGAGCACCTTGTGGTGGAACCGGATGTTGCGGTCGATGCCGTTCTCGGTCACTGTCTCTCGCAGGTAGGCGAGGATCTTGTCGGCGGTCGCGATGGCGTGCTCGTCACGCCACGGCTTGAACTCGTAGCCGAACGTGTGCAGGTCGGAGTCCGAGCGGATTCCCGGGTAGCGGAACAGGTCCCATGTGCCACCCGTCGCGCCGCGGGCCTCGAGGATCGCGAAGTTGCGTCCCGGGTGCTCCTGCTGCAGGTAGTAGGCCGCGCCGATGCCGGAGATTCCGGCCCCGACGATCAGGACGTCAACGTGCTCGGTGTGGGTCATTCGGGCTCCCGTGAGGTGGTCTGCTGGAGATGTGTTCAATCGTCGCGGTTTCGGCGGGCGCCACCAAGGTCAAAACAAACCATTTCCGCGAGTCGATGGTGCACTGTGCACCACCGCCCTAGGCTGGCCGGATGACGTGGAAACTGCCGTCTCCGCAGGTGCGGGAGTTGATCCGACAGTGTGCGCAGATCGTCGTCACTGCCCGCCCGGAATGGCTGGAGGAGCTCGACGAAGCCGTGCTGGCCGCCAGCCCGGTGATCGCGGCGGATCCCGAACTCGCGGGTGCGGTCAGCCGCAGCAACCGGGCCAATCTGTTCTTCTGGGGCGCGGCCAATGTCCGCGACCCGGGCGCGCCGGTGCCGCCGAACACCGGTCCCGAACCATTGAGCATCGCGCGGGAAATGGTGCGGCGCGGCATCACCGGATTCCCACTCGACGCGTACCGGGTCGGGGAAGGCGTCGCGTGGCGGCGCCTCATGGAGATCGCCTTCGAGCTGACGTCGGACCCTGAGCAACTGCACGAGCTGCTCGATGTCTGCTCACGCTCGATCAGCGCGTTTGTCGATGCGACGCTGTCGGGGATCGCCGCGCAGATCGAGCTCGAGCGCGACGAACTCACCCGGGGCACGCATGCCGAACGGCGTGAGACGGTCGCGCTGATCCTCGACGGCGCCCCGATCCCGCGCCAGCGCGCCGAGACGCGACTCGGCTACGCCCTCACCGGCGCGCACACCGCGGCGGTGATCTGGACCGAACGCCCGGACAGCGACCTGGTCCGATTGGACCGCGCCGCCGAGGCTTTCGGGGTGACGCGTCCGCTGAGTCTGCTGGCCAGCGTGGCCACCCGCTGGGTGTGGACACCCGGCACCGTCGACGTGGCCGCGCTGGGCGAGCACATCCGCGCGGATCCCGATATCCGGATCGCGATCGGGCCGACCGCCGACGGCGTGGACGGCTTCCGGCGCAGCCATTTCGACGCGCTCACCACTCAGCACATGATGGCGCGGCTGCACTCACCACAGCAGATCGCCACCTTCACCGAGATCGAACTGGTGGCACTGATCACCGCCGATGCCGACCGCGCTGCCGCCTTCGTCAGCCGCGTGCTCGGTGATTTCGAGCTGGCAAGCACCGAATTGCAGGAAACGGTAAGGGTTTTCGTCGACGAGCAGTGCAACGCGTCGCGCGCGGCAGCGAGGCTCTACACGCACCGCAACACGCTGCTGCGCCGGCTGGCCCGCGCCGACGAACTCCTGCCCCGACCGCTCGCCGAGTCCACCGTCGATGTCGCGGTGGCTCTCGACGTGGTGCACTGGCGGGGTCAGACGAATCCGCGCGGCTAATCGAATGCCGTGTCGAGGTAGCGCAGCGCATCGACCTTGCCGATGCCCAGCGCCCGCGCGGCCTCGGCGAACGAATTCGCGGCCGCGGCCATCGCGGCATCCGCCGGATCGGCCCGGGCGACGAACGTGCCGTACCGGCCGCGGGTCTCCAGCACGCCTGCCGCCTCCAGCTCGCGATAGGCCCTGGCCACGGTGTTGACAGCCAGCCCGATCTGGCCGGCCAGTTCCCGGACCGTCGGCAACCGGGTGCCCGGTGAGAGCCGTCCGTCTCTGATGCCGTCGATGATCTGGATTCTCAACTGGTCGAACAACGGCCTGTCAGCATCCGGATCGACCCGGACCCAATCCCCCAACTCGGTCACGTGCTCAGTATCACCCAAAGCCGCTACGTTGGTGAACGTGCAATTGACAGTGCTCAGCGGTGCGGGCATATCGGCGGAGAGTGGCGTGCCGACCTTCCGTGACGTCGAGACGGGCCTGTGGGCCAAGGTCGACCCCTATGAGATCTCCAGCTCGGAAGGCTGGCAGCGGCACCCGGAGCGCGTGTGGGCTTGGTATCTGTGGCGGCACTACATGATGGACGCGGTCGAACCGAACAACGGCCATCGCGCCGTGGCGGCCTGGCAGGACTACGCCGACGTGCACGTGGTCACCCAGAACGTCGACAACCTGCACGAGCGGGCCGGTAGCACAAACGTGCACCACCTCCACGGCAGTCTCTTCGAATTCCGCTGTGATGCTTGCGAATCACAGTTCGAAGGGGTGCTGCCGGCGATGCCCGAGCCTGTGGAGGAGGTCGAGCCGCCACTGTGCTTCTGCGGCGGGCTGATCCGGCCGAACGTGGTCTGGTTCGGCGAACCGCTGCCCGAGCGGGCCTGGCAGCAATCGGTGGCCGCGGTCGGCAATTCCGACCTCGTCATCGTGGTCGGGACCAGCTCGATCGTCTACCCGGCGGCGGGCCTGCCCGAGGCTGCGTTGGCCAACGGCATCCCCGTCATCGAGGTGAACCCGCAGCGCACACCGCTCTCGGACAGCGCGACGGTGTCGTTGCGGGAGACCGCGGCGAGCGCACTGCCCGGTTTGCTGCAGCGCCTGCCGACACTGCTCGGCTAGGTGTACTGACAACTAGGGCCGCACCGCGCGCCCGATTGCCCACTCCGACACCGGCAGCGGCACCCACGACGGCAGCACCCATTCGCGCCGCGCGCCGTCGATCACGAATCCGGCTTCGACGATGGCGTGCTCGGTGTCGCGATGTGTGTGGCAGTTTCCCAGCAGCCGGGGCCAGACGGTGGCATCGGCGACGCGCTGCAACCGGTCCTTGTAACCCGAGCTGGCCACGTGCTCCAGGTACCGCAGTTCCCCACCCGGCCGCAGCACCGAAAACAGCTGCCGCAGAACCGAAACCGGTTCCTCGATGGAACACAGCACCAGCGAGCAGACCACCGCGTCGAACGGTTCGGAGCTCGCGAACTGTTCGGCGGTTTCACCGGTCACCGTGACGGGTACCGACGCGGCAGCCGCGGCCTGCTGCGCCACCTCGGCGAGGTGGCGTTCGGGTTCGATGGCCACGACCTCGGCGACCGTGTCCGGATAGAGCGCGAAGTTGGTGCCGGTGCCCGCGCCGACCTCGAGCACCCGGCCGGTGAGACCGGACAGGTTCTCGGCCCGCAGCCGGCGCAGCGCGTCCGGTTCGTAGCTCGACAGCGTTTTCCACACCCGCGCGAAGAACGGGTTGTCGACGATGGTCGGAGTGCTCATTGGTGGATCCCTTCGGCGAATTCCTTCAGCCGGGCGACGGTGTCGCTCGGCGCCACGTCGGTTCCGATCATGCCTCCGACGATCTGCCCGAGACACACCGCGCGCAACACCCGGTCGGCGAATTCCTCGGCGTCACCCCACGGCAGGTACGGCTTGGCGACCAGCATGGCCGCGACGCCATGGGCCGCGGTCCACAGTTCCAGCGCCATCGCCGTGGCGTCACCCGCCGGGTAGACACCCTCGGCGATGAGCGCTTCCACGGAGGTCCGCAGGTGCATGAACGCCGAACTGTTGAGCGTCAGATCAACATCGCTGCCCGGCCTGCCCTCCCCCATGGTGGCGATGCGGTAGAGCTCCGGGGTGTCCCGGGCGAAGCGCACGTAGGCCAGGCCCTGCGCGCGCAGCACCTCGATCGACGACGGCTGGTCGGAGACCGCCTGCATCTGCTCGTCGAGCTTCTCGAAGTAGCGCGCGCACACGGCGTCCAGCAGCGCGTCCTTGTCGGCGAAGTGCAGATAGATCGAAGGCGGCGTGACGCCCACCCGCTGCGCCACCGACCGAATCGACACGGCCTTGGCGTGGCCCGTTTCGAGCAGCAGTTCGGTGGCGGCGTCGAGGATCTCCTCGCGCAGTTGCTCGCCGGAACCGCGTGGGGCGCGTCGGCGCTTGAGGGGCTGTATCACGTCACCCAGCATCCGCCACGCCGACAGCGGCACATTCCCGTTCGACGGGTTTCGTTGGGCCGGAACTGGACTCGCTGATGCCGATCCGGCGATGCAAGCGGGCCAGCGGGGCCGGTGCCCACCACGACCACTTGCCCAACATATGCATGAACGCGGGTACCAGTAGGACGCGGACCAGGGTGGCGTCGACGAGGATGGCCAAGGTCAACCCAAGGCCGAACATGCGCATGAACGCGACCTGAGCCGCGATCAGTGCGGCGAACGATATCGACATCAGCAGTGCCGCTGCGGTGATCACGCGGCCGGTGCGGGCCAATCCGAGTGCCACCGCCTCGTCATTCCTGAGGCGAGGCGACGTCTCTGCGGATTCGAGCCAGTATTCGCGGATCCGCGATACCAGGAACACCTCGTAGTCCATCGACAACCCGAAGGCGATGCAGAACAGCAGCACCGGCAGGTTGGCGACGAGCGTTCCGGTGGGCGTGGTGCCCAGTGCCCCCAGATTGCCGTCCTGGAAGATCCACACCAGCGCGCCGAACGCCGCAGACAGCGACAACACGTTGAGCAGCAACGCTTTCAGCGGAAGCACGACACTGCCGGTGAGCAGGAACAGCAGGATGAACGTGATGGCCGCGATCACGCCGAGGACCAGAGGGAGCCGCGACGTGATGGCCGCGGAGCTGTCCCGGTTGACCTGCGCGGTGCCGGTCAACTGCACTGCGGCGGGGGCAGGGACAGCCCGCAGTGCGTCGAGCTGTTTCTCGGACGCGGCGCTGAACAGTGGTGCATTGCTGCCGACACTGAGGTACGCGCTGCCGTCCTTGAGCCCGGTCCCCGCCGACGGCGGGCCCACCGACCGTCCGCCGACGAAGGTGCCGCCGGGGGCGGATACCGAGGTCACGTCGGGGACCGCCGACAGCGCGCCGGCGTACCGGTCGAGATCTGCGGGCGTGAGACCGGTCGCGTCGGGGACGACGACGGTGACCGTCGTCGCCGCGTCAGTCGCGAACGATGTCCGCAACTCGTCGCCCACCTGGCGCGCCGATGCCGACTGCGGGAGTACGCGATCGTCGGGGAAGCCCCACTTGATCCCGAGGAACGGCGCGCCCAGCAGCAACAGCACAGCGACCAGCGTGACCCCGATCGGAAGTGACCGTCGCATGACGTGTTTCGTCATGCGGTACCAGAGTGTCTGGTCCACCGGCTTGCGCACCGGTTCGGGCCTGCCGAGGATGCGGCGGGCGAAGCGACGGACGTCGAACGCGTCGAGGCGGTCGCCGAGCAACACGATTGCCGCGGGGGCGATGACGATGGCGGCCAGCGCCGCCAAGCCCACCACCGCGATACCGGCGTAGGCGAACGACTTGAGGAAGTACATCGGGAACAGCACCATCGCGACCATCGACAGCGCCACGGTCATCGCCGAGAACAGCACTGTGCGTCCGGCGGTCGTCATGGTCCGCACCAGCGCCTGCTCGGGCGCGGCGCCGTCGGCCAACTCGTCGCGATACCGGCTGATGATCAGCAGGGTGTAGTCGATGGCCAGGGCCAATCCCATGGCGACGGTGAGGTTCAGCGCGAAGATCGACACGTCGGTGACCATGGTGAATCCGCGCAGCACCGCCAGCGATCCCAAGATCGCGAACCCGCCGACGGCCAGCGGCAGGGCGGCTGCCAGCAGCCCGCCGAACACCCAGACCAGCACCAGGAAGCTGAGCGGGATGGCGATGGACTCCATCATCAACAGGTCTTTCTCGCTCTGCCCGTTGATCTGGACGTAGATCATCGCTTCGCCCCCGGAGCGCACGGTGACCCCGTTGCGGTCGTGCACGAGCCGGTCCGTCAGCTCCTTGGCGTGCTTCTGCGCCCCACTCTCACCCCCGCTGATGCCCGCGACGATGAGGCCGGTTCGGCCGTCCTTACTGATCAGGCCGGCCGCGGCAGGCGGAGGCGCGGTCCACGCCGAACTGACCTGCGTCACGTCCGGGGAGCTCTGCAACGCGGTGACGATGTCGGTGCCCGCTGCCGTCGCGGCGGCACTGTGCACCCCCTGATCGGCAGTCACGCTGATCACCAGCTGCATGTCGCCGCGGTCGAACTTGTCCGAGAGCAGCTTGGCGGCCCGGGCCGACTCCGAAGACGGGTCCTGAAAGCCGCCTGCGGAGAGGCTCTTGGCGACGGGAATACCGAAGATCGCGGCTGCGGCCATCACCAGGGCGGCGATGACGAGGATGCGCCGGGGCGCGGCGATGGCCAGGTGAGCGATCCGGTTCAGCACATCGGTTCCTTCCAACGACCCATTATCAACGTTAACTTAACTCCGATAACTTAGGGACGTCAACGCCGACCTCGCTGATTCATACGGCGTACGCCTGCGAAACGTTCACACTTGATCCGCACGAGATGAATTAGCGGCCGACGACAGGTCTAGTAGTCATGACGACCACCACAGCTCTCCGCACGGAGACCACAACGACGGACATCGGTCTGCTGATCCTGCGCGTCGCCACCGGCGCCACGATGCTGCAGGCGGGCCTCATCAAAGCCTTCGACTTCGGCACTGTCACCGGGTTCATGCAGAGCGAGGGCTGGCGACTGCCGCCCCTGGCCGCCTTCATGGTGACCGCGGCCGAGACCCTGGGCGGCATCGGCTTGCTACTCGGAGTGCTGACGCCGCTTGCGGCCTTGGCGGTGATCTCGGCGATGGTCGACGCCTGGGCCGTGAACGTGTCGGGCGGCGCCTTCTGGTCGCAGCCGTTCAATGTTCCGTTCATGGTGGCCTTCGCCGCGGCGGCCCTGCTGTTCACCGGTGCCGGGACGCTGTCGATCGATCACCGGGTCTTCGGTCGGGCCCGCGGCACGCGTTCGGTCGCGGTCGCCATGTTGGTGGCGGGCGTCGCGGTCGCCGTCGTGACCTGGATCGCCCTGAACGGCACCAACCCCATCCATTTCACTCACAGCGGGAGCTGAAGAACCTGCCCCAGGGACGCCGAACCCGCCGGAAACCTACCGCGAAGTAAGTATTGCCACCATTTTCCGAATCGTGACTCAAAGATTCCTTAATGGTGACACCTACTGTTCAGTACATGTGGATCGACGACACCAATGCAGATGTCATCAAAGTCGACTTCGACGCTCTCTACCACGGCGATGTCCTCGTCGAGGGTGATACGTCGGAGCAGTTTGACGACTTCCAGCCGCTCCGTACAGCGGTATGAGAAAGCGCGCGCCTCGCGGCGCGCGCTTCACATGTTGAGTTTGCCCGGCAAGGGCGTTTCTCAGCACCCCCTGCCGTGATGGCCAGTCCCCGCCTACGCGGGGACTGTTTCTTTCTCAAGGTCAGTCTCATCGGCGCCGATCATCTCCAGCAGGCGCCCCGTGATGAGGCCTTCGGCCTCGGTCACCATCCGCGATACCAACTCACCTACCGTTGGGATGTCGTTGATCAGCCCCATCGAGGTACCGACCGACCAGATGCCGGCATCCAGGTCCCCCAGCTCATAGACCTTGTTGCCCCGCACCCCGGCCACCAGATCCTTGACATCGGGGAACTGCCCACCCTTGTTGAGGATGTCCACCACCTCCCGCGACACCGCATTACTGGCCACCCGCGCGGTGTTACGCAGCGGACGGAAGATCAACTCGGTGTCCAACTCGGAGCCGGCCACGATGGCTTCCTTGACGTTCTGATGAATCGACGACTCCGCGGTACACATGAACCGCGACCCCATGTTGATCCCGTCAGCACCCAACGCCAACGCCGCCACCAAACCCCGCGCATCGGCGAAACCACCCGAAGCGATCATCGGGATCTCGATCTTGGCCGACGCGGCCGGGATCAACACCAAGCCCGGAATGTCGTCCTCACCCGGATGGCCCGCGCACTCGAACCCGTCGATGCTGATGCCGTCCACACCCAAGCTCTGCGCCTTCACCGCGTGACGCACCGACGTGCACTTGTGCAGCACCTTGATCCCGTGGTCGTGGAACATCGGCAGATGCGGCGCCGGATTGGAGCCCGCGGTCTCCACGATCTTGATGCCCGCATCGACGATCACCTGGCGGTACTCGTCATAGGGCGGCGGATTGATCGTCGGCAGGATCGTCAGGTTCACCCCGAACGGCTTGTCGGTCAGCTCCCGCGTCTTGGCGATCTCATTGGCCAGATCCGCCGGCGTCGGCTGGGTCAACGCCGTCAGAAAACCCAACGCACCCGCATTGGCCACGGCCGCAACGAGTTCGGCGCGGCCGACCCACTGCATACCACCCTGCACGATGGGATGTTCGACCCCGAACGTCTCGGTGAACTTCGTCTTCAATGCCATGTGTTCGCCTTCCTCGTTACCGCGGCGCCATGCGGATGGCGCCGTCGAGGCGGATCACCTCGCCGTTGAGCATGGGGTTTTCGATGATGTGCACGGCCAGCGCACCGTACTCGTCGGGATCGCCCAACCGAGCGGGATGGGGCACCTGCGCACCCAGCGACTTCTGCGCCTCCTCCGGCAGCGAGCCCAACAACGGCGTCTTGAACAACCCCGGCGCGATCGTGCACACCCGAATCAACTCCCGCGACAGATCCCGCGCGATCGGCAACGTCATCCCGACCACCCCACCCTTGGACGCCGAATACGCCGCCTGCCCGATCTGACCGTCGAACGCCGCCACCGAGGCGGTATTGACGATCACCCCGCGCTCCTCCCCGAGCGGCTCGGTCTTGGCGATGCGCTCGGCCGACAGGCGGATCACGTTGAACGTGCCGATCAGATTGACCTCGACCACCTTGCGGAACCCATCGAGCGGAAACGCCCCGTTCTTACTCAACGTCTTGATCGCATTGCCGATCCCCGCACAGTTGACATTGATCCGCACCGGACCCAACGACTCGGCCACATCCAACGCCTCCGACACGCCCGTCTCGTCGGTGACGTCGGTGCCGACGAACCTCGCCCGCTCACCCAGCTCGGCGATCACCTCCCCACCCTTGAGGTCGATCACCACCACCGACGCCCCCGCATCCAACAACCGCTTCGTCGTCGCCAACCCCAAACCCGAAGCACCGCCGGTGACAACGGCTACCGAATCCCTGATCTCCATGTACCGCTTTCCTCTCCGGCCGGCCCGGTGCCGACCAACTAGTCGGTTGGGACTATACCCAGTCGCGCAAGACCGCTTCGGTGTCAGCGCCGCGCGCTCCCGGCGGCGTCGGCCGGACCGGAGTACTGCGGGAAAACCGCGGAGCCGGCATCGGCTGCAGGTTGCCGCGGTCGTCATAGAAGGTGTCGCGCTCGGCGATGTGCGGTTCGGTGAGCACCTCGGCGAACGAGAGCACCGGCGTCACGCACGCATCCGTACCGTTGAACACCGACACCCAGTGGTCGCGGTCATGTGCCCCAATGGCTTTGGTCAAGATGTCGCGCAGTTCGGGCCAGCGGGCGACGTCGTTCTGCCCGGGCAGATCGGCGGCATCGAGGCCGAGGCCCTTGAGCAGTTCGGCATAGAACTGCGGTTCGATCGCACCGACGGCGACGTAGCGTCCGTCCGAGGTCTCGTAGGTGTCGTAGTACGGCGCACCGGTGTCGAGCATGTTGACGCCGCGCTCGTCGCTCCACAACCCCTGGGCCCGGAAGCTCCACATCATCTGCATCAGCACGCTGGAGCCGTCGACCATCGCGGCGTCGATCACCTGGCCCTTACCGGAGGTCTGTCGCTCGAACAGCGCCGACAGTATGCCGACCAGCAGGAACATCGAGCCCCCACCGAAGTCGCCGGCCAGGTTCAGCGGCGGCACCGGCCTCTCCCCGTGCCGACCGACCGCGTGCAGCAAGCCGTTGAGCGAGATGTAGTTGATGTCGTGCCCGGCCTGCAGCGCGCGCGGACCCTGTTGGCCCCAGCCGGTCATCCGCGCATAGATGAGGCGCTCGTTGACCTTCGCGCAGTCATCGGGCCCCAGACCCAGACGCTCGGTAACCCCGGGACGGAAGCCTTCGATGAGCACGTCAGCCTTCGAGATGAGCGTCAGCGCCAGTTCCCGGCCCTCGTCACTCTTCATGTCCGCTTCGACCGACCTGCGGTTGCGCAGCATGGCGTCGGCGCTCGGCGTGCCGGAGCCCTTGCTCGGTCGGTCGATGCGCACCACGTCGGCACCCAAGTCGCCGAGAATCATCGCCGCGTGCGGGCCCGGGCCGATGCCGGCCAGCTCCACAACGCGCAAACCCTGCAATGGTCCTGCCATGCTCATCCGCCCTTCGTGTTCGGCCTTGGTTGACCGCCGACATAGCTTACTTGTATAACCTTCTCAACCGGCCGTAGCCTATAGCGGGCCCCCTCGCCTGCCAGACCGAAGGTGCAGATATGACATCCGCCGACACCAGCGCAGCCCCATCCACCAGGGAATACCGCAACATCGACAACCTGTCGGTGAGCCTGGCCGACGGTGTGCTGTCGGTGACGCTCAACCGGCCCGAGAGCCTCAACTCGCTGACCCAGCCGATGCTGGTCGCCATTGCCGACGCGTTGGATCTCGCCGCAGGTGACCCGGCGGTGCGCGTGGTGCGACTGGGTGGAGCGGGCCGCGGATTCAGCTCCGGCGCGGGGATCAGTGAGGCAGACCAGAACGCCGAATCCCATGACGCAGAAGGCGTTCTAGACGCGGCCAACCGCGCCGTCGGCTCGATCGTGGCGCTACCCAAGCCCGTCGTCGTGGTGGTGCAGGGCCCTGCCGCCGGAGTCGGCGTCTCGCTGGCCCTGGCCGGTGATGTCGTGCTGGCTTCCGATGCGGCGTTCTTCCTGCTGGCCTTCACCAAGATCGGGCTGATGCCCGACGGCGGCGCGTCGGCACTGGTCGCCGCGTCGATCGGCAGGGCTCGCGCGATGCGGATGGCGCTGCTGGCCGAGCGGCTCACCGCCGCCGACGCCTACGCCGCCGGCCTGATCGGCGGCGTCTACCCGGCTGCCGAACTGGACACCGAGGTGGACAAGGTCATCGCCAAACTGCGCTCGGGTCCGGCGGTGGCCCTGCGCAAGACCAAGCACGCCATCAACGCGGCCACCTTGACCGAGCTCGAGAGCGCCTTCGCCCTCGAGCGGGAAGGCCAGCTGCAGTTGTTGGCGTCCAACGACTTCCGTGAGGGCACCCGCGCGTTCCAGCAGAACCGGCGTGCGGAGTTCACCGACTCCTGACTCCCCGGGCGAAAATCGTTGGACGGGGACGGTATCCGTCCGCGACCATCGAGGGATGAGTACGCAGCTCGACACCGGCCGACCGGTCCGATGGCGCGTGCTCGCCCCGTTCCGGGTGCGGGAGTACCGGCTGCTGATCGGCGCCGTGAGCCTGTCAATCTTCGCCGAAGGTATGTGGTCGGTGGTGATGGCGCTACAGGTCATCGCTCTGGACAACGATCCGGCGTCACTGTCGCTGGTCGCCACCTGCCTCGGTGGTGGACTGGTGCTGTTCGTCCTCGTCGGCGGCATCGCCGCGGACCGCATCAACCAGCGCACCATCATCATCGCCGTCGAGTCGGTGAACCTACTCACGGTAACCGCCGTCGCTGTCCTCGGACTCCTTGGCGCTCTTCGGATCTGGCACATGGCGGTGGCCGCGGGCGTGCTCGGCATCGCCGCGGCTTTCTTCTTCCCGGCCTACAGCGCCCTGCTGCCACGCATCCTGCCTGCCGAACAACTGTTGGCCGCCAACGGGGTTGAGGGTGTCGTGCGGCCGGTGTTCCAGCGCTCGGTGGGCCCCGCGGTGGCAGGCATGGTGGTGGGTGCGACACTCCCGTCGGTTGGCGCGGTCGGCGTGGCCTGCCTGTTCGGCCTGGGCCTGGTGCTGCTGATGGCCACTCGTGGTGCCGCTGATTCGCCTGCGCCGCAAGAGAATCAGCGGTCGCATGTGCTCCACGATCTGGCCGACGGATTCCGGTTCATGGTGCGCACGCCGTGGCTGTTGTGGACACTGTTGTTCGCCAGCATCTTTGTGCTGGTGGTGGTCGGCCCCATCGAGGTGTTGCTGCCCTTCATCGCCAAGGACCGGTTCGCCGACGGTGCCCGCATATACGGCTTCATCCTGGCGTTCTTCGGATTCGGCAGTGCGCTGGGCGCATTGACGGTGTCGTCTCGACGGATGCCGCGTCGCTACCTGACCTCGTTGATGATGATGTGGGGACTCGGCGCCATCCCGCTCGTGATCGTCGGCATGACAACGTCATTCCCGTTGATGGCGGCCGCGACGTTCGTCATCGGCGTCACCGACGGAGCCGCGGTCGTGATCTGGGGAACGCTGCTGCAGCGTCGCGTGCCGACGGAGATGCTGGGCCGGGTGTCGAGCCTGGACTTCTTCGTGTCGCTGGCCTTCATGCCGCTGTCGTTCGCGATCGTCGGGCCGTTGTCGAAGGTGGTCGGAATGCACACCATCTTCCTGGTGTCGGGTGTGGTGCCGGCGGTGCTGGCCGCCGTGGCACTCGTCGCGGCGCGCATGCCCCGCGACGAGCTGGCGCATCCGCTGCGCTAGGTGAACACCTCCGCCACGGCAGCCGCAATGGCGGCGTCGACCGCGCGATGGGCGTCGGCGACCGTGAGGGCCCTTGTACTGGTGAGGAATTGATAGTACAGCGGGGCGGACACCTGCCGGATGACCGCGGCGGCATCGGTCCCGGCAGGCACCTCTCCGCGCTCCACCGCGTCGGTCACACACCCGGCCCACTCGTCGATCCGCCGGTCGTAGAAGACCTGCAGTGCCGCGGCGGTGCGTTGGTCACACGTCGCAGCGGCGATGACCGCCTTGAACAAGTTACCTTGGCGGGGGTCGTTGAGCGTGCGCCGTACCAGCTTGGCGTTGGCCCACAGATCATTACGCAGGGAGCCGGTATCGGCACGGGGCAGCGACTGATCTGCCATGTCGACCAGCAGGTCGGCCACCAGCGCCGGCGCCGTACCCCACCTGCGGTAGACCGTCGACTTGCCGACACCGGCCCGCTCCGCCACGGCCGTCAGTTCCAGACCTTCCAGCCCGGCCTCGATGAGTAGGTCGGCCGTCGCGCTCAGCACCGCGTCGCGTACGGCCGCAGTGCGCCCGCCGGGGCGTTCGGCTGCCATTGGGCTCACTTTAACAGGAATATTGTCCCGTTAGTACCGCGTTCCTTATCGGGAAGTCAATCTCGTTAAGGGGTAGGAATGGAATATCGCAGAGTTGGTGACTCTGACCTCGTGGTCTCCGAGTTGAGCTTCGGAGCAGCGACTTTCGGCGGGTCGGGAGCGTTCTTCGGCGCCTGGGGCCACAGCGGGGTAAAACAGGCGCGGGAGATGGTCGACCTCAGCCTGAATGCCGGTATCAACCTGTTCGACACCGCGGACGTGTACTCCGACGGCGCGTCGGAAGAGGTTCTCGGCGCGGCACTGCGTGGCCGCCGCGACCGCGTCCTGATCTCCACGAAGGCCGCGCTGCCGACCGGTCCCGACGACTGGGGCACGTCACGGGCACGGCTGTTACGTGCCGTCGATTCCGCGCTGACGCGCCTGCAGACCGACCGCATCGATCTGTTCCAATTGCACGCGTACGACGCGTTCACCCCGATCGACGAGGTACTGGAGGCGCTCGACACCCTCGTCAAGGCTGGCAAAGTGCGTTACACCGGAGTGTCGAACTTCTCCGGCTGGCAACTGATGAAGTCCCTGAGCCTCGCCGAGAAAAGGGATCGCCCAAGGTATGTCGCTCACCAGGTGTACTACTCGTTGATCGGGCGCGATTACGAATGGGAGCTCATGCCGTTGGCGACGGCCGAGGGCATCGGCGCGCTCGTGTGGAGCCCTCTGGGCTGGGGCCGGCTCACCGGGAAACTCCGTCGCGGCCGGCCGCTGCCGGAACACAGCCGGCTGCACGCCACCGCGGACGCCGGGCCGCCCGTCGACCACGACCTTCTCTACGGCGTCATCGACGAACTCGACGTGATCGCCGCAGAAACCGGCAGAACCGTCCCGCAGGTCGCGCTCAACTGGCTGCTTCGCAGGCCTACGGTGTCCTCGGTCATCATCGGCGCCCGTAACGAGCCGCAGCTACGCGACAACCTCGGCGCGGTCGGGTGGACGCTGGATGCCGATCAGATCGCGCGACTGGACGCCGCAAGTACCAGGGACGCGCCTTACCCCTACTTCCCGTACTACCGCCAGGACGGGTTCGCGAAACTCAATCCACCTCGCGGTGCAGCCCGGTGAGATGTGTGTAGGCCTGGGCGTTGAGCTGGTTGTGGCCCACCTCGTCGTCGCTGAGCTCGCGGCGCACCTTGGCCGGAACCCCTGCCACGAGCGATCGCGGTGGTACCACCATGCCCTGTGGTACCACCGCGCCCGCGGCGACCAGGGAACCTGCGCCGATCACGGCGCCGTTGAGCACAACGGCCCCCATGCCGATCAGACTGTCGTCCTCGACAGTGCACCCGTGCAGCACCACGTTGTGACCGACCGTCACCCCGGCCGCGATGCGACAGGGGAATCCGGGATCGACGTGCACGGTCACGCCGTCCTGGATATTGCTGCCGGCACCCACCTCGATGGGTTCGAACTCGGCGCGCAGCGTGGCGCCGTACCAGACGCTGGCACCGGCCGCGAGCGAAACCTGGCCGATCACATTGGCATTGGGCGCGATCCAGGCGTCGGGATCCACGGATGGGGTATGACCGGCGACGGACACGATGAGCGGCTCAGGCATGTCGGCCATGGTAATCAGGCGGTCACGCGATGTGCGCCCAGCCTCAAGTTCCCTGGAATACCTTGCGATAGCTCGACGGTGACATGCCGAGCCCGCGGCGCAGGTGATGACGTAGGTTGCCGGCACTGCCGAGCCCGGCGCGCCGGGCCACCTCATCGACCGAAAGGTCCTGGGATTCCAGCAGTTCCCTGGCGCGGTCCACGCGCCTGCTGCGGATCCACGCTCCGGGAGCCTGGCCGGTTTCGGCGAGGAACCGGCGGCTGAACGTGCGTGCGCTCATGTGGGCGTGCCGGGCCAGCCGCTGCACGGTGAGCTCCTCGTCGAGGTGCGCCAGTGCCCATTGACGGGTGGCGGCGGTGGACGCCAGCGGCACGTCCGGCTCGGCGACCGGAGCGATGAACTGCGCCTGGCCACCCTCGCGCCAGGGCGGCACCACGCAGTAGCGCGCCACGCCGTTGGCCACCGCAGCGCCGTGATCGCTGCGAATGATGTGCAGGCACAGGTCGATTCCGGCGGCCAGACCCGCCGAGGTGAGCACATCCCCGTCGTCGACGAACAGCACGTCCTCGTCGAGCCGGACCGCGGGATGCAGCCGCCGCATGTCCGCGGCGAAACGCCAATGCGTGGTGGCAGGTCGCCCGTCGAGCAGCCCGGCGGCGGCGAGCACGAACGCCCCGGTGCAGATCGATACCAGACGCGTTCCCGGGCGGATGCGGGCCAGCGCCTCGGACACCTCGGCATCCAGCACCCCATCGATGCGCGCCGGGGCATAGCGCGTTCCCGGGATCACCACGGTGTCGGCAGTATCCAATGCCTCCGGCCCGGCCGCGGGCACGATCGCGAAGCCGTTGGTGGCGGGCACCGGTGCGGTGTCGAGGCCACACGTCACAACGTCGTAGAGCGGATTGCCGTCGGCGTCGACGGCGTTGGAGAACAGTGTCGGCGCGATGGCCGCGTCAAAGCCGACCACCTCGGCCAGCAGCAGTACGCCCACGCGGTGCATACCCGATTCTGGCATGTTTTTGATGGATGATGGCATTTATGCCACTGGCCGGTCGGCCGCCCGTCGGACACAGTGATCGGGTGAAAACCCGCATCCACTGGGCCTGGGTGGTGGCGGCGGTCAGCTTCGTCGCGATCCTCGGTGCCGCCGGCTTCCGCTCGATCCCCGGCGTCATGATGAACCCGCTGCACCACGAATTCGGCTGGTCGCACGGCACTGTCGGCCTGGCGATGTCGGTCAACATGACGTTGTACGGCCTCACCGCGCCGTTCGCCGCGGCGCTGATGGACCGCTTCGGTGTCCGGCCGGTGCTGACAGTGTCCCTGCTGCTGATCGCGACCGGTTCGGCGGTGAGCACCCTGATGACCGCGAGCTGGCAACTGGTGCTGCTGTGGGGCGTCCTGGTGGGTATCGGCACCGGCTCGATCTCGATGGGCTTCGTCGCCACGGTCGCCACCCGCTGGTTCGACGCGCGTCGCGGCCTCGTCACCGGCGTGCTCACGGCTGCCAGCGCGACGGGTCAGTTGATCTTCCTGCCGATCGTCGCGGCCGTCACCACGTCCCATGGCTGGCGCTGGGCCTCGCTCATCGTCGCGGCTGCCGCGCTGGCGGTCGTGCCGCTGGTGGCACTGTTCATGCGCAATTACCCCAGCGATAGAGGCCTCGCCCCCTACGGCGCCGACGCCGTCGCACCGCCCACGCCCCTGGCCACCGGCAGCTTCACCGCGGCCTTCGACGGACTGCGCATCGGCTCGCGGGTGCCCGCGTTCTGGCTGTTGGCGGGTAGCTTCGCGATCTGCGGCATGACCACCAACGGTCTGATCGGCACGCACTTCATTCCCGCCGCCAACGACCACGGCATGCCGACCACGGTGGCCGCCGGCTTGCTGGCCACCATCGGCGTCCTCGATGTGGCAGGCACGGTGTTCTCCGGCTGGCTCACCGACCGTGTCGATCCCCGCCTGCTGCTCCTGGTGTACTACGCGGGCCGGGGCGTCTCACTGCTGCTGTTGCCATCGCTGCTCTCGCCACACGCCGAACCGAGCACCTGGGTCTTCGTCTTGTTCTACGGCCTGGACTGGGTGGCCACCGTGCCGCCGACGATCGTGCTGTGCCGCGAGTACTTCGGCGATCGCTCCCCCGTCGTGTTCGGATGGGTGTTCGCGTCGCATCAGCTGGGCGCGGCCGTGGCCGCAGCGGGCGCGGGCTGGCTACGTGATCTGAACGGCAGCTACGACGTCGCGTTCTACCTGGCTGCGAGCCTGTGCTTCGTCGCGGCGGCGTTCTCGGCGGGCATCAGAAAGGTGCAGGTCGGTACAGTCGAGCGGGCGGCAGTAGACACTTCTGCTTTGCCGTAACCGCACAGTTACCTTTACCATCCGATGCGGCGCCGCGGGGAACGCCGAGGCCGTCGTATCTTCGCGTGCCCCCATGGGACACGCGCGCCACCGGCTGCCGACGAACCACAGGCCTGGCATGAGCGGGAGGAAAACCCACCTATGAAGACTCGCACCAAGACTCTTGGCGCAGCCGCGGCGGTCGCCGCCATCGCGGCGTCGCTGCCGTTGTCGATCACCGCAAACGCCGATCCGGCGGCACCGACGACGACAGAGACGATCACCGTCGAGATCCCGGACCCACAGGGCCCCGGCTGCGACAACTTCAAGAAGGAAATGCCGGACTGGAAGGCGCTGTCCAAGCAGCCCGTCAGCAAGGTCCTGGCGAGCATCCCCGAGATCAGCACGTTCAACTCCGCGGTCGCCGGTGGGATGAACCCGGCGGTCAACATCACCGCGGTTCTCGACAACGGCCCGTACGTGGTGTTCGCCCCGACCAACGACGCATTCGCAGCGATGGAGCCGGGCAAGCTCGACGCGCTGAAGGGCGACGTCGCGGCGCTCACCAGCCTGGACTACTACCACGCGTTCCTCGGTCTGCTGGGCCCGGACGACGTCAAGGGCCAGCGGCCCACCCAGCAGGGCGCTGAGATCAAGGTGACCGGTAAGGGCGGCGACATCAAGGTCAACGACACCGCCAAGATCGTCTGCGGTGGCATCGAGGCCCAGAACGCCCGGATCTACATCATCGACGCCGTGCTGGACCCCAACTCGCCGCCGGAGCCGTTCACCCCGACCGGTGTCAGCACCACGTCCACGACCCCGACGACCCTGTCGAGCGAGGCTCCCAAGCCGTCGCCGACCGCGACCCCGGCGGCCGACGCACCGATCGGCTGATTTCCTTCTCTGCGCGGGTTTCTTTCTCTGCGCGAACAGACACAAATGTCCCCGACACGCCGATGTGTCGGGGACATTTATGTCTGTTCGCCGTGATTACACGCCACGCCGGCGGGCCGGCTACACCCCGAGGTCGCGGCCGATGATCTCCTTCATGATCTCGGTGGTGCCACCGAAGATCGTCTGGATCCGCCCGTCGACATAGGCGCGCGCGACGCGGTACTCCATCATGTAGCCGTAGCCGCCGTGCAGCTGCACGCAGTTGTCGATGACCTTCTTGGCGGTCTCGGTCGCCCACCACTTGGCCTTCGCCGCCTCGACGGCCGTCAGCTCGCCGTCGACGACGGCCTGCAGGCAGCGGTCGATGTAGCTCTCGGTGACCTCCAGCTCGGTGTCCATCTCCGCGAGCAGGAACCGGTTGTGCTGGAAGCTGCCGATCGGCTGGCCGAATGCCTTGCGGTCCTTGGCGTATTGCAGGGTCTCCTGCCACACCGCGCGGGCGCCGTAGATCGCGGAGATGGCGATCGAGAGCCGCTCCGACGGCAGGTTGGTCATCAGGTGGTAGAACCCGCGCCCTTCCTTGCCGAGCAGGTTGGCGTTCGGCACCCGCACGTTCTCGAAGTGCAGCTCGGAAGTGTCCTGGCTGTGCAGGCCCATCTTGTCGAGCTTGCGGCCGCGGGTGAAGCCCTCCATGCCGCGCTCCACCACGAACAGCGTGAAGCCCTTGTGCCCGGCCTCGGGATCGGTCCGGGCGACCACGACGACGAGGTCGCTGTTGATGCCCGATGAGATGAAAGTCTTGGAGCCGTTGATGATCCAGTCGTCACCGTCGCGCACCGCGGAGGTCCGGATACCGGCGAGGTCGCTGCCTGCGCCGGGCTCGGTCATCGCGATGGCGATGATCAGCTCGCCGCTGGCGATGCCGGGCATCCAGCGCTGCTTCTGTTCGTCGTTGGCCAGCTCCTTGAAGTACGGGCCGACGACGTCGTTGTGCAGGCTCAGCGCGGGGCCGTGTACGCCGGCACGGGCGATCTCCTCGTCGATGATCGCGTTGAACCGGAAGTCGCCCGAACCGCCGCCGCCGTACTCCTCGGGCATGTTGAAGCCGATGACGCCGTATTTGCCCGCGGCCGTGTATGCCGAGCGGTCGACGATGCGCTCGCTCTCCCACTTCTCGCTATTGGGGACGAGCTCGCGCTCGATGTATTCCTTGACGGTCTCGCGGAACGCTTCGTGTTCTGGGGTGTAGATCTGTCGCTTCATGGCTTACCTTGCCTTCCAAACAGGTTGGCGCTTCTGAGCGAAGGCCAGCGGCCCCTCTTTGGCGTCTTCGGTCTGCAGCAGCGTGCTGAATTCGCGGTTGGTGCGCTTCCAGCCGTCCTTGTCTGCGGTGATGACGCCGTCGTCGACGCCGTAGGCCACCCGCTTGCTGGCCTGCACGGCCAGCGGCGCGTTGCCCGTGATCCGTTCGGCCAGTTTGAGTGCGGCGTCGACGACGGTGCCGTCGGGGACCACCTGGTTGATCAGGCCCCACCGCAGCGCGTCGGCCGAAGACATCGGCTCACCGGTGAACAGCAGCTCGTTCGCCACCTTGCGGGGCAGCTGCTCGGCGATGCGGAACACGCCACCGGCGCCCGCGATGAGTCCCCGCTTCACTTCGGGCAGGCCGAATTTCGCGCTTTCCTCGGCCACGATCAGGTCACTGGCCAGGGCCAGTTCGGTGCCGCCGCCCAGCGCAGTGCCGTTGACCGCGGCGATTGTCGGCTTGTCGATGAAATGGCTGACGTATCCGGCGAATCCGTATTCGGGATGGTCGGGATGGAAGAGGTTTTCCCCGCGCGAGATCGCCTTCAGATCGGCGCCCGCACAGAACGACTTGTCGCCCGATCCCGTGATCACCACGGCCCGGATCTCCGGATCGTTCTGGGCCTGCTCCAGCGCGTCGCCGACGGCGATGCTCACCGAGGAGTTGACCGCGTTGCGCGCCTCGGGCCGGTTGATGGTGATGAGCAGGACGTTGCCGCGCTTTTCAACAATCGCGCCGAGCGTGCCTTCCTCGGTCACAGCAGCTCCAGGATGGTCGCGTTGGCCTGGCCGCCACCCTCGCACATGGTCTGCAGGCCGTACTGAATGTTGTTGTCCCGCATGTGGTGCACGAGTGTGGTGAGGATGCGGGCGCCGGATCCGCCGAGCGGGTGGCCGAGCGCGATGGCGCCGCCGTTGGGGTTCAGGCGGTTCTCGTCGGCGCCGATCTCTTTGAGCCATGCCAGCGGCACCGGCGCGAAGGCCTCGTTGACCTCGAACGCACCGATCTGATCGACACTGAGGCCGGATTTCTTGAGCGCCTTTTCGGTGGCCGGGATCGGCGCGGTCAGCATGATGACCGGGTCGGCGCCGGCGAGCACCGCGGTGTGCACCTTGGCAATCGGCTTGAGCCCCAGCTCTTTCGCCTTCTCGACCGACATGACCAGCAGCGCGGCCGACCCGTCGGAGATCTGGCTCGAGTTGCCTGCGTGGATCACGCCGTCTTCCTTGAATGCGGGCTTGATGGCAGCCATGGACTCGACCGTGCCGCCGCGACGGATGCCGCCGTCCTCCAAGACGATGCCACCGTCCTGGTCTTTGATCGCCACGATCTGATCCTTGAACGCGCCTGAATCCTGTGCCGCGGCAGCTTTTTCATGCGATCTCAGCGAAAACTCGTCGAGCTGGGTACGCGAAAGGCCCCACTGCTCGGCGATCATCTCGGCACCGATGCCCTGGTTGGGCGTCTTGTGGTCGTAGCGCGCCTGGAACGCCTCGGGATAGGGATGTCCGCCGTTGGCCAGCGAGGAACCCATCGGGGTGCGCGACATGGACTCGACGCCGCCGGCGACGACGACGTCGTAGTGCCCGGCGATCACGCCGGCAACGGCGAAGTGCAGCGACTGCTGACTGGAGCCACACTGGCGATCCACGGTGACGCCGGGGACCGTCTCGGGCCACCCGGCGGTCAGCACCGCGGTACGCGCGATGTCGAGGGCCTGCTCACCGGCCTGCATGACACAGCCCCAGATGACGTCATCGACAAGGGCCGGATCGACGCCGGCACGCTCCACCAGCGCCTTGAGCACCTGCGCGGAGAGTTCCGCGGGGTGCACACCCGACAGCGCGCCGTTGCGCTTGCCGACCGGGGAGCGCACCGCCTCCACGATGACAGCTTCAGCCATGGACTTCTCCTTCGAAGTTGGGTTGGCGTTGACAAAGCCTCTGTATTACAAGTGAACGTAGAACAGAAGGTTTACTAGGTCAACCTACTAGTTGGTAGACGGCCATAGCCTGCGGTTTCGGGTACGGTGATTGCTCCGTTTGCCGCGGCTACCGCGTCCCACATGGTTTACTGAGTTGTACACCTAGCCGCAGCGGCCGGGTCGTTCAGTGTTATTGGGAGAGTTAGCAGGAGACCGTTGTGGCTGGAAGTACACCGCTGGCGCCGATGATCGGGCCGGACTCGATGACGCCGCACACCCCGGTCCGCTCCCCGAAGACCGCCGAGCTCGTGGCAGGCACCCTGCGCCGCATGGTCGTCGACGGCCAGCTCAAGGAAGGCGACTTCCTGCCCAACGAAGCCGAGCTCATGGAGCACTTCGGGGTCAGCAGGCCCACGTTGCGCGAGGCGGTGCGCGTGCTGGAATCCGAACGGCTGGTCGAAGTGCGGCGCGGCTCCCGCACGGGTGCCCGGGTCCGGGTGCCCGGTCCCGAGATCGTCGCGCGCCCGGCCGGCCTGCTGCTCGAGCTCTCCGGTGCCGACATCGCCGATCTGCTGGTCGGGCGTGCGGCGATCGAGCCGATGGCCGCACGCCTGCTGGCCGAGAAGGGCGACGAAGAGGCTTTCGCCGAACTGGAACAGATGCTCGACGAGCACATCCCGAAGGACTACCAGTCAGACCGACTGGCCGAGACCACCGGAGATTTTCACCGCCGGGTCGTGGAGCTGTCGGGCAACGCCACCTTGGGGATCATCGCCGGCATGCTGCACGAGATCACCGTGCGACACCACGCCTTCCTGTTCAAGGAGCGCCGGCCGGTCGCCAAGAACGACTACGACAAGCTGATGCGCTCCTATCGCAAGCTGATTCAGCTCATCCGCTCCGGTGACGGCGACGCCGCCGAGGCGCACTGGCGCAAGCATCTGGACACCGCGCGCGTCCTCATGCTCAAGGACATCGAGAGCGTCAAAGTCCGCGACGTCATGCGCTGAGCACCGGCTCAGTCCGGCCAGACCGCCAGCCGCGCAGCGGTATCCCGCCACCCGTCGGCGGTCTTCCATCGCATCGGCAGCAGCCGGTAACGCCAGCTCCCTGGTGGGCCGCTGGCGCCGACATGGTCGACGCTGATCGAGATCATATCGGCCGCAATCAGTTTCGCATGGGTCTCCAAGTAGATCCCGGCCTCGTCGTCGAGTTCGGACATCAACTCACCGAACAGCAGTCGCGGTCCCGGCGGCCGATGCACCAGGACGCACTGAGAACGCTGCGCACAGTGACCCGCTCGCACGGTCGCGTGACATCCCGTGTCCACGGCGCCCAGATCGCTCATGAGCCGGCCGGTCTCGTCTCGCCAGACCGCAACGGGCTCAGGCGAAGTCATCTCGATGGACGTGCACCGGCACGTCATCGGCCCATGGCTGACGGGTCACCATGTCGGCGACGTTGACGTATCCGCTCTCGAATTCGCCCGTCGCGGCGTCGACCAGTCGGTACTGCTGCGTCTGCCGGTGGATGGGTTGCGCGTCGAGCATGACGATGCGAACCTCGCCCGGCTCGAAGCCGCATCGCTTGTGCAATGCGGCAACCAACTGCTCGTTGCTCATGTGCCCGTCGCCGAAGTTCCAGCCGATGGCGGTGCTGACGATGCGCTCACCGTCAGTGAGGGTGTAGTCGTCCTCGTTCTGCCCGGCCATCGCTCGGTGGGCCAGGGTGAACAGCGCCCGGCCGTGAGTGTTGAACGCGCGGAAGGCATATCCCATGTACAGCGGGATCTGCGCGGCCTCCTTGCTGCCATAGAACCGCTCCAGTTGCGCGGCGGGCATGCTGGCGATCGCGACGACGCCCTTGCCGATCTTCTCGTCGGCCGATCCCTTGATGCACCACAGCGACGTATCCCAGTTGCCCGCGTAGTACCGCATGCCCGGCAGGAAGGACACCTTGCGCGGGAACAGGTTTCCCAGCGCCACCGTGCCCGCGACGACGGCGAACAGCACGATCGGCCAGGGCGTCGCGAGGTCACCGAGCCCGACGCCCGCGTGGCCGACGAACAGGGCCAGCACCGAGAACATCATGAAGACGTTCCATTCCAGTGGCACCCCCATCGGGATCGAGGACAGGATGCCGAAGTGGAAGCACAGCATGACGAAGGCCGCGACGTACGTGGGCCAGCCGCCACCGGAGAAGAACAGCACCAACGGCACCAGGCCCTCGATCGCCGTGCTGAAATGCGCGAGGGACCGCGACAGCAGCCCCGGCCGTAGATCGTCCGGGAAGTGCTCGAAGAACCTGCGCTTGATCCAGCGAGGACGGACCACCGGGTTGTTGCTCATCATCGTCGAGATGACGAACGGGAAGTGCTTGTTGAGCTTGGACGTGGCTGCGCCGAGCCAGATCACCAGGCAGACCAGTTTGGCGGCGATGACGATGTCGGCGCCGGTGAACAGGAAGCACACGGCCAGCGAGCCGTACACCTCGCCGCGGGCGGCCAGGAAGATGACCTTGTCCCGCAGGCCGACCGCGGCGAGCAGCCCGACGATCGTCGCGGTCTGCCAGACCGGCAGCACGCCGATCTCAGTGCCGAGCGCCGGGATGGGGCCGGTGCCCTGCGAGAACAGCGCCACCAGCAGCCCCACCAGGAGCGCGGCGTAGAGCAGCACATCCAGTGGTGTGCGGCTGTCGCCCGCAGTGAGCGGGATCCGGCTGGGCCACGGTGGCAGCCGAATGGTCTTGGGGCGCAACCAGTACAACGCCGAGCCCATCGGCGGGAAGAACCGGTTGTTCAGCGGCCCGAAGCCGCAGCCGAACCCCACGACCTCGAACAGCATCGTGAAGAACACGACCTTCTGGTACACGATCGGTTCGGCATACCAGTGCGCGACATTGATGAAGCCGTCGATGCCGACCGTGCTGAGCGCGATCAGCCAGGCCACCAGGATGTAGGCGGCGATCTTCGCGACGTAGAACAGGTGCAGTGCGACCGGGGTGCCGAAGCCGACCTCGGCCCAGTGCCGGGCCATCGGCACGATCTTCTCCGCCCGCGTGCCCTTGCTCCACTGCTCGAAGTCGATCTGTGGGGTGTCCTGTTTGAGAAATCCCATGCCGGCAAGATTAGAACGTGTTCTAGTCGAAATTGTCCCCGAACGCCGAAACTACGGTTTTTGGCGCGAAAACGCCGGAAATGCAGCAGAAACCGTAGTGTCGGCGCTAGGCGCTGCCCGCCTTGACGGGCGGACGGAAGAAGATCACCAATTGGCCGACGCCACCGGCCAACCCGAGCACCACGGCGATCGCCAGTCCGCACCATCCGTGCAGCAGGTGATAGAACCCGGACGTGTGGAACAGGGCGTAGTCCAGGCTGTAGCGACCGGCCCCGGTACCGGCGATCGCGACCGCGGTCACCGCGAGGATCAGGTTGTACTCCCAGCCCTCCTTGACGATGAAGAACCCGTTGTGCCGGTGCACGGTCCAGGCCGCCACCAGCATGAGCGCGACGAACCCGGCCGCGGGCACCGGCGTCAGCAGACCGAGCGCCAGGCCCAGGCCGGCGGCCAGCTCGGTACTGGCCGCCACCCGGGCATGGAAGGTCCCCGGCTTCATGCCGATGCTCTCGAACCATCGCGCGGTTCCGGCGATCCGGCCCCCGCCGAAGAACTTGTTGTAGCCGTGGGCGGCCATGGTCAGCCCGAGAACCACCCGCAGAATCAGGATCGCAACGTCAGCAGCCATGTAACAGAATCTAGGTCATCTGTTAAACAGCCGCCCAGCCACCATCCACACTGAGTACCGCGCCGTGGATGTTGGCGGCGTCATCGCCCGCCAGGAAGACGACCGCGGCAGCGACCTCCTCGGGCGTGCTCATGCGCCGCGACGGGATCCGGGCCAGTACCGGTGCGACATGGTCGGCCGCCTCGGCGGCGCGCTCGGTCGCGATCGGTCCGGGCGCGACGGCGTTGACCCGCACGCCGGCCGGGCCGTACTCGGCGGCCCACGACTTGGTCAGCGAATGCACGGCCGCCTTGGTCGAGTTGTACAGCGCGGACTTGTCACCGCCGATCAGGCCCGTGATGGAACCGATGTTGACGACCGCGCCTCGGCCGCGCGCGACCATGGCAGGCGCCAGCGCGCCGGTGAGCAGGAACGGGCCGACGACGTTGGCGCGGTAGGACTCCAGCAGGGTGGCCTCGGTGATGTTGGCGGTGGGCTCCGGGGAGGACCACACGCCGGCATTGTTGACGAGGATGTCGACGTCGCCTGCGGCCGTGGCGAGGCGACGGATCTCGTCCTCCCCCGCACCGAGATCGGCGGCGACGAAGTCCGCGCCCCCGCCGGCGGACCGGATGTCGGCAACGACGGCGTCGCCGCGCACCTTGTTTCGCCCCGTGACGATGACCCGGGCGCCCTCGGCGGCCAGCGCTTTGGCGATGGCGACGCCGAGTCCCCCGGTGGACCCTGTGACCAGTGCTGTCCGACCTTGCAAACGCGTACTCTCTGGACTCATGAGTTCAGGTGTACTGCGATGAAAATGGACCTGCAAGTCCAGAAATTCACCGCCAAAGGGCAGGCGACCCAGCGGCGCATCATCGAGGGTGCCGCAGCCGAGATCCGCAGCCGCGGCGTGGCCGAGACCACGCTCGACGACATCCGCGCCCGCACGCAGACATCCAAAAGCCAACTGTTCCACTACTTCCCGGGCGGCAAGGAGCAGCTGCTGCTCGCCGTCGCGGCACACGAAGCCGATCAGGTGCTCGCCGACCAGCAACCGCATCTCGGCGCACTGACGTCGTGGGCGGCGTGGCAGCGCTGGCGCGACGCCGTCGTCGATCGCTACCGCCGGCAGGGCCAGAGCTGCCCGATGAGCATGCTGATGTCGGAGACCGGGCGCACCACCCCGGGCGCCCAAGCCGTCACCGCGACGCTCGTGCGGCGCTGGCACGACGACATCGCGGCAGGGATCACGGCGATGCAGACCCAGGGCAAGATCTCGGCACGCATCGACGCCGACCGCGCATCGGCGGCACTGCTGGCCGGGATCCAGGGTGGCGTCGGCATCCTACTGGCCACCGGCGACATCTCGTATCTCGAGACGGCGCTCGATCTCGGGATCGAGAATCTGCGCCGCTGAGCAGCACATAGCGACAATCATTAAACAAACTTGTTGACTATTCGCATCGCGCGTGATGTCCTGGAAGAACATTCAACAGAGTTGTTTAACGATCGAAGGGATGGCTCGGCATGACGACCGCTGACCCCGTCTACGTCTGGACCCTCTACCGCGATACCCGGCAGCGCATCATCGACCTGATGACCAAGGACGCGTGGGAGGCCAGCGTGCCGGCCTGTCCGCTGTGGTCGGTACGCGATGTCGTCGCGCACATGACCGCGGTCGCTGAAGACTGGGCCGCCGGCACGCTGACCGTACCGCCGTCCGACGCCGAAACCGCCGCGCAGATAGCACGTTTCGAGGGACATGACACCACCGCGGTGCTGACCGCCTGGGACGCTGCGGCGACCCAGTTGCAACGCCTCGCCGAGCGGGGAACCGCTCCCCCGCTCGGCGACATCGTCGTGCACGAGCACGACATCCGGGGCGCCCTCGGCGCGCCTGGTGCCCGCACGGATGCCGCAGTGGCACAGGCCTCCGATCAACTGCTGAACATTCTGAACACTCCCGTCCCGATGCGGGTGACCGTCGAGGACGGCGACTACCGGACCGGTCCGCAGGACGGCAGCGAGATAGGCTTGCGCACCACGCGATTCGAGGTCTTGCGGTGGCGCACCGGGCGACGCAGCCGCGCTCAACTCGCAGCCATGGACTGGTCAGCCGATCCGACGCCCGTGCTCGAGCACCTGTATATGTTCGGGCCCGCCGACACTGACCTCGCCGAGTAGGAGGCCCCGTGAACGCCGAATCACCAAGCCGGCCCGCGATTGTCGACCGGTCGGTGTTCGAAGCCGACCTCGCGGCACTGCGCGTGCGCGAGAAGGCGCACGTCCGCGAGGGCGACGCGATCGCCGCGGCACGCCGACGGCTGCCCATGGTGGAGGTCGACGCGACGTCGCAACTGATCGGGCCCGCCGGGCCCACCACCCTGCTCGACGCCTTCGAAGGCCGCCGCCAACTGCTGGTGTATTACTTCATGTGGCATGCCGGGCATCCCGCGCCGGAGCAGTGCGAGGGGTGCACCTGGGTGACCACGCAGGTCGCCGAACTGTCCTACCTGCACTCCCGCGACATCACCTACGCGGTCTTCGCGCAAGGCCCGTATCCCGAAACGGCCCGGTATCGCGAGTTCATGGGCTGGCAGGTCCCGTGGTATTCCGCGCTGCCCTCGCTGGACACCCTCCTGGTCGGGCGCAGCGTCGGGATGATGCACATCGTCTGCTACCTGCGCGCCGATGACCGCGTCTTCGAGACGTACTGGACCACCCGCCGCGGCGTGGAAGCCATGGACTACAGCTACGCACTCATGGACCTGACCGTGTACGGGCGGCAGGAACCCTGGGAGGACTCCCCCGCGGGGTGGCCGCAGCACTGGCCGGTCGACGGTTCCAACACACGCATCGACGGCAGGCCGATACCGCAATGGTCCCGGCTGGCGGCCGGTCGCTCCGACGACCTCACCGGCGGCTAGTCAGCGCCCGCTCAAGCCGGGCCACGTAGGCATCGATATCGCCGACCGCCGACTCGGCGGCATGGACGCTGACAGCGACGGTGGACCCGATGCCGTGCACGCCGTGTGTCAGGCCCATCATCGGCGACAATGCCGGGTACCCGGCTGTCATCACCACCGGCGTGGCACCGAACCGCAGATCGCCCGCGCCACGGTTGACGCTGGACACCACGGTATTGCCGGTCACCGTGGGCGAACGCTGTGAGGAATCGAATTGCGTCACACCCCACCGCAACAACGGCGCGGGGGTCGCGGCGTAGGCCCGGCTGGCGGCGAGCATCGCGGGATGCTGCGCGCGGCGGCGCCGCTGGGCGAGATCTTCCGCGATCCGTGCGGTGCGGGCGTCGCGCTCGAGCATCGGGTAGAGCCCGACGCCGACATTGCCGAACTGGTTGTTCGCCGTGCGGGCACCGGCTTTGGCCATCGGCACCTCGGCGCCCAGATCCGCGGGATCGTCGCCGAACTCACGCAGGTGTTCGGCGAGGGCTGCCGACACTGCCGCCAGCACCGTGACCGTGACGGTCGGACCACCCAGTTGATCGCGGTTACGGACGATCGTGCGCACCGAGATCTTTCCCGCGGGCGCAGCGTTACTGTGCAGCGCCGCACGGGAATCCGCCTGCCGCGGGACCTGGCCACTCTCTTCGTCGCGCACCAGCCGGCGGTGCCACCGGGCCGCTTGCGCCGCCCGCCATGGCAGCCTGGCGGTCACCACCCGGGGTACCTCGACGGCTCGCACCCCGCCCGGCCTGCCGAACATCAATCCCGCCAAATCCGCAGACCGGCCGCCGTCGGCAAGCGCGTGCGCCATCTGCACGACAACCACCGTCCCCGCATCGGTGGCCGCGGGTATGTCGCGGACCCGAGGGAACACATGCACGCGCCAGGTGGCCCGAGTCGCATCGAGCGGGTGATCGGCCAAAGCAGCCACGGCGGTGAGGCAGTCGTCGAAGCCCGGGTCGCCGAGGTCGTGTACGACGAACTGGTCGTCGCCGACATCGCGGGGTACCCACACCGGATATCTCAGCCGATGGTCGTCCCTGATCCGCAGCCCCAGTTCGGGGCAGCGCCGGGCGCGCTGACGCACGTCACGCAACGCTGCGCCCAGTTCTGTTGGCACACCGGAGAACCCGTACAGCAGGAACTGATCGTTGGGAATCGCGGACGACATCCAGTAGTTCTGGGCATCGATCGCCGCCAGCCTGCGCACTATTGCGGCGTCCGGGCGCTGCCGATGAAGTCGAGGATGCGTCCGGCGACCCCGTCGGGCTGTTCGAGCTGCAGGAAATGCCCGGCTCCCGCCACGATGCCGACATCACTGCCCTCGGGCAGGATCCTCTGCACCCAGCGGACGTAATCCGGTGTGGCGCAACCGTCATCGGCTCCGTGCAGGTACAACGACGGGATGCGCGGTGGGGACATCCAATGCTGGTGCAGGTTCGTGTACCGGGCCGGGGGCGTGGTTCCGCGGAGCATCGCCCGGTAGTAGCCGATCGCAGCTCGCCACCGCGCGGGGGCACCGATCGCGGCGTCGACGTGCCGCAGATCGTCGGCCGCGGCATATCCCGGCGACCACCAGCGCCACAGCCGGGGCACCACCCACGACGCGGAACGTTCAGGAAGCCAAGGCAATTGGAAATACAACATGTACCAGCTGCGGAGCAACTGTCTTGGCAGCTGCGCGGCGAGCCGGGCACTGTCGGGCACTCGTCCCAACGGCTGGAACGACGCAAACGGCGGCACCGACATGATCACGGCCCGCCGAAACGGTCCGTCGGGCAGCGCCGACAGACCGGTGGCCGCCATGGCCCCCCAGTCGTGCCCGATGACCACGTCGCGCCCGGTCGGCCCGACCGACTCGAGCAGCTGCAGCGCGTCATCCATCAACGCGCCGACGTGGTAGCTGCCGTCCGCCGGGATTCCCGACGGTACATAGCCACGCTGGAACGGCGCCACCACTTTCCAGCCGGCGTCGGCCAAGACCGGAGCGACCGTGCGCCAGCCGTAGGCGGTATCGGGAAAACCATGGAGACACAACGCAATCGGCCCGTCCTGCGGACCCCACACCAGTGCCCGCAGTTGTACGGCGGGGGTGGTGACGTCACACCAGCGGGGCTCGGTCACTGCGCCGTCACAGGCTCGAACTTCGACATCAGCCATCGCCCGTCCTCGTTCACCATGGTGACCCGCACCGTCGACACCGTTTTCTGCGGCGGTTTCTGCGCGACGGTGACGGTCTGGTCCAGGTACAGCAGCACCTCGGCGTGGTCGAGGCTCGCGCTCACCGAGCCGGCCTGCGGCACCTCGGCGAATGCCGTGACACCCTGCGACTTGGCCCCCGGGATGACTGCGTTCTCGATCATCGCCGTGTAGATGCCGAGAAATTCTCCCGTCATCCTCTCGCGCGCGGTGTGGAGTTGCTGCTCGACCTTGTCGGGTTGGTAGGACAGCATCTCGACAGTGATATCCCGTGCCGCCTGAACGGATTCGGTGCGGGCCCGCTCAACACCGGTCGACGAGGCAATCTGCCACTTGAAGACCGCGGCGGCGAGAGCGAGCACCAGTGCGACAGCAGGCAGCACGCCCAGCACCAGGATCCGCGTCCGCCTGGTCGGCTCGAAACCGTGTTTGCCGGTCACTGGATGAAATCCACGTTGGACACCTTCGTCACACCCTGGCTGTCCTGCATCCTCAGCACCATCCGCCAGGACTGTGACTGGCCGGCCACACCGGCATTGCTGGAGTTGACGGTCATGGCCACCATCACCTGCGCGTCGTTGTCCGACGCCGACACCAGTGCCGAACCGGTGATCGTGCCGACCGCCTTCGATTTGGCCTGCTTGACGACGGCGAGATAGGCCTGCGATCGCCTCTCGAAATCGTCGTAGAACTGACCGCTGGCCGAGTCGAGCACCCGCTGCACGTCGTCGTCGGCGTGCTCCCAGTCGACATTGGTCAGCGTCAACGCCGCCTGCCGGCCCGCATCGAGAAACATCTGACGCTTCTCGTCGGCCCGATGGGTCTGCACGGCACGAAACCCCAGCCACCCGGTGACAGCCACCAACACGACCACGACCGCCGCCCCGGCCAGGGCCGCCGACCGCAGCTGCGACATCCGCGGCCGCGGGCTCTCGCCGGCATCTGCGGGCTCGGAGTCTTCGGTGGCGGGCTCCTGCACATCCTCAGCCGACTCGACCGACTCCTGCGCGTCGGCGCTGTCGTCTGCCATAAATGCTCCTCCGCGGGACCACAAGTTCACACACTCGCCGTCCAACGTAACGTGCCGCAGCGTCGTGCCGGGTGGGCGGCTGCCGACACGGGGGAGCTAGGCGCCGTCGGCGGCTGCTTCCAACTCGGCGACCACCAGTTTGCGCATCCCCATCATCGCCTTGGTCGCGGCCTGCGCCCGCGCAGGATCGGGATCACTGATGAGTTCGAACAGCCGGTCCGGAACAACCTGCCAGCTCAACCCATACCGATCCTTGAGCCAGCCGCACTGAGACTCCTGCCCGCCGTCGGTGAGGCGGCTCCAGTAGTAGTCGACTTCGTCCTGGTCCTTGCAGCCGATCATGAACGACACCGCCTCGGTGAACGGGAACTGCGGGCCGCCGTTGATGCCGATGAAGCGGTGGCCGTCCAGCACGAAAACCACAGACACGTCGTTGAGCTCTTCGATCGACGAGTTGGGGAACACCGAGAGGTAGAACTCGGCAGCTTCAGCAAGATGACCGTCGAACCAGAGGGCGGGCGTGATCGGTGGCATTGGGGCCTCCTTGTGCGTGTCCGGCAGGTGTCGTTTCCAGAACAGACCCTCCCGCCGCCCGAAACTCATCGCCGCCCTGGGTAACGTGACGGCACGGGGGGCGGCCGAGAGGAATGTCCGTGAGCACCGGGAAACACAGCGAATCACGCGTCGTCACGTTCCGCGGGGTCGACGACCTCAGTCTGGTGGGCGACGAATGGAACGCCGACGCATCCAACGACCGGCCCGCCGTGCTGTTGCTGCACGGCGGCGGCCAGAACCGGCATTCCTGGAAGAACACCGGCCAGATCCTGGCCGACCAGGGGTTGCGTGTCATCGCTCTGGATTCCCGCGGCCACGGCGACAGCGATCGGTCCCCGAGCGCCAACTATTCGATCGAGACGCTGTGCGGCGATGTGGTGCAGATCCTCTACCAGCTGGGTCGGCCGGTGGTGCTGATCGGCGCGAGCATGGGCGGGTTGACGGGGATACTGGCCGCCCATGAGGCCGGGCCGGACCTGGTGACCAAGCTGGTGCTGGTCGACGTGGTGCCCCGCTTCGAGAAAAGCGGTAGCGCCCGCATCCGCGACTTCATGTTCAACCATGTG
Organism: Mycobacterium dioxanotrophicus; assembly: GCF_002157835.1. Taxonomy (NCBI): domain Bacteria; kingdom Bacillati; phylum Actinomycetota; class Actinomycetes; order Mycobacteriales; family Mycobacteriaceae; genus Mycobacterium; species Mycobacterium dioxanotrophicus. The sequence goes on along the minus strand of NZ_CP020809.1, from coordinate 1,766,098 downwards.
CACGGCTTCGACTCGCTGGAGCAGGCGGCCGACGCGGTCGCCGAGTACCTTCCACACCGCACCAAACCGCGCAGCCCCGAGGGCCTGAAGAAGAACCTGAGACTGCGCGACGGCCGGTGGTACTGGCACTGGGATCCTGCGTTTTTGACCAAACCTGAAGACGACCCGTTCATGCGGGTGGACAAAATCGAGCGTGCGGCGATGGCCCTGACCATCCCGATCCTGCTGATCCGCGGAAAGCTCTCGGATGTGGTGAGCACCGCGGGGGTTCAGGATTTCCTGGAGAAGGTGCCCGCCGCGGAGTTCGCCGAGCTTTCCGAGGCCGGCCACACCGCCGCAGGCGACGACAACGATGCGTTCACCGAAGTTGTCGTGGAGTTCGTGAACCGATGACCACTGAGCGTGTGAACACCATCGGATTCAACTTCCTCACCGAGCCCGAACTGCCCGCGCCGCAGGTCACCGAGACACGGGCCCAGCAGCTGCTCGCGACCCACTTCGGCATCGAGGCGCAGGCGAAATCGCTGGGCAGCCAACAGGACAAGAACTTTCTGGTGACCCAGGGCGACACCGTCATCGGTGTGCTCAAGATCGCCAACCCGGCATTCAACGAGACCGAGCTGACCGCCCAGGATCTGGCAGCCGAACTGATCGCGACGACCGAGCCGGGCCTGCGGGTCGCGGTCCCCCAGCCCAACATCCGTGGCGAGATACGCACCGCGGTCACCGGATTGCTCGACGGTACGGCGTACTTGCGGCTGCTGCGCTACCTGCCAGGAGGCGCACTGCTCGACGCCGGCTACCTGTCCCCGGACACCGTCGCCGAACTGGGCGACGTGGCCGGCCGCGTCACGCGCGCACTGGCCGGGTTCAACCACCCGGGCCTGGACCGCATCCTGCAGTGGGACCTGCGCTACGGAGCCGACGTGGTGACGACGCTGGCCTCCCACGTCGCCGATGAAGGAGACCGGGGCCGCATCGTGGCCGCGGCCCAATCCGCCTGGGCCCGTATCGAACCGTACGCCGACGCGCTGCCCCGGCAAGCCATCCACATGGACCTGACCGATGCCAACGTGGTGGTGTCGCACGCCCCCGGCGGCGCCGTGCATCCGGACGGGATCATCGACCTCGGCGATCTGACCGACAGCTGGGCGGTCGGTGAACTGGCGATCACCTTGTCCTCGGTACTGCAGCATCCCGGCAACGGCCCGACGCACATCCTGCCGGGCGTACGGGCATTCCACCGGATCCGCCCGTTGACGGCCGCCGAGGCGGAAGTCTTGTGGCCCTTGCTCGTCCTGCGGACGGCGGTCCTCATCGTCAGCGGCGCGCAGCAGGCGGCGCTCGACCCCGACAACGCCTACATCACCGAGCAGTCCGACGGTGAATGGCAGATGTTCGAGCAGGCCACCTCGGTGCCCATCGAGGTGATGACGGAGCTGATCAAGGCCGACCTGGGCCTCAGCGTCCCGGCGGCCCCACTGACGGCCACGACGCCGCTGATCGCCGGACTCGACCCCGCGGCCGTGACGACGCTGGACCTGTCGGTGACCTCCGATGCACTCGATTCCGGATTCGTACCGGGCGCCTGGCTACGGCCCGGCCTCGAAGACGAATTCGCAAGGGCCGCAGTGGCTGACGGAGCCCGCCTGGTGGTCACCCAGTTCGGCAGACCGCGGATAACCCAAGCCCCTCCCCTGAGCCAGGCCGAACCCGCTGTGGTGCCGACCGGGATCAGCCTGTGGCCCGCCGGATCCGTATCGCTCGTCGCGCCGTTTGCCGGTGAAATTGTCGCTCGCACAGCAGATTCCGTGACTTTCCGCGGCCAGGATGTCGAGTTGACGGTCTCCGGGATCACCGCCGCTGCCGACGACGGCGCACTGGGAGTCGCCACCGCTGGCCGGTGGACGCACGTGGCAGTACGGCCCGTCGGAGCGCCCGAGGCACCGGCGCTGACCACACCCGCCCTGGCACCGGGATGGCTGGCGCTGAGCCGCGACCCGCGACCCCTGCTGGGCTTGCCCGCCCTGACCGACGATGCGGCCGACGGCGACCTGATCTCGCGCCGGGACCAGTCGTTCGCGCCGGTGCAGGAGCACTACTACCGCAAACCGCCGCAGATCGAACGTGGTTGGCGGCACTTCCTGATGGCCACCAGCGGTCGCTGCTACCTCGACATGGTCAACAACGTCACGGTGCTCGGGCACGCGCACCCGCGGATCGCCACGGCCGCGGCGCGGCAGTTGCGCAGGCTCAACACCAATTCGCGCTTCAACTACGCGGCAGTGGTCGAATTCAGCGAGCGCCTCGCCGGCCTGTTGCCCGAACCGCTGGACACCGTGTTCCTGGTGAACTCCGGGTCCGAGGCCAGCGACCTCGCGTTGCGCCTGGCCATCGCAGCCGCAGGCCGCCCTGACGTGGTGGCGATGCGCGAGGCGTACCACGGCTGGACCTACGGCACCGACGCTGTGTCGACGTCGACCGCCGACAACCCGAATGCGCTTGCCACCCGGCCACATTGGGTGCACACCGTGGAATCACCCAACAGCTTCCGCGGTAAGTACCGGGGTACTGACCTCGGGCGGTACGCCGACGAGGCCGTGGCCCAGATCGAACAGTTGGCCGGCGACGGACGAGCGCCCGCGGCGTTCATCTGCGAGACGGTCTACGGCAACGCCGGCGGCATGGCACTGCCCGACGGCTATCTGGAGAAGGTCTACGGCGCGGTACGCGCGAACGGCGGATACGCGGTCGCCGACGAGGTGCAAGTCGGCTACGGCCGTCTGGGTCATTGGTTCTGGGGCTTCCAGCAGCAAGGCGTCGTGCCCGACATCGTGTCGATGGCGAAATCACTCGGCAACGGCTATCCGTTGGGGGCGGTCGTCACCAGTCGCGAAGTCGCCGAGGCGTTCCGCAGCCAGGGCTACTTCTTCTCCTCCACCGGCGGAAGCCCGCTGTCATGCACGATCGGCATGACGGTGCTCGACGTGCTCCACGATGAAGGCTTGCAGCAGAACGCCGTTGAGGTCGGAGCCCACCTCAAGTCACGCTTGCAGGCGCTGGCTGCCAAGCACCCGATCATCGGTACCGTCCACGGTGTCGGCCTGTACCTCGGTGTCGAGATGATCCGCGACCCCGAGACCCTCGAACCCGCCACCGAGGAAACCACGCTCATCTGCAACCGCATGCTCGAGCTCGGCGTGATCATCCAACCCACCGGAGATCACCAGAACATCCTGAAAACCAAGCCTCCTTTGTGCATCGACATCGCAGGCGCGGATTTCTACGTCGACGCCCTGGACCGGGTGTTGACGGAGGGGTGGTAACGCGCAGGACAGGCGCATCGCCCATCCCGTCGAGTGGCCAGTTTTGACTCGCGAAATCGCGAATCGTGTGCGTCAACTGGCCACTCGGCCCCCTGTTTACCGACTTCGCCGGTGATTCCGTTCCGCGAAAACGGGTACACGTCTGTTTCGGTGCGTGATGCCCAGTTCGTGGGGGCGTGGAGAAGATGGGATTGGCCATGGCAGTCGATTACGACGCACGACGGGCAGACGCCGCCGGCGGTTCTGATCAGGCATTACCGGAGTTCCTGCCGGGGTCAACCGCGCAGAGACGAGAAGTGGATATAGATGAATCCGATTCGGTGGAACCGTTCGAGCTGCCTGGTGCCGATTTGTCCGGTGAGCAGCTGTCGGTGAGCATCATTCCCATGCAGGAAGATGAGTTCACCTGCGCGGTGTGTTTTCTCGTGCAACACCGCAGTCGGCTCGCCCGCAGTGGTCTGTCCGGGCCGATCTGCAAGGACTGCTTCGCCTAAGGCCCCGCTTCGAACGTCGCACCGCCACCTGGGCGGTATCGAATACTGGTGCGGTGAGCCTTTCCCTCGTTGCCATCGTCGTACTGGGTCTTGTCGCCGTAGCTGAAGCAATTGCGTTGATGGTGGTCTCGCAGCGGCTACGGACCAGCCGTGAGGAAGCCGAGGAGCTGCGGCGTCGTGCCGACACCCGAGCGATGCTGCTGTCCGGCAGCCGCGAGGCCGTCAAGACCGTCTGGCAGACAGCGAACATCCTGCGTAAGGAGGGCTTCGGCGCCGCGGTGCGCTCGTCCATCGAGGACCTGGCTGACTGGGCCGAGGTCGAACGCCCCGACCTCGCCCGGCTGGCACCCAATGGCAAGGTGACCATCCTGTTCTCCGACATCGAGGGTTCCACCGCTCTCAATGAGCAAATGGGCGACCGGGCCTGGGTCAAACTGCTGGGCCGTCATGACCGACTGGTCCAGAAGTACGTGAAGAACCACTCCGGGCATGTGGTCAAGAACCAGGGAGACGGCTACATGATCGCCTTCGCTCAGCCCGGCGAGGCGGTGCGCTGTGGCGTCGACCTGCAACGCGCGATGCAGCGAGAGCCGAGCGGCATTCGCGTCCGCATCGGTATCCACAGCGGCCGGTCAGTGCGACGCGGCGACGATCTGTTCGGCCGCAACGTGGCGATGGCCGCACGCGTGGCCGCGCAGGCCGAGGGCGGCGAAACGCTCGTCAGCGCAGCGGTCCGGGACGCCATTGGCGGCCAAGACGACATCGCGTTCGACGAGGGCCGCGAGGTCGAGCTGAAAGGCTTCGCCGGACAACACCGCCTGTATGCGATTCGGTGAACGTCAGCACGTTCAGCGTGAACGCAAGTCACCGTCGAATCAGCTCGCCGGCGGGGAGTCCGCGTCTGCCAGCCGCTGATGCAGCCGGGCCCGGATGTCGTCCGGGGTATACGCGTTGCGCTTGCGTTGATCGCGGACGACCAGCACGCCACCGGCCACCACTCCGGCGACACCGGCCAAACCAATCCACTTCCAAAGACTTTTCATGACGAGATTCTGCATAAGCTGCCCGGGTGAACGCACACACGGTGTCCCTCACCCGGGCATTGCAGGAGACGCGGACCGGCGACATCTGGCTGTTCCGAGGAGGCTCCGGTCCGGACCGAGCCATCCAGACCCTGACCAATGCCCCGGTGAATCACGTCGGGATGACGGTGGCCATCGACGATCTGCCGCCGCTGATCTGGCATGCCGAGCTGGGCCAGAAACTGGTGGATCTCTGGACCGGCACCCACCACCGTGGGGTGCAACTCAATGACGCCCGCGAGGTGGTCGAGCAGTGGATGAATCACTACGGGCAGCGCTGCTGGCTGCGCCAGCTGACTCCGTTCGCCACCCGCGAGCAGGAAGATCGGCTGCTGAAGGTGGTGGCCCGGATGAACGGCACCGCGTTTCCGACCACCGCACGGCTGACGGGCCGGTGGATGCGTGGCCGACTGCCGATCGTGAGCGACTTCACCCGCGGAATGCCGTTCGTGCACAAGAAGATTCGTGAGTCCGCTCAGCGGGACAAAGCACGAAAGCGCGAAGCCGGTCTGGAGACCGCGTACTGCGCGGAGACCGTCGCCATCACCTACGAGGAAATGGGCCTGATCAACACCGAGAAACGGGAGAACTATTTCGACCCGGGTTCGTTCTGGAGCGGTGACCGGTTGCCGCTCACGCGCGGTTACCAACTCGGCGATGAGATCTCCGTCACTCTCGACTGAGCGTCGCTATACCTGCTGGCAGGTATAGCGGATTGCGGCCAGCACCGAGGAATTCCTCCGTGCCCGCGGGAAGGCTGGGTTCAGCAACCCAACCGGAGGTGTCGGATGCTGACTGTCGAGCGCCCGAGCGATCAGATGCTGCAGCTCTACCATCACCACGCTGCCCCGTTGCGCCGTTATGCCTTCCGGCTCACCAACAATCGCACCAGGGCCGAGGACGTGGTACAGGAGACATTGCTGCGGGCTTGGCGTCACATGTTGTCCACCGAGGGCGAGCCACCCGTAGGAGCCTGGCTTTTCACTGTCGCCCGTAACATCGTCATCGACGGCAGCCGAACGGCCCGATTTCGTTGTGAGATCAGTTCTCCTGAGGTGCCGGAGCTGCCCGACCAACTGGGAGCCGATGAGGTGAACGCCGCCTTGGACCGAATGTTGCTCGCCGAGGCGCTGACGCACCTGCCCGAAACCCACCGCGCCGTGCTCAGTCGGTCGTTCTATCTCGGCTGGACCACCCGGCAGATCGCCGACGATCTGGGCATCGCCGAGGGAACCGTGAAATCGAGGTTGCACTACGCTCTGCGGCGGCTGCGGCTCATCATGCTCGAAATGGGGTGCGGCACGAACACCTGAACCCGGCTCCCGGGGGCCGCGCAAGGTACATACTCATCCCGACCTGACGGATATGTTCGCGTGGCCGGGAGTGGGACATGAATCGGATGCTGCCCGTGCTGGCCCTCGTTCTGATCGCGGGGTGTTCGGCTTCACACGAGAACGCTTCGACGCCAACCTCATCGCCGTCGTCGCCGTCGTCGACATCCGCGGCGAGTTCCGCGGCGCCCGCGTCATCCGCACCGCCTAAACCGTCCCCATCGGCGACCAACGTGCCCGCAGAACTCGGCCTGTGCACCGACGCCGATCTCGCGATCTCCAACGGAGACGTCGTATCGGCCGACACCCTGCGCCGGCTGGCCGTGTCCTTCAAGAACACGTCGTCACACCCCTGCACGCTTGTCGGCTACCCGGGAGCCGACCTGGTGACCGCAGCCGGTGGCGTCCTGGTGCACGTCGACAGGCGTCCCGCGGCGGCGGCACATCGACTGACCCTGAACCCAGGTGACACTGCGAATGCGGACATCGAGGCTTCCGCGATCGACACCGTATCCGGCAAAGCGTGCCCGCGTATCGGAACCGTGGTCGTCACCGCGCCGGGCGTTGATGTCGCCCACACTCTCAACGCCGCACTGCCCATCTGCAACGCGACGGTCAGTTCGGTCGACTGACCGTCGTCCTCACGCCGTCCCGCGTGCGGCCCATGCAGTGGCCGTGACAGTGAATGGCCCGTCACCCAAACGTTCACGGGCCACCGCCGCCAGCCGTGCACGGCCATCGTCGTCGAGCCGCTGAACATAATCGCCAGCTGGACCGACACCGAATGTGTATGGCTCCCACCACTCTTCAAACGTGGGGTGCACGACATCGACGGCAATGGAGTCTTCATGCACGTCATGCAAACCGGCAGCTTCGAATATCTCTGTCAGGTGCCCCCGGTGCGCCCCCGAGAGCAGCGCCTCGTCCGTCGCCGCAGCATCCAGCACATGAACCGCATTCCAGAACGGCGCCAGCGCGCCGCTGGGCCCATCCCACACGCACGCCGCGACGACACCACCGACCCGGGTCACCCGCGCCATCTGTCTGATGCCGGCTACGGGATCTGTCATGAAGTGCACTACCAGCTGCGCCAGCGCGGCGTCGAAAGTACCTGCGTCATAGGGCAATTCCTCTGCAGTACCGCGACGGATGTCAACCTGCGGGAAGCGCACCCGGACCGCATCGATAAACGACGGCGACGGGTCGATCGCCGAAACCTCAGCTCCGATCGACAACAAATGCGATGTCAGCGCCCCAGGCCCGCAGCCCACGTCGAGCACCTTGGCACCGGCGCCGATCCCGGCAAATGCGCCGAAAACCTCCGAGAGAGGCTCGGCGTACCGACCCATGTACCGCCCGTATGCCTCCGGCGGGACGTCAAAACCCACCACAGAATGCTACGTCGCCCATGACGATATGAGGCGGCCGATGGCGCACGCTCAGTACTTCTCGAAGCGGATCAGCCCCTCGGTCTCGGCCGTCTCCCGGTCGATGTCGGCTTGCTCGCGTCGGGCCTCGGCCACACGCCGACCGATTCGTTCGTCGACGCGTCGCTGCCGGCTGAGCTCTTGCTCCACGCCCGTACCCTCGCGCTCGTCGGCGCGCCGCTCCCGGTCGTCCGCCAACTGTTCGCGCTCGTCGGCGATTCGTTCGCGCTCGTCAGCGATCCAATCGCGCCTGTCGGCAAGGAGTTCACGTCTGGTGACCTCAGCCTCACGCTGCTCGATCACATCCTCGCGCTCATCAAGCGCGTCGGCCTTGCGTCGAAGCTCAGCGGACGTGCCGGTGCGGTCGTCAGCCACACTTCAACCATAGACCTAGCCGGGGCCGGTGCTCCTTTTCGGAATCAGCGGGAGACTTGGTACGTCCACATCGGGAAAGGGCCGTCATGAACGACAGTGCCGTGCGGCGCGCGCTCGAAGCCCATTGGTCTGCCTCCGACGTCAACGACTTCGATGCCGAACATCGCATCTACCGAGCTGACGCGGTTCTCGAGTATCCACAGTCAGGTGAACGGATCCGTGGCCGCCACAACATTCAATCCTCGCGCCAAGCCCAGCCGAATGCGAAGCGTTTCACGGTCCGTCGGATCCTCGGCGGCGGCGATCTGTGGATCAGCGAACTCGTCTTGACCTACGACGGGCAGCCGTTCTACGTGGTGAGCGTCATGGAGTTCGAGAACGGTGAAGTCGTCCGGGAGACACAGTATTTCGGTGATCCGTTCGAACGCGGGGCGTCGCGGGCCCAGTGGGTCGAGCCGATGGATTGACGGAACGACGCGGCCGTGCCGCGTGAACGGGCATCAAGGCGTGCCTCGCCTGTGACCTTCCTGCGACCACGACCCGACAGGCTCACGTCATGGTGGCCCTCGAACTGATCTGCGTCGCGGTCGCAGCGATGTGGCTCGGTTATCGACTGGGCCGCCGCACCACGACGCCCGCTCCGACGTGGTGGCGGCGCCTGCGACGCTCGCCGCTGGGACAACAGGCCGTCGCGCTGATCGTCTTGGTAGCTGCCGGTCAGGTCCAGCGGTCGATGCGGCGCAAACTCGAAAGTGCACGTGGCGGGCGTTTGCCCCTTGTGCTCGTGCGGCGCGCTATACCCCCAACTTTGCGCGCGCCGTTTCGGTGACCGGGGTGAAGAGATTGACGAGGTTTCCGTCAGGGTCGCGGAACAACAGCGCACGGTTTCCCCACGGCATCGTCGTCGGCGCGGTCACCACCTCGGGAACCTGTTCGCGCAGCCGCTCGTACTCGGCGTCCACGTCGTCGACGATAAATTCGATGATCGCCGTGCGGTTGGCCGCCGGCTCGGCGGACCCGGCTCCGAACAGGGGAACGGTCTTGTCGCTACCGATCGCCAAAGTGCCTGCAAGCGTAGGGATTTCCGCGAAAAGCTCATTGCCCCAGATCGCAGTGGCCCCTGTCACGAGCTCGTAGAAGGTGACCAGACGCAACACGTCGGCGGTGATGATCCGGGTCGAAACAAATTTCATGCCGCGCACGCTAGACCCGACCACCGACATGGGCGCTGCGGCCGGTCATCGGTACCGGTCACGGCCGTAGCATCGAATTCCGTGACCGCCCCGAAACCGAAATCGGTGCTCGTCGTCCTGTCAGGTCTGCCAGGCGTCGGCAAGACGACGCTCGCCCGTCGGGTGAGTTCAGCGGTCGGCGCGGTGCATGTGCGGCTCGACACGATCGAGGCCGCGTTGACCACTTCCGGGGTGATCAACGCCTCGGGTGGGTGGTCGGCGTGTCCCGACGCCGGTTATCGGATCGCCTATGCCGTCACAGCAGATTTTCTGAACGCAGGCCATGACGTCGTTGCCGACAGTGTGAATCCTCTCGCCGTCACGCGGCAGGCTTGGGCTGACGCGGCGCGCGCAGCCGACGCACTGCTCGTCGACGTTGAAGTGGTCTGCAGTGACCGCGATCTGCACAAAAGATGGGTTGAGGCGCGGTCTTCAGACATCGAGGGTTTGACCGTGCCGACGTGGCGACAAGTCGAAGACCGAGCCTATGAGCCCTGGAGTACCGGGATTATTCGGGTCGACACCGCCGCCGGAATCGACCAGGCCGCCGCCGCCATCATCGCCGCGTTCAGGCGCAGGCAGGCAACAATTGTGGGATGAGCACTGCCGACCATCGACTCGGGCTGGAACACCGGCTGGCCACCTACGGCACGCTCGCCCCGGGCCGCTCGAACGCACACGTCCTCGAGGAGCTCTCGGGCACCTGGACCCGCGGGTCGGTCAGAGGTCACCTACACGAACCCGGCTGGCGCATCTACCCGGGCATCGTTCTGGACGACTCAGGTCCCGAGGTCGACGTGTACGTCTTCGCCTCGCCTGAACTACCAGCACATTGGCGCCGACTCGACGAATTCGAGGGGCCCGGGTATCGGCGCGTCCCGATCTCAGTCAACAGCGAGACCGGTCAGGTGGCCGCCTATGTGTACGTGCTGGTGGAAGATCCGGCACAGGGGCCAGCTGCCTGACCCAACTCCGTCGTCGACAAACGTCGGACAGCATCCTTGCCCTCTGCCAATCGGCGTCCTCCTGCTGTGCAGTCGACTAGCACGTCGTCCAAAGCAATCGACTCTGTGAGCAGGGCGCAAAACTTCGAGAGCACCTCGCCGTAACCGCAGAGTCAACGACGATCTAGACGTTGAAGCCTTGACGCAAATGCCGTCGTCTTGCAAGCCAACCGATGAGTGCCTGCCCGGGTTTGGGTCAACATTAGAAACCACCCACCTCGTGATTGGAGTGGCGAGATGTCGGCCGACGACAGACGTATCGAAGTGACCGCCGTCATCAATGCCGCGGCCGACCTCATCTTCGACTACATAGCGCGGCCCACCAATCACGTGACGTTCGACACCAGCGGATTTGTCGTCGGCTGCTCGGATGGTTCCGTAATCACCCACGTCGGCGCGAAGTTCATGATGGACATGCAGAACGAAATCCGAGGACCGCACAAGGTTGAGAACCACGTCATCTGCTTTGAACCCGGCCGCGCAATCGGCTGGGCCCCAGCTGAACCCGGCAAGGAACCAGCCGGCCATACCTGGACATGGCGGATGACGCCGATCGGACCGGACCAAACCCTGGTCACCGAAACATACGACTGGTCAGCATTCCGCAATACCGAGATGATCGACCGCCTGCCCGTGATCGGGATGCGACAGATGCAGGAATCACTCGCGCGGCTCGCGGAGGCAACTGCCAAGCGCGGTCCGCACCAGCTGGGTTGATTTCGCCGCAGAGTCAACGACGCGCTAGACGTTGAAGCGGAACTCCACCACATCGCCGTCGGCCATGACGTAGTCCTTGCCTTCCATCCGCACCTTGCCTGCCGCCTTGGCAGCGGCCATCGACCCGGCCGCGACGAGGTCGTCGAAGGAGACCACCTCGGCCTTGATGAAGCCCTTCTCGAAGTCGCTGTGGATGACGCCGGCCGCCTTCGGCGCGGTGTCGCCCTGGTGGATGGTCCAGGCACGCGCTTCTTTCGGCCCCGCGGTCAGGTAGGTCTGCAGCCGCAGGGTGTGGAACCCGGCCCGGGCCAGTCCGTCGAGCCCGCGTTCGGTCTGACCGATCGACTCCAGCAGCTCGGCCGCGGACTCGTCGTCGAGCTCCAGCAGTTCCGCCTCGATCTTCGCGTCGAGGAACACCGCGTCGGCCGGGGCGACGAGTTCGCGCAGCTCGCTCTTGCGGGCCTCGTCGGTCAGGACACCCTCGTCGGCGTTGAACACGTAGAGGAACGGCTTGGTGGTCAGCAGGTTGAGCTCGCGGAGCAGCGACGCGTCCGCACGCGCACTGAACAGCGTCTTGCCACTGTTGAGCACCTCCTGGGCCGCCACTGCGGCATCGAAGATGGGCTTGCGGTCCTTATGGGTGCGGGCTTCCTTCTCCAGCCGGGGCACCGCTTTCTCCAGCGTCTGCATGTCGGCGAGGATCAGCTCGGTCTCGATGACCTCGATATCGGAGCGGGGGTCGACGCGGCCGTCGACGTGCACCACGTCGTCATCGGTGAACACCCGGACGACCTGGCAAATCGCGTCGCATTCGCGGATGTTGGCCAGGAACTTGTTACCCAGCCCCGCGCCCTCGGATGCGCCTTTGACGATTCCGGCAATATCGACGAACGTCACCGGCGCCGGGACGAGCTTCTCCGAGCCGAACATCTTCGCGAGTTCGTCGAGGCGGGGATCCGGCAGCGGGACCACACCCTCGTTGGGTTCGATGGTCGCGAAGGGGTAGTTGGCCGCCAACACGTTGTTGCGTGTCAGGGCATTGAACAGAGTCGACTTACCTACGTTCGGCAAACCGACGATTCCCAGGTTCAGGCTCACAGGAACCACAGTCTGCCAGAGTGTCGGGGGCACGCCAGCGCGCGCTGGCGGCACGCGGTGCCGTTGAGCCGGTACGGTCTACCTGTGTCCGGACAGCGCGCACAGTCGGCAGTGCCGGCTGACCACCGCTCTGTGTACCCCAAATGGCCTGGTGTGCCGTGGTGGGGTGCTGTGCTGCTGGCTGTGACGGCTACCGCGATCGGCTTCGCTTTCGACGCCGGATCCGGTGACCGAGAACTCAGCACATTCTTCGCCGTCTGCTACGTCCTGGGCTGCCTCGGGGCCGTGCTCGCGGTGCGGCAATCCGGGGTGTTCACGGCGGTGATCCAGCCGCCGTTGATCCTGTTCGTGGCCGTACCCGGGTCCTATTTCCTGTTCCACGGCGGCCAATTGGGCGGCGTCAAAGACCTGGCGATCAACTGCGGGTATCCGCTGATCGAACGTTTCCCGCTGATGCTGTTCACCACGGCTGCGGTATTGCTGATCGGCCTGGCTCGCTGGTACTTCGCCCTCGCCACCCGACACAGCGCCGCCAAGGCCGCGAACGCCGAGAGCACGGAGAGCGGCAACACGCGAAAAGCGACGGTCGCCGCGGCCAAAACCGGAATTGTGGCGGCTGTCACAACGAAGCTGTCAGGGCTGATCCTCCGCAAACCCCCAACGCGACGATCCTCGGCGCAGACATCCGAGAACGAGGCGCCACGGCGACGGCGGACCAGCGACCGCTCGCAGCGTCCCGAGCGAGCCGGCCGAACCAGCCGTACGGACCGCACCACCGAGCGACCCGACCGCACCGACAGGCCCAGGCGGCGGCGCCCCGAAGCGGCCGAGGAGGCCGGTACCGAGCGTCGGGCGGCCAAGCGGACCACGCCTCCGCGTCCCCGGCCCAGCCGCCCGCTGCTCGACGAGTTCGGCGAGCCACTGCCCGAGCGGCCCCGCAGGCCGAGGGCGCCACGAGCCTCCGAACCACCCGTGGTTCCGCCTGCCGACGCCCGCCGTCGGGTACGTACCCAGCCGCGCGAACCTCGTAAACAACCTCCGCCTGAGCGGCACAGCGCCGCGGCCCACGACCGGCAGCCGCGTCGGCGTCGTTTCGACGACTACCAACCGTTCGAGGAGCCGTTCGAAGCGCCCCGCAACGGCAACGGCAGTTCGAACGGCCGCCCGACCCACCACCCCGTCTCGCGGGTGCGCTACCGCGGCGCCGAGGACGAAGACGACCGCAGGGAGTACAGGAGCCGGCCGCGCTCATCTACGCGCGGCCGGGACAACACCTGGGAGTACGACGGCTGAACGCGCTCAGGCGCGCGGCGGACGGATTTCTCGCGGAAGCGCGAACACCAGCGTCTCGTTGGCCGTGGTGACCGGCTGCACGGTGTCGAAGCCGTAGTCGGCAAGCCGCTCCAGCACACCGCGGACGAGGACCTCGGGCACCGACGCCCCGGAGGTGACGCCCACGGTGGTGACGCCCTCCAGCCAGGTCGGATCGATGTCCTCGGCGTAGTCCACGAGGTGAGCGTCGCGAGATCCGGCGCCCAGCGCCACCTCGACGAGCCGGACCGAGTTCGACGAGTTGCGCGAGCCGACCACGATGACCAACTCGCATTCGGGTGCCATGGCCTTGACCGCCACCTGACGGTTCTGCGTGGCGTAGCAGATGTCGTCGCTCGGCGGATCCTGCAGCTTGGGGAACTTCTCCCGCAGCCGCTGCACGGTTTCCATGGTCTCGTCGACGCTCAGCGTGGTCTGAGACAGCCAGATCACCTTGTCCTCGTCGCGGACGGTGACGCTGTCCACCGAATCCGGGCCGTCGACGAGCTGGACGTGGTCGGGCGCCTCGCCTGCCGTACCGATCACTTCCTCATGGCCCTCGTGGCCGATGAGCAGAATGTCGTAGTCGTCGCGGGCGAACCGCTTGGCCTCGTTGTGCACCTTGGTGACCAGCGGGCACGTGGCGTCGATGACCTTGAGGTCGCGCACGGCAGCCGATTCGTGCACCGTCGGCGCGACACCGTGGGCCGAGAACACGACGATCGAGCCTTCCGGCACCTCGTCGGTCTCGTCGACGAAGATGGCGCCCGCCTTGGCCAAGGTCTGCACCACGTGCACGTTGTGCACGATCTCGTGGCGGACGTAGACCGGTGCTCCGTGTTTTTCGAGCGCTCGCTCGACGGTTTCCACGGCGCGGTCGACGCCTGCGCAGTAGCCCCGCGGCTCGGCCAGCAGGACGCGCTTGCCGGCCACGCCGGAACTCACCGAGCTGGAGGCACCCGGGATACCCATATTCACTGTTGGCGGCATGTCACCAGGGTACGGGGAGCCGCCTTGAGTGAGCCAGCCGTAGTCTGGTGCCCATGGGAACTGCACCGTATGGGGTCCGGCTGCTCGTAGGCGCGGCGGTGACGGCGATCGAGGAGACCCGCAGGCTGCCCCACACCATTCTCACGTACCCGATGACCATGGCCAGCCAGGCCGCCAACCTCTTCATGCACGTGCAGCAGAACCTCGCCGAGCTGGTCATCAAGGGTGACGAAGCGCTCGAGCAGCTGTTTCCACCCAAGGACGAACAGCCCGAGTGGGCGACGTTCGACGAAGACCTCGATACCGGTGTCGACGAGGGCGACGGCCCGCAGACCGAAAGTGAACGCCGCACCGAAGGCAGGTTCGCCCTCTACAGCACCGGTGAGCCGGGAGCCGGCAGTGTCGCAGGCAATGGTCGGGCCGCTGCACCCAAGCCGGCCGCGACGGGCACCGTGCCCGCGATCGTCGGCGAGGTGGGCTACGACGCTCTGACGCTGGCGCAATTGCGGGCTCGGCTGACCTCGCTGCGCGTCGCGGATCTGGAGGCTCTACTGGCCTACGAGGAGGCCGGCCGGGCCCGCGCGCCGTTCGTCACGCTGCTCACCAACAGGATCACCCGCGCGACCGCGAAGTGACCGAACCCGGCCAGTCACCGGAGAACCCGTGGCCGGTTCGCGCCGTCGCGACGCGCGTCGCCAAGTGGATCGACCGGCTCGGCGCCGTGTGGGTCGAAGGTCAGCTCACCGAACTGAAGGTGCGGCCTGACTCGAAGACCGTGTTCATGGTGCTGCGCGACCCGGCCGCCGACATGTCGCTGACCCTGACCTGCCCGCGCGACCTGGTGCGCAACGCCCCGGTCCGACTCACCGAGGGCACCCAGGTGATCATCTGCGGCAAACCCAACTTCTACACCGGCCGTGGCTCGTTCTCGTTGCGGGTCAACGAGATTCGCGCCGTCGGCATCGGCGAGTTGCTGGCCCGCATCGACCGGCTGCGCCGCCTGCTGGATGCCGAAGGGTTGTTCGACCCGCGGCTCAAACGGCCAATCCCCTTCCTGCCCAACACCATTGGCCTGATCACCGGACGCGCGTCGGCCGCCGAGCACGATGTCACCACCGTCGCGACCGGACGCTGGCCCGCCGTGCGGTTCGCCATCCGCAACACCATCGTCCAAGGCCCCAACGCGGTGCCGCAGATCGTCGAGGCACTCGCAACCCTCGACGGGGACCCTGCCGTCGACGTCATCGTGCTGGCCCGGGGCGGCGGCAGCGTCGAGGACCTGCTGCCGTTCTCCGACGAAACGCTGTGTCGGGCCATATCGGCCTGCCGCACACCGGTGGTCAGCGCGATCGGCCACGAACCGGACAACCCGTTGTGCGATCTGGTCGCCGACCTGCGCGCGGCCACACCGACCGATGCCGCCAAGCGCATCGTGCCCGATGCCGCCGCTGAGCAGGCCCTGGTCACCGACCAGCGCAGACGCAGCGCCCGCGCGTTGCGCAACTGGGTACATCGCGAACAGCACCACCTCGACCAACTGCGCAGCCGCCCGGTGCTGGCCCTGCCGCTGGCCTCGCTGGCTGCCCGAGAGGACGAGATCCAGCGGGCACGCGCCACCACGCAACGTGACATCACCCGGTTGATCTCGGCGGAGCGGGAGACCATCGGCCACCTTTCGGCGCGGCTGACCACCCTGGGCCCGGCCGCAACGCTGGCGCGCGGTTACGCGGTGGTGCAGACCGTGCCCACCTCGGGTTCTCCCGCAGTGTTGCGTTCGGTGGCCGACGCGCCGCGGGGCACGCAGCTGCGGGTGCGGGTGTCCGACGGTGTGGTGGTCGCGGTGAGCGAAGGCCCCGAGAAGAGCACGGCAGAAGGATCGGAATGAAGCCCATTAGTGAGTTGGGGTACGAAGAGGCCCGCGACGAGTTGATTGCCGTCGTGCAGCAACTCGAACAGGGCGGCCTCGATCTTGACGCGTCGCTGACCCTATGGGAAAGAGGTGAAGAGCTGGCAAAACGATGCGAGGAACACTTAGCCGGCGCTCGCCAGAGAGTCGAGCAGGCACTGGCCGCGCGCGAGGGTGACGACGAGTGATCCGGCAGGCGATATTGCCGAACAGGGTCGAAACTGGAACATGTTTCAGTTATGCTCTGCGCCATGGCTGACGCATCTCTGACCGGCGGTTCCTCTGCTCCTCACGTGCGCGGTGGTTCGTCTGCTCCTCACGTGCGAGCTGAACTCGGCCGCGTGCTGGTGACCGGCGGCTCCGGCTTCGTCGGCGCCAACCTGGTGACCGAACTGCTCGACCGCGGTTACACCGTGCGGTCCTTCGATCGGGCGCCGTCCACGTTGGGCGAGCACGCCGGCCTTGAGGTGCTGCAGGGCGACATCTGCGATCCGGAAACGGTGGCCGCAGCCGTGAAGGACATCGACACGGTGTTCCACACCGCGGCCGTCATCGACCTCATGGGCGGCGCCTCTGTCACCGCCGAATACCGCAACCGCAGCTTCGCCGTCAACGTCGAGGGCACCCGCAACCTCGTGCACGCGGCGCAGGCGGCCGGCGTCAAACGCTTCGTCTACACGGCGTCCAACAGCGTGGTGATGGGTGGCCAGAACATCGTCAACGGCGACGAGACCCTGCCGTACACCCAACGGTTCAACGACCTGTACACCGAGACCAAGGTCGTCGCCGAGAAGTTCGTGCTCAGCCAGAACGGGGAACACGACATGCTCACCTGTTCGATCCGCCCCAGCGGCATCTGGGGGCGGGGCGATCAGACCATGTTCCGCAAAGTCTTCGAGAACGTGCTGGCCGGACACGTCAAGGTGCTGGTCGGCAACAAGAACATCAAGCTGGACAACAGCTACGTACACAACCTGATTCACGGTTTCATCCTGGCCGCCGAGCATCTCGTGCCGGGTGGCACGGCTCCCGGTCAGGCCTATTTCATCAACGACGGCGACCCCGTCAACATGTTCGAGTTCGCCCGCCCGGTGATCGCGGCATGCGGACACCGGCTTCCCAACATCCGGGTGTCGGGCCGGCTCGTGCACAAGGCCATGACGCTGTGGCAGCGGTTGCACTTCAAGTTCGGCATCCCCGAGCCGTTGATCGAACCCCTTGCCGTGGAACGGCTTTACCTCAACAACTACTTCTCGATCGCCAAAGCCAAGCGCGATCTGGGATACGAGCCGCTGTTCACCACGCAGCAGGCGATGACCGCGAGCATGCCGTACTACGTCGAGTTGTTCCGCCAGATGGAGGCCGGGCCGGCCACGCAGCCGGCGCTCGCCTGAACTCAGCGGTACAGGTGCACCGGATGGTGGGTGCCCTGCTCGATGCGAGCCGACGCCAGGTGCAACAGCTCGGTACCGAGCGCGATCAACGCACGGGCGGCCGCGATGTCCTCGCCGACCGTCGGTGCGCTCGGGTCCTTGGGATTGCGGTAGGCATCCCCGGTGGTCGTGATGACGCCGTCGTGCAGCTGTGCGTGCGCTGATGCGTGGGTGTGAATGTCGTCTTCGGAGAACTCGATTTCGACGAACCACTTGTTGGACAGATCTTTGTCGTACATGTCGATCAACCTCCGCATTCCAGCGTGCGCCGTCACCGTCCGCAACGCCAGAGTGGACATTGGCGTAAATTTCTCTTCCCGCACTCCCCAACCCGCAGCGCTGGTCGTCCGTACCGCATAAAGTCCCACGGACACAGGTTTTTCCGCTACGAGGGGGCTTTCATGCCTAACGGCAAACCGAACATCCTGGTGATCTGGGGCGACGACATCGGCATCAGCAACCTGAGTTGCTACAGCGACGGGCTGATGGGCTACCGAACCCCGAACATCGACCGCATCGCCAACGAGGGCATGCGCTTCACCGACTCTTACGGCGAGCAAAGCTGCACCGCTGGGCGGGCGGCATTCATCAGCGGGCAGAGCGTGTACCGCACCGGGATGAGCAAAGTCGGCGTCCCCGGCGTCGACATCGGTTGGGCCGCTGAGGACCCCACGATCGCCGAGTTGCTCAAGCCACTGGGCTACGCCACCGGACAGTTCGGCAAAAACCACTTCGGCGACCTCAACAAGTACCTCCCGACCGTGCACGGGTTCGACGAGTTCTTCGGCAATCTGTATCACCTCAACGCCGAAGAGGAGCCGGAGAACTTCGACTACCCGCACGAGGACCGGTACCCGCGGCTCTACAACCTGGCCAAGCCGCGCGGCGTGCTCAAGTGCAAGGCCACCACGGAGGTGTCGGAAGAACCCGACGACCCGAAATTCGGTCCGGTCGGTAAGCAGACCATCGAGGACACGGGCCCGCTGACCGCCAAGCGCATGGAGACCATCGACGAGGACATCGCCGATGCGACGATCGACTACATCAAGCGCCAGCACGACGCAGGCAACCCGTTCTTCGTGTGGTGCAACTTCACCCACATGCACCTGTACACCCACACCAAGCCGGAAAGCCGTGGACAGGCAGGGCTTTGGCAGTCGCCCTACCACGACACGATGATCGATCACGACCGCAATGTCGGCACGGTGCTCGACGTGCTCGACGAACTCGGCATCGCCGAGGACACCATCGTCATCTACTCGACCGACAACGGCCCGCACCGCAACAGCTGGCCCGACGGCGGCACCACGCCGTTCCGCAGCGAGAAGGACACCAACTGGGAGGGCGCCTTCCGCGTACCGGAGATGATCCGCTGGCCCGGAAAGATCAAGGCGGGCACGGTGTCCAACGAGATCGTCCAGCACCACGACTGGTTGCCGACGCTGCTGGCCGCCGCAGGCGAGCCCGAAATCATCGAGAAGCTCAAAGGCGGGCACACGGCCGGCGCCGACGGCCAGACCGAGTACAAGGTGCACATCGACGGGTACAACCTGCTGCCGTACCTGACCGGCGAGGTGGACTCCAGCCCTCGGCGCGGCTTCTTCTACTTCTCCGACGACGCCGACCTGGTCGCGATGCGCTTTGAGAACTGGAAAATCGTGTTCCAGGAACAACGCTGCCCCGGGACACTGCGGATCTGGGCCGAACCGTTCACTCCGCTGCGCGTACCGAAGCTGTTCAACCTGCGTACCGACCCGTACGAGTACGCGGACATCACCTCGAACACGTATTACGAGTGGTTCTTGCGACACGATTACTTCGTGTTCTACGCAACCGCGATGGCCACGAAGTTCCTCGAGACGTTCAAGGAGTTCCCGCCCCGGCACCCACCGGCGAGCTTCAGCGTCGACCAGGTGGTCGAGAAGCTCCACGAATTTCTGGCCAAGGATTAGAAAGGAACACGGATGCCCAACGGAAAACCCAACATCCTGGTCATCTGGGGTGACGACATCGGGATCTGGAATCTGAGCTGTTACAGCCGCGGCATGATGGGTTATTCGACTCCCAACATCGACCGTATTGCCACTGAGGGCATGCTGTTCACCGACTCCTATGGTGAGCAGAGCTGCACTGCTGGCCGGGCGTCGTTCATCACCGGCCAGAGCGTCTACCGCACCGGGATGAGCAAGGTGGGCATGCCCGGTGTCGACGTGGGGCTTCACAAGGAAGACCCCACCATCGCCGAACTACTGAAACCCTTGGGTTACGCCACAGGGCAATTCGGCAAGAATCACCTCGGCGACCTCAACAAGTACCTGCCCACCGCGCACGGGTTCGACGAATTCTTCGGCAACCTTTACCACCTCAATGCCGAGGAGGAGCCCGAGCACGACGACTATCCCACCGCGGAGGAAGCGCCGTTACTCCGGGCAGCTCTCCTGCCTCGCGGTGTCATCCATTCCTGGGCCACCGAGGAAGATTCCGGCGAGGTCGACCCGCGGTATGGCCCGGTTGGCAAACAACGCATCGAGGACACCGGACCGCTGACGAAGAAGCGGATGGAGACCATCGACGACGAGACCACCGGAGCCTGTGCGGATTTCATCAGGCGGCAGCACGAGTCCGGCACGCCGTTCTTCGTGTGGATGAACATGACCCACATGCATTTCCGGACCCACACCAAGCCTGAGAGCAAAGGACAGGCCGGACGCTGGCAGTCGCCCTATCACGACACGATGATCGACCACGACCGCAACGTCGGCACGCTGCTCGACCTCGTCGACGAACTCGGACTCGCCGAGGACACCATCGTCATCTACTCGACCGACAACGGTCCGCACGCCAACAGCTGGCCCGACGGCGCGACGACCCCGTTCCGTAGCGAGAAGAACACGAACTGGGAGGGCGCCTTCCGGATCCCCGAGATGATCCGGTGGACCGGCAAGATCGCGCCCGGAACGGTATCCAACGAGATTGTGCAGCACCATGATTGGCTGCCGACCTTCCTCGCTGCCGCCGGTGACCCGGACATCGTCGAGAAACTCAAGGCGGGCCACAAAGCGGGGGCCGACGGCGAGACCGAGTACAAGGTGCACATCGACGGTTACAACCTGTTGCCCTACCTGACCGGCGAGGTCGACAAGTCACCCCGACGCGGGATGATCTACTTCTCCGACGACGGCGATGTCCTGGGAATCCGCGCAGACAACTGGAAGATCGTGTTCATGGAGCAACGCTGCCAAGGCACGCTCGAAGTGTGGTTCGAACCGTTCACCAAGCTGCGGGCACCCAAGCTGTTCAATCTGCGCACCGACCCGTTCGAACACGCCGACGTCACATCGAACACCTACTGGGACTGGCTGATCGATCGGCTGTACCTCATGTTCTACGGCAGCGCTATCGTCAACCAGTTCCTGGAGACGTTCAAAGAGTTCCCACCACGACAAAAGCCGGCCTCGTTCACCATCAACAACGCCGTGGAGGAACTCGAGAAGTTCTTGGCCACCCGGGGCGGGTGAGCGTGGCACTACTGGAGTCGTGGAAAGACGGGCCGGTGAAGGAGGCGATCGTCGACTTCACCGGCCGGGCCACCACCGAAGTCGCGCCTGAGGACCGGGTCGCGGTGTTCGACAACGACGGCACGCTGTGGTGCGAGAAGCCGGCCTACATCCAGCTGGATTTTCTGGTGCGCAGGCTGGCCGAACAAGCCGCGGCCGACCCAGCACTCGCCAGCGAGCAGCCCTACGCCGCGGCCGCAGCCGGTGACCTCGGCTGGTTCGGCGACGCCGTCACCAAGCATTACAACGGTGACGACTCGGCACTCAAAGTCCTTGCCGGAGGTATCCTTTCGGCCTATGCCGGCCTGCCGGTCGAGGACCACGCCGAGTGCGTCAAGGCGTTCTTCGCCGACGCGCAGCATCCGACACTGAAGCGGCCGTACACCTCATGTGGCTACGGTCCGATGGTCGAGTTGCTGCGCTACCTCGAGGCCAACGGCTTCACCACCTACATCGCGTCGGGCGGCGGCCGGGACTTCATGCGTCCGGTCACCACAGCGATGTACGGGATACCACCGGAACGCGTCATCGGCAGCTCGGTGGGACTCGACTTCGTCGACGGGCACCTCAAAACCACGGCGACACCGGAGTTCCTGGACGACGGGCCGGTCAAGCCGGTACGCATCTGGGGCCGGGTCGGCAGGCGGCCGATCTTCGCGGCAGGCAACTCCAACGGCGACATCGAAATGCTCGAGTACACCAGTGCAGGTGCCGGACCGTCGTTGAGCATGCTGGTGCGCCACGACGACGCCGAGCGCGAATTCGAATACACCGCAGGTGCGGAGAGAGCGCTGGCGCTGGCCGCTGACCGCGGCTGGCCGGTGGCGAGCATGCGCGACGACTGGGCGCGGATCTTTGACTGAGCCCGACACCGATCTGGTCTGGATACCGGCGCAGACCACCCTGCTCGGCTCCGACCGGCACTATGCCGAGGAAGGCCCGGTGCGGCCGGTCGAGACCGGCGGCTTCTGGATCCAGTCGCACCAGGTGACGAATGATCAATTCGCCCAGTTTGTTTCAGCGACGGGCTATGTGACGGTCGCCGAACGCGCACTGAACCCTGCCGACTTCCCCGATGCGCCGCCGGAGAATCTGGTGCCGGGATCGATGGTGTTCCATCGGACCCCGGGCCCGGTGGACCGGCACCTCAACCTGTGGTGGCAGTGGACGCCGGGCGCGTGCTGGAACCACCCGCGCGGGCCGCGGTCGTCACTGCGGGGACGGGAGACCCACCCTGTGGTGCACGTCGCCTACGAGGACGCCGAGGCCTACGCCGGCTGGGCCGGACTGGCCCTGCCCACCGAGGCCGAATGGGAGACCGCGGCCCGCGGCGGGCTGGCCGGCGCGGCCTACACCTGGGGTGACGAGCCGGAGCAGCCCGGACAGCAGCTGGCCAACTACTGGCACGGCGAATTCCCGTACCTGCCCGAAACCGGATACGGCACCACCAAACCGGTGGGGAGCTTCCCACCCAACGGTTACGAGCTGTTCGACATGGCCGGCAATGTCTGGGAGTGGACCAGCGACTGGTACGGCGCCGACCGGTCGACTCAATCATGCTGTGCAGCAGACAGTTACGATCCGAATCAGCCGCAGTTCCAAATCGGCCGCAAGGTGATCAAGGGCGGATCGTTCCTGTGCGCCGACAGCTACTGCATGCGGTACCGGCCCGCAGCACGGCGGCCGCAGATGGTCGATACCGGTATGAGCCACATCGGTTTTCGCTGCGTCAAGCGCCTTTAGGCGAACGCGGGCACGACGAACCGGCGCAGCATCTCGTGCTCGGCGCCCGCGTCGGCGCCCGGCCAGACCAGTAGTGACAACGCCAGGCGCACGATCCAGGCCGCCGCAGCGGGATCGTTCTCAGCGAGGCCGCTCAGTTCGGTGGCGAACGCCGTGGGGACGCGTGATTCGGTCAACACAGCCCCATTGCCGGCGCGCAGCGAGGTCAGGAGCAGGTCGGCCATGGGATCCGACCGGATGAGCCGCAGCGCCACGACCACCGCCGTCACGACCCGGTCCGGCCCGGCGAGCCCGTTCACCTGACCCCGGACCTCTTCGACGATCCTGGCGGCCAACCGGGACAGCACGGCGTCGCGGATCTCGGACTTACCACCGGCGTGCCGGTACACCGTCGCCCGTGAGCAGTGCACATGCGCGGCGATGGCGTCGATGTCGAGGGAGTCGAGACCGTCGCGGGCCACCAGCTCCGTGGCTGCGGCATAGATGCGCTCGGCGGCGTGCGCACGCCGGTCACCACCGACCAACCAGTCCTCGCCACGTCGAGACATGGCAGCAACGCTATCTCAGTTTGAGACACAAACAGAGATTGATCTCAGCATCGACGCAGCATGCCCGCACCTGCTGAGACGGCAGTCACCGCGCATCGCCGCAGCGGCATGTCAACTTCGTGCCGATCCGTTGACGGCTCCGAAACAGGCGGTCAACCTGGGGCAATGCTCCTGGCACATGAACTCTTCGACCGGGCCGCTCTGCAGAACCCCTACGCCCTCTACGACCGCATGCGCGCCGAGGACGCTGTAGCGCGCATCGGTGAATCGGGGTTCTACGCCGCGACATCATTCGAAGCCGTCGTCGAGGCCACCGGCCGTCCGCAGGACTTCTCGTCGAACCTGACCGCCACGATGTGGCATCAACCGGACGGCACGATCGCCGAGTTCACCATGGAAGGTCCGGGCGGTGCCACGCACGTGCTGGCGACCGCCGACGATCCGATCCACGCCACCCACCGCAAGCTGGTGTTGCCCCGGCTGGTGGCCAAACGCATACGCGAGCTCGAGCCGTTCATCGCCGCGACCGCGGCAGAGCTGCTCCCGACCGGAGACTTCGACTGGATGGCCACCGTGGCCGACCGGTTGCCCATGCTGGTGGTGGCGCGGCTGCTCGGGCTGCCGGCCGCCGATGCCGATCAGCTGGTCACCTGGGCGTACGCCAGCACGCAGCTGCTGGACGGTCTGGTCGATCAGGACCAGCTGACGGCGGCGGGTATCGCGGCGGTCGAGCTCGGGGGTTACCTGGTCGAACAGTTCGGGCGGGCCGCGGCGAACCCGGGAGACGATCTGCTGGGCGATTTCGCGACGTATTGCGCGACGGAGCGGTTGGGCACCGATACCGCCGCGTTCATGCTGATCCAGTTGGTCAGCGCCGGCGCGGAGTCCACGGCGTCGCTGATCGGCAGCGCCGTACAGGTCCTGGCGCACCGGCCTGACGTCGCCGACCGGCTGCGCCGCGACGCGGTTCTGACGCCGGTGTTCCTGGAGGAGGTGCTGCGGTACGAGTCACCGTTTCGGGGCCACTTCCGGCACGTACTGGCAGATACGACGCTGGCGGGGACGCCCATGCCGGCCGGATCTCATCTCCTGCTGCTGTGGGGTGCGGCCAACAGGGATCCGGCGGCGTTCGAGAATCCGCACGAGTTCCGCATGGATCGTGCCAACGCCAAGGGCCACCTGGCGTTCGGGAGGGGTGCGCACTTTTGTGTGGGCGCCGCGCTGGCGCGGCTTGAGGCGCGGATCGTGATATCGCAGGTGCTGGCGAACGGGGGCGTCATCGAGCCGACCGGGGACGCCGAATGGCTCCCCAGCCTGCTGGTGCGCCGGCTGAGCCGACTGCCGCTGATCGTGCGGTGAGGCTCAGGCCAGTTGTGGGTCGGCGGCGATGCTGTCGTCGTCGACGAACACCAAGCCGCCGTCGTCGAGGTTGACGGCCCACCGTCGGGCCGGGCCCACGATCCGTTCACCGGCGATCTCGACGGCGGTGCCTGCCAGATCCGCGAAGTCCTCGACAACGACCCCATGTAGGGCATCGTCGGTTCCGGGATACACCGTGACCGGTGTGCCCACAGCTATCTGACCGGCAACCTGTTCCGATCCGCTGTCGTTAACCCCCGCTACGACATCTTCTGACATTCCGCACCTCCCCAATTGTCGACGAGTGCAACCGAGTACATCACAATCACCTGCGATCTGCTCGTTTTCTTTTCTTCTCCACAGCCACAATGCAGACACATCAGGCAAACTGACAAATCGAAATATGAATGGTCGTCGGGCAAATCGTCACAGAATCGGCGGCGCGGCGCGGGCCGTCACATTCCGGCGCCGATAGTGATCCAGATCTCATGCATCCACGGCAACGTCGTCTACGTTCGCCGTACTGATCCCCTGCCCAGCGCAGTCCACGTTGACAGGTTGCTGAGGGGCGGCAAGCGAATGATGGCCCGGCGGCCTGCAGAATCCGCGTCGGTGATGGTGACGCGCACCACAGCGCGGTTCGCTACTGTTGCAACACGTTCTAGCGAGGAGGTCCATGTCGGGAGAAACCGTTCTGGTGACCGGCGCGTTCGGACTGGTCGGATCCAAGGTCGTGCAAACACTGGCCGCCTCGGGACGCGAGGTCGTGGCGACCGATCTCGACATGGCGGCCAACCGGAAGGCCGCCGCCCAGCTACCGTCCGGCGTGCGGGTCCGATGGGCCGACCTGACCGACACCTCGGCTGTCGACGCGCTCGTCGCCGAGGTCTCCCCTGCCGCCATCATTCACCTCGCGGCCATCATCCCGCCGTTCTGCTATATGCGCCGCGGCCTGGCCCGCAAGGTCAACGTCGAGGCCACCGCGGCATTGTTGCGAGCGGCCGAGGCGCAGGCCCAACGACCACGGTTCGTGCAGGCCTCCAGCGTTGCCGTCTACGGTGCCCGCAATCCGCATCGGATCACCGATGTGCTGACCGCGGACACCCCGACCAACCCGTCCGACATCTACGGCGCCCACAAGGTCGAGGCTGAAGCCCTGGTCCGGGCGTCCACGCTGGACTGGCTGATCCTGCGGCTGGGCGGGGTGATGAGCTCCGAGTTCAGTCTCGACATCGACGTCGACCTGATCTCGTTCGAAAGTGTGCTGCCCGCCGACGGACGTCTGCAGACCGTCGACGTGCGTGACGTCGCGGACGCGTTCGCCAAGGCCACCACGACCGAGGACGCCAACCGTGAAGTGCTGCTGATCGGCGGCGATCCCGAGACGCATCGGCACACCCAGTCGGCAGTCGGCTCCCAGGCGGCCGCCGCCATGAGAATCAGGGGCGGCCTGCCTCTCGGCCGGCCCGGCGACCCGGCCAGTGACACGGCGTGGTTCGCCACCGACTGGATGGACACCACCCGCGCACAGGAAGTGCTCGGCTTCCAGCATCACTCCTGGAGCCAACTGCTCGCCGACACCAGCGCCAACGCCGGATGGAAACGCTTGCCGATCGGCTTGGCTGCACCATTGATCCGGGGGTTCCTGCGGTCGAAGTCCGCATACAGGGACTATCCGGGCCGGTACGCCGACGTGTGGAACGCGATAGCCAAGAAGTGGGGCGACCCGACTCCGGATATGGCCGACGCATGACCGGCCAACGGGTCGCACTGGTCATCGGGGCCGCGTCCGGCATCGGGTGGGCCAGTGCGCAGGCACTGGCCGAGGACGGCTGCCGCGTGGTGCTGGCCGACCGCAATGCCGACGGCGCCGCCACCCGGGCCGCCCAACTCGGCCGACCACACACCAGCGGCCACGTCGAGGTCACCGACGAGGAGTCGGTGCAGCGCCTGTTCGCCGAAGTGGGCCCGATCGACGCCGTGGTCAACTGCGCAGGGTTCAGCAATGTCGGGCTCATCACCGACATGCCCGTCGACCAGTTCCGCTCGGTCATCGACGTCTGCCTCACCGGCGGATTCATCGTCGCCAAGCATGCCGGTAAGCGATTGCCGGAAGGCGGTGTGCTGGTATCGATCTCGTCGCTGAACGGGCGCCAGCCCGCAGCCGGGATGAGCGCGTACTGCGCAGCCAAGGCCGGGTTGTCGATGCTGACCCAGGTCGCGGCCCTCGAACTGGGTCCGCGCGGTATCCGGGTCAACGCCATCGCACCGGGATTCGTGCACACGCCGCTGACCGAGCCCGCCGCGATGATTCCGGGCGTGGTCGAGGACTACGTCGAGAACACCGCGTTGGGCCGCGCCGGCACTCCGCAGGACATCGCCGCGGCCGTGGTGTTCATCTGTTCACCGCAGGCGTCGTGGCTGACCGGTGAGGTCATCGATCTCAACGGCGGAGCACATCTCAAGCGCTACCCCGACGTGCTGGGCCACGTCATGAAACTCGCCGGGGCGTAGCCGCCGAACGCCGCCCCCGCCGGACGATAAGGTCAGCGCAACGGCGGGAAAGGCGGCATGGACAACCAATTCACGCTCACCCAGAGACGCGCATTGGCGGTCACCACCGTCATCGCACTGTTGCTCGGCGCCTACTTCTTGCGCAGTTTCTTCATCCTGATCGTGATGGCCGCCGTCGGCGCCTACCTGTTCTCCCCGCTGTATCACCGACTGCTGCGCCGGTTCGGCACCGGACTGTCGGCCACCCTGACCCTGCTGTGGGCGCTGTTGCTGTTGATCGTGCCGGTGTCGCTGCTGGTCTTCCTCGGCATCGTGCAGGTCACCCAGATGGTCAACGCGGTCAGCAACTGGGTGGCGGCGACGGACCTGAGCACGCTGGGCACCCGCACCCTCGATCTGATCAACTCGCTGCTGGAGCGCGTGCCGTTCCTGCACATCCACGTCACCGCGGAATCGTTGCGCGGCAGCATCGTCACGCTGTCGCAGCGGATCGGCGAATGGCTGCTCAGCGTGCTGCAGGGGGCGGTCGGCGGGATGGTCGGCGCCATCACGTCGTCGATCATCTTCCTGTACGTATTCATATCGCTGCTGGTCAACCAGGACAGCGTGATCACGCTGATCCGTCGGCTCAACCCGCTGGGCGAGGAGATCACCGACCTGTACCTGGCCAAGACCGGCGCGATGGTCAAGGGCACGGTCAAAGGTCAGTTCGTCATCGCGCTGTGCCAGGGCGTCGCAGGCGCGATCTCGATCTACATCGGCGGCTTTCACGAAGGGTTCTTCATCTTCGCGATCCTGCTGACCGCGCTGTCGGTGATCCCGCTCGGCGGCGGCATCGTCACCATCCCGTTCGGCATCGGGATGGTGTTCTTCGGCAATGTCGCCGGCGGCATCTTCGTGGTGGCGTGGCATCTGCTGGTCGTCACCAACATCGACAACGTGTTGCGCCCGTTCCTGGTACCGAAGGCCGCGCGGCTGGATCCCGCGCTGATGCTGCTGGCGGTCTTCGCAGGCATCTCGATGTTCGGTTTCTTCGGCCTGGTGATCGGCCCGGTGCTGATGATCATCATCGTCACCACCGTGAGCGTCTACCTGGCGGTCTACAAGGGTGTCGAGCTGGAGGTGCACGAGGAGGCGCCCCGCAAGCGGTTGTGGTCCCGGTTCCGCACCGGCGCCACCAAGACCACCACTCCGCGCGAGCAGACCGCCCCGGTCACCGGACCCGCTACGCCGCCGTCAGACGAGTCTTGAGGAACTCGACCACCCGCTTGCGCGCTTCGTAGGCCGGATGCCCGTCGACCTCCCGGACCTGGTCCGTGAGCACCGAGTGGGCCATCGGCGAAATCCCATGCGAATTGCCCTTTTTCGAGTCGATCTCGATGACCTCGAACGCATCGCCGAGCCGCGACTTGAGCGTCCCGAACCGCGCACCGGGCGCCAAGCGGTCCTCGCTGAAGCGCAGGCCGAGCGCACACAGACCGTCGGTGGCGGCTCGTTGCTCGATGATCTTGAGCTCCTCCTCGGACAGCCCGGGATCGCGGCGCATCTTCGCGGTGAGCGCGATCGGCGCCGACGGCTGGCTCAGCACCGGGGCCAGCACACTGTCGTCGACGGCGGCGGCCAGCGCGAACCCACCGGTGAAGCACTGCCCGATCACACCGACACCCTTACCGGGTGTGCCTGCGTTGAGATCCCGCGCCAGCGCCCGTAGATAGTGCGCGACGGGCCGGTCGGCGTTGGTCGCAAAGGCCGCGAATTCCTTTGTCACACAGGCTTTCATCATCACCGGGACGGCGCCCGGACGCACCGCGGGCGCCCCCGGGGTGCCGAACAGTGACGGGGCGGCGACGGTGAAGCCGTTGTCCACCAGGTGATTGCCCAGCGCCAGCACGCCGGGATGCAGGCCGGGGATTTCCGGGATCAGGACGACGCCCGGCCCCTCCCCTTTGCGGTACACGTCGTAGGTCTGATCGGCCGCCGAGAACGGGGCGACGGTCCAACCGGTGAGATCAGCTTCTGGTGCGGTCATTCACCAGCTCCATCCGTTATCGCTTGACGGGAAGTGGCGACTGCTTCTGCGTCGCCTCCGCCAGCGTACGGTACTCATCCGTACCACCGGCTCCCGTGATCGCGATCTGCACCGGACCGGGCAGGCGCGTCGTCCACACCGACTCGGGGCTCTCGCTCTCGTAGACCACCCAGGTCACGCCGTCGACGTTCTGGGTTCCCGACGGATACCCGCCCGCCTTGATCGAGGACACCAACGCCGTTTCGTCGGCGTTGCTCTGGGTCAGGCTCAGGTAAGCCCCGATGGGTGTGAGGTAGCCGACCCGGGACCACACCGCCCGACCGCGCTGCCCGTCGGGCAGGGTCATCCCACCGTCGATGCTGCCGCGGCTACCGGAATTGGCCTGCCAGCCGGCAGGCAGTTGAGGAACCCGCAGCGGGATCTTGAGGGCGTCGGCGTCGGCACGCAGCCCAGCCGCGGCGTCGTACACCGGCGCGGGACCGCGGCCAGGTCCGTCGGTCGCCAGCGAGCACATGCCGAGCATGCCTGCGAGGACGATACACGCCAGTACCAGCGGCGCCATCGACCAGAACATGTCCCGGCCGTCCTGCAGCAAGCGCGACTTTGCCGCCTTCGGAACCGGGGTGGGCTGGGTGGTCATGGTTGCAGTATCCCAGCTCGCCGCACGGCGGCCGGTTCTGGGAGAATCAGCCCATGAGTCCCACTCGCGGCGAAGCCCCGGATCGCAACCTTGCCCTTGAACTCGTCCGGGTAACCGAGGCGGGAGCGATGGCCGCAGGCAGGTGGGTCGGCCGCGGCGACAAAGAACGCGGTGACGGCGCCGCCGTCGACGCCATGCGCGAGCTGGTCAACTCGGTCTCCATGCGCGGCGTCGTGGTGATCGGCGAGGGCGAGAAGGACAACGCCCCGATGCTCTACAACGGCGAGGAAGTCGGCAACGGCGACGGCCCCAACTGCGACTTCGCCGTCGACCCGGTCGACGGCACCACCCTTCTGAGCAAGGGTCTGCCCAACGCCATCTCCGTGCTCGCCGTCGCCGAACGCGGCGCGATGTTCGACCCGTCGGCCGTCTTCTACATGAACAAGATCGCCGTCGGCCCCGAAGCCGCCGAGGCCATCGACATCTGCGCCCCCATCGGCGAGAACATCCGCAAGGTCGCCAAAGCCAAGCGCCTTTCGGTCGAGGACGTGACGGTCTGCATCCTCGACCGGCCACGCCACGAGCAGCTGATGGCCGACGTTCGCGATGCCGGCGCCCGGATCCGGCTGATCACCGACGGCGACGTCGCCGGCGCGATCGCAGCCTGCCGGCCCAACTCGGGCACCGACATCCTCGCAGGCATCGGCGGCACGCCCGAGGGCATCATCGCCGCGGCCGCCATCCGCTGCATGGGTGGCGCGATCCAGGCCAAATTGGCCCCCAAGGACGACGCCGAGCGGCAGAAGGCCATCGACCGGGGCTATGACCTCGACGCGGTGCTGGTCACCGAGCAGTTGGTGTCCGGCGAGAACGTCTTCTTCTGTGCCACCGGCGTGACCGACGGTGACCTGCTCCGGGGTGTGCGCTACGCCAGCGGCGGCTGCACCACGCAGTCGATCGTCATGCGGTCCAAGTCCGGCACCGTCCGGATGATCGAGGCCTACCACCGGCTCTCCAAGCTCAACGAGTACTCCGCCATCGATTTCATCGGTGACGCGGCCGCCGTCCGTCCCCTGCCGTAATCCACCCGAACAACTCCACCGCACACACAAAGGGAGCACATGTCCGCCGACAGCGCAGTCGAAGGTGAATTCCGAATCGAGCACGACACCATGGGCGAAGTCCGGGTGCCGATCAACGCCCTGTGGCGGGCTCAGACCCAACGGGCGGTCGAGAACTTCCCGATCTCGTTCCGCGGGCTGGAGCGCACGCAGATCCGGGCGCTGGGACTGCTCAAGGCCGCGTGTGCGCAGGTGAACAAGGACCTGGGCCTGCTGGCACCGGAGAAGGCAGACGCGATCATCGCCGCGGCCGGGGAGATCGCCGACGGCCTGCACGACGACCAGTTCCCCATCGACGTGTTCCAGACCGGTTCGGGCACCAGCTCGAACATGAACACCAACGAGGTGATCGCGTCGATCGCGGCGCGCGACGGTGTGACGGTGCACCCGAACGACGACGTGAACATGTCGCAGAGCTCCAATGACACGTTCCCGACCGCCACGCACATCGCGGCAACGGAAGCCGCTGTGCGCCATCTGATTCCGGCACTCGAGGTGCTCCACGCATCGTTGGCCGCCAAGGCCAAGCAGTGGCGGACCACGGTGAAGTCGGGCCGCACGCACCTGATGGACGCCGTGCCGGTGACGCTGGGCCAGGAGTTCGGCGGTTATGCACGCCAGATCGAAGCCGGCATCGAGCGGGTCAAGGCGACGCTGCCCCGCCTGGGTGAGCTGGCCATCGGCGGCACCGCAGTGGGCACCGGCCTCAACGCGCCCGACGGTTTCGGCGCCAAAGTGGTCGAGGTGCTGGTCAACGAAACCGGCCTTGCCGAATTGCGAACTGCCGTCGACTCTTTCGAGGCTCAAGCGGCGCGCGACGGGTTGGTCGAAGCTTCGGGCGCACTGCGCACCATCGCGGTGTCGCTGACCAAGATCGCCAACGACGTGCGCTGGATGGGCTCGGGGCCGCTGACCGGGCTCGGCGAGATCCAGCTGCCGGACCTGCAGCCGGGCAGCTCGATCATGCCGGGCAAGGTCAATCCTGTTCTGCCCGAGGCGGTTACCCAGGTGGCCTGCCAGGTGGTCGGCAACGACGCGGCCATCGCCATGGGCGGGGCGTCGGGTGCATTCGAGCTCAACGTCTACATCCCGATGATGGCGCGCAACCTGCTGGAGTCATTCACGCTGCTGTCCAACGTGTCTCGACTCTTCGCCGAGCGCTGCATCGACGGCCTGGTGGCCAACGAGGCGCACCTGCGCGAGCTCGCGGAGTCCTCGCCGTCCATCGTGACGCCGCTGAACTCGGCGATCGGTTACGAAGAAGCCGCCAAGGTCGCCAAGCAGGCACTCAAGGAGAAGAAGACCATCCGGCAGACCGTGATCGACCGCGGCCTGCTCGGCGACAAGCTCTCGGAAGCCGAACTCGACAAGCGCCTCGACGTTCTCGCCATGGCGAAAGTCAAGGACGGCCAGTAACTTTCCCTGCGCGAGCAGACACTCAGGTCCCTCGACACGCCGGTGTCGAGGGGCTTTTGTGTCTGTTCGCCGGAGTTCTCGCGGCCGAACACGGCACTTAACACGCACTGAACACGGCACCGAAAGTGACTTTGGTCCTCGGCGAATAGGACTTTCGCCCGGCTCTCTCGACCCGCCCGGCTACGTACGGTTTGACCATGCCGTACGTGATCGGAACAGCATGCGTCGACGTCATGCACAAAGCTTGTGTCCTGCAATGCCCGGTGGACTGCATCTACGAGGGCGCCCGGTCCCTCTATATCAATCCCGACGAGTGCGTGGATTGCGGTGCGTGCCGGCTCGAGTGTGATGCGGGGGCGATCTACTACGAAACCGATCTTCCCGACGACCAGCTACCGCATCTGGCCGACAACGCCGCATTCTTCAGTGAGACCTTGCCGGGCCGGGACGCACCGCTCGGATCTCCCGGCGGCGCCGCCGCACTCGGTCGGCTGGGCGTGGACACGCCACTGGTGAGTGCCCTGACACCACGACACTTCCCGGACGCCGAGACGCTGCGAACCTAGGCAGGCAGCGGTGCCGTCCAGCACACCACTGTGCCGCCGCCGGAACGGTTTTCGATGCGCAACTGCCCACCGGAGGCCTCGGCCCGGTCACGCAGATTCGCCAGCCCGCTCTCGGTCACCGCACCGGTGATCCCCCTGCCGTTGTCGGTCACCGTGATGCTCAGATCGTCGGCCACCTCAACGCGCACGACGAGTTCGGTTGCCGCGGCGTGCCTTACCGCATTGCTGACGGCCTCCAGCAGCACCGCCTCGGCGTGGTCGGCGAGCACCGCGTCGACAACCGAGAGCGGGCCGACGAACTGCGTGGTGGTGTGCAGACCACTGCCGGCGAACTGCGTCAACACCTCATCGAGCCGTTGCCGCAGCCGCGTCGTGCCTGCCGAACGCCCGTGCAGGTCGAAGATGGCGGTGCGGATTTCCTGGATGACCGCCTGCAGATCATCCACGCTGTCGGTCAGCCGCTGCTGCACGTCCGTCGAGCGGGCCCGCGGAATGGTCGCCTGCAGCGACAATCCCACCGCGAAGAGCCGCTGGATCACATGGTCGTGCAGATCACGCGCGATGCGCTCACGGTCGGAGAGGATCTCCAGTTCCTGCACCCGACGCTGCGAGCTGGCCAGCTGCCAGGCCAGCGCGGCCTGGTCGGCGAACGCCGCGGCCATGTCCATCTGCTCGTCGGTGAAGGCGCGGCCGCCCTCGGTGCGCAGTGCCACCAGGACGCCCGCCACGGTGTCGGTGGCGCGCAGCGGCAATACCAGCGCAGGCCCGGTGAATCCGCACAGCTCGAACACATCGGGACGCTGCGGTGTGCCCGCGCGAAAGACCTCGCCCACCGCCGTCCCCGTCACCGGGATCGACTCGGCACCGCAGTCACGCATCGTCCCCGCGGTGGCAGCCACCATGAGCGCGGCGACGTCGCCGCGATCGGCCTCGGCGTCGGCGGGCACGGCGACGACCGTGCCGTCGGCGCCGGTCAGCTTGAGTGCCTCGTCGGCCACCAGCCGGAAAACCCTGGCCGGGTCGGTACCGCCGAGCAACTCCGTGCCGATGTCGCGGGTGGCCGCGATCCACGCTTGCCGGGCCCTTGACTGTTCGTAGAGCCGGGCGTTCTCGACGGCGATGCCCGCCGCCGCTGCGAGCGCCTGCACCAGCACCTCGTCGTCCTCGCTGAACGGTTGGCCGGTGGTCTTGTCGGTGAGATAGAGATTGCCGAACACCTCGTCGCGGATGCGGACCGGAACACCGAGGAAGGTGCGCATCGGCGGGTGATTCGGCGGGAAGCCCACTGACGCCGGATGCAGCCGGATGTCGTCGAGCCGAATGGGTTTCGGATCGTCGATCAGCACGCCGAGCACGCCGCGACCTTCGGGCAGGTGGCCGATCGTCTCCCGCATGGCGTCGTCGATGCCCTCGTTGACGAACTGGGTCAACTCATGGCCTTCACCGCGCACCCCGAGAGCGCCGTAACGCGCGTCGACCAACTGGATCGCGGTGTGCACGATGGTGCTCAGCGTGACATCGAGTTCGAGGCCCGAGGTGACCGCCAGCATCGCCTCGACCAGTCCGTCGATACGGTCGCGGCCGGTCAGTATCTGCTCGACCCGGTCTTGGACCTCGGTGAGCAATTCGCGCAATCGCAACTGCGAGAGGGTTCCTCGCAGATCGTCGGTCACCGTTTCAACCTAGCCGGGACGGTCGAGTTTGGAGACGAAGACCGCAGCCTGAGTCCGACGCTCCATGCCGAGCTTGGCCAGCAGCCGGGACACATAGTTCTTGACCGTCTTTTCGGCGAGGAACATCCTGGCCGCGATCTGCTTGTTGGTCAGGCCCTCGCCGAGCAGCTCGAGCAGCACCCGTTCCTGCTGAGTCAGCCCCGACAACGGATCGGCGTGCTCGGCGTCGTGACGAAGTTTGGCCATCAACGCCGCAGCAGCGCGGTTGTCCAGCAACGACCGGCCGGCCCCGACGTCCTTGATGGCCTGTGCGAGCTCCATACCTTTGATGTCCTTGACCACATAGCCGCTGGCGCCGGCAAGAATTGCATCCAGCATGGCCTCGTCGGAGGTGAACGACGTCAGTATCAGACACCGCAGATCCGGCATGCGCGACAACAGTTCCCGGCACAGCTCGATGCCGTTGCCGTCGGGGAGCCGCACATCGAGCACCGCGACATCGGGTGCGCTCGCGGGCACCCGGGCCAGCGCCTGCGCCACCGAGTCCGCCTCACCGATCACTTCCAGCTCCGGGTCGGCGCTGAGCAGATCGATCAGGCCGCGGCGCACCACCTCG
Source organism: Mycobacterium dioxanotrophicus (assembly GCF_002157835.1). Taxonomy (NCBI): domain Bacteria; kingdom Bacillati; phylum Actinomycetota; class Actinomycetes; order Mycobacteriales; family Mycobacteriaceae; genus Mycobacterium; species Mycobacterium dioxanotrophicus. The sequence continues at coordinate 1,730,590 of NZ_CP020809.1, read as the reverse complement.
TGGTCGTCGACCAGGAAGACTCTGATCATCTCCTGAGTCTCGCCGCCGTCGGGCCCGATCGCAAACGCATCGCCAATTCCTATGCGATGGTGAGGAAGTCGCTGACGGGCCGACGCGGGGTGGGCGGCGGCACATCGTCGAGTGCGGGTGCCAGCCCGATCCGTACCAGTACCTGCGGGCAGGCGTCTCGCCCGATCAGGTTGGCGACGATGTCACGGCTGGCGTGCAGCTCGGTCACCTGGGACACCGGGCAGGTCGCCAGGCCTGCCATCGTGCTCTCGAGCAGCACCTGCGACAGTGCTTCGCCGCAGTCCAACGCATCAGCGCGGCTGTAGCCGTCGGTGGACAGCACGACGATGCGCGCGACGTCGTCGCCGATGGCCGGCCGGCGGTCGGTGTGAGCGGTCACCGGAAACGCCCGGGACACCGCGACGCGGTCGCTTTCCGCCGCGGACACCAACGCGCTCTGCGGAATGCCGTCGGTTGTAGCGAAAGGCGTTGTCCACCAAGCAAGATCGGCGTGGTATCCGGAGTCGTAGAGGCGCAAAGACTCACTGAGCATGGCGGCCTCGGCCAGCTGCGGACGCATCTCGTCGGTCAGCACGTCGAGATGCACCGGACCCGCGGCCAGCCAGGCCCGCAGCAACGGTTCGAAGGACTCCCAATCGGCTGGCGCGGCCATCGGCAGCCGGTCCGTGCGGCGCGCCAGGATCGCGTCGGCGCGCCTGCGGTGTGCGTCGGTCACGAAACCGAGCGGACTGAACTGCAGGGTCGCCAGGTGATCGGGGTGATTGGGGTCGGGGAACCGCTCGACGCCGGTGGCCCAGCCCGCGGCGGCCATCGCGACCACGACGTGGTCGAGCATCACGCCGCAGCTGATGACCGCCTCACGCGCCGACCGGTCCGTGGAACGCACCACGCGTTCCGGATCGAGGTACAGCTGCAAGGCCTCGCCGGTGTACACCCAGCGCCACGGCTGGGTGTTGTGCAACGACGGTGCGCGCGAGGCCAGCTGGACGGCTGTGGTGATGGTGGCGCTGTCGAACATGGTGTCGGGCATGACACCAGCGTCGTCCCGAACGGCTGATCCGGTTAGGGTCTTTGGTCCTCAACCAGGTGCGATGTGCGCCTCACCCGCTCACGCCCCGTTGTTGACCCCACCGGAGTTGGCACCGGGAATGTCGGTGATCGGGAAGTTCGGCATGGGAGGCGGCGACGGCGTGGGCGGCAGCGTCGGAATGTTGGCCGGCGGGATGTCCTGCAGACCGTTGACGGGCGGGCCGTTCTCGCGGCTGCCGTAGCTCGTGCCGGGCTCCCGGGGGCCGAGCAGGTGGCTGACCGTCACCAGGTGGTAGTCGTTGGCCTTGAGCACCGGGATGAACTGCTGCACGAGATCGACGGTGGACGAGTAGGTGTCGTGGAACAGCACCACCGAGCCGGGTTTGATCTGGGTCATCAACATGTACCGGGTGGCCGCGGTGTTCGAGTCGTTGGCCCAGTCGAACGGGATGACGTCCCAGTTGATGTCGGCGAGGCCCTGCTTCTTGGCCTCCGCCAGCACCTGGTCGTTGATCAGCCCACCGGCCGTGCGCAACAGTTTCGGCCGCTGACCGGTCGCCTGCTCGATGGCGTCGCTGGCCTTGGACAGCTGCGACGGGATGTCCTCGGGCGGAATGGTCGTCATGTTGGGGTGTTCCCAGGTGTGCTGGCCGAGCTCCATGCCCGCCTCGACCACCCGCTTGGCCCCCTGCGGGTTGGCGGCGACCTTGTTGCCGATCTCGAAGAACGTCGCCTTGGCGTCGTTGTCCTGCAGGATTTTCAGCAGCCGGTCGGTGTACGGGCTGGGGCCGTCGTCGAAGGTCAGGGCGACGCACTTCTCCACTGCGCAGTTGACGTCATCGGCCGACGCGCGGCGGATGTGCCCGGTGACCGCACCAGCCACGAGGACCACGACGGCGACGAAAATGCCGATCACCGTCCACCGCCACGCCTGGCTGTTGGGGAGTCTCACCACCCCGGCAGCCTACCGGCTGGCGATTTGTGCACCTCCCGTAACGCCCGCCATTACGGGAGGTGCACATGAATCACTCAGGGAAGAGCAGCGGGGCTGTACTCCTCCAGCATCTCGGTGACCAGCGCGGCGATCGGCGAGCGTTCACTGCGCTGCAGCGTGATGTGGGCGAACAGTGGATGGCCCTTGAGCTTTTCGATGACCGCCGCGACGCCGTCATGACGGCCCACCCGCAGGTTGTCCCGCTGTGCGACATCGTGGGTGAGCACCACGCGCGAGCCGGCGCCCAGCCGCGACAGCACCGTCAGCAGCACGTTGCGCTCCAGCGACTGCGCCTCGTCGACGATGACGAACGAATCGTGCAGCGAGCGGCCGCGGATGTGGGTCAGCGGCAACACTTCGAGCATGCCGCGCGACAGCACCTCTTCGAGCACCGCCGGGCTGGCCAAGCCTTCCAGGGTGTCGAAGACGGCCTGCGCCCACGGGCCCATCTTCTCGCTCTCACTGCCGGGCAGGTAGCCGAGATCCTGACCACCAACCGCATACAGCGGACGGAACACCACGACCTTGCGTTGGGTGCGGCGCTCCAGCACCGCCTCCAGGCCCGCGCACAGCGCCAGCGCCGACTTGCCGGTGCCTGCCTTGCCGCCCAGCGAGACGATGCCGACCGACTCGTCGAGCAGCAGATCCAGTGCGACGCGTTGTTCGGCTGACCTTCCCCGGAGGCCGAACACTTCACGATCACCGCGGACCAGCTGCACGCGCTTGTCGGCGTTGACCCGCCCGAGTGCGTGCGAGTTTCCGCCGAGCAGACGAATCCCGGTGTGGCACGGAAGATCCCGGGCATCGGCCAAGTCGATCTCACCGTCGGCGAACATCGCGTCGATGTCCTCGGCGGCAACATCCAGCTCGGTCATCCCGGTCCAACCCGAGACCACGACATCCTGGGCGTGGTACTCGTCGGCGGCCAAGCCCACTGCGCCGGCCTTGACCCGGAGCGGAATGTCCTTGCTCACCAACGTGACTCGCTTGCCCTCCGCGGCCAGGTTGGCCGCACAGGTCAGGATGCGGGAATCGTTGCTGTCGGTACGGAAGCCCTGCGGCAGCACGGTCGGGTCGCTGTGGTTCAGCTCGACGTGCAGCGTCCCGCCCTGTGTCCCAACCGGAATCGGCTGATCCAGCCGTCCGTGCTCGAGACGCAGATCGTCGAACATCCGCAGTGCCTGCCGGGCGAACCAGCCCAGCTCGTGGTGATGCCGTTTGGCTTCTAGTTCGCTGATGACAACCAGCGGAACCACCACTTCGTGCTCAGCAAACCGGCTGCACGCCCAAGGATCGGACAGCAACACGGAGGTGTCGAGCACATAGGTACGGACAGGCGAATCAGTCACGTGGCGCTCCTAGAGGCGAAGCTCGTTACGCGGCCCCACACGAACTTCTCGGTGGACGCTGCGGCACCAGGACCGGGGCCGGTCCTCTCGCAATCGATACGATCGGTACCGCCCGGACAGCAGAGCATGTCGCTAGCCATCGCTTTTGACGCTACCCCCGCCGCGCCGAATGCGCCTGACAGGCGCGCCGTAGCTAACCCGCCAGCACGTTAAGTGTTGATGAACTGCTGGAGCTGGGCCTCACCGGCCAGACCCCATGCGGTGATGCGATCGGCGATCACCGTGCGCAGTGCGGCCTTGTCGAAGATGCCCGCCTCGGCCACCAGCGCCACCTTGTCGCCGTAGGCGTCGATGTCCGCGCCGATCACGTCGAGTTCGGCCGCACGGGCGGCGATCGCGGCGACGGTCTCGTCGCGGTGCTGCTCGAGCAGGAACGAGACCAGGTTCGCGAAGAACTCCTCGTGGCGCTCCTCATCACTGGCGATCCGGCCCATCAACGATGCGAGCACCGGCTCGGCCACCTGCGCCTGCAGGTTGCGGCAGTAGACCGCGTGGGCGCGCTCGAAGAACGCCATGAACACCAGGGTCTCGATCTGGCTGAAGCGGTCGGCCCGGTAGCCCTTCATCACATGCTCGACGCGGACGTCCTCGTTGGCGGCCGGATCGACCTCACGCGTGACGACCAGGTAGTTGCGCAGCGCGACCGCGTGCAGATGCTCCTCGGCGGTCCAGCGGCCGAGGAACCGGCCCCACTTCTCCTCCAGGATGAAGTGTTCGACCAGCTCGCGGTGGTATCCGGCGAGGTTGTCCTTGGTGATCAGCAGGATCTCCAAGGCGTCGGTGACCTTCTTGGGCAGGGTCACCTGAGAGGGATCCCAGTCCCGTCCGCCTAGGAATGCGAAGTTCTCGCCCTGGTCGAACGGCACGTAATCGTGGGCGTACCAGAGATCCTCGGAATCGATGTGACGACGCAGCTCGGCGCTCACCACCGGCTCCAGCTCGAGGGTCAGCGCATTAGGGACAGGTTTCTGTGCCATGAAGTAACTGTAACCCTAGTACACACATTCCTTGAAATCGGGCCGGGGCGGCGTGTCGCACGCCACGCCGAGGCCTCCTGTGAGTCTCCTGGTTATCGAATCTACCTGCGCAGACGCGCTCTACGCTGAGCCATGACACTCCAGTTACCGGCACGCCGGATGCTTGTCGCCACCGCTGCGGCAGGTCTGGTGCTCGTGCCAATTACCGGTGCGATGGCCGTTTCGACGCCACGCACTCTGGCCGACGATTGCACATCCAATGACGTGCAAGACAGCTACTCATTGTCATGCGTGCCGACCATGATGCCCGACACCAGCGATCAATTCACCGAGGACGAGATCTCCCAGCCCGGGTACAACGGCCACAGCAGCGGGGGCGGCGGCCACCACTGACCGCCGCCTGACGCGCTACTAGAGCGTCAGCCCCGGGTACAGCGGATTGGCATCGAGCAGTTCAGCCGACGCGGCGTGGACGCGCGCGGCGGTGCCGTCGGCCATCTTGTACTTGGCCTTCGAGGAACCGTCGGGCTGCGTGTTGGACAGCACGTCGACGATCAACTCCGCGACCCGGTCGAAGTCGTCTGCGCCGAATCCGCGGCTGGTCAGCGCCGGGGTACCCAACCGGACACCGCTGGTGTACCAGGCGCCGTTCGGATCGGCGGGGACCGAGTTGCGGTTGGTGACGACACCGGCATCCAGCAGCGCCGATTCGGCCTGGCGGCCGGTGAGCCCGAACGACCGCACGTCGAGCAGCACGATGTGGTTGTCGGTACCGCCGGTGACCAGCCCGGCATCGCGCTTGGTGAAGCCGTCGGCCAGCGCCTGGGCGTTATCGGCGACCTGCTGCGCGTAGGCCTGGAACGCGGGCTGGCGGGCTTCGGCCAGCGCGACTGCCTTGGCGGCCATCACGTGCGACAGCGGTCCGCCGAGCACCATCGGGCAGCCCTTGTCGACCGCGGGCGCGAACTCCTCGGTGGCCAGCACCATGCCGCCGCGCGGGCCACGCAGCGACTTGTGGGTCGTCGTGGTCGTGACGTGCGCGTGCGGCACCGGATCCTCGTCGCCGGTGAACACCTTGCCCGCCACCAGGCCCGCGAAGTGCGCCATGTCGACCATCAGCGTCGCGCCCACTTCGTCGGCGATCTCACGCATCTTGGCGAAGTTCACGCGGCGCGGGTACGCCGAGTAACCGGCGACCAGGATCAGCGGCTTGAATTCGCGGGCCGCGGCGGCGACGGCGTCGTAGTCGAGGAACCCGGTCTCCGGGTTGGTGCCGTAGCTCTGCTGATGGAACATCTTGCCGGAGATGTTGGGCCGGAAGCCGTGGGTCAGGTGCCCACCCGCGTCGAGCGACATGCCGAGCAGCCGCTGATTGCCCAGCTTGTTGCGCAGGGTCTCCCAGTCCGCCTCGGACAGATCATTGACGTGCTTGGCGCCGAAGTTGGCGAGCTCGGGCGCCTCGACCTTGGTGGCCAGGATCGCCCAGAACGCAACAAGATTGGCGTCGATGCCGGAGTGCGGCTGCACATAGGCGTAGGGCGCGCCGAACAGCTCGCGCGCATGCTCGGCCGCCAGCGCCTCGACGGTGTCGACGTTCTGGCAGCCCGCGTAGAACCGGTGCCCCACGGTGCCCTCGGCGTACTTGTCGGAGAACCAGGTACCCATGGTCAGCAGCACGGCAGGCGACGCGTAGTTCTCGCTGGCGATCAGCTTCAGCGAATCCCGTTGATCGGCAAGCTCTTTGCGGGTGGCCGCGGCCACTCGGGGCTCGACCGACTCGATCACCTGCAGCGCGGCCTGATAGGCGGCGCTGGCGGTGTCGGCGTAATCGGCGCCCGAAGCCGCAGGCACAGAAGATGGGGTGGACGACGAGTCAGCTGCCATGGCGTTCAGCCTAGTCGGGGCGGTCTCGCGCGGATGTGTCGGCTCGGGCATGCCGAGCAAGCGACCAGCAGACTCGTGCCTTCCGCCGTTTTCGACACCAGGGTCGTCGGCGGTGCGGAGGCACAGCCCAGGTGTCGAAATCGACGCGGCGGCCCGAGCCTAAGCCCGCAATGTCGACGGGATCAGCGGCTCGTCGAGCAGCCTGCCGAACCGCGACGTCAACGTCACGTCGGCGGGCCGCGCATCCAGCCATGCCCGCAGCAGCCGATAGCCCTCGATGTAGGTGCTGGTGTAGGCGCGCCACAGCGGCGAGGACAAGAACCGCAGCATCTGCCGGGCCCGCTCGTCATTGACCAGCAGCCACCGCTTGAGGAAGGCGACCACGTCGTCGACGTCGCGGTGCTCGTCGTGCAGCATCAGCGCCGCGTCCTGACGCACGTCGGCCAGCCCGGCCATCGCCTCGGACACGGCTTCGGCGCGCTCGCCGTCGAAGCGCAGACCAAGGTCGGCGTAGATCTCCGAAGCCCACGCGCCCCATCCCGGACCGATGGCGGCGTACAGCGCCAGATCGGCCAAGCCTTCTGCCATCAGGCACTGCGGGGTGTTGACCAGGAAGATCGTCTGTTCCAGCTGGCCCTGCCGGTCCACCAACCCGGCCTCCTTGCGGCAGTGCTCGGTGTGATGGCCGGGATAGGACTCGTGAGCGACCAGCCGGGGCAGGTTGGCCATCTGTTGCTTGAGGTCGGCGTTGACCGCCACCGTCGAGCGGTAGTCGCCGAGGTAGTAGTTGAAGCCCGACCACGGCTTGTCGGTGACCACCTCGTAGGTGATGGTTTCGGTGTCGGGCAGCGGATATTCGGCGCGCACCCGGTCCCGCAGCGCCGAGGAGAACGCGTGAATGCACTCCTCGAGACGCGCCGGCGGGATCTCGTCGCCTGTGCGGTGTGCCTGGATGCGGTCGGCCAGCGGGCCTGAGCCGCCGAGAGCGTCGTCGAGCTTGGCGTGCGCCTCGCGATACCGCTCGGGGTCGCCCTTGCCGATCCGCACGTCGAAGTAGGCCTGCACCTCGTCGACGAAACCCACCTCCTCGCCGGCGAACTTGCGCCCCGCGCAGTTCAGTGCGCGCAGGTGCGCGGCGAGATAGTCGGCGCGGTCGCGGTCCAGATCCTGCGGTATGTCACCGAGGAGCCGGTCGGCCTGCCGGGCCAGGTCGGCAGGGTCGGGCGCGGGCTCGTTCTCGACGGCGCGACGCAATGCGGGGTCGCCGGTGAACGAGTCGACGTAGCCCTCCTCGACACGGTCGAAGCGCAAACCGAGCAGCAGATATTCGCGGATGAAGTCTGCTGAATCTGCCGCTGCGCCAGTCCCCTGGTCCACCCCGAAGTGCATCCCGTTAGCCATGCCCTCAACCGTAAATGCAAGACTGACCGAATGCCGCGGCCCAGCGAGCCGAGCCCCTATGTGGAGTTCGACCGAATCCAATGGCGTTCGCTGCGCATGTCGACCCCGCTGAAACTCACCGAGGACGAACTGCTGCGCCTGCGCGGCATGGGCGAGAAGCTCGACCTCCTCGAGGTGGAAGAGGTCTACCTGCCGCTCGCCCGATTGATCCACCTGCAGGTGGCCGCGCGTCAGCGGCTGTTCGCCGCCACCGCGGAGTTCCTCGGTGAGCCGCAGCAGAACCCGGATCGACCCGTGCCGTTCGTGATCGGGGTGGCGGGCAGCGTGGCGGTCGGCAAGTCCACCACCGCGCGTGTGCTGCAGGCCCTGCTGGCCCGCTGGGAGCACCACCTGCGCGTCGACCTGGTCACCACCGACGGTTTCCTCTACCCGAACAAAGAGCTCAACCGCCGGAACCTGATGCACCGCAAAGGTTTCCCGGAGAGCTACGACCGTCGGGCGTTGATGCGGTTCGTCACCGGGGTGAAGTCAGGGGCCGACGAGGCCTGCGCACCGGTGTATTCGCACCTGCTCTACGACATCGTGCCCGGCGAGAAGCAGATCGTCCGCCACCCCGACATTCTCATCCTGGAGGGGCTCAACGTCCTGCAGACCGGACCCGCGCTGATGGTGTCGGATCTTTTCGACTTCTCGGTGTACGTCGACGCACGCATCGAAGACATTGAGAATTGGTACATCTCACGATTCCTGACCATGCGGTCGACGGCCTTCGCCGACCCGGCGTCGCACTTCCACCACTACTCGACGCTGACCGACGAGCAGGCCGTGTTCGCCGCCCGCGACATCTGGCATTCCATCAACCGGCCCAACCTGATCGAGAACATCCTGCCGACCCGCCCGCGGGCCACCCTGGTGCTGCGCAAGGACGCCGACCACGCCATCAATCGGCTGCGGCTGCGGAAACTCTGACAGCCGAAAGGCCAGTTGTCGCACGCATTCTCGCGATTCGCGTGCAACAACCGGCCACTCGGCAGCGCGGTGCTACGCCCGGATTCGACGGACCCCGATGAACTGCCATTCCGCCATCACCGCGGTGTAGATGCCGGTGGCGATGACGATCACGCCGCCCGCCGTGGTGAGGGTCATGGTGAGCACGGCGGCCACCGCGATCACGGTGCACAACGCATTGGCCACCGCGGTGCCGATGCCCGCGGGACGAACCCGGTCGATCGCTGCGAGCGCGAACACCACGACGCCGTAGCCGACCGAGAAGATGCCGACGCCGTATTCGATGGACTTCGGCAGGCCGGTGAGATCCGAGAACCACCCGGCGGTGGCGAGCAGGACGATGCCGGTGATGCCGACGAAGATCGCGTCGACCCGCATGGCCAGCCGCAGCAGGGTGTCGGATGCGCTCGCGGTGCGGGGCGTGGTGATGGCGGTCATGATTCTCCTTCTTGGTGGGTGGTGGGGGTGAGCACGGTGCGAGGACCACAGCCGCAACCTCTACGGATGCGGCCCCCGCACCGGCGGGAACAGGTCACGCCAGCCGGCGTACTCCGCGGTGTTGCAGCCAGGCCAGGCCCAGCGTGATGGCGACGAACCCCAGCAGCAGATCGGTGCCCAGCGCGGTCAGCGGCAACCAACCGGCCAGGACCGCCGTGACGGCCACCGCCCCGAAGACCACGTTGCCGGTGTAGACGGCGGTGCCGACGCGGCGGATGTCGGGCAGCGCGGCCACGGCATAGAGCAGCGCCCCGTAGCTGACGAGGGCGGCGCCGACGAGCCAACCGGCCGTGGCGGTCAAGCCGGCCAGCCGCGCCAGCGGATCAGCCACCATGGCGCCGAGCAGGCCCACCGCCGCGCACACCGTGGCGTCGGCGCGCAGGGCGAACCGCAGCAGCGAGGCTTCCGCAGTGCCACCCCTTGGGGCGGATTGGTGAAGTGGACGGGTGACGAAGGCGGTCATGGCTGGCTCCTCGGCGATGAGGCGGTGTCGAGCTTTTCGAACACCTCCGACATTGCTCAGGACGCACTGCCAGATCCACGCCGGACGCTGCCAAGCACTGCCAACCGCAGGTCAGGCCCTATTGCGCCGCCGGGCCCGAGGCGGGCACCAAGGTGCCGCGCAGGTCTGCGGCGATCACCTTGGCCGCGGCGTTCTGCCAGTTGTGCAACGACCGCTGCGGCACTTCGGTGACCAACCACTGCCAGGCCTGCCGGGCGACGGGATCGAGGCCCGCGGCGGTGGCGTTCTGCGCGTAGGCACGCACTCCGACGACGTAGGGGAAGTACAGCGAGTTGTAGTGGCGCCACTGCTCGGTGGTACCGAAGTCACCACCGTCGCGCGGCTTGAGCGCCGCGATCCGATCGGCCAGCAGCGCCTTGAGTTCGTTTGCCCGCTCCAGCGGTTGATCGGCCGCGCCCCGCTGCGCCAACCGCGCGTCGATGGCGGGCAGCGCCGTGAGTGGGCTGGCCATCAGCTTGGAGAGGTCGCCGTAGTGCCCGAGAGCGCGGCGGGTGAGCCGGGCGAACGCGTCGTCGTCAACGTCGTCGAGCGGGCTGCCCGAACGCAGTGGCAGCGCCGCCTCCGTGCGGCGCAGCGCCTCGCGGTCGGCGCGCAGAGCCGGTGAGCGCGAGAACGCCAACCGGTCGAGCACCCCGGCCAGCGGATCGGCGAGCACCTCCACCGCCACGGCGACGGCCAGGCTGGTGAACAGCAGCACCGTCATCGCCACCCGGCCGTTGCCGGCGAGCACGGCCGCACCGATGAGCGCCTGGGCGCCGAACGGTACCGCGATCACCAACGTGCCGAGAATCGATCGCCGCATGTCGGCGCGCAGAGCCTGCCCTTCGTCGAACGCGTCCCAGATCGCCACCGCGATACCCAGCAGGGCGACGTCAAAACCGGTGGACGCCAACGCCAGCCAACTCGGGAGCAGCCCGAGCGGAATGACGATGATCGCGTTGCCCAGGGCGAAGAACAGCGTCGCAACGATGATGAAGCCCACCACGGATCCGGGCTTGGCCCCACCGGTGACGGCCTTGATCATCGCGCCGAGCGAGGCCAGGGATATCACCGCGAACATCACCCAGTGCCCCGGGCGCAGCGGCCCGGCGACACTGCCTGCCAGTGCGGCCCCGGCGAAAGCCAGCACCGCGACGGCGAAGATGGCGGCGAACTCCCCGGCCCGGGCGCGCCACGTGTCACTCGGTCGGGACAGCTCGATCATCACCGCGAACCAGGCGATGCCGGGCAGCGCGACCAGATAGATCTCGATGCGGCTGAGCAGCTCCGACCCGCTGATGAGCCGGACGGCGTCGAGGGCGACGACGACGGCGAAGCTGGTCAGCCCGACCGCGGCGCACACCAGGACCGGTTTGCGCGGGTCGCGGGCAAGCAGATAGAGCCCCAGCCACCAGCTGAGCGTGAAGACCACCGCCGACAGCGCAGCCATGAATCCCAGTGTGGCACGCGCCTACTTGCCGAAGCGGCGGTGCCTCGCGGTGTAATCGCGCAGCGCGCGCAGGAAGTCCACGCGCCGAAACGCGGGCCAGTACGCCTCGGTGAACCACATCTCCGAATAAGCGCTCTGCCACAACAGGAATCCGCTCAACCGCTGCTCCCCCGAGGTCCGGATGACCAGATCAGGATCGGGCTGGCCCGAGGTGTAGAGGTTCTCCGAGATGCCCTCGGCAGTGACGGCGTCGATGAGCTGCTCCGCGGTGGCGCCGTTGGCCAGCTCTTTGTTGAGCAGCGAGCGGACGGCGTCGACGATCTCCTGCCTGCCGCCGTAGGCGACCGCCACGTTGACGTGAAACTTCCCACCGTTGCCGTTGGTGCTCTCCACTGCCTCGCGCAACCGGCGGGCCGGTTCGTCGCCGAGCAACGACAGATCGCCGACCGTGCGCACACTCCACTTGTTGGCCGGCGCGCAGATCTCTTCGACCACGTCGGTGATGATCTCGATCAGCCCCGACAACTCTTCGGGATCGCGCTGCAGGTTCTCGGTCGAGAGCAGGTACACCGTCGCCATCTCGATGCCTGCGGCCTGACACCACCGCAGCATCTCGGCGATCTTGGCCGCGCCCATGCGATAGCCGATGCTGACATCGTCGTGACCTGCCTCACGTGCCCATCGCCGGTTGCCGTCGCACAGAACCGCGATGTGGCGGGGCAGTTGGGCTTTGGACTGCGCCAACTCCTGACGCAACCGCATCTCGTAGAGCCGGTAGGCCGGTTCTTTGAGCCGCGGGGGAATGATGTCCACGAGAATCCAGACTACTGTCATAGCCAGGGAACTCATGGCTGTTAATGGAGGTGACATGACCGCGGACGCGAGGAGCACCAATATGACCGCGGACGCGAGGAGCACCAATCACGCCGCGCCGATCGATGCCACCAAGCCCTACCGCTCAGCGGCAGCAGGGAGCAGGCCCGCCGAAGACCTGCCCGAAGCGGTCGCCGACGGCGTCGCCCAGTTCCTCGGCAGGCCGCGCGCCCGCGGCTGGATCCACGTCTACTCGGCGGTCGTCGCGTTCATCGCCGGTGCCGCGCTGGTGTCCGTGTCGTGGTCGGTGGAGTCCACCCGCGCCGGTCTGGCGACACTGCTCTACACCTTCACCATCGTGGCGATGTTCGCCGTCAGTGGCACCTATCACCGGGTGACCTGGAAATCGGCGGATGCGCGCAAGTGGATGAAGCGCGCCGACCATTCGATGATCTTCATCTTCATCGCGGGCAGCTACACCCCGTTCGCACTGCTGGCCCTTCCGGAATCCAAAGGCATGGTGCTGTTCTGGATCGTCTGGGGCGGCGCGATCGCGGGTGTCCTGCTGAAGATGTTCTGGCCGTCGGCGCCGCGCTGGCTGGGGGTGCCGCTCTACATCCTGTTGGGCTGGGTGGCGGCCTGGTTCATCGGGCCGATCATGAACGGTGCCGGGGTGGCAGCGGTGGTACTGCTGATCGTCGGTGGCGCGCTGTACAGCATCGGTGGCGTGCTCTACGCGCTGAAGTGGCCCAACCCGTGGCCGACGACGTTCGGCCACCACGAGTTCTTCCACGCCTGCACAGCGGTAGCGGCGATCTGCCACTACATCGCCATGTGGTTCGCGGTGTTCTGAGCCCGCCTACAGCTTGACGGTGTCAGCCGGCGACCAGTAAGCCTTCATCGCCGAGATCTTGCCGTCGGCGTCGAACACCATGACGTCGATGGGCTCGATCCGCATGCCGCTGTTGCCGAAGTCCATCGTGAGCCGGAAATGGAACGCGGCCTCGTGGCCGGCCACCCGCAATGTCACCAGCTCGGTCTTGCTCTTGATGTTCTCGACGTTGGCGTAGAAGCCGCGGATGGCGGCCCGCCCGATGTGTACCTCGCCGCCACCCACCGGATCTTCGACGGTCGCGTCGTCCGCGTAGAGTTCGGCGATCTCATCAGCACTTCCGTTGGCGACCAGCTCGAGGTAGCGGTTGACGGTCTGGGTGATGTGCTCGACGTTCGGCATGGCCGCGAGGCTACACGGCGCCGCGTCGGCCGTCCTCCGGTTGACCGGCCAGTGAGACCGCGAGATCCCCGACCGTGGTGACGGGCAGGTCGCACACGCGGCCGCGGCACACGTACGCCGCGTCGGCTCCGTCGACCCGGTCACGTCCTTCCAGCAAGGCGGACGAGTTCGCTGGGCCGCCGACGACGATGGCACCGCCGGGCGCCAGCGCGCGTGCGGCGGTGAGCAATTCGGCCGAGCGCGGGTTGCAGGCCACCGCGACCTGGATGGGCCCGCGGATCTGCGCCTCGGCCACCGCCAGCCAGTGTCCGCCCGAGCGGGGCGCCCGAGCCAGGATCGGTGTCGCCGAAGCCAACGTGTCCTGTGCGGCGGCGGCGTAGGTTTCCGACGCGGTCAGGTGCGCAGCCAGTTGCAGTGCCTCGGCGATCAGCGACGCACCCGACGGCGTGGCACCGTCGATGGGGTCGGCGGGCCGCACCATGAGCTGCTCGGCGTCGTCAGCGGTGTCGAACCAGCGCCCCGGCCGCTGCGGATCGGCGTAATGCTGCAGCGCGGTGTCCAGCAGTCCCAGCGCCTCGGGCAACCATGATCCGGTGAGCTGATAGAGCGTCAGCAGGCCGGTCGCCAGCGCGGCGTAGTCCTCCAGGATCGCCGCGCTGTCCCCCACCCGGCTGCCGAGGCTCGCCCGGCGTAGCCGCCCGTCGACGAGGTGCAGATCCAGTAGCCTGCGTGCGCATTCCGAAGCGGCAGTGAGGTATTCGGGGTTGTCGAGGGCCACCGAGGCTTCGGCCAGGGCGGTGATGGCCAACCCGTTCCACGCCGAGACCACCTTGTCGTCGCGTGCGGGTTGCGGGCGGGTACCGCGGTGCGCCAACAACTTCGAGCGGACGCATGCGAACCTGGCGGTGTCGTCGGGGTCGACGGGCAGCTGCAGCACCGACGCGCCGTGCTCGAAGGTTCCGTCGGCGGTGACGGCGAAAAGCGAAGCCGCCCAATCTCCGTCGTCGTCACCGAGCACTTCGGCCAATTCACCGGGCGTCCACACGTACGTCAGCCCCTCGCGACCGGCCGCGTCGGCATCCAGCGACGAGGTGAACATCCCGTTGGCCCCGAGCCCGGCGATGATGAAGCCGGCCGTCTCTTCGGCCACCTTGCGCGCCAACGGATTACCGGTGCGCCGCGCCCAGTGCGCATACGCCCGCAGCAGCAACGCGTTGTCGTACAGCATCTTCTCGAAGTGCGGCACCACCCAGTACGGATCGACGCTGTACCGGGCGAAGCCGCCTGCGAGCTGGTCATAGATGCCGCCGCGGGCCATGGCCGCTGCGGTGCGCTCGACGGCCTGCAGGGCCGCGCCGGATCCGGTGCGTTCGTAATGCCGCAGCAGGCCTTCGAGAAGCGCCGAGGGCGGGAACTTCGGCGCTTTGCCGAATCCGCCGTGGGCGCCGTCCTCGTCGCGCAGCACCGCGGCCACCGCGTGATCGCACAGTTCCGGTCCCACGGGCGCGCCACCACCGGGCAGCCCGGCGGACATCGACCGGAGTTCCGTCGCGATCTGCTCCGATGCCCGCTCGACTTCGTCGCGCCGGTCGCGCCAAGTCTCGGCCACCGCCGCCAGCAGTTGCAGGAAACCCAGCTTCGGGTAGTAGGTGCCGCAGAAGAACGGGCGTCCATCAGGGGTCAGGAAACAGGTCATCGGCCAGCCGCCCTGCCCCGTCAACGCCACGGTGGCGTTCATGTACACGGCGTCGAGGTCGGGGCGTTCTTCACGGTCGACCTTGATGCAGACGAACCCGTCGTTGGCCGCGGCCGCGACCTCGGGATCCTCGAACGATTCGTGAGCCATCACGTGGCACCAATGGCACGCCGCGTAGCCGATCGACAACAAGATCGGGACGTCGCGTGCGGCCGCCTCGGCCAGCGCCTCGGACGACCACTGCCGCCAGTGCACCGGATTGTCGGCGTGCTGGCGCAGGTAGGGGCTGGTGGCCCCGGCGAGGGTGTTACCCCCCGGACTCACGCGGCTGTCGGTCGTCGGATCGCTCCTCCGAGGTGTCGTCGGAATGCTCGTCTTCTGTGGCTTCCACCGTACCGTCGTCGACGGCCTGATCGGGCTCGGGATGCTCACGATCGAACGATTCGGGCAGCTTGCGCAGGTGCCGGTTCATCGACCAGACCAGGGCAAACGTGCCTACCAGCAGCGCTACCGTGATCAGCAGGCCGAACGGGCTGGCCTTACCGAAATCCGGTCCGGTGTTGCGGGGCTCGTCGGCAAGCAGCGTCACGACGGCCGTCAGGGTATCCATCACTTTTCAATCCCACTGAACAAATCATCCTCGGGCAGGCTTACCGGCACCCGGGACCGGGCCAGCTCGAACTCCTCGGTCGGCCACAACCGTTGCTGCCATTCGATCGGCGCGTGGAAGAAGTGACCGTGGGGGTCGATCTGGGTGGCATGTGCACGCAGCGCGTCGTCACGCTGGCTGAAATACTCGGCGCATTCGATCCGGGTGGTGACCCGGCCCGCGAACACGTCGTGCTCGGGGTCCCAATGTTCGAGCCATTTGGCGAACGGGCCCTCCTGGCCGTTCTTGGCGAACTCGTCCTGCAGCAGTTGCATGCGCTCTCGCAGGAACCCGTGGTTGTAGTAGAGCTTGGACACGCTCCACGGGTCGCCGGCGTCGGGAAACTGCATGTAGTCGGCGGCGGCCTCGTACGCGGCGACCGACACCTGGTGGCAGCGGATGTGGTCGGGGTGCGGATAGCCGCCGTTCTCGTCGTAAGTGGTCATCACGTGCGGCCGGAACTCCCGGATCACCCGCACCAACCGGGATACCGGCTCCTCGATGGGCACCAAGCCGAAGCAGCCGTCCGGCAGCGGCGGCAACGGGTCCCCCTCGGGTAGTCCGGAGTCGACAAAGCCCAGCCAGTGGTGCTCGACGCCGAGGATCTCGGCGGCCTTGGCCATCTCGTCGCGTCGGACTTCGGCGATCCGGCCGTGCACCTCCGGGATGTCCATCGCCGGGTTCAGAATGTCTCCGCGCTCGCCGCCGGTCAGCGTGACAACCATGACGCGCACACCTTTGGCCGCATAGCGCGCGGTGGTCGCCGCACCCTTGCTGGACTCGTCGTCCGGGTGGGCGTGCACCGCCATCAACCGCAGTTCACTCATTTCGTCTCATCTAACTACGGCGACCTCTTGTGTAATCCAATACCTGCGCCGGTTGGCCGCGGGCTGTCCCCGCCTATAGTTCCAGTTCTGATGATCGAACGCCCCGTCGCCCGGTACGGACGACAGTCCCAGCCCCGCCGAAACCGTCGTTGGGTCCTTGTCGCCCTCCTCGCTCTCGTGGTGGTGGCGGGGACCATTCTCGCCGTCGCCGCGTGGCACAAATTCGCCAACAACGATGTGAAAGGCGAGCTCACGGCCTATGAGTTGGTCGGTGACGACAGCGTATCGGTGACCATCGGGGTGACCCGTCCGGACCCGTCGCGGCCGGTGGTCTGCATCGTGCGGGCCCGTTCCATCGACGGCGGGGAGACCGGCAGACGCGAGATCCTGGTGGGTCCGTCGACGCAGAAGACGGTTCAGGTGACGGCCGTGGTGAAATCCAGCAAGCCGCCCGTCGTCGGTGACGTCTACGGCTGCGGGACGGACGTGCCATCGTACCTGGTAGCGCCTTGATTTGAGCCGACGCAACAAACGCCGAACTGCGAATACATGAAGATCGGCTGTCTGTTCGGTGGTAAACTGAGCGGATACACGGTTCCGCGCTGGGGCCGTGTATTGCTGCATTAGCCCGCAGAAATCACTTGCGCTAGCGGCAATACACGCGGAACCCACCCGGCCCGAAACCGAGGCTTTCGCATGCGAGGCAACAACGACAGGAGCGCGAAGACATGACCGACACCCAGGTCACCTGGCTCACCCAGGAAGCTTTCGACCGGCTGAAGGCCGAACTGGATCAGCTGATCGCGAACCGGCCGATAATCGCCGCCGAGATCAATGACCGCCGCGAAGAGGGCGATCTGCGCGAGAACGGCGGCTACCACGCTGCCCGCGAAGAGCAGGGCCAGCAGGAGGCCCGCATCCGCCAGCTGCAGGAACTGCTCAACAACGCCAAGGTGGGCGAAGCACCCAAGCAGTCCGGCGTTGCGCTGCCCGGTTCGGTGGTCAAGGTCTACTACGACGATGACAAGAGCGACACCGAGACGTTCCTGATCGCCACCCGCCAGGAGGGCATCAGCGACGGCAAACTCGAGGTGTACTCGCCCAACTCGCCGCTCGGTGGGGCCTTGATCGACGCCAAGGTCGGCGAGACCCGCACCTACACCGTGCCCAACGGCAACACCGTCAAGGTCACGCTGGTCAGCGCCGAGCCGTACCACTCGTAAGGTACGGCTCGCGGGGGAAGCACTACAGTCGGGGCAATGGCGCAAATCGCCGAAGATCTCTTTCTGCTGTTGCTGGACAATGCCTCCGCGCAGCCTGGTCTGGACCGGCGGCGCCGTGAACGAGTGTTGGCCGCCGCCACGCTCCTCGACCTCGCTTACGCCTGCCGGATCCGTCCGGCACTGGCCGACGAGCCCATGGAGCCGGGTCTGCTGATCGCCCTGGAAGGCAACTGGCCCTCCGACCCGGTCACGGACCCGGCGTTCCAACTGCTGCGGCGGCGCCCGCTTTCGGCGGAGTCGGCGCTGGCGAAGCTCGGCAAGTCGACCCAGCCTGCACTTGAGCTGCACCTGGAAAATATCGGCCAGATCCACCGGGTTCGCTTGCCGGGCAAGGGTTTTCGCGCAACGTACTGCTGGCCGCTGACCGACCGGGAACGGGTCGGCCTGGCCCGCGCAGCACTGCTCGGCGCGTTGTTCGATGGGCAGAACCCGGTTCCGGCGATCGCTGCCATCATCTGCCTGCTGCACGCCGTCGACGGTCTGGGCGCCGTGCTCAGCCTCAACGAGCGGGGATGGCGCTGGGTACACGCCCGGGCAACCGAGATCACCACGGGCGCATGGGTCGACGACACCGCCGCCGGGTTACCCGAGATGAACCTGGCGGTGACGACGTCGACCCTGCGCCCCGCTCTGATGGGCTAGTCGCCTTTTTCGCGTGTCACCCTTCTCCCGCGTGTCACCTTCTCCCGCGAGCAGTCGCTGCGGTACCCGACACGCCGGAGTTCGCGAACCTTTGTGTCTGCTCGCCGTGGCTAGCTCAGCGCCTGCTCCAGGTCGGCCAGCAGGTCGGCGGGGTGTTCGATGCCGACCGACAGGCGCACGAGGTCGTCGGGCACCTCCAGCTGAGACCCTGCCGTCGAAGCATGCGTCATCGCACCGGGGTACTCGATCAGCGACTCCACGCCACCGAGCGACTCGGCGAGGATGAAAACCTCTGTGCGCGAGCATAGTTCACGCGCAGCATCGGGGCCGCCACGCAACCTGACCGACACCATGCCGCCGAAACCGCTCATCTGCCGCGCCGCGACGTCGTGATTGGGATGGGTCTCCAGTCCCGGGTACAACACCGACTCGACAGCGGGGTGCCCGTCGAGGAATTCGGCGATGAGAGCAGCATTTTCACTGTGCTGACGCATCCGCAGCACCAGGGTCTTGAGCCCGCGCATGGTGAGATACGCATCGAACGGGCCCGGCACCGCCCCGGCCCCGTTCTGCAGGAACGCGAAAGCCGTGTCGAGTTCCTCGTCGTTGGTCAGCAACGCACCACCCACCACGTCGGAGTGCCCACCGATGTACTTCGTGGTCGAATGCAACACGATATCCGCGCCGAGCAGCAACGGCTGCTGCAATGCCGGTGAGGCGAACGTGTTGTCCACCAACACCTTTACCCCCGACGCCGAGGCGATCTGCACGATCCCCGCGATGTCGGCGATGGACAACAACGGGTTGGTCGGCGTCTCGACCCAGATCATCCGGGTGCGCGGAGTCATCGCCGCACGCACGGCGTCGAGGTCCGACAGCGGCGCCGGGGTGTGGGTGATCCCCCACTGCGAGAAGACCTTGTCGATGAGCCGGAACGTGCCGCCATAGGCGTCGTCGGGGATCACGACGTGGTCCCCGGGCCGCAGGACCGCCCGCAGGGCACAGTCGGTGGCGGCCATGCCCGAGCTGAACGCCCGCCCATAGTCGGCTTCCTCGACCGCGGCCAGCGACGCTTCGAGCGCGGCGCGGGTCGGATTGCCGGTGCGGGCGTACTCGAACCCGCCGCGCAAACCACCGACGCCGTCCTGGGCGAAGGTCGAGCTGGCGTAGATCGGGGTGTTGACGGCTCCGGTGCCCGGGTCGGGACGGTAGCCGGCGTGGATGGCTTTTGTGGCCAGGCCGTGCCACTTGCGCTGTTCACTCATAACCCGTTGAGCCTATCCGGACCAGCCCGGGTATGGCCCCGCGACCGGTGCAGGATTCACCGGTACGCACACCGTCGACATGATCTTGTCGGCGAAAGTCTGACGCTTGGCGTCCCACAGCGGGAACAGATAGCCGAGGTAGCAGACGAGACCGTCGACGACGTGGACGATCTGGCGCATCAGGGACATACCGAAACCGATTGGCTCGCCGGTCTTCTCACTGACGACCTGAAATTTCATCGCCTTCTTGCCGATGCTCTGGCCGGTCATGCCCTGCCGCTGCCCGTAGTTCCACACCGAGAAGCTGAACGGCAGCACCATGCCGAACAGCGCGGCCGTCCCGTACAGGACGAGCTCACTGCTGGTCGAATAGCCCGGGCAGCTGAGTTGGCGCCGGCACGTCGATTCGCTGCTCGCGACCGAGCCGATCGCCACCGTCAAGATGGCGAACGCGATGACCAGGAATACCGTGACGGGCAGCTGGTCGATCACGAACGCGACCACCCGCGTGCTCCACGGCGTATACGGGTGCTGCGGGGTCGCAGGCTGCTGGTGGGGCTGCTGCGGCTGGTATCCGGACGTGGGCGCATAGAAGACGGGGATGGGCTCCTGGCCGAAGGTGTTTCCGCCCGGGTTGTCGTTCGGCAGCATTGAACTCATGGCGGCGCCTGATCAGTAGATTCCGTTGGCGGGAGGGCTCAGCACAGGATTGGCGGGGACGCAGACCGTCGACATGATCTTGTCGGCGAAGGTCTGACGCTTGGCGTCCCACAGTGGAAGCAGGTACCCGATATAGCAGACGGCGCTGTCCGCGAAGTGGGCGATCTGGCGAACCAGTGACATGCCGAAACCGATTGGCTGGCCGGTGCTTTCGGAAACGACCTGGAACTTCATCACCTTCTTGCCGATGCTCTGGCCGGTGGTGCCCTGTTTGTAGCCGTAGTTCCACACCGCGAAGGCCAGCGGAAGGGTGAACATCACGATCGTCACGAGCACCATGAACACCGCGATGACGCCCGAAGGCGCGGTGGTGCCAGAACAGTCGACATAGCTGCCGGTGCTCGAGCACTCCGGCTGCGAGGTTCCCACGAGTGCCAGTCCCCCGACCAGCACGACGACGTAGGCGACCACCAGGATGGCGGCGATGGGCAGCTGATCGATGAAAAACGCGACGGCCCGGTCCGTCCACGGCGTGTAGGAGTTCGGGTTGGGAGTCGGCGGATAGTAGCCCTGCTGCGGCGCGAAACCCGGTTGGGGCGAGGCGAATCCAGGCTGACCGCCGTAGCTGGGTTGACCGTAGTTCGGTTGTCCGTAGCCGGGTTGGCCGTAACCGGGCTGCCCGTAGCTCGGCTGGCCGGGGCCGGGCTGGCCGGGGCCGGGCTGGCCCGGTCCGTATCCGGCTCCATAAGGGTTGGGCGGCATCGCGGTCATGGCCAGATGATGCCATGGCAGCACTGTGCCCACGGTGCGGACCTGTTGGCCGAGTGCACCGTGGGCACAGTGTTGTCGACGATTACTACGGGGTCAGCGGAGCAACCTGGGCGCCGGTGAGCCGACGCCAGGTGTACACCAGGAACAACGCTGCGACCGGTGCGGCGACCAGGAGGCCGATGCCGCAAAGGAGTTCGCCGACGAAGATCGTCACGAAGATGACGATGTAGGCGACCAGCGCATTGACGAAGTTCGACTTGACCAGCTCGAAGCTGGTCTTGATGCCGTCGATCGCGGACAGGTTGCGGTCCAGGATGGCCGGCATGGTGAACAAGGTGAAGATGCCCACCACAATGCTGCCGATGAAGCAGAACGAGCCGATGGCGCTGAGCACACCGATGATCAGACCGGCGATGATGAAATTGCCGAGCTGACGCGGCTTGAAGAACGAACCGATCGTCACCGGTTGTCCGTTCGCGATATCGATCACACCGCTCAGATACGCCGACGACACCACGGCCATGAGCACGACGAGGATCAGACCGCCGAGGATCAGCACAGCGATGCTGCCCGCGCCGAGGCTGTAGCTCGCCGAGTATTCGTAGTCCGAACCGTAGCTGCCGTACGACGACGTGCTGCTCTCGGCCATCGCGATCGCAAGGCCGTACGCGACGCCCGCGATCACACCGACGATCAATCCGTACACCAGCGTCGGAACGATGAGGGCGGCCGCATTCTTGCTGAACTTGTTCCACGCCCACGAGAACGCTTCACCCACGCTGTAGGCGGCGCCTTGCTGCCCGTAACCGGGAGGCGGGTACCCCGGCGCACCGGGAGGCGGCGGTGGCGGGTAGCCGCCCGGCCCGCCAGGAGGCGGAGGCGGCGGATAACCGCCCTGCGGCGGAGGCGGATAACCACCTTGCTGCGGAGGTGGCGGCGGCGGATAACCGCCACCGCCCTGCGGCTGGAACCCCCCGCCCTGGGGCGGTTGGTAGCCGCCGCCTTGCGGTTGGTAGCCGCCGCCCCCCTGAGGCGGTGGCGGGAATCCTCCGGGCGGAGGCGGCGGGTAGTTTCCGGGCGGCGGTTGATTACTCACGTTGATGGCTCCTATCTCGGGTAGCGACCGTCACCCGGTCACCACTGACTGCCAGCACCTGGATGTACAGCGAGCGGAACGGCTCACTGGGGAGATTACGCACCACGGGGCTCGTTCACATGCCCCTCGCGGCAAAGGCCGTATCGGTAGATCGGTCGCGGACCCCCTCCGCAGTCGAGTTTGCTGAATAGCGCCCGCTGACACTACCCGAGAAGTGGTCGATTGCAGCGCTTCTCACCTGGTGTTCAGTGCCGCGCGTTTCCCTCCGACAGGAACCCGAGCAGGTCGTGACGGGTCAGCACGCCGACGGGCTTGCCGTCTTCGACGACCATCACGGCGTCACTGTCCCGCAGCGACTTCGCCGCGGTGCTCACCAACTCACCCGCGCCGATCAGCGGCAGCGCCGGCCCCATGTGCTCGGAGACGGCGTCGGCGAGCTTGGCCCGGCCTTCGAATACCGCTGACAGCAGTTCACGTTCCGACACACTGCCGGCAACCTCGCCGGCCATCACAGGTGGCTCGGCACCGACGACGGGCATCTGCGACACCCCGTATTCGCGCAGGATGCCGATGGCGTCGCGCACGGTCTCCGACGGGTGGGTGTGCACCAGATCGGGCAGGGCTCCGGACTTGCCGCGCAGCACATCTCCGACCGTCGACTGTTCGATCGAGCCGTCCAGGCGGCTGCGCAGGAAGCCATACGAGGACATCCATGCATCGTTGAAAATCTTTGAGAGATAACCCCGTCCGCCGTCGGGCAACAGCACCACCACGACCGCGTCCGGCCCGGCTTTGCGGGCCACCTCGATGGCTGCGACCACGGCCATCCCGCACGATCCACCGACCAGCAGGGCTTCCTCACGCGCCAGCCTGCGGGTCATGTCGAAGGAATCCGCGTCGGAGACGGCGATGATCTCGTCGGGCACGGTCGGGTCGGAGGCGCTGGGCCAGAAGTCCTCGCCGACACCTTCGACGAGATACGGACGGCCGGTCCCGCCGGAGTAGACCGATCCTTCGGGGTCGGCCCCGATGATCTGCACCTTTCCGCCGGAGACCTCTTTGAGGTAGCGCCCGGTTCCGGTGATGGTGCCACCGGTGCCGACGCCGGCGACGAAATGGGTGATCTTGCCCTCGGTGTCGGCCCAGATCTCGGGGCCCGTGGTCTCGTAGTGGCTGGCCGGCCCCATCGGGTTGGAGTACTGGTCGGGCTTCCAGGCCCCGTCGATCTCCCTGACCAGCCGGTCGGAGACGCTGTAGTAGCTGTCGGGATGATCCGGCGGCACCGCCGTCGGGCACACGACTACGTCAGCTCCGTACGCGCGCAACACATTCTGCTTGTCCTCGCTGACCTTGTCCGGGCAGACGAAGATGCACTTGTAGCCGCGTTGCTGGGCCACCAGCGCCAGGCCGACCCCGGTGTTGCCGGACGTCGGCTCGACGATGGTGCCACCCGCTTTGAGTTCGCCGCTGGCCTCCGCGGCGTCGATCATCTTGACGGCGATGCGGTCCTTGGCACTACCACCCGGGTTGAGGTACTCGATCTTGGCGGCCACCAAGCCCGCACCTGTTGGGACAACCGAGTTCAGCTGTACCAGAGGGGTATTGCCGATGAGCTCACTGACGTGCTTGGCGATGCGCATAGTCACATCGTGTCAGGCTCGCGCGCGGGTTACCAGGTGGCCTCGCGAATGTAGTCGCCGATCTGGCGCAGCGAGCGCGTCGCTTCGGACACCAGAGGCGATGCGAGCTGGAAGACGTGCATCTGACCGGGCCAAACGCGAACCTCCACCGGAACGCCGGCGGCGGCCAGCATCCGGGCGGCTTTCCGCGCATCGCTGATCAAAACTTCGGAACCGGACACGTGAATGAGCGTGCGCGGCAGGCCCGGTTCGATGTGGTCGAGCGGTTCGTAGACTTCTTCGCCCTTGCGGCCTGCGGCGTGCTCGACGAGTTCGACCAGAGCTTCGAAGGCGCGGCCCGGGAACATCGCGTCGCGACGGATGTTCGGATGGTTGGCGCGCGTGACGTTGTCGATCTCGAACAGCGGCGACATCGTCACCAGGGCCGCCGGCTCTTCGCCTTCGGCCAGCAGCCGCTCGGCGAGCGCAAGGCCCAGATAGCCGCCTGCGGAATCGCCCGCCAGCACGATCTGGTCGGGCTCGTAACCCGTGAGCCGCAGCCACTGGTAGGCGTCGTAACAGTCGTCGAGCGCGGTGCCCACCGAGTGCTTGGGGATCATCCGGTAGTTGACGACGAGCACCGGGCTGTCCGCGTACTGCGACAGCGACGACACGATGCCGGAGTGGGTGCTCGCACCACACACGATGAACGCGCCGCCGTGCAGATACAGGATGACGCTGCGCTTGCCGTCGGCCGGCAGTACTCCGTTTGCCCGCACGAGCTGCGCAGTGCAATTCGGCAATCCGATCGTTGCCCTGATGGTCCCGGGAGAGGGACGCAGCGTCCGAGCCGCGAATTCGACGATGCCGAATGGCCACGGCAGACGTGGAGCATGGCTACCAATTGCCAGCACCGGACGGATTGTCAGCATGGCTGCCAGCGAAGCCAGCCGACCACCCAGGCTCGGGCCGTCTTCGACGATCTCTACGGGCCTCTGGTCACTTACCGGGTACTTGCGTGCGCGGTGCAATCTAGCTGGGCTTATCCCAGCGCGATGGGACCTCGAGACCTTACTCGGTGCAGTCATCGCCACCACTTCCTACGTCTTTGTAGTGCTAGGTGTGCTACGTCACTCAGACAACCCGGGTAACTTAGCTTGACACGGTCAATCAGTTCAACAATCAAATAACCTGAATTGATACCGGACTTGATACCGCAACGTAATCGCTGATCCGCCTTCGCCGCGCGCAAAACCCCGTGTGTCGCACCTAAACTTGCGGTGTGGGGTCAAGTAGTGATGCTCCTCGCGTCCGCAGCCGTAGTCGGACGCCACGTCGAGCCACCGTCGCCCTGGCGGCCGCAGCGACGCTGGCGTCGACCGGCACGGCCTACATCGGAGCACGCAATCTGCTGTCCGGGCAGGCCGACCAGGCCCGCCGAGTCATTCCGAAGTCCTGGGACATCCCGCCCCGAGCCGACGGCGTGTACGCGCCCGGCGGCGGGCCGGTGCAGCGGTGGGAGCGTGGGGTTCCGTTCGACATCCACCTGATGGTGTTCGGAGATTCCACGGCCACGGGTTACGGCTGCCATGAGGCCGACGAGGTACCCGGAGTCGTGATCGCTCGCGGTGTGGCCGAGCAGTTCGGCAAGCGGATTCGCCTGAGCACCAAGGCAATTGTCGGCGCCACGTCGAAGGGGCTGTCCGGCCAGATCGACGCGATGTTCGTCGCGGGCCCACCACCGGACGCGGCCGTCATCATGATCGGAGCCAACGACATCACCAAGCCGAACGGCATCGGCCCGTCGGCGCGGCGTCTGGGCGCCGCGGTGCGCAGGCTGCGGTCGGCGGGTGCGGTGGTGGTCGTCGGCACCTGTCCCGACTTCGGGGTGATCACTGCGATACCCCAACCCCTGCGCATGGTGGCACGCAGCCGCGGATTGCGCCTGGCCCGCGCGCAGGCCGGCGCTGTGCGTGCCGCGGGCGGCGTGCCGGTCCCGTTCTCCGACCTGCTGGCACCGGACTTCTACAAAGCTCCCGAGCTGCTGTTCTCGCAGGACATGTTCCACCCGTCGGCGGCGGGCTATGCGTTGGCGGCCAGCCAGCTCTTGCCCGCGCTCTGTAATGCGCTGGGCGACTGGGACGGTGCCGAAGCCCTGGAAACCGGGTCGGCGGACGACACGTCGCTGCTGTCGCGACTGGGCAGTGTGAGCAGGCTCTGGCGGCGGCCGACCGGGGTGCCCGCACCCATCGTGGTGCCCGCGGGTTAGGTTCGTTTCTAGAACACGATCTAGGAGCCTGCCATGCCTGAAGCTGTCATCGTTGCCACTGCCCGCTCGCCGATCGGCCGCGCAGGCAAAGGCTCACTCGTCAACATGCGTCCCGACGACCTGGCCGCCCAGATGGTCAAGGCCGTGCTGGACAAAGTGCCTGCTCTGGACCCCCGCGACATCGACGACCTGATCATGGGCTGCGGCCAGCCCGGTGGTGAGGCCGGGTTCAACATCGGTCGCGCCGTCGCGGTTTCACTCGGCTACGACTTCCTGCCCGGCACCACCGTCAACCGCTACTGTTCGTCGTCTCTGCAGACCACCCGCATGGCGTTCCACGCGATCAAAGCCGGTGAGGGCCATGCCTTCATCTCCGCAGGCGTCGAAACCGTGTCCCGGTTCGCCAAGGGCAACGCCGACGGCTGGCCCGACACCAAGAACCCGATATACGCCGACGCGATGGCCCGCTCCGACCAGGCCGCGGCAGGCGCCGACGAGTGGCACGATCCCCGCGAAGACGGCCTGCTGCCCGACGTGTACATCGCCATGGGTCAGACCGCCGAGAACGTCGCACTGCACACCGGCATCAGCCGTGAAGACCAGGATCACTGGGGTGTTCGGTCGCAGAACAGGGCCGAGGAAGCCATCAACAGCGGCTTCTTCGAGCGCGAGATCGTTCCGGTGACCCTGCCTGACGGCACCGTGGTCTCCAAGGACGACGGTCCGCGCGCGGGCACCACCTACGAGAAGATCAGCCAGCTCAAGCCCGTCTTCCGGCCCAACGGCACCATCACCGCCGGCAACGCCTGCCCGCTCAATGACGGCGCCGCGGCGCTCGTGGTCATGAGCGATGTGCGCGCTCGCGAGCTCGGCCTCACCCCGCTGGCCCGCGTCGTGTCGACGGGCGTGTCCGGTCTGTCGCCGGAGATCATGGGTCTCGGTCCCATCGAAGCCGTCAAGAAGGCGCTCGCCAACGCGAACATGACCATCGGCGACATCGACCTCTACGAGATCAACGAGGCCTTTGCGGTGCAGGTGCTCGGCTCGGCCCGCGCGCTCGGCATGGACGAGGACAAGCTCAATGTGTCCGGTGGCGCAATTGCTTTGGGCCACCCGTTCGGCATGACAGGTGCCCGCATCACCGCCACGCTCCTGAACAACCTGCAGACCTACGACAAGACCTTCGGCATCGAGACCATGTGCGTCGGTGGCGGCCAGGGCATGGCGATGGTCGTGGAGCGCTTGAGCTAGTTGTACTGACCACCGACGTTAGGTACGGCGTGGCGTAGTGACATGACGAAGACCTCCGAGTGAAGTGCGAGCTGTCGAGGAACGCACCAACTCACTCCGGAGGTCTTCATGTCCCACCGTAATGCCCCGTTGTCAGAAACCGGACGTCTGCGCCTAGCTCGGTGCATTGTTGAGGACGGTTGGCCGCTGCGGCGGGCTGCCGAGCGGTTCCAGGTCTCGGTGAGCACCGCAGCTCGCTGGGCCGGGCGGTACCGCGAACTCGGTGATGCCGGCATGGCTGATCGCAGCTCACGGCCTCACCACAGCCCCAAGAGAACACCCACCCGAACTGAGCGGCGCATCATCAAAGTCCGGGTCATCCGGCGTTGGGGCCTGCGCGTATCGGTTATCTGCTGAGGTTGCATCCCTCGACGGTGCATCGCGTGCTGACCCGGTACGGCCTGGCCAAACTGCGCTGGCTCGACCGCCCGACCGGGCGGTCATCCGCCGGATGGAATCCGCGGCCTGCGGCGATCTCGTGCATGTCGATGTCAAGAAGCTGGGCAAGATCCCGGACGGAGGCGGCTGGCGGATGTTGGGAAAACCTATCGGTGGCCGCAACAGGCAGGCCGACAAGAGTTCAGGGCAGACCAGCAAGTACGGCAATCCGGTGCGGGGGTATCACTTCTTGCACACCGCCATCGATGCGCACTCACGGCTGGCCTACTCCGAACTACTGGCAGACGAACGCAAAGAGACGGCCGCAGCGTTCTGGCTGCGGGCCAACGCCTGGTTCAATCATTGCGGCTTTACGGTGCGGAAAGTGTTGACCGACAACGGGTCCTGCTATCGGTCGCACAAATTTCGCGATGCCCTGGGTGACATCGAGCACCGGCGCACCCGCCCCTACCGGCCACAAACCAATGGCAAAGTGGAACGTTTCCACCGCACCCTGGCCGACGAATGGGCCTACGCCCGGCTCTACACCAGCGACACCGACCGCTGCGCCGAGTACCCGCGATGGCTACACAACTACAATCACCACCGCGGCCACACAGCACTCAAGGGTCAACCACCTGCCAGCCGCGTGCCTAACCTCTCAGGTCAGTACAGCTAGTCCAGCCGTGCACTGACTCTGCGCGTGAGGCGTCAAAGTACGAGCAGCCAACACCCTCACCGCAGAGCCAATGGCGGCGGCACCATGCTCGGCACTGACTCTGCGCGTGAGGCGTGAAAAGGCGAGAAACCAACACCCTCACCGCAGAGCCAATGGCGGCGGCACCATGCTCGGCACTGACTCTGCGCGTGAGGCGTGAAAAGGCGAGAAACCAACACCCTCACCGCAGAGCCAACGGCGGGGGCACCAAGCTCGGCACTGACTCTGCACGCACGGCGTCAAAGTTCGAGAAACCAACACCCTCACCGCAGAGCCAACGGCGGGGGCACCCCGCTCGGCACTGACTCTGCACGCACGGCGTCAAAGCCCGAGAAACCAACACCCTCACCGCAGAGCCAATGGCGGAGCAACCCGATCCCACGCGAGCTGCAGGCGCCTCAGGATGTCCGGCCGACGGTGTCCGGCCGCCACGCGAATTGTGGTCCAGCCGAGGTGTGCGACGTACTCGTGGCGGATGATGTCGTAGCCAAGTGCGTCAGCATGCTGTGCACCGTCATATTCGACGGCGAGCATGTACTCCTCCCAACCCATGTCGAGGTAGTACCGCGGTTGCCCGTCCTCTCCTGGCACTGGGATCTGCGTCTGCGGCCGTGGGTATCCGGCATCGATGATCATCAGCCGAAGCCGGGTCTCTTGAGGCGACTGGGCACCGGGATCGTAGAGATCGAGCGCGGATTCGAGCTGACGTAGCCCGCGCACATGCCGATGGCGGTCGGCCAGCTGCAAAACATCAAGCGCTTTCAGCCCCGTCGCGTTGCCTAGTGCGTCGAGCCGAGCGACCGCCTCGCCCAGTGAACCGCGCCGGCCGAGGTCGAACGCCGTCCGCTCAGACGTCGTCACAACGAGTCCGTCGAGCCGTTGAGACTCCCCCGGCAACAACAGCTCCGCACGCGTGATCACCGATTTTGGTGGTCTCGCATTCGCCCAGATCAACTCGATCGGAGTGTCGCCACCAATCCAATTCGCACCGTGCAGGGCCGATGCCGCGAGGCCCGCGACGACGCCTTTCCGCTGTGACCACAGCCACGCCGCCTGAGTCCGCAGCTGCAGCGTCGGGACTATTCGCTTGTCCAGGTACACATTTGGCATCAGCAGCCGGTAATAGCGACGTAACTCGTAGCGGTTCAGCGCGCCGCATGCCAGAGCCTCGCTGCCGACGAATGGTTCGGTACCAATGTCCATGGCGACAGGCTCGTTTCGGCCACCGACTATTTGTCGCTGTCCGAGACGCGCCAGCCGGCGACTGTGGATGAACCTGGGCTTGGGGATAACCCTGCCGCCTATATTGACTCTGCATCCACGGCGCAAAAGTGCGAGAAGCCAAGACCCTCACTGCAGACTCAACGCCGCGGCCCACGCCCACCCACGGCAGAACAACGCAAAAGAAAAAGGCGCCCGCAATCGCGGACGCCCTTCTCGGGTATGACTGCTAGTCGTTGTTGAAGTAACTCAGCAGTCGCAGGATCTCGATGTACAGCCAGACCAGGGTGACGGTCAGGCCGAGCGCGATGCCCCAGGCGGCCTTCTCGGGCGCGCCGGCGCGAATCATCTGGTCGGCGGCGTCGAAGTCGATCAGGAAGCTGAACGCGGCCAGGCCGATGCACAGCAGCGAGAAGCCGATGGCCAGCGGGCCGCCGTCGGTCAGCGGGGCGTTGCCGGTGAAGATCGCGAACAGGATGTTCACGATGGCCAGTGCGACGACGCCAAAGATGCCGGCGACGATCATGCGGGTGAGCTTCGGGGTGACCCGGATGGCGCCGGTCTTGTAGACGACGAGCATGCCGAAGAACACGCCGAAGGTGGCGACCACGGCCTGGAAGATCATGGCCGGTCCGCCGCTGGACACCAGGTTGGCGAACAGGAAGGACGCGGTGCCGACGAACACACCCTCGAACGCCGCGTACGACAGCACGATGGCCGGGTTGTCCTGCTTACGCCCGAATGTCGCGATGAGCACCAGCACCAAGCCGCCGATGCTGCCGACCATGAACATCGGGAACATCAGCGCCGGGTTGGCGGCGGCGAAGAAGTAGGAAAGCACACCCACGATCGACACGATCGCGAGCGTCATACCGGTCTTGGTGACGACGTCGTCGATGGTGAGCGGACGCGACACACCGGCCTGCCGCTGTTCGGGGTACTCGGTGTAAGGCTGTGCATGTACCTGCTGAGCGCCGTATCCGGCGGCTCCGGTACCGAATTGTGCGTATCCGCCCTGCGTCTTGGGCAGAGACCGGAATACCGGGTTGCTGGTCTCGCGCACCGTCGGGTCCTCTCCTATGTGCCGTTGTTCGGCAGTGAACTACTTGGGTCAACGTTCGGCGATCTGCACAGGTTCCCGCAAAACCGGATGAGTTCCCAGGAAACGTACAGGTTTGATATCGAGGCAAACCCTACCCGGCGAAAGGGGCCAACGGGCGTCGAACTAGATTGCATCCGTGACCGAAAACGAGGACATCCTAGTAAACGTCCGCAACGGCGTCGGCATCCTCACCTTGAACCGGCCCAAGGCGATCAACTCGCTCAACGAGGGCATGGTCGCGGGCATGGCCGCGGCGCTCGACGCGTGGGAGCACGACGAGAACGTTCACACCGTTCTGCTCACCGGCGCCGGCGAGCGCGGTCTCTGCGCAGGCGGCGACGTCGTGGCGCTCTATCACAGCGCCAAGGCGGGCGGGGCCGACGCCCGCAGGTTCTGGTACGACGAATATCGGCTCAACGCCCGCATCGGCAGCTATCCCAAGCCGTATGTGGCGCTCATGGACGGCATCGTGATGGGCGGCGGCGTGGGCGTCGCAGCCCACGGCAGCATCCGGGTGGTCACCGACAGCACCAAGATGGCGATGCCCGAGGTCGGCATCGGCTTCATTCCCGACGTCGGCGGCACCTACCTGCTCTCACGCGCCCCCGGCGCTCTGGGCCTGCACGCCGCGCTGACCGGCGCACCGTTCAGCGGAGCCGACGCGATCGCCATGGGCTTCGCCGATCACTATGTGCCCCATGACAGCCTCGCCGAGTTCACCGAGGCCGTCGTCAATGACGGCGTCGAGCACGCCTTGGCCGCCCACGCCGTCGAGCCGCCGGCCAGTCCCCTACTTGCACAACGGGACTGGATCGACACATGCTACGCCGGGGACACCGTCGCCGACATCGTGGCCGCCCTGCGCGAGCGTGACGCGGGCACCGACGCCGCCAATCTCATCTCGACCCGCTCCCCCGTCTCGCTGGCCGTGGCTCTGGAAGCCGTCCGCCGGGCCGCCAAGCTGGACACCCTCGAAGAGGTCCTCCAGCAGGAGTACCGGACCTCGTGCGCTTCGGTGCGCTCGCATGATTTCGTCGAGGGCATCCGCGCCCAGCTGGTGGACAAGGATCGCAATCCACAATGGTCTCCGGCATCGATTGCGGAGGTCACCCAGGCCGATGTCGACGCATACTTTGTTCCGGCGGATCCCGACCTGACGTTCTGAGAGGACATCCGATGAGCTTTGAGACGATCCTGGTGACCCGCGTCGACCGCGTCGCCACCATCACCCTGAACCGGCCCAAGGCGCTCAACGCGCTCAACAGCCAGGTGATGAACGAAGTCACCACGGCCGCAGCCGAACTCGACAATGACCCGAGCGTCGGCGCGATCATCGTCACGGGCAACGACAAGGCGTTCGCCGCGGGCGCCGACATCAAGGAGATGGCCGAGCTGTCGTTCGCCGATGTGTACTCGGCCGACTTCTTCGAGCAGTGGTCGAAGTTCGCGGCCACGCGGACGCCGACCATCGCCGCGGTCGCCGGGTACGCCCTGGGCGGCGGCTGTGAGCTGGCGATGATGTGCGACATCCTGATCGCAGCGGACACCGCGAAGTTCGGTCAGCCCGAGATCAAGCTCGGCGTGCTGCCCGGTATGGGCGGCAGCCAGCGGCTGACGCGCGCGATCGGCAAGGCCAAGGCGATGGACCTGATCCTGACCGGCCGCACCATCGACGCGGTCGAGGCCGAGCGGGCCGGGCTGGTGTCGCGGCTGGTGCCGGCGGACTCGCTGATCGACGAGGCCCTCGCGGTCGCGGAGACGATCGCGGGGATGTCGCTGTCGGCCGCACGGATGGCCAAGGAAGCCGTCAATCGCGCCTTCGAGTCGTCGCTCACCGAAGGGCTGCTCTACGAGCGGCGGCTGTTCCACTCGGCGTTCGCCACGGCCGATCAGAAGGAAGGCATGGCGGCCTTCACCGAGAAGCGCGCCCCGAACTTCACGCATCGTTAAAGTCAACGGGTGACCGACACCGCCGAGCCCGAAGCCGAGACTCCTGAAGCCCAGGCACGCGAGACGGACAAGCCCGACTGGTGGCAGCGTCATTACACGTTCTTCGGAACGGCGCTCGGCCTGGTGTTCCTGTGGTTGTCGATGACGCCGTCGCTGCTGCCGCGCGGCCCGCTGTTTCAAGGTCTGGTCAGCGGGGCCGCCGGCGCAATCGGCTACGGCCTCGGTGTTTTCGGGGTGTGGCTGGTGCGGTTCATGGGCTCCAGGGACAACAGCCCCAAGGCACCCAAGTGGGCCTGGCTCGGACTGGTGGTCGTCGGCATCGTCGGCCAGATCCTGATGATCGTGTACTTCCATGTGTGGCAGGACGAGGTCCGTGACTTCATGGGCGTACCGCGGCTGACATTTTGGGATCACCCGTTGACGGCCGTGCTGTCGGTGGTGTTGCTGTTCGTGTTCGTCGAGATCGGACAGCTCATCGGCAGGCTCGTGCGCTTCCTGGTGCGTCAGCTCAATCGCTTTGCGCCGCCCCGGGTTTCGGCAGTGGTCGTGGTTGTACTGTTGCTGGCGTTCAGCATCGCGCTGCTCAACGGCGTGGTGGTCCGGGTCGCGATGGACAAGATCAACAGCACGTTCTCGGCGATCAACAACGAGGACGATCCCGATTTCGCGGCCCCGACGTCGAAGCTGCGGTCCGGCGGCCCTGAATCTTTGGCGAAGTGGACCACGCTGGGCCATCAGGGCCGGGTGTTCGTCTCGGCCGGCCCGAGCGTCGAAGCCTTGACCAAGTTCAACGGAAAACCAGCGATGCCACCGATCCGGGCGTACGCCGGGCTGCATTCCGCCGAGGGCATCCGAGCCACCGCGGCGCTGGCCGCGCAGGAGTTGCTGCGCACCGGTGGGTTGGACCGCAAGGTGGTCGCGGTGGCGACCACCACCGGCACGGGCTGGATCAACGAGGCCGAGGCCTCGGCACTGGAGTATATGTACAACGGCGACAGTGCGATCGTGTCGATGCAGTACTCGTTCCTGCCCAGCTGGATCTCGTTCCTGGTGGACAAGGAGAACGCGCGTCAGGCCGGGCAGGCATTGTTCGAGGCCGTCGACGAACTGGTCAAGCAACGGCCGGAAGGCAAGCGCCCCAAGCTCGTCGTGTTCGGCGAGAGCCTCGGTTCGTTCGGCGGCGAGGCGCCGTTCCTGAGCCTGAACAATTTGGTCGCCCGCACCGACGGTGCACTGTTCTCGGGTCCGACGTTCAACAACACCATCTGGACGGATCTGACCCGCAACCGCGATGCCGGTTCACCGGAGTGGCTGCCGATCTACGAAAAGGGCGACTACGTTCGGTTCGCCGCGCGCCCGGAGAATCTGGACCGGCCGGCGGACCCGTGGTTCACGCCGCGCACGGTCTACCTGCAGCACGCATCCGACCCGATCGCGTGGTGGAACCCGGATCTGCTGTTCTCCGAGCCGGATTGGCTCAGGGAGCCCCGTGGTTACGACGTCTCGGGACGCATGCAGTGGATCCCGGTGGTGACGTTCCTGCAGGTGTCTGCGGACATGGCGGTCGCGGTCGACGTGCCCGACGGGCACGGCCACGTCTACGTCAAGGATGTCGCAAACGCGTGGGCCAAGATCCTGCAGCCGCCGGACTGGACTCCGGACAAGACCGAGAGACTGCGCCCGCTGCTGAACAACGACGAAAACGCCTAGACCAGCTCAGCCACTTTCAGGGCCTGATAGCCGCCGACGACGTCGGTGGCGCGGTGCAGCCCGAGGTCGAGCAGGGCGGCGGCGGCCAGGCTTGAGGTGTAGCCCTCCGAGCAGAGGATCACCCAGTAGACATCGTCGTCGACGGCCTGCGGAATGCGGGCATCACTGGTGGGGTCACACCGCCACTCCAGGACGTTGCGCTCGATCACCAGCGCGCCCGCGGCTTCGCCCTCGAGGGCTCGTTGCGCGGCGGGCCGGATGTCGACGAGCACCGCTCCCGACGCCAGCGCGGCGGGCAGTTCGTCGGCAGGCAGCCGCTGCAGGCGCTCCCGCGCGGCTGCCAAGACTGCGTCGATCCGGCTCATGCTCACCCCTCCGGCGCGTCGGTCAGCTCGGTACGGTTGCGGCGCAACGTGTTCCGTTGGGTCACCTCGTAGTACGACATGGCGGTGAGGGGTGGCGAATAGGCGTGCACGCTCAATGTCGGGCCGGTGATCGGCGCTGGTGCGCGGACCACGTCGTGCACCCATCCGAGCGGGAACGCGGCCTGGGCACCGGCCGACAGGCGTCGACGCCGCAATGCCTCACCATCCCAGCGGGTTTCGGTGAGCGCACCGGACACCACCGTCAGCGCGCCCAGCGAGCCGCCGTGGTCGTGCAGTTCGGTGGACTTGTCCGGCACCCAGCTGATGAGCCAGATGTCCAACTCGTCGTCGCCGGCGAGCCGGGTGTACCAGCGTTCGTCGTGCGGCAGGCCGCGCAACAGCCGGTCGTAGCGGCCGGAGAGGACATCGTCGGCGGCGCGGTCGGTGGTGTGCAGCAGATCGGGCAGGCGCAGCCGGGTCGGTGCGGATACTGCGGGCACCACGGCAGGGGCAAGGGTGGAAACCATGCGGGAAACTCCAGAACTGACGTACGGACAGGGTTGGTCAAGGGCGCGCTAGCGAGCCCGACAACAGTCCTGAGAACTGGTCCGTTCCGTCACGGCGGCCAGTGTTGCATAGATTGGCGTCATGCGCAGTAACACCTCGGCCGTGCGGTGGACGACCGGAGCCATCGCCGTCACCGGCCTCACGTTGTTGACGGGATGCTCGTCGACCGGCGATCAGGGGCAGCCATCCGGCGCCCCCGCGACACCGTCGACCGCCTCTACCCGCACGGCGACACCCACGGCCTCCCCCGGTGAAGCGGCGGTCTCGCCGGGCGGGGTCACCACCGCCGTGGGGGCCGACGCCCAGTCCTCTGAAG
This sequence comes from Mycobacterium dioxanotrophicus, assembly GCF_002157835.1. Lineage (NCBI taxonomy): Bacteria > Bacillati > Actinomycetota > Actinomycetes > Mycobacteriales > Mycobacteriaceae > Mycobacterium > Mycobacterium dioxanotrophicus. The sequence goes on along the minus strand of NZ_CP020809.1, from coordinate 1,694,967 downwards.
AGGAGTATTTCCAGGCCTGCCACGCCGCCAAGGTGTGGATGGACGAGAAGGGCGGCGACCCCAAGGCGCAGATCGAGCCGTATCTGGCCTCCTTGCAGACCCCTGGTGCGATCCCGGGGCCCGGCACCTACAACAAGGCCTGGGCGGAGCTGGAGCCCGGCCGTCAGGCTGCGGTGATCGTCGCGGTCCGCGCGGCGGCCGATCAGCTCTGCGGCTAGTTCGAATCAGGCTGCGCCGAACCACCGCTCTCGCCGCGCTGGGCGGCCACCCAGGCACGTCCGCGCTCGACGGCGATGTCGAGGGCGCCCAAGACCCGGTCGGTGGCGGCAACGATGCCGTCGTCGCCCAGCACGTCGTCGAGCCCGCCGCGCTGCAGCACCTCCGCGGTGCCCGGATTCACGCCGGAGATGATCAGCCTGCCGTTGTTGGCCGTCAACTGGCCGGCCCATCTCCGCAACGCCTTGATGGTCACCGACGACGGCACGTCGGGCAACGCGCGAAGGCTCAGCACCACGACAGCGTTGGCGGTGCCGTCGGCCCGCGGCCAGGTCTCGTCGATGCGGGCCACTTCGGCGAACAGCCCAACCCCGGCGTAGTGCAGCACCGTCACGTCGTCGCTGGCGCACCGCGCGGGCACGGGCACCTGCCGCCATCCGCCGTCGGCTGCCGGTTCTAGCGCCATGAGTCGCGCGGCCTGGGCGGCCTTGGCGCAGTACAGCACCAGCGATGTGATGACACCGATGAGGATCGCGGTGTGCAGCGGTAACTGTGTGGTGGCCGCGAACGTGATCAGCATTGCCACCGCCGACAGCGGCGCGACCCGCAGCACCAGCTTGATGTCGGGTAGCCGGCCCACCACCAGCTCGGCGCCGATCACCAGGATGAGCCCGCCTATGACCGGCATCGGGATGATCTCGGCGGCCGAGCCCGCGACCAGGACCAGCACCGCCAGCCAGATACCGGCAAAGATGCCGGTCCAGCGGCTGCGCGCGCCTGCTGAGGTGGCCACCCCGGTGCGCGACAGCGAGCCTCCGGTGGGCAGCGCACCGAAGAAGCTGCCTGCGAAGTTGGCCGCGCCCTGGGCCAGGAAGTCGCCGTTCATGTTGGTGCGGCTGCCGTCGGGGTTGGGCACCGCTGCGGAGATTCCCGCGGCCTGGGCCAGCGCGACGAGCGCGACGGCAACCCCGCCCACGAGCAGCTCCGGCATCGCGGAGAAATTCGGGATGGTCACCGGGGGAAGGGAATTCGTGATCGACGCGATGTCGCCCACGGTTTCGACGTCGATGTGCGCGACGGCCACGACGGCGGTGACGACCACCAGCGCGATCAGGGTGGCGAACGATTCCAGAGGCTTGACGAAATGGAACACCGCCCACACCGCGACCGTGCCTGCCGCGACCGCGACGGCCGTGCCGTGCCACAGCCCGATGTGCGCCAACGAGTCGATGAACTTGCCGATGGTGTTGCCGCTCTGCGGTTTGTAGCCGGTGGCGTCGCCGAGCACGCCCGCCACGATCTGCAGCGCGATACCCGTGGAGAAGCCCGTCATTACGGCGTTGGAGACGAAGTTCATGATCGAGCCGAACCGCAGCAATCCGAACAGCAACATCACCGCACCGACCACGAGCGCCAGGGCCGCGACGTTGGCCGGGTCCTGCGGATCGAGCCCGGCTTCTTTGAGAACGCTGCGCGACGACAGTGCGATGGCACTCGTCAACGTCGTCACCATCAGCACCGTGCGGGCGAACAGGGAGCCGATGATGCCGGGGACCACACCTGCATACAGCCCGGCCACCGGGTTGAACCCGCCAATACTGGCGTAAGCCATGCCTTCCGGGATCGAGAACAGCCCGGTCACCAGACCGGCGATGACATCGCGTGGGCTGGGACGGCCGAGACTACGCACCGCCCCCGACACTCTCGAAGCCGCGTTCGGTGGCGCACTCATGGTGCACAACCCTGCCACGGCGACGGTCTACGCGGGCCATACTTGCGCCGTGCGATTTCGCGTTGCGCCCAGCCCTGCGCTGCTGCCCTACCAACGACAATGGTTGCGCAGTGACGTGTTCGCCGGACTCGCGGCGGGCGCCGTGGTCATTCCGCAGGCGATGGCGTACGCGACGGTGGCCAACATGCCCGTCGAATTCGGCCTCTACAGTTGCATGCTGCCGATGATCGTCTATGCGTTCACGGGCGGTTCGCGCAGCGTCAGCGTCAGCACCACGTCGACGGTCGCGACGCTGACGGCGTCGACGATGCTGGGTGCGGGCGTGCTGGCCGGATCATCGGGCGCCCCTTCGGATTTGATGACCTTGACGCTGCTCGTCGGGGTGATCCTGCTGGTCGCCCGGGTGTTGCGGCTGGGATCGGTGGTGGAGAACATCAACGAGGCCACCCTGATCGGCCTCAAGGCCGGTGTCGGGTTGACCATCGCGGCCGGTCAGCTGCCGAAACTGCTGGGTGTGACACCGGATCCGAATCACGAAGGCTTCTTCCGCGTCCTTGCCTCGGCGCTACGCCAACTGGGCCATGCCCATCTCATGACCGTGGTGCTCTCACTCGCCAGCATCGGGCTGCTGTGGTTCATCGGCCGCGCCTACCCGAAAGTTCCTGGCCCGCTGGTGGTCGCCGGGCTGGGTATCGCGGGCGCCTCGTTCGGCGGGTTGTCCGCACTCGGCGTCAAGTTGATACCCGCTGTGCCCGAAGGACTTCCGGTTCCCGGATGGCCGGCGTTCGATCACGTCGGCCATCTGTTCCCCGGGGCGCTGGCGATCGCGATGATGGCGTTCTTGGAGACCGTGTCGGCGGCTCGCGGCATCCGCCGCCGCGAGGATGCGCAGATCGAGCCGGACCGGGAGCTCAGCGCCCTGGGGCTGGCCGCGGTGGCCGGTGCGTTCTTCCACGCGCTGCCACCCTCGGGCGGTTTCTCTCAGAGCCAGGTGAACACCCGGTCGGGTGCCCGCAGCCAGGTGTCGGGGTTGGTGACCGCGGCGCTGGCGGTGGTGGTGGCGTTGCTGCTGGCACCGGTGTTGTCCAAGCTGCCGGAAGCGACGCTCGGTGCCATGGTCCTGGTTCCGGTTCTCGGGCTGATCGAGGTGCGGGCGCTGCGGCAGCTGTGGACATTCAGCCGCCGCGAGTTCACGTTGGCGATCCTGGTGATGACCGTGGCGCTGACCGTGGGCCTGCTGCCTGCCGTCGCCGTCGGGGTGCTGCTGACGCTGTATGCGGTGTTGCACAACGCAAATCAGCCACATGTGGTGCAGGTCGTCGACCACCACGGCATCAGTACCGACGGGCCGGAGGGCGAACTGGTCCATCCGGCTGATCCTCTGGTGCTCAGGACCCAGGTGGCGCTGTACACCGCGAACCTGAGGGCCAACACCAAGATGATGCGCGTCATGGCGCTGTCGGCCGATCCGCCGCCAAAGACGTTGGTAGTGGACCTTTCCCGGCAGCTGAGCATCAGCACCACGATCCTCGACGGCCTGCGCGACCTGGATGCCGATCTGGCCGCGGCGGGCGTCCGTGTGGAGTTCGCCGCCATGCCCGCGACGGCCCTGGCTCTCGCGCGCCGGTGGCCGTGGTGGCAGGACGTCGAGCGCGAGGGTCGCTACCGGCAGGTGTGACGTCGGCGTCCGCACGGCAGAATGGACGCATGCGAGTTGCGCTGGCTCTCGGCAGCGGTGGCGCGCGCGGCTACGCGCACATCGGCGTCATCAACGAACTGCGCGAACGCGGCTACGAGGTGGTCGGTGTCTCCGGGTCGTCCATGGGAGCGCTCGTCGGCGGGCTGCACGCCGCGGGCAAGCTTGACGATTTCGCCGAGTGGGCGCGGACTTTGACCCAGCGTGCGGTGTTGCGGCTGCTCGACCCGTCGCTCACGGCCGCGGGGATCATGCGCGCGGAGAAGATCCTCGACGCCGTCCGCGACATCCTCGGCGAGGCCACCATCGAGGATCTGCCCATCCCCTATACCGCGGTCGCGACGGATCTGATCGCCGGGAAATCGGTATGGCTGCAGCACGGCCCGGTCGATGCGGCGATCCGGGCATCGATTGCCATCCCCGGCGTGATCGCCCCGCATGCGCTCGGCGGCCGGCTGCTCGGCGACGGCGGCATACTCGATCCGTTGCCGATGGCGCCGATCGCCGCGGTCAACGCCGACCTGACCATCGCGGTCAGCGTGTCCGGCGGTGATCCGGGCACGGCCGCGACACCGGAGGATCGCGAGCCCCGGCCGAGCGCCGAGTGGCTCAACCGGATGCTGCGCAGCACGTCGGGGGTCTTGGATACGGCGTCGGTCCGCAGCATGCTCGACCGGCCGACGGCCCGCGCGGTGCTGAGCCGGTTCGGGGCGACGATCCCCGACGGCGAGCTCGCGGAAACCGACACCGACGACATCCCCGAGACCGCTGGGGCGCCGCGGTTGGGCAGCTTCGAGGTGATGTACCGCACCATCGACATCGCGCAGGCCGCGCTGGCCCGGCACACGCTGGCGGCCTATCCCCCCGATCTGCTCATCGAGGTGCCCCGCTCGGTGTGCCGCAGCCTGGAGTTCCACCGGGCCGGCGAGGTGATCGGGATCGGTCAGGAGTTGGCCGCCCGCGCGCTCGACGGCTGACTCAGCCGGCCAGGAACTCGGCCACCGCCGCCGCGACGCGTCGCCCCTGCCTGCGGCCGGCCTGCGCCGACGGGACCCGGCAGTCCGGGTCCAGCGGGTTCTCGCCGAACGCGTCCACCGCGTCGTCATCGGCGTAGACGCCAAGCGATGCGCCGGCGAAACCGTCGATCTCGGCGCTCACCCCGGCCCCGAACGGCGACGGGGTGTTCTGCCCTGAGGGCACCAGTACGACAGCGGCGTCGCAGTCGGCGGCCAGCACCATGTTCACGCTGCTGTTGACCCCGCCGTCCATATAGCGCCGATCACCGATCGTGACGACCGGCCACACGCCCGGCACCGCGCAGCTCGCGGCGACGGCATCGACAAGTCCGACGCCGGAATCCCGGTCGAAGCTGACCAGCTCGCCGCGGTCGATGTCGACCGCCGAGATCCGCAGTACCCGCTGCGGCCACTCGTGAGACGGCAGCCGCGCGGCGATCACCTCCCGGCGCACGGCCGCCGACACCGTCGGGGTGTCCAGCGCGACCTGGCCGATCTTCTGGAGTTTCTGGGCCTTGTCGGAGTTCGGCGTGAGCATCGCGTCGACGAACAGGTCGGTGACACTGTCGATGCCAACACCGGGGTCCAGTTCGGCCGATTTCGCGCCGATCTGGCGCAGGTAGAGCTCATCGAGGCTCAGTCCGCTGCCGAGCTGCGCGGCGACCGTCGAACCGGCCGACGTGCCGACCATCACGTCACTGTCAAGCAGGGCCTGGACCGTCTGCGGGGATTCGTCGGCTATGCCCCGCAGAATGCCGGTCTCCCATGCGATCCCCGCGATGCCGCCGCCTGCCAGGACCAGTGCACGTTTGGTTGCCAGGGGATTCCAGTGTGCCAGCCGGGCGCGGGCTCACCCGGCGGGGTGTTGTGACGCGGCAGCCTTCTCGGTGAGCTCGGCCAGTTGCAGCAGATGCTTCGGAGGATCGGGGAAGACCACCTCGCGGTGGATGTTCAGGTCGGCGTCGACGTGTACCAGTTCACCGGGTGCGAGCGGCTGCCAGGGCTCGCCGTCCATCGGCTCGCTCGCGAACACCACCGCCGGGTGCCGACTCAGCTGCTCGGAGTGCGCGGCGATGCGGTGGCTGCGCATCCGCATCTGTCGCTCGGCCACCTCGCGGCGATCCAACAGGTACAGCTCGTGAGTGTCCGGGTAGCGCAACGCCCACAGTCCAGTGGCGGTGCTGAGCAGGACGTTGACGGCGTATATCGGCACGGTGTCGGCGAGCCAGCCGATGGCGTCGCGCAGCCCGGCGGTCACGTCGCCCTCGGCGCTGCGGATCGCGGCGGTGATCAACGCGAACACCCGCTCGGAATCGCTCTCGCCGCCGACCAGATCGGCGACTCCCAGGTCAGCGAGCCGCGCGTCCAGCACGTCGAGTCCTTCGACCACACCGTTGTGCGCGAAGATCCGTCCGTCCTGCAGGAAGGGGTGCGTGTTGCGTACCTCGAGCGCACCGGTCGACGCGTACCGGACATGGGCGATGAACGTGGTTGCGGTGAGGTCGTGGGCCTCGGTCGCGAAAGCGCAGTCCTGCCACGCCGCAATGGGTTGCTTGTAGACGTGCGGTGCGCCGTCGGGCCCGAATACGCCCAGTCCGGTGCCGTCCGGGTTGTGCCTGCTCTGCGCGGCGAGGCTGTCCGGCGCATTCAGCAGCCAGAAGGTCGCCGTGACGGCGTGATGGCCCGCGTGCAGTCCGAACAACCGACACATCGGTCAGCGTCGTTGCTCGGCGACCGGCGACTGCGACATGATGCCGATAGTAGCCGCCGGACGAAGGGAACCGAGATGACCGCGACGATGCGGGCCGAGCGCTTCTACGCCGACACCAAAACGGTTGTCGTGGAAGATGTTCCGATTCCCGAGCCCGGTCCGGGCGAAGTCCTGGTGAAGGTGGCGTTCTGCGGCATCTGCCACTCCGACCTGAGCTTGATCAACGGCACGTTCCCGGCGCAGGCCCCGGTGGTGACGCAGGGCCACGAGGCTTCGGGCACCATCGCCAAACTCGGCCCAGGGGTGACGGGGTGGGCCGAGGGTGACCGGGTGATCGTCGCGGCAGGCAGGCCCTGCCTGACGTGTGCCAACTGCCGGTGCGGTGACATCGCCAACTGCATGCGGATCCAGTTGATGGCCTTCGCCTACGACGGTGCGTGGGCCGAGTACACCATCGCGCAGGCATTCGGGCTGACCCGCGTGCCGGACAACGTACCGCTGGAACAGGCCGCGATACTGGCCGATGCGGTGTCGACGCCGTACGGCGCCGTGGTGCGCACGGGCAAGGTCGGGATCGGCGAATCGGTCGGGGTGTGGGGACTCGGTGGCGTCGGCACTCACATCGCGCAACTCGCCCGGCTGGTCGGCGCCGTACCGGTGATCGCCGTCGACATCAAACCCGAAGTCCTCGACCGCTCATTGGAACTCGGCGCCGATTACGCCTTCGATTCGCGTGACGAGAACCTCGGCGAAAAGATCGCCGAGGTGACCGGCGGCCGCGGGCTCGACGTCGCGTTCGACGCGGTCGGGCTCAAGTCGACCTTCGAGCAGGCGTTGGGGCAGTTGACCGTTGGCGGCCGGCTGGTGTCGGTCGGCATGAGCGCGCAGGAGCCCACCATAGGGCCGACGTCGATGTTCGGCCTGACCCAGAAGCAGGTGCTCGGCCATCTCGGATATCAGAACGTCGACATCTCGACGTTGGCGACGCTGGTGTCGCTGGGCCGGCTCGACCTGTCGCGGTCGATCAGCGGCATCGTCGCGCTGGAGGACATCGCCACGGGCATCGAAAGGTTGGAACGCCAGGACGGTAATCCGATCCGAATCCTGGTGCAGCCCTAAGTATCACCGCAGGTCGGGTGCCGCCTTCCCGCTGATCAGCGGCAGGTCGGGATAGGTGGCGATGCCCGGCGCCGCCGCACACACCGCAGGCACCGAGTTGACGCAGTGCGCCGCGGTGGCGACGACGCCGGGCTCGGGGCCCTGCTCGCCGACGATGCCCTGAAATCCGTTGATGACCATGGTGAAATCCGGATTGCCCCGGACCGCCATCTCGTAGCGCTGCCCGGCCGGCCCGAAAGTCCATGCCGGTTCTAGATTTTCCTCACCCATCAGCCAGTTGACCGTGATCCGAACGACGGGCTCATCACCGACGATGGCCTCCCAGTGGAATTTTCGCCCTGCGACCTGACCCGGTTCGATCACGCCGATCGGCGATTCGATGGGCGCGGTGGCCACGGCGATCTCCTGCGTCGCCCTGATCCGCGGCTCGGCGTTGAACCCGATCTGGTCCACAACCAACTTGATGGCCTGAATGAAGCCGCCGTCGAGCAGCTTCTGCATCGGTCCGCTCAGCGCGTTGTCAGGCTCGCCGCCGAAGCCCATCACGTGGCGCACCACGTCGGGCGCCTCGTAGGTGCGCAGGTCGGAGAATTCCTCGGCGCGCACGAACCGCACACCGGTGGACAGCGCGGACACCAGCAGGGGGAACTTCTCGCTGATGCCGCCGGGCGCGATACCGGTGCCGTGCAATGTGGCGCCGCCCTCGAGTGCCGCGGCCCGCAGCGGCTCGGCCTGCTTGTCGGACGGGTAGAACCAGCCGATCGGGGTGACGACGTTCTTGCCGGACCGCAGCAGCGCCGCGACTTCGTCGGGGTTGGGCACGAGCGGCGCGTAGATGACGGCGTCGGCATCCAGCGAGAGGATCTCGTCGACGCTGTTGGTCGCGACGACGCCGATGGGCCCGGCGCCGATGAGCTCTCCGACGTCCCTGCCGTTCTTGGCCTCGGAATGCACCCAGCACCCGGCCAGTTCCAGGTCCGGGTGTTCCAGCACGCCTTTGATGGCGGCCACGCCGACTCCGCCGGTCGCCCACTGCACCACTTTGAGCACGGCAGATCCTCCTCGACGAACTAGAACGTGTTCTATTTATCTCTACACTAAGCGCGTCGCGATATGTATGTTTCTCGACATGGTCAACAAAGTGTTCGTTGTAGGGGTGGGGATGACGAAGTTCGAGAAGCCCGGCCGTCGCCTCAACGACAATGGTTCGGCGTGGGACTACCCGGACATGGCGCGGGAGTCGGGTACCAACGCGCTCAAGGACGCCGGGATCTCCTACGACCAGGTCCAACAGGGGTATGTCGGATATTGCTCGGGGGATTCCACGTCGGGTCAGCGCGCGCTCTACGAACTGGGCATGACGGGCATCCCGATCGTCAACGTGAACAACAACTGTTCCACCGGCTCGACCGCGCTTTACCTTGCCGCACAAGCGATCCGGGGCGGCCTGGCGGACTGCACCATCGCGCTGGGCTTCGAGAAGATGCAGCCGGGCGCGCTGCAGGCGGGCGCCCAGGACCGCGAGTCGCCACTGGGCCGCCACGTCAAGGCACTGGCCGAGATCGACGAATTCGCATTCCCGGTGGCGCCGTGGATGTTCGGCGCGGCCGGCCGCGAACACATGAAGAAGTACGGCTCCACCGCCGAGCATTTCGCGAAGATCGGCTACAAGAACCACAAACACTCGGTCAACAATCCGTACGCGCAGTTCCAGGACGAGTACACCCTCGACGACATCCTGGCCGCCAAGATGATCTCCGATCCGCTGACCAAGCTGCAGTGCTCGCCCACCTCCGACGGATCCGGCGCGGCGATCCTGGCCGGTGAGGAGTTCGTCGACAAGCACGGGCTGGCTTCCCAGGCGGTCGAGATCGTCGGGCAGGCCATGACCACCGACTTCGCCTCGACGTTCGACGGCAGCGCCGCCAACATCATCGGCTACGACATGAATGTACAAGCGGCCCAACAGGTCTACGCACAGTCCGGCCTCGGCCCTGAGGATTTCCAGGTCATCGAGCTACACGACTGCTTCTCGGCCAACGAGCTGCTGCTCTACGAAGCCCTTGGCCTGTGCGGCGAAGGTGAAGCGCCGCGGCTGATCGACAACGACGACACCACCTACGGCGGACGCTGGGTGGTCAACCCGTCCGGCGGGCTCATCTCCAAGGGCCACCCGCTGGGTGCGACGGGCCTGGCCCAGTGCGCCGAGCTGACCTGGCAGTTGCGCGGCACCGCCGACAAGCGTCAGGTCGACGGCGTCAACGCTGCGCTGCAACACAACATCGGCCTTGGCGGCGCCGCCGTCGTGACGGCCTACCAGCGCGCCGACCGCTAGGACTTCCCTCGCGAGCAGACACGCGGGTACGCGACACGCCGCGTTTCGCGTACCTGGCTGTCTGCTCGCCGGAGAAAGTCGCGGGAGAAAGCCGCGGGAGAAAGCCGCGGAAATCAACCGGTCAGCATTGCGTCGATCAGCCGGCGTAGCACCTGCCGGATCTCGCGGCGGGCCTTCTTCGGATCCTCGGCGGTAGCGATGGCCATGGCCGCCTCGTCGAGGGCGCCGATCAGCACGTGCGCCAAGGCCCGCACGGGCTGACGCGCGAGTTGACCGGCCTTGATCGCCTCGGCGAGCAGTTGCTCGGTCATGCCGAGGCTGTAGCGCTGGGCCACGTCGCGGAACCCTGCCCAGCCGAGCACACTCGGCGCGTCGAGCAGGATCAGCTGGCGCACCTCGGGATCGCCGGACACCTCCAGCCACGCGTCGACCGCGGCGCGGATCGCGTCGGCCGGAGTCGTCGCGCCCGACGCGGCCACCTCGGTCGCCAACCGCGCCATCACGTCCTGCTCCACGACCTCCACCACGGCCAGAAAAAGTGCTGCCTTGTCGGCGAATTGGTGATACATCGCGCCTCGGGTCACGCCTGCGGCCGTGGCGATCTCCGGCGTCCCCACCTCTGAGTAGCCGCGCTCACCCCACAGTCGCCGGGCAGCCGCGATCAACGCTTCACGGGTGGCCGCGGAGCGCTCTTCCTGAGTACGTCTCTTGTTTTCCATACACCCTGTTGGTAAGTTACCGGCAGACTGTTCGTAAATGCGTATCGAGCCGGGAGTCATCCATGTCGATCATTGAGATTAGCGCCGGAACCGTCCATTTCGAGGAATTCGGACCGAAGGACGGCAGGCCGGTCGTCTTCGTCCACGGGTACATGATGGGTGGGCAGCTGTGGCGCCAGGTCAGCGCGCGCCTGGCGGCGCGTGGCCTGCGGTGCATCGCCCCGACCTGGCCACTGGGCGCGCATCCCGAACCGTTGCGGCCCGGCGCCGATCGCAGCATCCGCGGCGTCGCGAGCATCGTCGCCGACACGCTCGCCACCCTGGATCTCGACGACGTCGCACTGGTCGGCAATGACACCGGCGGGGTGGTCACGCAGCTGGTCGCCGTGCATCATCCGGACCGAATCGGCGCCCTGGTGTTGACGAGTTGCGATGCGTTCGAACACTTTCCACCGCCCATCCTCAAGCCGCTGATCAGCGCCGCACAATCCAAGGTGCTGTTCCGGGGCGTCGCGCAGGCCGTGCGGATCCCTGCTGTGCGCAGGCGTGCCTACGCGGGCCTGGCCCACGCGAACATCGATGTCCTCACCCGGGAATGGGTGCACACCACCCGGTCGAACCCGGCGATCGCCGAGGATCTGCGGCAGTTCACCCTGTCGCTGCGCACCGAGGTCACCACCGGGGTGGCCGCCCGGCTCCCCGAATTCACCAAGCCGACGCTGATCGCGTGGTCGGCCGACGACGTGTTCTTCGAGCTCGGCGACGGCGAACGGCTGGCAAGCATCATCCCGCACGCCCGCCTCGAGATCATCGACGGCGCCCGCACCTTCTCGATGATCGACCGGCCCGATCGGTTGGCAGACCTGCTGTCGACCATAGCCGTGCGGACCTGATTCCAGCCGCTAGATGGTGATCACCTCATACGCGCCGTCGGCGTGCCGGGCGCGGATGGTCTTCTTGTCGTACTTGCCGACGCTGGTGCGCGGAACCTGGTCGATGAATGTCCAGCGCTCCGGAAGCCACCACCGAACCACCTTGTCCGCCAGGAATTCTCGTAGTTCCGCCGGGCTGGCCGTGGCGTTCTCGTGCAGCACCACCACGGCGAGCGGGCGTTCCTGCCAGCGCTCGTCGGGCACGCCGACCACGGCGGCCTCCAGCACAGCGGGGTGGGCGATCAGCAGATTCTCCAGCTCCACCGAGGATATCCACTCGCCACCGGATTTGATGACGTCCTTGGCCCGGTCGGTGAGCGTGACATAGCCGTCTTCGTCGATGCAGCCGACGTCGCCGGTGCGCAGCCAGCCGGTGTCGAACTTCTCCGCGTCCCGGCCCCGGTAGTAGCTGCCCGTGATCCACGGCCCGCGTACTTCCAGCTCCCCCACGGCTTTACCGTCGGCGGGCATGGGTGTACCCGTGTCGTCGACGATGCGGACCTCGACACCGCACATCGCTCGGCCCGCCGTCGCGCGCATGGCCCAGTGCCGTTCCTCGGACACTCCGGGCAGCGGTTTGGCGACCGTCGCCAGCGGCGACGTCTCGGTCATCCCCCACGCCTGTTGGATGTAGACGTCGTAGCGCTCCTGGAACGTCCGCATGAGCGACACCGGTACCGCCGAGCCGCCGCAGGCAACCAGTCGCAACGACGAAATATCGTGTCCCGGAGCCTTTTCCAGGCAGTGCATGACGTCGTTCCAAATGGTGGGGACGGCGCCGGCCACTGTGGGGCGCTGCGATTCGATCAGTTCGATCAGCGAGACACCGTCGAGGAACCGGTCCGGCATCACCAGATCCGCCCCGGCCATCAGGGCCGCGTACGGTAGCCCCCACGCATTCGCGTGGAACATCGGCACGATCGGCAACACCACGTCGCCCGCGCCGACGTCGAGTGCGTTGGCGGTGCAGGTGGACAGCGAGTGCAGATAACTCGACCGGTGGCAGTACACCACTCCCTTGGGGTTTCCGGTGGTACCGCTCGTGTAACACATTGCGGCAGCAGAGTTCTCGTCGATGTCCGGCCAGTCGAACTGCGCGGGCTGGGCCGCCAGCACGTCGTCGTACCGCACGACCGTGACCCCGCTCAGAGCACTGAGGTCGCCGTCCCCGGACACGATCACGGTGTGCACTGCCTCCAGGAGCGGCAGCACCGGGGCCAGCTGCGGCACCAGAGACGCGTCGGCCACGATCACCCGGTCCTGCGCTTCGTTGGCGATGTAGGCGATCTGCTCCGGGGACAACCGGATGTTGAGGGTGTGCAGCACCGCCCCCATCGCAGGCAGGGCCAGATAGGCGGCCAGATGTTCGGCGTTGTTCCACATGAACGTGCCCACCCGCTCGTCGCCGGTGATGCCGAAGCCCCGCAGGGCATGCGCCAGCCGGGCGGCCTGTTCGCCGATCTCGCGGTAGGTGCTGGTGCGGTATCCCCCGTGACCGGTGGCGGTGGTGACGGTTCGGTCGCCGTTGGCGCCACAGGCGTGCCGCAGGATCGCCGTGATGGTCAACGGCCAGTTCTGCATGGTGCTGTCCACGGGCGCGATGCTATCGGGGTGCTCGCGGGAACGAATCGGGTTCCCGAAACGATGTATGGAGAGGAAGATGTGAAGTAGCTGAAGGAGAGGCACGACAATGCGGGTGAAGTGGACCATGGGTGCGGTCGCAGTGGCTGTGATCGGGCTGGTGGGCGCCCCCGCCGGCCTCGCGTCAGCCGACGAGACGGCGCAGGAAACCATCAGCCGTCTGCAGTCGCAGGGCTACACCGTCAACATCGATCGTGTCGGCACGGCGCCGCTGGACCAGTGCGTGGTCACCAGCGTCCGCAACCCGCAGCAGGTCAAGCAGTGGGTCCCCTATACCGGCCCGGGCCGCGGTAACGGCAACGACCGGGTACTGGTGCAGGTGGTCACCAGCCAGACGGTATCGGTGTCACTGAACTGCCAGGGCTGAGCGAGCCAGTTCCGCCTCGCCCAGCCCGGGGCTCACGTCGGGATCCGGTCGAAAGTGTCTGGGTTCGGGCCAGTTCGTCCGGGTTCACCGCGGTCGAGTGCCGAGATCGCTTGCATGTCGGAGTCGCTCAGTTCGAAGTCGAACAGCTCGAAGTTGGATCGAACCCGTTCGGGCGACACTGATTTCGGAAATACGATGTCGCCGCGCTGGATGTGCCAACGCAGTACCACTTGAGCGGGGAACCGACCGACGGCCTCGGCGATTCTCGTGACGGCCGGATCGTCGAGCACCCGGCCTTTCGCGATCGGCGACCAGGCCTCCGTTGCGATGCCATGCTCTCGCCCGTACGTGCGGACCTCTTCGTTGGTGAAGTACGGATGGACCTCGACCTGATTTACCGACGGCACCGTGTCGGATTCCCTCGCGAGACGCTCCAGATGTGCGGGCTGGAAGTTCGATACCCCGATGCTGCGTGCGCGGCCGTCCTTGGCGAATTCCTCCAAAACATGCCAGGTCGACACGAAGTCGCCGTCATAGAGCGTCGGCAGCGGCCAATGGATGAGGAAAAGGTCGACATAGTCGGACCCGAGCGCAGTCAGGGTGTCGTCAAAGGCCCGTCGGGCGTCGTCGGGTCGGTGAAAACCGTTGTTGAGCTTGCTGGTGACGAACACGTCGCCACGGTCCAAGCCGGCGTCGCGGATGCCCTGACCCACTTCGCGTTCATTGCCGTACATCTCGGCGGTGTCGATGTGGCGGTAACCGACGTCCAGCGCCACCTTGACCGCCGCGGCCGTCTTCTCCGGCTCGATCTTGAACACGCCAAATCCCAACTGCGGGATGCGAGTGCCGTCGTTCAGCTCGATCGGCGCATTCATCGGTGGGAATGTCTTGCTCGTGACCATGACCTCCAGCGTACCCTGTCCGCGCTTTCGCCGCCCACCCGGGGCACCCGGCACCCACGTCAATGTGTGCAGTCCAACGACACCGTGATGGTGCGCCGCACCACGATCGGGACGAGGTCGAAGTTCTTCTTGCCGTTCTTGCCGATGTTCTCAACTCGAACCAGCCTGGTTTCGGTCTGGGGATTGCGCACGCTGGTCACCGTGCACTGCTCCAGCGGAGCACTCCCGATCCGGTCGATCGTCACATCGAAGCCGTCGGCCTGAAGTTCACCGATGGTCACCACTGCTGATTCTGCCGACGCCACTGCCGCCGGCGTTGCCATGATTGCCAGTACCGCCCCCGATACGGCCAGCGCCACTGAGGTTGTTCGCATACCACTGTCACGGCGACGGGGCCAACATGGTTCACAGGAAACGCAAAGCCCGGCCGGAGAATCCGGCCGGGCTTCGGTGCTGGCTCTCAGTGGGCCGCTACCGCCACGGGCGCGGCATGGTTGTCGACCATCGTGAGTTCGTCGAAGGGGTCCCTGCCGCCCAGCACCGCGTCGATCTTGGCCCGGTCCACCGTCTTGGTCCACGAGCCGACGAGCAAGGTGGCCACCGCATTTCCGGAGAAGTTGGTCACGGCGCGGGCCTCGGACATGAACCGGTCGATGCCGACGATCAGGCCCACCCCGTCCAGCAGTTCGGGGCGGTGGCTCTGCAGCCCGCCGGCCAGGGTGGCCAGGCCGGCGCCGCTGACTCCAGCCGCGCCCTTGGAGGCGACGATCATGAACACCAGCAGCGAGACCTGCTCGCCTATGGACAGCGGGTCACCCATCGCATCGGCGATGAACAGCGACGCCATGGTCAGGTAGATCGCGGTGCCGTCCAGGTTGAACGAGTATCCGGTCGGCACGACGACACCAACGGTGCTCCGCTCGACGCCCAGGTGTTCCATCTTGGCGATCAGCCGCGGCAGTGCCGACTCCGAGGACGACGTCGAGAAGATCAGCAGATACTCGCGGGCCAGGTAGCGCACCAGCTTGAAGATCGACACACCCGACACCAGGCGCAGGAGCGCGCCGAGCACGCCGAACACGAACACCGCGCACGTCAGGTAGAACGCGAGCATCAGGGTCAGCAGTTGGGTGACCGCCGTCCAGCCGGTCTGCCCGACCACGTTCGCGATCGCGCCGAACGCACCGATCGGGGCCAGCCACAGGATCATGATCAGCACCTTGAACACGAGCTTCTGCAGGTGCTCGACACCGCGCAGGATGGGCTCGCCCGCGGTTCCCATCGCCTGCAGTGCGAAGCCGACCAACAAGGCCAGGAAAAGGGCTTCCAGCACGTTGCCGTCGGTCAGCGCCGAAAACAGGGTGGTCGGGATGATGTGCTGGATGAAGTCCATCAGACCGCCGGCCTCATGGGCCTTCTCGGCCAGCTGCGCGCCCTGCCCGGCGGCCTTCTCCGACAGGTGCATGCCCGAGCCGGGGTCGAGCAGGTTGCCCACCAGCAAGCCGATGGCCAGCGCGACGGTCGACATCACCAGGAAATAGACGAAGGCCAGGCCGCCGATCTTGCCCACGGTGGCGGCCTTACGGACCGAGCCGATGCCCAACACGATCGTGCAGAAGATGACCGGGACGATCATCATCTTGATCAGGTTGACGAACATCGTCCCGAGCACGCCGACGTCTTTGCCGAATCCCGGTGCGACGAGCCCGACCGCGACTCCGGCCACCACCGCGACGATGACGGCGATGTAGAGCCAGTGGGTTCGGTCTCGTCGGGTCTTCGGTTCGGGTTGTGGGTCCAAGGTGGTGCTCATCGGTACCTCCGGGTCGACATCGGTTTGCTCTGCAAGTAGGTTCGCCGATGACGTGAGCCACGTCACGCATAAGTTCATTTAGTTCAAGCTGGGGCGGATAACGTGCGGTTGAGCAGGTGGTGGCCGCGGTCGCTGGCCGGTCAGGCGATCGCCCTGCAGGTGGTCGTGGTCGCCATCGTGGTGCTGGCCGGGACCGCACTTGCGCTGCTCGACGCGCGACGCGACGGTGACGCCGCCGCACGCCAGCAGGTCGTCGGCATCGCGACCGCACTCGCGGATTCCCCGTCGACGGCCGCAGCCATCCAATCCGGCACGGCCACAGAGGTTTTGCAGCCGATGACCGAGGCGGTGCGCAAGGCCACCGACATCGCGTTCATCACGATCATGGCGCCCGACGGAACGCGCTTCACCCACACCGATCCCAGCCAGATCGGCGGCCACTACCTCGGCACCGTCGAGCCGGCGTTGCGTGGTGAGACGTTCAGCGAGGTCTACACCGGAACGCTCGGCCCGTCGGTGCGGGCGGTGGCCCCGGTGCACGGCCGCGACGGGCGCATCGTGGGACTGGTCTCCGCAGGCATCACCCAGCAGACCCTGGCGCAGCGCTGGCGGGCGCAGATCCCAGTGATCGCGGCGGTAACCGTTGGCGCCCTGGCAGTTTCGTCGATCGGGGTGTGGGCGATCCGGCGCAGGCTGCTACGCCAGACCCGCGGCCTACGGCCCGACGAACTGCGGGTGATGTACGACCACCACGACGCGATCCTGCATTCGGTGTCCGAGGGATTGATCGTGCTGGATCGCGACGGCGTGGCCGTGATCAACGACGAGGCGCGACGGCTCCTGGGCGTGCCGCCCGGACCGGTCCGGCAGGCCGACCTGCCGGACTTCCTGCGCAGTCGTGATCCAGGGGTGCGTGACGAGGTGCATGTCACCGACGACCGGGTGCTGGTCGTGAACCGTTCCGGGGTCACCGGTGGGCAGGAGCGAAGCGGCCGGGGGATCGATTCCGATTCCGAGGTCGTCACCATCCGGGATCGCACCGAATTACAGGGCGCGCTGGGCGAACTCAGCTCCATGCAGGTGTTGGCCGATTCCCTGCGGGCCCAAGCGCACGAGTCGGCGAACAAGCTGCACACCGTCATCACCTTGGTCGAGATGGGACGTCCGGAGGACGCGGTCCGGTTCGCCACCGAGGATCTCGCGCTGTCGCAGCAACTGGTCGACCGGCTGTCGCAGGCGGTGCGCGAGCCCGCGCTGGTGGCGCTGTTGCTCGGCAAGACCGCGCAGGCCGACGAACGCGGCATCGCGCTCACGATCACCGAGGACACCCAACTGCCCACCGACACAGTGCTGTCGGGCCAGGAGATGGTCACCGTGGTGGGTAATCTGATCGACAATGCGATGGACGCGTGCGACCGCGACGATCCGTGGGTCGAGGTCACGGTGAGCCAGGACGATGGCGGACTGTTGATCCGGGTGGCCGACAGCGGCCCCGGAATGGATGCGTCGACGTTCGAAAAGGCCATGCAGCGTGGGTATTCCACCAAACCGGGCGACACTTCTGGCCATGGTCTGGGATTGGCGCTGGTGGCTCAGGTGGTCAGAAGACACGGCGGCGCGATACGGGCCGACGTGACATACGGTTCGGTCGTCACGGTGACCTTGCCGATATGAGCGATATTCACGTCCTCATCGTCGAGGACGATCCGCTGATCGCCGAGGCGCACGCCACGTATCTTGCTCGGCTGGAAGGGTTTTCGACTGCCGCAGTGGTGCACACCGCACGTGACGCGATGCGCACCGCGGCGGAGGCCTCGGCATCGGAGCGGCCGATCGATCTCGTGCTGCTGGACCTGGGACTGCCCGACGCCAGTGGAATCTCGTTGGCCTCGGGATTGTCCGGGCTGCGACCGGCGCCCGACATCATCGCCATCACTTCCGAACGCGATTTGGAGATGGTGCGGGCCGCGGTGGCCCACGGCGCCCTGGCGTACCTGCTGAAGCCGTTCACGTTCGCGGCATTCCGCGATCGCCTCGAGCGCTACCGCCGCTACCGCACGGCGCTTCCGGCCGGTACGGACGCGGCCAGCCAGGCCGAGGTGGACCGGGCCCTCTGGGAATTACGCGTCGCCCCGGACAAGGCCGCTTCCCCGAAAGGGGCGGCGCCGCAGACCACCGACGAGATCGCCCGCGCGGTACGCGACGACCCCGACGGGCTGACCGCCGACGAGGTGGCCAAGCAGGTGGGGGTCTCCCGGGTGACGGCGTGGCGCTACCTGGAGCGGCTGGCCGATGGCGGCACCGTTACCCGCAGCACGGAGTACGGCAAGACCGGCCGGCCCAGCACCCGTTACCACTGGCGCTAGACCCCTCGCGAGCAGACGAGATCTAGACGGCGATGGGTTCGCGTGCCGGTGCGGCGAGCTCACGCACGGCCACCGGCGCGGAGGCCAGCTGCGAGTACAGCGCGGGCAGCTCGGCCGCGACGTCGAAGGCGTTGACGTGGCCGGTGTAGTCGGCGATGAAGACCCGGCCACCATCGGCGCGCACGGCGACCGCGGCGGGCTGGGCGTTGACATCGACACTGCCGATGATCTGGCTGGTCAGGGTACACAGCACGTGGACGCGGTCGTAGTCGACGATGTAGGCGCGGGTGGAGTCCGGGCTGAGCACGAGCTGCGTGGGGGCCCCGCCGACACCGATGGTGCCGAGGACAGTTCCCGCAGCGGTATCGATGACGTGCACTTCACCGCGGTACTGCAGATCCGAGGTCAGCGCGTAGGCGATTCCGTCGGCACCGAGCGCGATGTCGCGAACCGGTGCGCCGATCCACACCGTGGACTCGACATGTGCGGTTTCGGTGTTGATGGCGACCAGCCGGCTGCCCCGCGGACCCGAAGTGGCCGCGTAGAGCCGCTTACCGGTGGAGTCGGCCCGCAGGGCGTCGAGGTTGACGCCCGCACCGGTGGCGATGTCGATGGTGCCGACCCGCTCGGCGGTCACGTCGATGACGGCGACGTCGATGCGGTCGTGGCCGCTGCGACCGACGAACACGCGCTTGCCGTCCGGGCTCACGGTCAGTGCAGTCACGTTCATGGCCAGCGGATACTCGGCGAGCAGCGCACCGGAGATGGTGTCGACCACGGCGATCGAGTCACGACCGGCGGTGGCGATGCTGACATAGGCACGGTCGTCGGCCGCCGCGATCGCGAACGGTTCGCCACCGAGCCGTACCGAACCCACGACCCGCAGGGTGTCGGGGTTGATGACGGTGAGGCAGTCGCTGCCGTAGTTGGTCACCACGATGGTGTCGCGGTCGGCGTCAACAGCGATGTCAGCGATGGGGCCGCGCTGGACTTCCACGAGACCGGCAACGTCCAGGTCGTCGAGGGCCCCGTCGAACGCGACGCTGCCGGCCGCATCTTCTGCGACAGCGGTGTCACGACGAAGCAGATTGCTGATCGCACGCAGGAAGTTATTTGCCATGGTCATCGGCACCTCCGCCGGCATGGCGTTCACCGGCACTAGATTCCAGGGTCTGTCTGCGCCAGGCTGGCGCGGTTGGATCGAGTCTAGCGACGAAAATGGGCGCCCTTCATCATCAGCTCGGCGCCCCGGCCAACTGCCGAGCCATTCTCTCAGGCTGCGCTTAGGAAATTCTTCGTTACGGCGTCGTTATGTTTTGGTAGCAATACATTGCACGTCAGTTACCTGGGACGACGCTGCCGGCGGCTATCACCCATCTGACATCGCGCAATGGTGTTGGCGAAATGGTCTCTTACCATTCCGGGCAAAAATGAGCGATAAATCACACTTCGACACGCCAGCAAACTTTTCGAATCCCCAGGCGACCGCACGTGGCCGCACCGGCCGACTCCATGTTACGACTGGGAAAGCTGAGGCCCGGTGGGACAGATGTTCGCTGGGCGTGACCCCGCTCACACCTGCATCGTCAACCTCCCCCACCCGGGCGCCGCATATGCGAGCATCACCGCATGGACCCGCAGGACGATCCCGAGGCCCGCATCCGGGACCTGGAACGCCCGCTCGCCGACGCCGCCTACGCGTCGGAATTGGGGACCGGGTCCAGCACCCCGCCGCCCACCCAGCCATGGACCGCCGACAATCAGTTCCCTCCACCGACCTACGGCGGACAATTCCGGGGCCAATACCCGCCGCCGACCTACGGCAACCAGTACCCCGGCCAGTACTCCGGCTATCCCCCGCCGCCGCAGCGAAGCTCGGGCAGTGCTGTGCGCGTGCTGGTGATACTCGCCGCGGTCGGGTCGTTCCTGGTGGCCGGTGGCGTCGCGGCGTACCTGATGTTCGGCACCTCGCAGAACACCGGATCGAGTGGCACCACCACCAGCCGCACCACCAAGACGACCGTGCGCACCGCGCCGACCCATACGCAGACAGCCGTGCCCGCACCGCCCACCGCCTCGACGAGCCCATCGACACCCGGCCAGCCGGTCACCGTGACAGGGATCAACGAGAACCGGACCATCGCGTGCGCCGGCAACGCCGTGATCGTGCAAGGTATCCAGAACACCGTGACCATCACGGGACACTGCACCAGCATCACGGTGTCGGGCATCCAGAACACGATCACCGTCGATACCGTGGACACCATCGGCGTCTCCGGGATGGAGAACCGGCTCACCTTCCACTCGGGCGAACCGCAGATCTCCAACTCCGGCTCGGACAACACCGTCGAACAGGGCTGAGTCTCACAGCACCTTCGACAGAAACTCCTGCAGCCGTGGATGTTTGGGGCTGTCGAAGACCTCGGCCGGAGTGTCGTCTTCGACGATGTTCCCGTCGGCCATGAAGATCACTCGCGACGCCACCTCCCGCGCGAAGCCCATCTCGTGAGTGACCACCACCATCGTCATGCCTTCTGCGGCCAGGGTGCGCAGCACTTCGAGGACATCCCCGACCATTTCGGGGTCGAGCGCGCTGGTGGCCTCGTCGAACAGCATGATCGACGGGCTCATCGCCAGCGCCCGCGCGATGGCGACGCGCTGCTTCTGACCACCGGACAGCGTGGCCGGCTTTACCTTCGCCTTCTCCGCAAGCCCCACCTGACCCAGCAGATCCAGGGCCCGCTTCTCGGCGGCGGCCTTGTTCATCTTCTTGGTCAAAAGCGGTGCCAGCGTGACGTTCTCGATCACCGTCATGTGTGGAAACAGGTTGAAATGCTGGAACACCATGCCGATGTGCTGACGGACCTTGTCAAGGTCGACCTTGGGGTCGGTCAGGTCGTAGTCATCGACCACGACCTTGCCGTCGGTGATGTCCTCGAGCTTGTTGAGGCACCGCAGGAACGTCGATTTCCCCGAACCGGACGGCCCGATCACGCAGACCACCTCACCCTGGCTGATGGTGGTGTTGATGCCGTCGAGGACGACCAGGTCGCCATAGGCCTTCTTGAGACCCTCGATGCGGATCTTGACAGTGCCTTCGGGTTCGGCTGCAACCGTTTCCGGGACGAGGTGGGTCATTTCACGAGCCTCTTCTCGAGTCGGTCAGAGAGTTTGGTGAGCGCCATGATCACGATGAAGTAGATGATGCCGATGATCAACCACATGTTGAACGACTGGAAGTTGCGGGCGATGATCAGCCGGCCGGTCTGGGTGAGTTCGGCGATGCCGATCACCGACAGGATCGAGGTGTCCTTCAACGTGATGACGAACTGGTTGATGTAGGACGGGATCATGGTCCGGATCGCCTGCGGCAGAATCACCTTCCGCATGGTCGGTAGGTAGCCGATACCCAGGCTGCGGGCCGCTTCCATCTGGCCTTTGTCCACCGACTGGATGCCGCCGCGCACGATCTCGGTCATGTACGCACCGGCGTTGAGCGATAGCGTGATGATGCCCGCCGTCATCGCCGTCATCTGGAAGCCGAGCGCGGCCGGGATACCGAAGTAGATGAAGAACGCTTGAACCAGAAGTGGTGTGCCACGGAAGATGTCGACGAATGTGGTGCCGATGGCACGCAGCCATATCGACCGCGACACTCGCAACAACCCGAAGATGATGCCGAGCACCAGGGCGATGGCGATCGAGACGACGGTCAGGATGATGGTCATCTTCAGGCCGGCCATCAGGATCGGGAAGGTGCTCTTGAGCAGGCCCAGGAACGAGTTGTCGTTCTCGGTGGCGCCCTTACCGAGGTAGGTTTCGATGATCTGGTCGTAGCGGCCCGAGGACTTGAGGTTCTTCAGGCCCGCATTGAATTTCGCGAGGAACTCGGCGTTCTGGCCCTTGTTGACCGCGAACCCGTAGCTCGATCCGCTCTCCTTGGGCGTAACGGTCTTGAATCCGTTGCCCTGCTGGATGCCGTAGTTCAGCACCGGATAGTCCTCGAAGACCGCCACCGAGTTGCCGGTGCGTACCTCGTCGAACATCGACGACGAGTCGGCGAACGACACGATGTCGAACCCGTACTTGTCCTTGATGGAGGCCGCGAATTGTGCACCCTCGGTGCCGTTCTTCACCGCGACGCGCTTGCCTCGCAGGTCCGCGTAGGACTTGATGTCGTCGTTGGTCTTGAGCACCGCCATCTGCACGCCGGATTCGAAGTACGGGTCGGAGAAGTCGAAGACCTTCCTGCGTTCGTCGGTGATGGACATTCCGGCGATCACCCCGGCGGCCTGGTTGGCCTGGACCGCCTGCAGCGCGGCGTCGAAGCCCAGTGGCTTGATGTCGACGGTGAAGCCCTGATCCTTGGCGATCTCGCGCATCAGATCCATGTCGATGCCCACCAGATTGCCCTGCGCGTCCTGGAATTCGAACGGGGCGAACGTGGTGTCGGTCGCGATGACATAGTGTTCCCCGGCCGCCGAGGCGGGCGCGGTCATACACAGCGCGATGCCGATCAGCCCGACGAACACGGCCGCGACGACGGCCGTGAGTCGGTGCAAGGGCCGTGTTGCCCGCGTGGTGGCGCGGCCCGGCGAGGGGGTGACTCGCATATTGCCTCCGATCCAGATGCGATGCGCCTCACGCTATCGTCGCCACGGCTGTCCGCGGGCCATCTCGGGCCAATCGCTCTGTGTCACCCCTGAATCAGCCGCAGCACGCGCTTGTCAAGGCCGTCGGTGACCACCACGCTGCCGTCGTCGGCGACCGCCACTGCACTGGGTTCCGACAAACCCGTGAACGGCAGCGGGGTGGGGGTGTCCGCACCCGGGGCGAGCTCGTACACCTGATGCTCGCCGGTGACATACACGTCGCCGGTGGTGTCGACCGCCAGTTCACCCAGCAGGCTGACATCGGTGAACGGCAACAGAGTCGGGGTGCTCGCGCCGGGCGCGAGCTTGAGCACACCCTTGGCCGGATGGGTCACGTCACCGGTGTCGGCGAGGACGTAGACGTCGCCAGCCGCGTCGACCGCCACATCGTCGGGCTGGTGCAGACCTGGGAACGGCAGCGCGGTCGGCGCATTCGCTCCCGGCGCCAACTTCCACACCCGATCCACGTCACCGCGGCTGTGCAGACGTTCCACGGTCTCCGCTCGATCGGTGACATAGACATTTCCGGCCGTATCCACCGCCACTCCGGCCGGGTTTCCGAGGTCGCCGAACGGCAGCACGCGCGGCGACGCCGTGCCGGCAGGCAAGGTCCACACCCTTCCCAGGCGGTCGGTGACGAAGACGTCTCCAGCGGCGTCCACCGCGACGTCCTCGGGTCCGGTCAGGTCCGGTATCGGCAGCGCAGTCGGCGAATTCGCACCGGACGTCAACTCCAGCACCCGATTGGCGAAGGTGTCGACCACGTACACCGTCCCCACACCGTCCACCGCGATACCGCCTGGCTGGGTCAGCCCGTGGATCGGCAGCACCTCCTGCCGGGGCCCGGCGTGCGCCGGGGCCGCGAGTGCCATCATCGCCAGCAACGCCGCTGCGACCAGGCCGACGAATCGCGCTCGGTTGATGCCCATTTCAGGCCAACACCGCGGCCAGCTCGGCACGTGGCACCGAGATTCGTTGTGCCCCGTCCACTTGCGACAGCAGGAGGCCCTGTGCGAAGAAGAAGACCACCGCGTCGTCGGTCACCACGAAGTTCTGGTACGCCGTCGCGTCGAGGTCATCGATCGACTCCGGGACCTCGGCGCCACGTTTCCCCAACTCGCGCTTCACAATCGGTGCCAGCAGCTGCGCGGCGTTCGTTCCGGGACGGAACAGGGTGGCCAGGGTGTTCGGCGCAGACCGGGTCACGTCGTAGTTGAACGCTCGGAACGTACCCACCGGGTGGGCGCCGAAGTCAGAATTCAGTGCGATCACCAGACTCCGGGTCGCTGCCGACTGATACGCGGTCCCCGACATCGCCAACAGATGGTGTCCGGGGTCGGGCATCGGGTCGTGTTCGGCGGCGGTGACCCATTCGTCGCGGGTGCGGGTCATGAAGTCCTGCACCGGCTGCGGATCGGGATAGCCGACCGGGACGCTGATGTCCAGACTGTAGTCGGGCGTGCTGGTGTGGCTGGTGCACACCTGATCGGCGCCGACTGTCCCACCCAGGTCAGCACACAGCGGCTGCGCGCCGGCCAGCTCGGGCATGGCGCCCATCAACAGTCCCGCCGTCACCACGGCTGTCTGCAGCAGTCGTCTCATCACGGGTATTCCCTTCTCCGGCAAGCCAACTGGCTCAGCCGAGCTCGAGCGACTCACGGGACAGTCGCAGATAATGGCCGGTGCTGCTGTCGGTGCATGTCATCCGCGCCGGTTCACTGTGGCAGACGATGGGCCCCGCGGAACGGCTTTGGCCGTAGGCCAGCGTCGGCAGTCCGGGGGCGAAGTTGGTGTCGCCGTGGCAGTGCACGACGGGAGCACTGCCCTGTTTGATGCTGATGCGGTCGCCCCAGCCGAGGTGGCAGTCGGCGGGTTTCTGAGGCGGGGTATAGCTGTAGTCACGAATTTCGCATTCGGCCCCGTTGGTGCCGTCGAAGCTGCTCGACACCAGGCACATGATGTTTCCTGAGGGGGTGACGAATGTGGATGCTGCCGGGCAGGCCTGGGCGGTCGCCGGAAAAGCCAGGCAGGCCGCCCCGGCGGCGAGTGCGATGTGGCGCCAAAGTGTGGTCATGGGCTAAGGCTGCGGGGCGCGCCTTGCGGAATCCTCAATGAATTCTCGCGGCGCGCAGTTCGGTGGCCCAGGCGGTGGCCGCTGCGCGGCGCATGGCGTCGGGATCGCCGGTGGTGAGGTAGGTGCGGGCAGCCGGCCGGCTGTTGACGCGGGCTTGTGGGTGGCGTCGGGCCACGGCAGCGGCGAAGCGCTCGGCCGGGTCGAGGAGCGCGACGTCCCCGAGCACGGCCGAGAACCAGGGGCTTGCAGCCGGATAGTGCGTGCAGGCCAATACCAGCGCCTGCACGTGGCGCAGCGGCGCGACGATCGACGTCAGGTCGGCGAGGAACTGCGGGGACCCAAGACGCCCCGCCTCGATGTGCGCCGAGAGTGGCTGGGCGACCCGCGACACCACTTCGCGGTCCGGCCGGGCGAGCGCTCGCCGGTAGCACCCGCTCGCGATGGTGCGGCGTCCACCGACCACGCCGATCGGGCCGCGGATCACCTCGGGAACCGAGGCCACGCCGTGGCCGATGATGCCTTCCACCGGGATCGGCACCGACCTCAGCCGTGGCGTGACCGTGCTGGCCGCGTTGCAGGCCAGCACCACTTCGGTGGCGCCCCGTCGTGCGAGCGCGGTGACCACCGCGGTGAGCCGTGCGACCAGTTCACCGGTATGCATCCGCCCGTACGGCGTGACGCCGGTGTCGGACCAGTACAGCACCGGAAGACCGGATGCCAGTTCGTCCAACGCCCGTACCAGACCCACACCGCCGACGCCCCCAGTCGACGATGCCCAGGCATGCGTTCACGGGTATGTGAGCGGGGCGGTGCACCCCTTGGGAAGCGGTCCGGAGTCGAAGGCCACCACGCGTTGGGTGGACGTTGCCGTCAGCAGATCCAATCCGGTTCCGGGGAACCGGCTGGCGAAGTACCAATGGTATTCGTGCTCAGCGCGGATCGGGTTGCGCGCCAGCATCTTCAGCCAGTCCGGGTGCGTGGTCAGGGCGGCCAGATCCGCGGCGAACCGCGGTCGGGTACGCCGGATCTGCAGGTGCGCGAGCGTTGATCGGGCCAGCACGCCCAACTCTTTGATCCGCACGGGCTGGGCCACCATGTCGACGACCCACAGCCGCCCGCCCGGTGCGAGCACCCGGCGGATCTCGGCCATCACCGGATCCCAGTCCAGATACCGGAAGGACAGGAACGAGATGACCACGTCGAACTGGTCGTCGGGAACATCCAGGGCCGGACTGTGCACCTGCAGGAACCGCAGTCGACGGCTGTCCTGGCTGCGCTCGCGTGCCCGGGCCAGCATCGGGCCCGAGCTGTCCACTCCGACCGCGAAATCGATCATGCCCTCATCGTCCAGGGCCCGCAGGAGAGCCCCAGTGCCACAACCGATTTCCAGCACCCGCAAGCCGCGGCCCAGCTGGGCCCGCACCTTTGCGGCACGTTGCGCGACCCACCGCCACTCGGCGCCGCGGACCCTGATGTCCACGTAGGCACGGTCGTAGAGCTCGGCGACCGGATCGTAGGTGCCCGCCGACTGGTCCACGGCGAATCCCCCAGCCGGGTCGCACTGCACCGGCGGCCGCGCCGCCGCGCCGAGATACTTGCGGACCGAACCGGTCCAGCCGTGCGATTTGTGCCCGGGAGTGTCGATCAGATAGAGATTCTGCCGTGCCTCCGGTTGGCGGCCGGCCCACACGAACCGGTCACGGCGCGCGGACACCGTGGTGTAGTCGCGGTTTCCGAAAGTTGTCACCCCGAAGACATCGGCGAAAAAGGGGGCGAACCAGCGCGCCGTCCGGCAGGCGTGGAAGTACGCCCGCCCGGTGGCACTGAACGGTATGGCCATGGTCCGCCACTCGTGCGGCGAGAACTGCTCGGGCCATTGCGTCGAACCGAACATCGGCCCGTACATCCCGGAGTGGCTGATCAAGTGCAACTCGCTGATCTCCCGGCCGGTGTCGGCCAACCGGGTCATCTCACTGATGAAGTCGGCCTTGCGATTCAGGCCCGCGATCACGACGTCGGCCTCGGGATTCGCCGCAGCCAACTCTCGGGCCATGGTAGTAGCGGCCGTCGCGAACTCCGCCGAGCCGCCACGGTAGGCGGTGGTGTGCGCCACCCAGATGACCGGCGGCGCGTGGCGTGCAGGCGCCACCCGTGCGAACGGGATCCGGGCATGGTCCCCTTGCGGGATCCAGGCTCCGTAGTTGCCGACGAGCTCGAGCACTTCGCGACGCTGCAGATCGAACACCCGCATGCTGTTGGCCGGCGGGCTGTACAGATGCAGGCTCAACCCGCCGTCGGGAGCCATCATGTCGTGGATCACCTCGCTGGTGATGCTGGTGACCGCGCCTGCCGGCAGCGTGTCGCTGTGGGTGACGACGAGGTCCTCACCGTCCCAGCCGAATCGCCGCTCCACGAACGTGCCCTCGAGGAGAATCACGAAACCTCCTGCACCACCGTGATCGTGGGGTGCGCAACGCTGCCCCGGGCGCCAACGGGCGAGCATGATCTCGACCTCGTCATCGACCCGCAGGACCAAGCGCGAGTACGGCTCGCCGGGCTGTGCGGTCAGCGCCGCAGCGGCCAATTCGGGGCGGGCCTGTGCGACGCGGGTCAACACCTCGGCGTCGGGAACATTGCCACCGACGGCGACGGCCGCCAGCGTGTCGAACATGGATGCCAGCCCGGCGAGTGGGTCCTGCCGGATCGGCTGGGGCGCGATGGTAGTCATGTCGTCAGGGTGCGGGGCCGCCCTTGTGGGATTCTCAATGAACCACACAAGGACGTCTCGCCGACCGGCTGGAGGTTGCGAAAGCGCGATGGGGACAACTCGACTCGGGTTCGGCCTGCTGGGACCATTGCAGTTGACGGTCGACGGGACCCCCGCGGCGCTGGGCACCCCGAAGCAGCGGGCTGTCCTGGCCGTCCTTCTGATCAACCGCAACCGGGTGATCAGCATGGATGCACTGATCGACGCCGTCTGGGATCAGAACCCGGTACCCGCGGCCCGCGCGACGGTACACACCCACGTGTCCAACCTGCGCCGCCTGCTGGGCAGCGGGTCTTCATCGATGTTGGCCAGCGCGGCACCGGGATACCGGCTCTCGGTGGCCGCGGGTGACTGCGATCTCGATCGATTCGTCGCCGAAAAGACAGCAGGCCTGCGGGCGGCGGCGGACGGACGATTCGAGCAGGCCACCACGCATCTGTCGGAGGCCCTGGCGCAATGGCGCGGACCTGCCCTCGATGATCTACGTGCATTCACGTTCGCCGACACCTTTGCCGCCGCACTCGCGGAAGACCTCGTCCTGGTGCAGACCAGCCGCGCCGAAGCCGAGATCGCCTGCGGGCGCGCCGCAACGGTGATCAGGGACTTGGAAGAGCTTGCCGCCGAACACCCGTACCGCGAACCGGTGTGGGCGCAGCTGATGACCGCGTATTACGCCGCGGAACGGCAGTCCGACGCCCTCGATGCCTACCGGCGGCTCAAAACTGTGCTGGCCGAAGACCTGGGCATCGACCCCGGGCCCACCCTGACTGCGCTGCACGCCCGCATCCTTCGGCAGGAACGTCTCGACATCAGACAGGCCGCCATGGCGACCGCCGTACGGACCGTCAGCGGTGGCCGTCCGACAGATGGCCCGGCGTCCGCGGTGGCCGCGCTACGCGATGCGGCAGGGCGCCGGTACCCGCTGCAACCGGCGGCCACCCGCATCGGGCGCCTGCCCGACAACGACATCGTGCTCGACGACGCCGACGTCAGCCGCCACCACGCGGTGATCATCGACACCGGAAGCAGTTTCGTGATCACCGATCTGAGGTCGGCCAACGGTATCGAGGTGCAGCACCAACGCCTGCGCCCCAGCGCCACCCTCAGCCACGGCGACCAGATCCGGATCTGCGGCTACCGGTTCACCTTCGAAATCGACGGCGTCCCCGGCCATCACCACAGATAGACGCGGGCGTTCTTGCCACCTGTGCAGGTGATCCAGCTGTCGCCGGGAAACTGCTGGCAGTGCATGAGGAAGTTCGCGCCGTCGCACAGCGCTCCCGGCACCTTGCTGCAGTCGACTGCGCCGGGCGCCGACACCGCGCGCGGCAACGGACTCGCGTTGCCGTACTCGGCCCAGTACGACGTGAGCACGCTGTTGGTGAAAAGGCATGAGGTTTCCGGTGTTCCGCGTCCGGCGCGGCTGCCGAACCCGGTTACGGTGGTCGCCGTGAAGCCCTGATCACACGACTGATGCAAGGCGCTCTGATCCGGCCCCGTAACCAGCGGCGGCAGCGGGCCTCCCGGCGACGGACCCGCCGTGGACGTCGCGGCGGCAGGCCCGGCCGGCTGCCCCAGGTTGTTCGCGAGCATGCCGATCACAATCCCGATGGCGCCGACAATCAGCGCTGCGGCAATCGCGATCACCGTCGGCAACACCCAATTGCGGGACCGGCGATGCGCGTCGGGATCACGCGGCACGGGTACCGGTAGGTCCCTCGTCGGGTCGGGCGCCTCGGTGACAACCGTTGCGGCATAGCGCCCTTGCGATCCGGTTGCACCACCGGTGCGTGACGTGGCGCCTCCCCCGCCCTGCAATGCGCGCTGCGCGGCGCGGGCCAGACCGCCCGCCGTCCCGAACCGGTCATCGGGGTCCTTGGCCATGCCGCGGGCCACCACGTCGTCAAATGCGCTGGGCACCAGAGGGTTGGCCACGCTGGGCCGCGGCGGCGGCGCAGACAGGTGGGCTGCGAAGAGGCTCTCCTGACTGTCGGACGCGAACGGGGTTTCGCCGGTGAGCGCCTCGTACAGCACGCATGCCAAGGCGTACGAGTCCACTGCCGCGGTGATCAACTGGCCAGTAAACCGCTCGGGCGCCATGTAATTCAGCGTTCCGATCCGGGTTCCCGCGGTCGTCAACCGGCTGTCCCCGCGGGTCTCGGCGATACCGAAGTCGACGAGGTAGGCGAAGTCGGCCGGGGTGACGATGATGTTCTGCGGCTTGATGTCGCGGTGGATCAAGCCTTCGGCGTGGGCCGCATCGAGCGCGGCGGCGATCTGACCGACGATGTTCACTGCCCTGGCCGGTGCGAGCGGGCCGGTGGCGATGAGCTCGGACAGGGTCTGCCCCTGCACCAACCGCATGTCTATGTAGAGGCTGCCGTCGATCTCACCCCAGTCGTGGATCGGGATGACGTGCGGCTCCTGCAGAACGGCCGCTGCATGGGACTCCCGCTGGAACCGGGTCCGGAAGGTGACGTCGTGGGAGTACTCGTCGGCCAGGATTTTCAGCGCGACGGTTCGTCCCTTCTCGGTGTCATACGCCTCGTACACCTCCCCCATCCCGCCCTTGCCGAGCACACGCGTGATGGAGTACTTGCCGAAGGCGGTACCGACACGCGCGTTCACTGCTGATCCCCTTGCTCTCTCGGATACAGAGGCAGTATCGCTGCCGGGACCGGACGGTGCGGTTGTTTGCCGTACTGACTGCGCGGTGAGCGCGCCCGTACAGGCAGTATGAGACCCGAATGTTGTTCGAAATGTCGGAAACACAGTAGGGATCTCGATGACCGAACCAACCGAACGTTCCGCCGCCAGGCCCAGCCGGCTCCGGGTGGTGGCGTCGACACCCATCAGTGAGGAGCTGATCGAACGGATCGTCCGGCGCGAACCCCGCGTCGACTTCATCCGGGACCAGACGCTGTTGCCGCCGCAGCGGTTCTCGGGTGACCACGTGGGCGATCCCGCCTTTCGCCGCACGCCGGAACAGCAACGTGCGTTCGACGAGCTCGTCGATTCCGCGCAGGCTCTCTACGGTGTGCCCGAGGAGAAGCCGGCCGCGCTCAAGCGCACTGTCGAACGCAATCCCGGGCTGCTGTGGGTGCACACGATGGCGGCGGGCGGCGGCGCTCAGATCAAGGCCGCGCAACTCACCGACGACGACCTGGCGCGGATCCGGTTCACCACCTCAGCCGGGGTGCACGCCGAGCCGTTGGCGGAGTACGCCCTGTTCGGTCTGCTGGCCGGGGCCAAGACCCTGCCGAAGCTCTTGGCCCACCAGGCCGAGCGCGAGTGGGCCGGCCGCTGGGAGATGGGATTGCTCAGTCAGCAGCGCGTGCTGTTGGTGGGACTCGGCGGCATCGGCAAGGTCGTCGCAGCCAAGCTCTCCGCGCTGGGAGTCACCGTCGTCGGCACCAGCCGTTCAGGCACGCCGGTCGACGGTGTCGACGAGATCGTCCACCCCGACGATCTCGCGCAGGCCGCTGCCGACGTCGACGGGATCGTGGTGAGCCTGCCCGGCACCGCCGCCACCGACGGGCTCGTCGACGAGAAGGTCTTGCGGGCCGCAAAGCCCGGGTTCACGCTGGTCAGCATCGGCCGGGGCACCGTGATCGATGAGCAGGCACTGATCGCCGCCCTGCGTGACGGCCAGGTCGGGTTCGCCGCGCTCGACGTGTTCGCGGTCGAGCCACTGCCTGGCGACAGTCCGTTGTGGAGCGATCCGAGGGTATTGATCAGCCCGCATACCGCCGCGCTGAACTCGGCCGAGGACCGGTTGATCGCCGATCTGTTCGCCGACAACGCCGGCAGGCTCCTCGACGGCCGGCCGCTGCGCAATCCCGTTGACACCGTTGAGTTCTACTGACGGCTGAGTGCTACCGACAACAGTGACCCCGTCCAGCGACAGCGAGCGGGCTGGACGGGGCCACTGCGGTCTCATGGGTTATTCGCTGCCACCACCGGAGTTGCCGGAACCTCCCGAGCTTGAGCCGCCGGACTTCGCCGAGCTGCCGGCTTTGGCGGAACCGTCGGTCGTGCCTGCCTTGGTGTTCTTGCCGCCGAGACTCGACGCGGCGTCCTTGAGGCCCTTGCCTGCGTCCTTGAGCGCACCGCGGATGCCGTCGCTGACATCCTTGAGCCGGTTGACCTTGGCCGTGGAGATGCCGGTCTTGCCGGGAACGGCCTTCGGGCTGCTCTTGATGGTGCCGGTGTCCGGCGCCGTCGTTTCGGTACCTGTCGAGGACTGCGCATCGGTGGTCGTGCCGGTAGCCGCAGCGCCCGTCGCCCCCGCGCCCTCGGACGCGGCGTCCTTGGCACCGGCGTCCGGAGTGGTCAGCTTGGCCTTGGGCGCCTCGATAGCCGGGGCCACATCGAGTGTCACGGTGTTGGCTGCGGTCACCTTGGTGACGTTCGCCTCGGCAAGAGCGAGCGTGGTCTTCGGCGTGATGGTCTTAGCCACCAGCTCACGCAAGCTCAGCAGCCCGGCGACGATGCCCTGGGGACCGAGGAGACCCGCGGCGTAATCCGGCGCCACCGGATTGCCGTTGAGAATCGCTTGGGTCAGGTTCGGGCCGAAGCTGAGGATCGCATTCGCGACCTGCTCGGCATTGCCCGCCTTCAGCCCGGCGACGATGTTGTCACCGGCGCCGCCCACCGCGGTCGTGACGTCACCGAGAACCTGGACCGGCGCGAGCAGCGGCCCGAGCAGGTTGCTCACGTTGTTCAGGCTGAGCATGTCGACGACCGCCAGCGCATTGGCGAAGGGCTGGCGCAGTGCGTTCTGGAAGTTCGTCCAGACCTCGGGCTGCAGGAACAGGGTGTTGACCACCGCGGTGACGACCGGCCCGAGCAGCGCGTTCTGCAGTGTGGTCAGTCCGGCCGTGATCTGCCCGGCGGACAGCTCCTCGATGGCCTGCTGCAGCTGGGCCGGCGTTTCGGAGAATCCGTCGCTGAGGCTGCTGCCGAACACCTGAAGGAAAGTTCCGACTGCTGCCGCGCCGGTCAGCTGGTTCTTCACGATCTGCGACAGGATCGGCGCAGGGTCAGCGGCGATCTCGCCTCCGAGCGTCGAGACGTTCTGAAGCGCCTGCGCGAACACCTCACCGAACTCGTTGAACGGATTGACCAGCGCCGACAACTCGACCGTCGAAGTATGTACCTGCGGCACCTCCAGGTCGGGCATCGGCGGCGCCACGGGGCTCACCGCCACAGCGCCGATCGCGGCGACCGCGACGCCTGATGCGAGGTACGAGCGAACAGCTAGCTCCACAAAAACTCCTTTGCCATGTCATCCCCCGGCCGATCAACTTACCTGACAGTAAGTTAAAAGCAAGACAAATTCGCATGTCAAAGCAGTACTTTCCTTGCGTTCGCGATTAGCCGATGAACGAGCCACCGTTTTCGTCGTTAGCTACCGAATCGCAGTCACCCCGTTGCCAGCCTCCTCAGCAAACCCCCTTCACGACCACTGCGGCGCCATGCACGCAAAGGGTCAGGCCGGCATCGGCGCCCGAGTGGCCGCACATCTGCCATTAGCTGACGACTACGTCAATGGGTTCGGGAGCAGGTTTTGTACCGGCCGGTAACCACGAACTGACCATGTCTGCCATCACGTTGCCGACAGATCGTGACAGGGGTCACCACCGCCCGCGGGCAGCTAAAGGCGCGGGCCACTGGAGTAGACGCAGTCAGCAATATGTCGTTTACAAAGTCCGCGACATGTCCAGTTCGCTGTCGTACGCCAACCATGTGTAAAGCACGGATCACGTAGCCGACGTTGTCCTCGATGGCCTCAGAACGGCAGGTGGAACCCACCGAAGATGTTCGGCAACGCAGGCATGGGCGGCGGTGCCGGGAGCGCAGGCATCTGCGGCGGAACGAATGCCGGAATCACCGGCGGCGGCAGCGTCGGCGGCGGCACGGCGGGCAGGTCCGGTACAAGCGACGCGGGGGCGACGGGCGCCGCAGGCAGGTCCGGCACCGCGGCGGGCAGCTCTGGCGCCGCCTCCACAGGCGGGGCCTTGGGCACCAGGGTCGGCAGTGCCGGCAACTTCACCGGAAGCTGTTTCGGCGGGTCGAGAGCAATCGGCGCGGGGCTGGGCATCTCGACCTTCGGCGCGGTGAGCGCCGGCGCCGGGCGGCCCGGAACGGCGAGCGGCGCCGGTTGGGGCGTCGTCGGCGCGGGTCCGGACCACGGCATGATCGGGTCCCGTTTGGGTGGGGTGACCGGTGGTGGTGTTTGCGCCACTGTCGCCGGGACTGCCTGAGCTGCAACAGGTTTGGGGTCCACGGCCTGCCATCCGCCGAGGCGTGGTCCGATGGGCAGCGCCGCGGCCGGCGGCTTCGCGACAGCAGGATCGGCGGTCGGCACGGGTGGCGCGGCGTCGGCCACCGGGGCTGCGACGTTCGACGTGGGCGCTGCGCCCGGCGCTACGGGGACACCGTTGGTGTCGAACGATCCCGCATTGACCGGCGGTCCGCCGACACCGTACGGACTGCGTTGGTCCACCGGCGCGGTTCCGAATGGTCGGATGTTGGCCGCTTCCTGTGCGCCGTCATCGAGCCCGGTCGGGATGGCGACGATGAAGTTGACTCCGGTCTGCGCCGGATTCGGGAAGTACAGCACATTGATCCCGGTCGGCTGCCCCGGGCTGACGGTCCGGTCGTAGCCAGACTCCACCAGCACCCGCGTCGGCGCATCCACCACCGCCAGAACCGGATCCGGCACGCCGGCCTGGGCCAGCGGCATGAGCAGGGGCAAGCGATCACTCGGAATCATGTAGTACTGCGTGTCGCCGTAGGACCCCTGATAGATCGCGTTGCCGAGGCCGACGCTCTGATAATCGCCATGCACGTAGTAGATCCCGGCAACGGCGTTCGCCGTGGCGAACGGGTTCAGCGGATTGAGCGGGAAGTCCGACCAGCCGTCGTACTGACGGGTGACGTCGACGGTCTTGAAACTGGTATTGGTCGGTGTCGCCCCGTCGAAGGTGACTCCGAGGATGGGTATCTGCTGGCCCTGGAACCGGGACAGCACACCGCCATTGGGGCGGTTCGGATTGCCGATCAACACGAAGGACACCGGCAGCGTCGAGCCCGAGGCGGCCAGATCGCGCTTCTCGATCGATGCGATCCGAGCGCTCTGCGAGTAACCGAAAACGACGATCGGGGTGCCCGCGGGTTGTGCGTTGATCGCGTGGTCCAGGTTGGTCGTCCCCTGCGCCACAGACTGGTCGAACGGCATGGTGCCCGATACGGGCATGAACTGTTCCGGGGTGGATACCGCTGTGGGAGTGCAGGTTTCGGCCCCGCAAAAGCCTGTGAGCACGATGTAGTTGTTGGTCGCGTCGTTCGTGTAGGTCTCGATGAACTCGGGACTGTCCTGCGGTGAGCTCAGCGGATGCCCCGTACCGCCCATGATCAACGCAGTCGCAGCCAGAAGAACCAGCGGCATCACCATCGTCTGCACGCCGGCCAGAACGACGGTGGTGGCCATCGCCAGCATCACGACGGCACAGGTGCGGAGTACACGGCGCACGAGAAACCCCTCAGCTATGAGTGTGGTGTCCCCGGCAAGAGAATTCTGCATCGAGACCCGATATCGCGCAGCCGAATCCCGATGTTTCCCGACGCTGCCATCGAACTGCCATATTTTTGCCAGCAAACCGCCAAAGGCACTGCACCTGCATCGATCTGCCTGCGGATCGATAGCCAGAAATAGAGGTAGTGGACTACTCGTGAAGCCACGCCACCGCGGCCGTACGTTCCTTACATCAGCGTCAGCGCTCCCGACGCTTCGATCAGAGGAAGTTCGAAATGAGTAAGGTCCGAACCGCTTCCCTAAACAAAAACGTTGCCGCCCAGTCGAATACCCCCGCAGCGACCACCGCGGCGCCGGCCCTGATCACCGAGCAGCAGGTTCTGTTCAGCACCGCGGCGGCCGTGGCTCTCCCCCGAAGTAGACACCTCGGCGACACGGTGTCGCACGCGATGTCGTCGGCGCTCACCTGGTGGCGGACCCGCGCCGAACGCCGACCGATTCGCCACGACCACCAGTCGCGGATGAGCTACCTGGAGAGCTCGATGATGTCCCGGGAGATGGACCGGCTCTGATCAGCCTGCCAGGCGTACCGGGTCGACGATATCGGCGTAGTGCGATGCATCGCCTGCGATGACTCGGCTGCGCTCCCCGTGGACGTCGACCGGGATGTCACCAGCGAGCGTGACGCGGCTCAATCGGCGGAACTGGTCGTCGTAATCGGCCACAGCGTAGTGCTGGGTCGCCCGGTTGTCCCAGATCGCCAGGTCGCCCTGTTCCCAGTTCCACCGAATTGTGTTCTCCAGCTTGATCACCCGGTTCTGGAGGAGCTGGAACAGAGTTGTCGACTCGGCGACGCTCAACCCCACGAACTGCTTGATGAAGTGGCCGAGGAGCAGCACTCGGCGCCCGGTTTCCGGATGGACCCGCACCACCGGATGCTCGGTTTCGTAGTACTGCGACCGGAACTCCTCGCGGTATTCGCGTTCGGTGTCGGCGAGCTGCTCGTGGCGGCCGTCGAAGTCGGTCGCGTAGTCGTACTGGTTGGTGTGCACCGCCCACAGGTTTTCCACCAGGGCCCGCAGCGGCGCCGGAAGGCGATCATAGGCGGCTCGGTTGACGCCCACGTCGTGGTGCCGCCGTAGCTGGGCAGGGTGACCGCACGCAGCAGCGACGCTTTCGGGACCCGGTCGATGAATGTCACGTCGGTGTGCCAGCTGTTGGCCTTCTCGTATCGCGAGTCGATCGGCAGAATCCGCTCGCCGCGCGACGTGACGGTGGGGTGCGCCGTCGTCGGCACGCCGAGCAGGCGCGCGAAGGCCAACTGACGATCGTCATCGAGCTGATGCTGGCCTCGGAAGAAGATCACCTTGTGTTCGAGCAGCGCTTCGTTGATGGCGGCCACCGTGGCCGCGTCGAGATCGCCACTTATTTCGACTCCGTCGATACGCGCCCCGATGTTGGCGCCGAGCTTGACCACTTGCAGTGTTGACACTCCGTCACTTTCGGCGGGAATTGTTGCGTACGCCACCATTTGGCTCAGCCGGAACCTAATTGAGCAGCGGCAAAACGCTGCGGACATTGCCAAAGTTCAGCTCTTTGTCGTCTATGCTTCGC
The DNA here is from genome assembly GCF_002157835.1 of Mycobacterium dioxanotrophicus. Taxonomy (NCBI): domain Bacteria; kingdom Bacillati; phylum Actinomycetota; class Actinomycetes; order Mycobacteriales; family Mycobacteriaceae; genus Mycobacterium; species Mycobacterium dioxanotrophicus. The sequence goes on along the minus strand of NZ_CP020809.1, from coordinate 1,657,755 downwards.
GCCGGAAACAATCCGGGAACAATAAGCGGTCAGTCGGCGTTCTGCGTGCACAGGTCTCGACAGGGAGGGTCACCAATGGCAACTGATTACGACGCACCTCGGGTCAAGGAAGCTGACGAGTCCACCGAGGAGTCACTTGAGGAGCTCGCTACCCAGCGGCGGGCGGCGACCGACACGGCAGTGATCGATGAGGATGAGGTGGTCGATTCCTTCGACCTGCCCGACGCCGACCTCACCGGTGAAGAACTGACCGTGCGGGTGATCCCGAAGCAGGCCGACGAGTTCACCTGTTCGAGCTGTTTCCTGGTGCAGCACCGCAACCGCTTGGCGTTGCAGCAGGGCAGCCAGCAGATCTGCGTCGACTGCGTCTGACACGCACACCGGTCGGGGCCGCTTGAACGTGCGGCCCCGACACATCTTCTCTGTTTCTGTCTCATCCCCGAACGCGATGCCTGTTGCGATGAACCGGCGAGTACGGCGTCGGATCGATGTCCGGGCGCCGCTCGTCGATCAGGTCGGCGAGGATCCGCGCCGACCCACACGCCATTGTCCAGCCGACGTGGCCGTGTCCGGTGTTGTAGTACAGGTTGTCGTGTCGGCCTAGGCCGATCAGCGGCGGACCGTCGGGTGTCATCGGCCGCAATCCGGTCCGGTATCGGGCGGTGTCCCAATCGACGGCCCCCGGAAACAGCTGGTTCCCTGCTTCGATGATGTCGGAGTAATCCGCGGGGGTGCTGCTGCGGTCATAGCCGACGAACTCGGCCGTCGCCGACATTCGCAATTCGCCGCCGAACCGCGACCACGCCACCAGTGACCGTTCGTCGATGCCGCCGATGTGGGGCGCCCGATCGGGGTCTTTGATCGTGGCGGTCAGCGTGTACCCCTTCGCCGGGTACACCGGTATCCGTTGCCCCATGGTTCTGGTGAGCAGCGGGCTCGCGGATCCGGCAGCCAACACGGCGGCATCCGCCCGAATCTCACCGTCCGAACCCATGATTCGGGTTACCGACGAGCCGTCGGTGATCAGCTCGGTGACCGCGGAGTCGAGGTGGAAGCTCACGCCCATCCTGCGGCACACCTCGGCCAGTCCGCCGGCGAAGAGGTGCGGGTCGCCGGTTCCGTCCGAGGTGTCGTGAATGGCTCCTGCGAACCGGGTGCGGCTGTGGCCCAGCGCTGGTTCGAGTGCGATCACCTGCTCGAAGTTGAGCACCTCCTGGCACCGACCGTGTTCCTGCAGCAGTCGCGAATGCTGCTCCGCCGCACGCAGTTCGGCGTCGAGATGGTAGAGGTACAGCACACCGGCATGGGTCTGCCAGTATTGCAGGCCTTCACGCACCGCGAGCTCGTCCATCAGCTGCTGGCTGTAGCGGGCCAGCCGCAGCTTGGCCAAGGTGTTGGTGCGTGACCGCGACGGCGTGCATTCACGAAGGAAGCGCAGCCCCCACCGGATCAGGTCCGTATCGGCTCGCGGCCGGACCCGTATCGAAGTGGCCTCACCGAGCAGCGATTTCACCAGCATCACCGGCGCTTTCGGAGAGGCCCAGGCGTAGGAGTGACCAGGAGCGACCAGCCCAGCCGTGCTGGCGCTGGTGTCTGAGGCGACGTCGCCGCGACGGTCGTAGACGTGGACCTCATGGCCGCGTTCGGCCAGGGCGTGGGCGGTGGCGACGCCGACGATGCCGGCGCCGATGACGGCGATCTTCACAGCGCTGCCCCTGTCCGCGGAAGGCTCGGCAGCGAGACCGCGCTGGATTGGGTGAGCAGCATGCCGTTGGTTTCCGGCGCCAGCAGGAGGGTGACGAGCCAGCCCAGCCCAGCGACGACAGCACCGACGAGCATCGTCAGTTGCACCGAATGCGCGAGCAGCAGCGGCGCACCGTACACCCCGATTGCGGCACCGACCCGGCTGGCACCCGTCGCGAATCCGTTGGCGGTGGCTCGTACACCGGTCGGGAAGAGCTCCGACGGGTAGATCGCCTCGAGGCACTGCCCGGAGTACATCGCGAGGCCGAACACCGCGAACAGCACCAGCACCAACCACATTGGCGGGTGGGCGACGATGGCCAGGCCCAGCAGCGGCAGGGCGGAGACGGCGAAGCTCCACAGCAGCAGCTTGCGTCGGCCCTTGTTGATCCACAGCGCACCGGACAGCGAACCGACGACGTAGAAGATCTGGATGATGACGGCGCCGAGGTAGGCGGTATTGCCTTCGGCCAGCCCGAATTGCTTGAGGATCGCCGGCTCGTAGGTGGCGATCGCGTAGATCGGCAGCAACTGGCATGCCCAGAACAGCGCCACGAACAGGGTGCGTTTGCGGTACTCGGGCCGGAAGATCGTCATGTACCCCGTCGGACTGCCTTGCGGCTCTTCGATATCGGCGAGGGTCGCATCGGCTCCGAGCATCTGCTTGAGCACTGACTCGGCCTCCTCATGGCGGCCCTGGCTGAGCAGCCAGCGCGGTGACTCAGGTGTGCCGAGCCGCATGGTGAGGATGAGTAGGGCCGGGATGGCGCTACTCGCGAGCATCCAACGCCAAGCCTCGGGGCCGAGTGCGAGCATGAAATAGCCGACGGAGTAGGCGATCGCGGCGCCGACCGAGAACATGGTGACCAGCACAACGAGCAGCGGACCACGGGACTTCTGCGGCGCGAACTCGGATGCGATGGTGCCGGCGATGGCCAGGTCGGCACCGACCGCGACGCCCATCAGGGTGCGGAGCACGATCAATTGCCACGGCTCGGAGGCGAAGAACTGCAGGGCCGAGAGAACGACGAAACAGGCCAGGTCGGCAATGTAGACCTTCTGGCGACCGAACCGGTCGGTCACGGCGCCGAAGATCAGGCCGCCGAAGAACATGCCGACCAGCGATGCGGCCCCGAGGAGTCCGGCTGCCACCGGGGTCAGTACGAAATGTGCGGTCAGCAGTGGCAGTGCAACGCCGATGATGCTGAGGATGTAGCCGTCGCAAAACTCCCCACCACCCGCATACAGGGTGATGAGCCACTGGGTTCGCGACGCCTTGGCGTGTTCGAGCGAGGCTGTGGATTTGGTCATGCGGCATGACGATAGTAACCAATGTGGCGCAGGTCACTGTATGTGTTGCACTTTTTGGTAGCGGATTTAAGCTGGTCAACTGTACGGAAAGGACAAATATGGACGCTGTTGTCCTCACCACCGAGTTGGCCCGCGAGATCGCCGACGAGACCACTCGCATCCTCGGCCACCACGTCCTGATCACCGATGCGAACGCTCGGGTCATCGGCAGTGGCGACCCCACGCGCATCGGTACGGTTCACGAAGCCTCGGTGGCCGTGCTGCAGACCGGTACGGCCGCCAGCCACGACGCCGAGCAGGCCGCAGCCCTGGTCGGCGTCCTACCCGGCATCACCATGCCGATCGTGCTGGACGGTGCCGTGGTCGGCACCGTCGGGATCACCGGACCGCCCGCGCAGGTGGTGAAACTAGGCCGCCTCGTGCAGCGGCAGACCGAAATCCTGCTGCGCGAGTCACAGTTTCAACGCATGCGGCTGTTACGGGCGAACCGCCTCAACCAATTGGTGCGCGACGTCGTGGAATTCGATCCGCGCCTGGTCGACGAGCAGATCGTCCAAGCCAGCGGTATGGAACTCGGGTATGACCTGACCCAACCGCGGGTGGCGATCGCCTTTGAGGTGCAGCCCGGCCCGGAGAGCTATCCCTCTTCGGTGCGCGCGATCGGCGAGATCTTCGGCGCCCGAATGGATCTGGTGGCCGAGCTGGCCACTGGACGATACGTTGTGTTGCATCATGTTTCACAGTCTCATTCAGCCGAGGAGAAGGCCCGGCACGCCGCTGAGCTGCTTCGGGAACGCCATGGCATCACCGTTCACATCGGCATCGGCGAAGCAGGCACAGGTGTGGCAGCGCTCGCCGCCTCCTACGCGGACGCGGTGGCGGCGCTTCGACTGGGTCGCGGGAGGGCGGCAACCCAGATCCACGAGATCGGTGACCTGAGGGTGGCTCAGATGCTGGATTCAGTGAGCGCCCAGGCGCGCGAACGGTTCACTCGATCACAGCTGGCGCCGCTGACCGGCGAGAACGATTTCTCCGTGCTGCGTGCAACATTGGTCGCGTGGTGCGAAGCCGGCTGCAATCTCGTGGCGACGGCCCAGCGATTGGACATTCACCGCAACACGGTGATCTACCGGCTCGACAAGATTTCCCGGCTCACCGGGCGCGACGTTCGCGAGCCGCGCATCGCGGTCGCGCTGTACCTGGCATGCCTCATGGTCGGCGGCTAGCCTGGCCCGTGGGGAGGTCGGCGATGAGATTGCCAATTCTGTTGGCAGGGTCGGTGCTGGGTACCGGGCTGCTGACAGTCCCGCCCGCTTCGGCAGACCCTCCGATCACGTGTGGAAAGAACCTGGCTGCGTACCAAATCGTCACGGCAGCAGAACATCTCGCGCCTTACCCGGGAACCGATTGGCAGTGGTCGACCGACCCGCGCAGGACGCAAGGCAATTTCAATCCCTGTGTCGCACTGTCGACGGCACTGGTCACGGTCGAGGGAGCCACCGCCAGTTCGCCCGTGGCTGCCCTGATGTTCCACAACGGCGAATACCTTGGCACGGCCACATCGAAGGCCTACGGATTCACCACGCTGAACAGCGTCCGGACCACCGACGACACCGTCGTCCTCGACTACAAGACACCCGGCGCGTGCAATGCCTGTCCGCCCGCGGCCGTGACGAGCGTTCGCTACCAGTGGCAGGGCGACCACGTCGTGATGCTCGATTCTCCACCGCCGACGTGAGGGCCGGCATCACACTGTTTGACATGGCGACGGGATCCCACGCGGAGACACAGCTGGAGAATGATCTGTTCCGGGTGACCAAGTGGACCATCGACCCCGGCGGTGCGATCCCTTTGCACCGGCACGAATACGAGTACGTGGTCGTGCCCCTGGTCACCGGTACCATGCATGTCGTGACCGCCGACGGCGACGAAATCATCGCCGAACTCGTGGTGGGCCAGAGCTATTCACGCCCGGCCGGCTCCGAACACACTGTGGAGAACCGCGGAGACCGCGATCCGATCATCTTCGTCGAAGTCGAGCGGCTCTCGGAGCTCTCGACTCAACGATCCGGCGATGCTTGGGCACTCGCAATCAACCCAGTATGGCCAGAACTCGGTGGGAACTGGCATCCACCGATCGGGCGGCACAAGAACATGGGATTTCCATAGCCGGCGCTTCGAATTTCCTCAGTTCGGCTCGGCACTGTGGTGTCATGACCGGTTCAACCGAGGGCTTTGATGTGGCCGCTGCCGATACCGTGCCGGAAAGCCGCAGGCGCGAGGCCCTTCCCATGGCGCTATTGGCGACCTTCGGATTGATCCTTCTTGCCGCTAGCCAAGCAGGTCCTGTGTGGGTTCACGGCTTCACTTCGGTCGGCGCTGCGGTGGCGGCGACGGCCGTGCTGTTCGCTGCCGAAATCCGTTGGATGGAATGGGTCACCACGGCCGAGTCGGCCGGCTTGGTAGCCGCGTCTGCTGACTGAGGCAAGGCGGATTTGCCCGCCAGCCCAACTCAATAGCCCTCACATCAAATTCGGCGACTCAAGGGACAAGGAATTTAGTCGCCGAGTCCTGCGGCGACAGCTCGCGCAGCCGCCCGCCCGGCAGTGTGCATCGGCGTCGGCGAGCGCGTGGTGCGTGAGAGGAGAACCGCACCTTCGATCAGGCAGAGAACTTCCTCCGCGACGTCGCGGGCACGTTCGGCGGTCATCCCGGCCGCGGTGAAGCGCTCCTGAAGCACTGCCAGCCAGGACTTGAACGCTTCGGCGGCGGCGGTCCGCATGAGCTCGTCGTTGTTGGCCACTTCCAGCGCGATCGTGGCGATCGGGCAGGCGTAGCCGTAATTGGTTTCCTCAAGCAGCTTCGCTGCCCGAATAAACGAATTCTCGGTGACCTCCACAACATCGGCGTCAACCGGGAACACCGCCTCGAGCAGTTCCCGGTAGCGCTCACCACCATAGGTGAGGGCGGCGGCCCCCAGCTCCTGTTTACCGCCGGGGAAGAAGTGGTACAGCGAACCGTACGGTGCTTCGGCCGCCGATAGGACAGCCTTGATGCCGGTTGCACCAAAACCCTGCCGACTGAACAGATCTGTCGCGGATTCCAGTAGCCGAACCTTGGTCTCAGCTGGTTTACCGGCGGTTGTCGTAGTCGGAGACACCCGCCCAGGATAGCCGCTAGATCAATCTGTAACCGTGCTGAACTGGCGAAATTCCGTCTGATCTGGAACGTGACCCGTCGGATTGAGCATGAAAATCGAGTAGGCGGCTACTACTCACTCAGATTCGGCACCGCCGATCCGCGCCAGTTGCAACGCAGGAGTGACATGTAGGTCTGAGCTCGCCAGGTGGTCAGTGCTATCACGAACTCTGCGCCTGCCAAGCCCTGGCCGCGATGAGCTCGGGTACCAGTACCTCGGTAAGCAACCGGACGTCGTCCTCCTCATCGCCCGGATAGCGCACGGTCCGTTGCGATCCCGGCACGTCACCGCCGACGCCCACAACGATGCTGCGCCGCAGCGTGGTCCACTCGGCCAGTTGGGACTCCCACGCAGAGCCCGCGAAGACCAGCAGCCGGTAGTCCGTCGTCTTCGTCAGATAGACGTCGACGTGGCTCCAGTCCCCGGTCTCACAGGCGACCGCACCGAGGCGCGGTCCTTCCCGGAGCATCAGCGCACCCTGTTGTGCGGACGAGAAACGGTGCGCCGGCGCGGCGAGGTGGGTACCTGCGGGTCCGAGCAGCGATTCGGCAAGCTCGGGCCGCCATTCGGGTTCGGTGTCGAGCAAGTGAGCGCACGCCGCGGCGGCCTTCCGCACCGACGTCACAAGCGGTTTCGTGTCCGCTTGCAGCACATGCAGTTCAAGCGCCAGCAGTAGGGCCACGGTGTGCTGATAGCTGCGACAGGCGACGCCGCCCACCTCGGTGTCGGCGGCGAGGTCGACGACGGCCTGGCATCGCTCGGCGATCGGTGAATCCGCCGTGTTGGTCAACGCGACGAATGTCAGGCCGGGTTGTGAGGCCGCCATGCGGTCAAGCGCATCAAGGGTTTCCACCGATCCGCCGGTCGCCGAGATCGCGACCACAAGGGTTCCGGGTCCCCACTGCGGCAGCACCGTCGAGGACGCCAGTTCGGATACCGCGAGCAGGCCACGCGACCGCATCCGGGCCGCGGCGACGCCAGCCGCGTAGGCCGAGGATCCCATCCCTAGGAACACCACCCGCTCGACGCCAGGGGGCACCACGTCAGCCCATGGATTGACGGTCAGCGTCACAGCCAAGCGGTCGAGGACCTCGGGCTTACGCTGGAGGTCGGCCAGGAATGCGTCAGCATTCACGCGGTGATCCCTTCATCGAGCAACGCGGGCAGCGCCGCGTCGGGCACGTACATCCACCGCGGCAGATGCTGTGCGGCGTAGCTGATCTCACGCAGAATCTGTTGGAGACGCAAGGCCCGCAGCGGCGCGGGATCATAGCGTGGCGCGCTTCTCCGGTAGGCATCCAGGAACGTTCGGCGGACCAGACTGCTGACGTCGGCGAGCGCATGCGGGTCGAGATCGGTGTACTTGTGCGCGACGATCGCGACATGCGCCAGCGACTGCACCATGCCGGCCACGTCGAAGGCGGCCGGGATGGGTTGCATCCGGGCCGCGGCGGACAGTACCGGGTTGCCGTCGAAGTCGGTGATGACGAAGCGCTCCTCGGTCTGCAGTACCTGGCCCACGTGTAGGTCGCCGTGCCCCTCCAGGACCGATGTCCCCGCGAGGTCTCCGAGTCCGTCGAGCAGCGCCTCGACTTCGCCGCGGCGCTCGCGCAGCATGGCACCGCTGACCGAAGTACTCAGGGCTACCGCGGTTTCCAGTGTTTCGAACGCTGCGTCGCGCCACGCTCTCGCCTGTGCGGCGTCGGCGACCGAGGCGGTGCCGGCCAGGGCGGTGTGCATGTCGGCGACCAGACGTCCCACCTCAGCGACTGCGGCGATCAACGGCGGCCGAGCCACAGCATCCTGAGCCGCGGCGGTGACCAGTTCCACGGCCCAGGTCCAGCCGTCGACCGCGCCGGGTAGGTACTCGTCGATGGTCGCGACCAGGGTCTGCTCACCGCGCGGAGAGCACCAGGTGACCAGGCCCAACGGGACGGGCATGCCCGCGAATCCCGCGGCCCGCAACGCGGTGATCCGACGCGGTGCGGGGTGAGGACCGTCGTCCAGGTGCGTCGCCCATTTCACGATCGCGTCGTCACCGACGATCACCGATTCGTTGGTCTGGTCGACGGTGATCGGCCGCTCCCCCGTCGCGCTGCGCTGCGTCCACGAAATCACCGTGAAATTGCCGTATTCGGCGGATCCGGCGGTTAGTAGGTCCAGCATGGCCTCGGCAACGCCGTCACCTGGCACGGCCCGACGCCAGCCGCCGTCAGGGTCTTGCACTCTTGGCACGGCCGCCAGACCGCCCGGTCTCTCGACGATCACCAATTGCCGGTTGCCTGCTAGCTCGAGACGGTCGAGGTCCGTCACGCCCGGTGTTCCAGGCCGACCCGTTCGATCGCGTCGGCACCAGTGCGCAAACCGTTGCGGGCCCGGATGGCGGCACCCATGTCGGCCAGCTGGGCGCGCAGAGCGGTGTCGGCGAGCAGCCGGTCGACCGCATCGGTCAACTCGGTGTCGGCGAACCCGTAGGTGTTCAAGCGCACGCCGAACCCGAGTTCATCGAAGCGTTGGGCGTTTTCGTACTGGTCCCAGAAGAGCGGCAGCACGATCAACGGCTTGCCGAAATGCAGTGTCTCGGTGACGGTGTTGTTGCCGCCGTGCGAGATCACCAGATCGACCTGCGGGATGACCTTGGTCTGCGGCAGCATCTGAGCACCGACCATGTTGTCGGCCAGCGTGATTCGATCCGCCTGCGGCCCCATGCTGACGATGTAGCGGTGCCGGGTCTTGGCCAGCACGTCGACCAGGCGCTGCATCAGCTCGACGTCGGCGCCGCCCAGCGAACCCAACGACAGGTAGATCAGTGCACTGTCTTCAGGACGGTGGGCGACCTGGCTGGGCACGGCGTATTCGTCGTCGGTTTCGCGGACACTGGAATCCATCCTGATCCAGCTGTCGTCCAGGGGCCGCAGCTGCCGATAGTCGGCCTCGGCCGGGTAGACGTACAGATTGGCGGCGTTGACGCGCGGCATGAACTCGAGATCGGGGAGGGCCTCGGCGCCCTGAGCCTGAACCCAGGCGTTGAAGTCCGACCACATAGCTCGGTGGGTGCGGTCGAATTCCGCTCTGTAGGTGGCCCATTCGGTGGTGTCTGCGCTCGGCAGACCTGAAAAGGGCGGCGGCACTTGCGGAGCGGAGATCTCCAGCGGGCTGCACGATACGATCCGGACGAACGGCGCTCCCGCGGTCGCCAGGGCCGGAAACAGCACGACGTTGTCCTCGACGATGACGTCCGGCCGATGAGTGGCGATGATCTCGCGGAGCCGGGGCTCACTGTACTTGGCGCCGTCGATGAGCGCTTGATACGTCGGCTGAATGAAGGTCCGCAACTGGTCGATGGTCGGTTTGCGAAATTCCGGAGCGGTCTCGGCGATGAAGTCGGCCCAGAACTTGCCGGCATCCTCATCGGCAGCGCCTTCGGCCGGCGCCGCCAGATCCACGAGTTCTTCAATGAATCCGAACGGCGTCAGCTTGCCTGCCCATGAGCTCTCGGCGGCGAACACGATCGTGTGGCCGCGTTCGCGCAGTACGGCCGCCAGTCCGATGCACTGATTCGTTGGGCCATAGGCAGATTCGGGCCAGAACATGATGGTCAGCGGTTCGTTGGTCATCATGGGCAGCCCTTCACGCTCGGACGGGTCGGGGAAGCGGGTGGCCGGTCGCTGCCCGCGCGTAGTCACAGATCAATTCGGTGGTGGTCTCGACATCCAGGCTCGGATGCCGCGCCACCATGCGGTAGCCGTAGGCATCCTCGAGCGCGACGATGTTGCGCGCGATGGTCAGCGACGGTGAGGTCAACACGAAAACGCCTTGCGCCGCACCGGTTTCCAGGATCACCTGATACATCGCCACCTGCCGGTCATAGAGTGCGGTCAGCATGACGGCATATGCCGGGTAGCGTGCGGCGGCACCACCGAGTTCGCACATGAGCTTGACGGCCGGATCGTCGGAGTCGACCGGCAAGCCCGACTCGATGGTCATGACCAGCTTGCGTTCCGGTTCGGGTATGCCCGCGATGGCACGCAGCCGGGCGTCATAGAACCGCTCCATGCCGGCCCGGTTGGCCTCGATCAGCAGGGTCTGAATGTCACGGAAGTGGTAGAGCACCGCGCCCGGAGTCAGGCCCGCCTCCGCCGCGACCTGCTTGAGCTGGACGTCGGCGCCATGCTTCATCACCGCACTCTGCGCGGCGCGCAGCAGCTTCTCTCGGCGTTCCGTGCGGCTGACGGGCACAGATGCATGGTGTCAAGGTCTGCGGGCGCGCGCGGGCATTTCCTGAATTTGGATGTAGTTTTTGTTCTCCTGATCTGCGTGAACTGGGGTTTTGTTCAGATTAGGTCTTGAATCGTCGTGCAATCGTCGGCTCCGACGTTGAGATTGCCGACAGGGCGGTGATCTGCGAGAAAGCACCACCCTGGCCGCAATATCAACGCGCGCTGAGTCCCCGGTGAGACCGCTCGATCCGTGCTTGAGCACCCGTCCCGGTTAAGGTGATCCGATATGGCTAACTTGGACCGTCGAAAAATGATGATGCTGTCGGGTCTCGGCGTCGTCGCAGCGGCTATGCCCATCCGGCAAGCCCAAGCCCTCCCGACCAGGCCCATTCCCGCGCCCGAGGCGCCGCAAGCCGCGACGAACTACGTGTTCGTGGATGAATTCGACGGCGCCGCCGGCTCGGCACCGGATGGCGCGAAGTGGACCATCGCCAAGGCCCGCGAGGTCATCCAGGACCCCACCTACTGGGAGCAGCCCGGCCGCATCGGCCAGTACCGCGACGACCGCAAGAACGTCTTCATCGACGGCAAGTCGAATCTGGTCATCCGGGCCGCCAAGGAAGGCGACACCTACTACGGCGGCAAGCTGGCCAGCGTGTGGGAGGGCGGCGCCGGCCATACCTGGGAAGCGCGGATCAAGTTCAACTGCCTGACTCCGGGCGCCTGGCCGGCCTTCTGGCTCGGCAGCCTGGGCCAGGGTGAGCTCGACATCATCGAGTGGTACGGCAACGGCAAATGGCCCTCGGGGACCACCGTGCACGCCAAGTCCAACGGTGGGGAATGGCAGACCCACAACGTCACCGTAGACAACAACTGGCACACGTGGCGGACCCAGTGGGATGGCAACGGCGCCCGGTTCTGGCAGGACTACACCGACGGCGCCAAGCCGTACTTCGAGGTCGCCGCGAGCTCGCTGCCGGACTGGCCGTTCAGTCAGCCCGGCTACACAATGTTCGTGGTGCTGAACCTCGCCGTCGCGGGATCCGGCGGAGAAGACCCCAGCGGCGGCACCTACCCGGCCGACATGCTCGTCGACTGGGTGCGCGTCTGGTAGGTGGCCGGGCCGCCACCCGTGTGATCAGAGCGGTTTCGACGTGATCTCCAGCCATGCCTGGAATTCCCATCGCTCACAGCGTCTTCGCGCCCGGGTTCGAGGCTGTCGCGATCGCAGCAGCTCAGCACACGGCAGCCGCGTGGTGACGCTGTCGACGTGCTTTCCGGCCGTGGTGCGAATACGCCGCCACCGAGACACCGCCACGGCCATTGCCACCGGCAGCATTGTCAGCACTGCATACGTTGCGTAGGCCATCGTCCGTGCCTCTTTCCCGGGCTCATTGACGGTTACTACGTTCGTCGCTTGTGTGGCGCGGAACCATCGCCCGAGGATTGATCTCTTGGCGGTCGCTGGATGTAGCGCTAAGCACAACGCCCCCGGTGGCGGGTCGGCCGGCGGCTAGCCTGGACGGATGCTCGACAGAACCGGCGCCGCGACCACCGTCACCGAACATCCCGATCGGTTCACGATCGCGGTCGACGGCAGCACCGTCGGCGTCGCCGACTTCCACGACGTCGACGGCCGCCGCATCTTCCCGCACACCCAGGTTCTGCCTCAGTACCGAGGCCGTGGGCTGGCGACGATTCTCGTCGGCGAAGCCTTGCGGTCGACGCGTGCGGCCGGCTTACGGATCGTGCCGACGTGCTGGATGGTGGCCGAGTACATCGACAAGCATCCGGAATACGCCGAGTTCACCGACGCCCGGTGAAGCCCGCCTAGAGTCGACTAGCGACGAAATCGGCTGACTGCGCGACCTTTCCGGACTGCACATAGGAGACGTGGGCGCCCATGTCCCAGCCACCTTCCCAACAGATGGGGTCGGCCTGATTGCACTGGTCGATGGAGTTGGCGGCGTATTGCGGCGCCAGCGTCGGCAGCGGTCCCCCGGCGAGCATGCCCGAGAAGCTGGTGCGCGGCGTCCCGAACAGCGCGCTGGCCGCGACGTGATCGGCGGTCTGCGGAGACATCTCGTTGGTGGCCAATTCGATGACCGCGGCGCCCTGCGAGTAGCCACCCAGCACGATCTTGGTGTTCGGGCAGTTGGCGGCGGTGGACTCGATGAGTGCCCGTGCCGCGTCGGCGCCGGCAGTCGGGCTGGAGGCGAAGTCGTTGCTGGCCGGGTAGTCGACGGCCGTTCCCTCGACGGTGCGCGGCGCCACCCGTGTGCGCAGATCGTCGACGAACGGACCGCCCACACTGCCCAGACCGGGCGGTTCGTTGGTGCCGCGGGCGAACACCACCGCGACATCGGGGCACGGGGCTGCTGATGCCGGTGTGGACGCGACGATCGGTGCAGCTGTGGCCAGTGCTGCGCATACCAACAGCAGAGCGGGCTTGGTCGTCATACCAACCGATCGTAGGGGCGACGGGTTGCCCGGTAGCGACCCCGGAGCCGACTCACCGCAACCCGTAGCTCACTTCGCTCCCGTCGCACCGGTGTGTGAGCTGGCCTCGTCGCCCTCAGGCCGATCAACAACGCGAATCGAAGCTACGAGCGCTCCGACAGCCAGGATGATGGGAACGAAAATCGGCCAGCTGGTGATCACCGTGATCGGTCCCCAGAATGTGAGATCCAGCAGGAGCAGGCGGACATACTCGCCCGCGGGCGTCGGGGTGGGGTCACTGTGCGTAACGATTGCGACGGCATAAAGCACAATTCCGGCCGATATGCACGCAACGAGTGTCACGGCCAGGATGCACACAAGTGCTCGTCGCAGGCTGGGCTTGCAGAACTTGATCATCAGCGGGCTCGAGCTCCCATCTTCACCCCACATATTGGGACGAACTGCGGGGATCGTCGCGTCTCCTGCCCATTCGCTATGGGAGTCGCAGTATTCCTGAGGTATGCCAGAACAATACTGATACATCTCCGCGGCAGGCCGTCACCGACGTTGTGTTGACCAGCGCTCTCGTCGGCGCAAGCGCCGCCGAACTGGCGCTCTGCCTGGTTCAATTGACGAAGGCGTTGGCCACGCACGAGCAGGGTTGGCGGCAGCATGGATGACGCAGTCGTAGGCGGCGACGACGACGGCGACGCCACGCAAGGCTCGGCCTCCGCCGGGAAGTTCGGGCGTTACGAGTTGCTGTCACTGATCGCCTCGGGTGGCATGGGTCAGGTGTGGCGGGCACGCGATTCGCAGACCAATCGAGTTGTCGCGCTGAAGGTCTTGCCCGAACATTCCGCCGATGACGAGGAGCCGCGTGAACGGTTCCGCCGGGAGTGCCTGGCGGTGGCACAACTGACAGAGCCGCACGTCATCCCGATCCACGACTTCGGTGACGTGGACGGTCGGCTCTTTCTCAACATGCGGCTGGTCGAAGGCACGGACCTGCGCACGCTGATCAAACAAGATGGTGCCCTGACGCCGACGCGTGCGGTGGCGATCATCGCTCAGGTGGCCGGCGCGCTGCAGGCCGCCCACGACGCCGGACTGGTACACCGCGACGTCAAACCGTCCAACATTCTGGTGTGCGCCAACGACTTCGCCTATCTGATCGACTTCGGGATCGCCCATGCTTCCGAAGACCGGACGCTGACCAAAGTCGGCGAAACCATCGGAACCGCAGCATATCTGGCGCCGGAAGCCGTCAGCACGGCGGCGAAAACTCATCCTCGCGTCGACGTGTACGCGCTGGCGTGCGTCCTCTACGAATGCCTCACCGGCAAGCCACCATTCAGCAGCGACTTGGGCGTACAGGGTTTGATCGCTCACCATTTGTACACTCCGCCACCACAACCCAGCGCCAACGCACCCGAAGTACCCGCCGCATTTGACGCGGTCATCGCAAAGGGAATGGCAAAGAATCCCGACGATCGCTACGTAACCGTTCAGGATCTGGCCGAGGCGGCTCGTGCCGCGGTGGCCGATCCCGAGCCGATTGAGACTCCAGCATCAGCTTCTGCACGGCGAATTCACCTGTCGCACAAGACCATCGGTGCTCTCGTAACCGCAGTCGCTGTCGTGACTGTCCTCACCACGGCCGTCCTCATCGGTCGGCAGTCATCGGGCAGCGGCGGCACGTCGCCCGCACCGGCCGCCGGGGGTAACGGCGCACAGAGTTCGCTGCCGTTCACCGACGTACAGCTCGTCACCGGTATCGCGGTCGATGCCGTAGGTACGGCATATGTCACCGACATCGGTCGGGACGAGGTGCTGCGGTTGGCTGCGGGCGCGTCGACGCCCACCGTACTGCCCTTCAGCGGCCTCAAAAATCCCAGGGACGTGGCAGTCGCCGTCGACGGCAGCGTCTACGTCGCCGATTCGAGCAACGACCGGGTTTTGCGTCTGGCTGCCGGAGCGACAGCCGCGACACCGCTGCCGTTCAGCGGCCTCAACGACCCCCGTGGCGTCGCAGTCGACCGCGCAGGAGACGTCTATGTGAGCGACCGGGGCAACAATCGGGTGCTGCTACTGCCCGCCGGTACGACCGCACCAACCACGCTGCCCTTCACCGGTCTCAACGACCCCCGAGGGGTGGCCGTCGAATCGACAGGCACCGTCGATGTGACCGATACGGGCAACAACCGAGTGCTGACCCTGGCGGCGGGCGCGACGGCGCCGACCACGCTGCCGTTCAGCGGCCTCAACGATCCTCAAGGTCTGGCTGTCGACACAGACGACAACGTCTACGTCACCGATCGCGGTAACGCCGGGGTGCTTCAATTGCGACACGGCGCGACAGCGGCAACCCCACTCCCCTTCACCGGCCTCACCGATCCCCAAGGTGTGGCCGTCGACGGCCACGGCGACGTCTACGTCACTGATGCAGGCCGCGTTCCGGTGGTGAAGCTGGCGGTGGGTTGATTCGCGGTCAGGGCGTACGTGCCTCGGTCGGATTCGAACCGACACTTGGCGGATTTCAGCTGGACTCCCCGTCTTGTAGGTTCCAGCATCGCATGGCAAACGGCAACTTCCCCACCAGCAACTTTGGCTAATCCGCGCGAAATGGCACACGCTAGTTCCCGGTGTTGGCGGCATTCCTTTAACCACACGCTGGTGCCGATTGGGTGCCGCGAGCGAGGACAACAGCGCGCTCCCCTCGACCCGGTGATGCGATGGACTCAGTGCGATCGCTGCGACTTGTGCGATACAGCAACCGCCACGCCGTCAGACGGATAGGCCCTCTACCCCTCTCGTACATCAGCATCGCGCCGTTAGGGTCCGCGTCGATCGACACATCGAGACAATTTTCGATGCGCCATCTCCGATGGTGAGGCACGACAACAGTGAACAATCAGTGGCCAACAGCAGCCCACGATGCCCCTTGTTGCGAAATGCGGTCACAGCTGTCCGGCAATGAACTGCGCGATGCCGTACCCAAATGACCAGTCCTCTTTGGAGTTTTCGACGACGGAGACAATCAAATCCGTTGGGGCCAAAGCTGATGCGACTTTGAGACGTTCGGCCAGCGCCGTATACATGGCTTGTTTCTGGTCCGAGGTACGGCCCTGCTGGACGATCTGGATGACGACGACGTCATCGGTCCGTTCGAAGCCCAAGCCGGTGTCCTCGGCGATGATGTGCCCGGGTTTGTGTTCGGTGATGATCTGGTATCTGTCCCGAGGTGGTGCCGCGAAGTGTTCGAGCATCACGTCCTGGATGGTGTCCGCCAGCTGTCTCAATTGCTCAGCGGTGCGCCGCGATTCGATCACGTGGATATGGACCAGGGGCATGGCTCAGCCGTTCTGGGGGAAGCCCAGGTTGATGCCACCGTGGCTCGGGTCGAGCCAGCGGGTGGTGATGGCCTTGGTGCGGGTGAAGAAGTGCACACCCTCGGTACCGTGAGCGTGGCTGTCACCGAACAGCGAGGCCTTCCAGCCACCGAAGCTGAAGTACGCCATGGGAACCGGGATCGGCACGTTGATACCGACCATGCCCACCTCGACCTCGTTCTGGAAGCGCCGCGCAGCGCCGCCGTCGTTGGTGAAGATCGCGGTGCCGTTGCCGTAAGGGTTGCTGTTGATGAGTTCGAGTGCCTCGTCGTAGCTTTCGACGCGGACCACCGACAGGACCGGTCCGAAGATCTCGTCGGTGTAGACGCTCATCTCGGGGGTGACGTTGTCCAGCAGGGTCGGGCCCAGCCAGAACCCGGCTGGATCCCTATGGCCAGCCCCGTCCAGCACGGTACGACCGTCGACCACAACCTTGGCACCGGCGGCCTCGCCGGCATCGATATAGGAGGCCACCTTGTCACGGTGAGCCTTGGTGACCAGCGGACCCATGTCCGAATCCTTGGTGCCGTCACCGGTCTTGATGGTGGCGGTGCGCTCGGCGATCTTGGCGACCAGGTCGTCGGCGATCGGGCCGACCGCGACAGCCGCGGAGATGGCCATGCAGCGCTCGCCCGCCGAACCGAAACCGGCGTTGACCATGGCGTCGGCGGCCAGGTCCAGATCAGCGTCGGGCAGGATGACGGCGTGGTTCTTCGCGCCGCCGAGGGCCTGCACGCGCTTGCCCGCGGCAGTGGCGGTGGCGTACACGTACTGCGCGATCGGAGTCGAGCCGACGAACGAGACGGCCTTGATCTTGGGGTTGGTCAGCACCTCGTCGACCGCGGTCTTGTCACCTTGCAGGACGTTGAACACGCCCGCGGGCAGACCGGCTTCCTTCCACAGCTCGGCCATCCAGATCACGGCCGAGGGATCCTTCTCCGAAGGCTTGATGACCACGGTGTTGCCCGCGGCGATCGCGATCGGGAAGAACCACATCGGCACCATGGCCGGGAAGTTGAACGGCGAGATGATGCCGACCGCGCCCAGCGGCTGCAGAACCGAATGCACATCGACCTTGGTCGAGGCGTTCTCGGTGTACCCACCCTTGAGCAGATGCGGGATGCCGCAAGCGAATTCGATGACCTCGATACCGCGGGAAACCTCACCGAGGGCATCGGAGAGCACCTTGCCGTGCTCGGAGGTGATGATGGCCGCCAACTCTTCCTTGCGGGCGTTGATCAGCTCGCGGAACGTGAACAGCACCTGCGTGCGCTTGGCCAGTGAGGTGTCCCGCCATGCCGGGAACGCCGCAGCAGCGGCGTCGATCACCGACTGCGCGTCCTCCACGCTGGCCAGCCGCAACTCACCGGTCACCTCACCGGTAGCCGGATTGGTCACCGGCGACGTGGCCGTCGACGAACCGGCGAACGTCTCGTTGTTGCGCCAGTGGGAAATGGTGTTGGACATGATGAATTCCTTTCCGCAAGTGCAGGGCTGGTGTTCTAGAAGATGGCGTAAACCTTGCGAACGGTCTCGGTGACGTCCCAGCGCCCGGTCCAGCCGGGTGGGAGCAAGAGGAAGTCACCGGCGCCCACTTCGACGACTCGACCCGATTCCTCATCGGTAATGCGCACCTTGCCGGACAGGATGTAGCAGACCTCGGTGTTGGGTCGGTTGACGACGGGCCAGCCACCGGGTTCGCATTCCCAGACGCCAGTCAGGGCTTCGGTGCCCGACGGCACGCCTAGCGTCGTCAGTTGGGGGTCGCCGGCATCGGCACCTGGCCGTTGACCGGTGGGTTCAAGGTTGTCGAGGGCGATCACGTTCTGCAGATGAGTCAGCGAGGGCATTGTTGTTTTCTTCCTTAGGAGTTGATTGAATCAGTGTGCGCCGGTGAGGCTTTCGAGAAGAGCCGACACCTTTGACGGCTTGTTGGTGACGCGCTCCTCGAGGTCGGCGGATGCAGCGGCCCGCAGCCCGGCGTTGACGCCGAGCCAACGGAAGGGTTCCACCTCCCACTTTTTGGAGCGGTGATTGACGATCGGCAGCCGATCAACGTCGTCGCGCCGTCCGAGCAGCGCGTTTCGCAGGATGCGGCCAGCGAGGTTGCTAGTCGCGACGCCGTCGCCGACGTACGGTCCGGCCCAGGCGATCTTGTTGGCGCGGTCGTAACCGACCGACGGAAACCAGTCACGCGGCACACCCAGTGGGCCTCCCCATCGATGGGTCACTGGGACGTCACGCAGCTGGGGGAACATTTCGTGCATCGTCGTGATGATCTCGCCGTGGATTTTGGCGTTCACGTCGAACCGCGGATCGACCTTTGAGCCGAAGTGGTAAGGGGCTCCGCGACCGCCGAACACCAGGCGTCCGTCGGCGGTGGGATGTGCGTAGATGCGCAGGTTACGCATGTCATTGAAGGCGGTACGGGAGGTCAGGGCCAGCGTCTGGCGCACAGCATCGGAGATGGGGGCGGTGGCGACCACGAGCGAGTACAGCGGCGCGACGTGTCGTCGATACTCGGCGAACTGCGGCGTGAACGCCTCGGTGGCGCGAACCACAGTGCCCGCCTTGATTTGTCCGCGGTTCGTCCGGACCAGCCCGTTGTCGATCGAGTTAACCGCCGTGTCCTCGTAGATGGCGACGCCGAGCGCCTCGACGGTCGAAGCCAGTCCGCGAACCAGTTTGTCGGGCTGCAACAGAGCGCAATGCTCGGTGTAGATCGCACCCCGTACAGCAGTGGCATTGACCCGCTGCCGGGCCTCGTCGGCGCTGAGGAACTGCCATTGTCCCTTGGTCCCGAAGGCCTCGGAAGCCGTGACGGTCGCTTGCGCTCGGGCCAATTGCGCCTGGTTGCGCGCCAGCGACAGAAAACCCTCACGGGCGTAATCGCAGTCGATGGACTCCTCGGCAACGACCGTGCCGATCTCGGTGACCGTGTCGTTCATGGCAGATTGGAGGCGTAGCGCTGAGTCATGGTCGTAGAGCTTGGCAACGTGAGCCAGCGACACCGGGAAGATCGACGAAGCCCATCCCCCGTTGCGCCCGGAGGCACCGAATCCGGCGTACTCGCGTTCGACAATCACGATGTTGAGTGACGGTTCGGTTTTGGCCAGGTAGTACGCAGTCCACAGACCGGTGAAACCGGCACCGACGATCGCCACGTCCGCGGTGATGTCTGTGTTCAGCGGAGCCCGTCGCGGGGCAGGACGCTCCTCGCGCCACAGCGGAACACCCACCGTGAGTTTCGTTGCGCTGCGATCGACGTCTCTGGCCACCATGTCTCTTGCCTTTCAAGCGGATTGCTCGTGCCCTCATAGTGTTCGAAATCTCTTTGATGCGTGACATACGCGATCGCCACAGCTACTCGGGGGTGCGTTGTACTTTTGTATGAGGAGGTGCTCGGGTGATTTCGGTGGATCAACTGGTGGCCGTCCCATCGCTGGGCCTCCGCTACCTCGCGGGTGAACGCGGTGGATCCCGGCTGGTGACCTGGGCGCATGCTTGTGACCTGGAGGATCCGTGGAACTGGTTCGACCACGGTGACCTGGTGATGACGACCGGCGGTGGAATGCCCGCAGATGAGGCATCCCAGTGCCGGTGGATGACCCAGTTGATCGAGAGCAAGGTGAGTGCTCTCGTTGTGGCCTCCAGCCCCACCGCTCCCGAGGTGACGCAGGGGTTGATCGACGTTGCCGAGGCGCATGGTTTCCCGGTGCTGAGTGCGGGCTACGAGCTGCACTTCGTCGCGTTGGCGCGCACCGTGATCGAGAGTGCGATTGAATCCGAACGCCAGCGGGTGACAGCGATCAAGCGGCTCTACGACGTGTACTGGCAGTCACTGCATGCCAGAAGCACGTTCACGGAGCGCTTGTCCGCGCTGGAGGTCGCCACTGGCTGGGCGTTGGAGGTTCGAGAACAGCTGGCCGGCGAGCTGATCGCCACGGGACGTCGCCACTACGCGCTGGACGGCACCGGCGGAGCTGTCAGTGACCCGGTCCATGTGCCCATTCCTGGAGCCGGCGAGGTGGTGCTGATCGCGGTGGCGGACAGGCTGCCCGTGACCGACCGGCCGTTGGTGCAACATATCGGCGGTCTGATCGCGTTGGAATTGGAACATGATGCTGCGCAACGCGATCGGATGCGCGCGTCGGGTGCGGATCTATTGTCGGGACTGATCGACGAAAGCATCACGCTGTCGGCGGTCTGGCCCGAACTGCGCCACCGGGGGATGGTGGGCGACGTCGTGATGGCGTGCTGGAGCATGCCGGATGGTGCGCCGCTGAATCATCACAGCATCCACCGGCAGGTGTGCCTGCAGAACTACGATCCTCTCTTACTGGTGCGTGGGTCTGCCTTGGTGGGGCTCGTCCCCTACGACACCGAGATGCTGCAGCGCGTCGCAGCCAAGCTGGCGCCCGGTTGCGCGGTGGGCACCAGCTCGCAGCTGGCCATGAATACACACGTAGCCGAGGCGCTGCGGCAGGCGCAGCTCGCGGTCGCCCGGGCGCACGAACGCGGTAGTGCGATCGCCACATACGGCGACGAGGGCACCCGGGACTTCCTGCCGTCGAGTGTCGAGGACATCCGGCGCCTGGTCCGCAGCACCCTCGGCCCCATCATCGCCCATGACCGGGCCAACGACGGCAATCTGGTGGAATCGGTCCGGACCTTCCTGCGATACGACGGCGTCTGGCAGACCAGCGCGGACGCTCTCAACATCCACCGCCAAACGCTCGTTTACCGCCTCAAGAAGGTCGAGCAGCTGACCGGTCTCAAACCGACGAGCACGGAGGGGGCGGCGATGATCTGGCTTGCACTCACTGCGGCGGAGCGCGCCGAACTCACGCTCGACGACCTCGCCGACTGACGAGAAGAGGCCCGTCCACCGAAGCTCGGCGGACGGGCCTCTCGACTCAGGTTCACCGCGTGACGCGCTCACTGTCCGTGGAACCGGCGACGGCCGTCGGCGTAGCCGCTGATTTCACGTGCTGGCGGCGCCGCCTCGTGAACAGGTAGATCACCGTCAATGCGGCCCAGACAGCCAGCCCTTGCAACAGTTCGACCCGATGCTCGGGTCGGATGCCCATGCTGACCAGGACCGCCACGATGGTTGCGGTGACCAGGATCGGCAGCACCGGATAAAGCCACATCCGGAACTGCAGGATTCCGGGGTTCTCGCGTTCCCAGACTCGACGCAGGCGCAGTTCCGAGACGCAGATCATGAAGTACACGACTAGGAACACCGCGCCAGATGCGTTGATGAGGAACAGAAAGACGGTGTCGGGCCACACCGCGGCCAGAACCACGCAGCCGTACCCGACGACCGTGCAGGCGAGAATGCCTTTGACCGGGACGCCGCGCTTGTTGGTCGCCGACATCCACGACGGGGCGTCGCCGCGATCACCCATGACGAAAAGCAGCCGCGAGGACGTGTACAGACCCGAGTTCAGCACCGACAGCACCGCGACCAGGATCACCAGATTGAGCAGGTTTCCGGCGCCGGGGATGCCGATGCGGTTCAAGGCGGCGACGAACGGTGACTCGCCTGGCACCACCGAATCCCAGGGCACGATCACCACGATTAGGAACGTCGAGATGACAAAGAAGAGGAGAATGCGGAAGACCACGGAGTTCACCGCCTTGCGAATGGCCCGGGCAGGTTCGGCGGATTCCGCCGCAGCCACCGTCACCACCTCCACGCCGGTCATGGAGAAGATGACCACCACGACACCGACGAACAGCGTGGCCAGGCCGTGAGGCAGCAAACCTCCGTGACTAGTCAGGTTGGAAAAGTCCATCGATGCGCCCGGCCAGAGCCCGAGCACGAACAGCGCGCTGACGGCGATGAAGGCCACGATCGCGACGACCTTAATGCTGGCGAACCAATATTCGGCCTCCCCAAACGCCCCTACCGACAACAGATTGACGAAGGTCATGATGATCATCAGGCCGAGAGCGATCGCCCACACCGGTACCGCGGGGATCCAGTCGTGGATGATCTGGCCGCCGGCGACCGCTTCGAAGCCGACGACGATCACCCAGAAGTACCAGTACAGCCATCCCGTGGAGAAGCCCGCCCAGGGCCCCCACGCTATGCGGGCATAGTCGGTGAACGAGCCGGTCGACGGGCGTGCGGCGGCCATCTCGCCGAGCATCCGCATCACCAGCAGCACGATGAGACCGGTGATCGCATAAGTAATGAAGGCGAGTGGACCGGCGTCGTGGATGGTGGCACTAGACCCGACAAAGAGCCCGGCACCGATGACCCCGCCGAGCGAGAGCATCGTGAGATGGCGCTGCTTGAGGCCCTTCTTCAACTGATGTGATCCGTCGCCTGCGATTCCCATCGATGTTCCTTCCTGCAGCCCCGGGTGCATCTCACCCGGAACACTCTGTGATGGGAATCACCATTGTCGGGTAGCCGGGCTGGAACCATCCGCCGTTCCTACAGAGGTCGGGCCGCGTCGTCATACACCTGTACAAGCCGATCTTCCAGCCCTACGCAAGGGCTTGAAACCCGTGGGCATCGTTGGATGAACCAGCCATAGCGGCCGTCACATCACAGCGGCAGCACTCAACCGTGGGGTATCGCATTCTCGGGACGTGCCGAACGGACGGCAATCTGAAGCGTGTCTGCCAGATGCAGACTGACGTGAACGCAAATGCCGTCTGGTCCGGCGAGGCATACCGCAGCACGCAAATAAAAGCGCCGGTGAATTAGGTTTGTGCCAGTGCCCCCAGTCGGACTCGAACCGACACTTGGCGGATTTTAAGTCCGCTGCCTCTGCCAATTGGGCTATGGGGGCCGTGACAGATCGTAAGCACGGTACCCGGGCACATCTTGGCCCCGACCACGCAGGTCAGGCATCACCCGCAGTATCAGAGGCAGGCCGTCAAAACTCTTGACGCTCCGAACATGAACACCATGCCAAGAAGCCCCGGCCCCCACCCCGGCACATGTTTCAATACCCACGGGGCACGAGGGCGGGGGCACGCATGGCGAACAAACTGGCAGACGCGATTGCCACAGTGGCAGAACGCATTTCATCGATACTGGGCCCGGGTGCCATGCGCGCACTGGCTCGGTTCAACAAGTACGTGACCAACCCGATACAGCGGATGTGGGCCCCGTACCTGCCCTACATGGCGGTCATCGAGCATGTGGACCGCAAGTCGGGCACCAGCTACCGCACGCCGGTCATGGCGTTCGTTGACAACAGCGCCATCACCGTCGTCCTGAATTACGGCGCACAGTCTGATTGGGTACGCAACGTCCAAGCCGGCGAGGCCGGCGTGATCCAGCGAGGCAAGCACTACCGGTTGGCCGATCCTCGGGTCATCACCCTCGACTCCCCTGACTTGCCGAGGGCCGTGCAGGGCATCAACACCTCCGCGCACAGCGCCCTGCACGGCCGTCTCGCCGCCGACTAACTGGCCAGCGGCATGCGGTTGGCCGGCTCGGCCAACACGGTGACGACGGGCCGCGGGAACCGCAGGGTCGCGCACGCGTCGTCGAGCGTCTCGTCGACCGAGGTCGCCACGTCGGCAAGACCACCGACACCGTCGCCGAAGGTGAAACCGTGCCCGCCCAACCCGATCCGAGTCAGCACCACACCGTGATCGCGGCGAATCTGCGTCATCTCAGCGAGCATGTCGCCGATGGCGGCAGGATGGCTGACGAAATGATGCTCGTCGGGTCCGACCTCGCTGTACAAGCCCACCAGATCCAGTCGTGGGCAACTCAATACAGCGCTATACGCATCCGTGGCCTCATGGGTGTCGAAGCCGAATCCAACGCCTGTACCGCGTCGCGTCACCGCGACCAGCACTCGCTGCCTGCGCCCCTTGGCCGACGCAAGCTGCTCGATCTGATCCAAGGAATCGACCACGATTCTTCCGACGCCGAGATTGACTGTGCAGAAGAGTAATTCGTCGGCGTTCAGCCCGCCGGCGTGGACCGTCATCCGGATGGGTGCGATATCGGCCGCGAGAGCGATCCCTAGTTCCCGGCTGGTGCGCACACCCACCGTCACGCCGCAGTCCCGGGCCCACCGCGCGACCGCGCTGTCGGCGAGTGCCGACGCCGGAAGCGCCAGCTCGACCGTACCCAAGGAGCGCTGAGTGCTCGCGCAGCCGCGCACCGCTTCGGGTTCCGTCGAGGGCAGCGTTGCAGAATGTCGCCTGGCCACCGACGCCGGCATGCGGGCCGAGAACATGGACTTGACGACCGTCGAGAGTGTCACCGGAACCTGTTCACCACCGCGCCCGACTGGATGTCATTGGGCGCCTGGTTCCACGATCGCTCCGCCGCATACCACGTGACCAGTGATTTTGCGGTCTCTTGACGGTTCAGACCGAAACTTTGACGCCGCGCTGACGAACGGGCCCATGGGTGTAAACGACCTGATCAGATGCCCCCACGACGCAGCGACCAGCCCAATTGGCGCCATTTTGACGGCAATGACGCCCGTGCCGCAGGCGGGCGGAAGGAGACCGTAAAGGAGCGCGACGCCCGCGTAAAGAAACCGTCAACGGCCCGCCTACCGACCGCAAACCGGGCCGATCCTGGGGCAGGCCCCCGAAAGCCGGAGGCCTGTGAACGTGTCTTCGAACGGAGACAGCATGTCTGTCCTGATTTACGTCGTGCTGACGGTGGCGATCTTCGCGCTGCTCGGCTTGGTGCAGAGGTTGGTCGAACGACTGTGAGCTACGAAAACATCGTCGGCCTGATCCTGGCGGTGCTCATCGCCGTCTTCGTGTTCGCCGCCCTGCTCTTCCCCGAGAGGTTCTAGTGACTACCACCACCGCGGGGATCCTGTTCCTCGCATTGCTCGTCGCGGTGATCGCGCTGGTGCATGTGCCGTTGGGCGACTACATGTTCCGTGTCTACATCGGCGACAAGGATTCTCGTGCCGAACGGCTGATCTACCGGGTGATCGGGGCCGATCCCCGGTCCGAGCAGACCTGGGGCTCGTATGCCCGCAGCGTGCTCGCGTTCTCGGCCGTCAGCATCCTGGTCCTATTCATCTTCCAGTTGGTCCAGGGCAAGCTGCCGCTGCACCTTCACGATCCGGCCACCCCGATGACCCCCGCGCTGGCGTGGAACACCGCCGTCAGCTTCGTCACCAACACCAACTGGCAGGCCTACTCCGGCGAAACCACGCAGGGCCACCTCGTGCAGATGGCCGGGCTGGCGGTACAGAACTTCGTCTCCGCCGCCGTCGGCATGGCCGTCGCCGTGGCCCTGGTACGCGGATTCGCGCGTCGGCACACCGGCGACCTCGGCAACTTCTGGGCCGACCTGGTGCGCGGCAGTATCCGTATCCTGCTGCCGATTTCGATTATCGGTGCCATCGTGCTCATCGCCGGCGGCGCCATCCAGAACTTCGCGTTGCACGACCAGCTGGTTACCACGCTCAGCGGCGCGCAACAGACCATCCCCGGCGGACCGGTCGCCAGCCAGGAGGTCATCAAGGAACTCGGCACCAACGGCGGCGGTTTCTACAACGCCAACTCGTCGCACCCGTTCGAGAACCCGACCACGTGGACCAACTGGGTCGAGATCTTCCTGATTCTGCTCATCCCGTTCTCGCTGCCGCGCACGTTCGGCCGGATGGTCGACAGCCGAAAGCAGGGTTACGCCATCGCCGCGGTGATGGGCGTCATCGCCCTGCTGAGCACCAGCTTCATGATGTGGTTCCAGCTGCAGCATCACGGCACTGTGCCCAGCGCCGTCGGAAGTGCCATGGAGGGCGTCGAACAGCGCTTCGGCGTGGCGGATTCGGCGGTGTTCGCCTCGGCGACGACGCTGACCTCCACCGGTGCGGTCGACTCGTTCCACGACTCCTACACGAGCCTCGGCGGCATGATGACGA
The DNA here is from genome assembly GCF_002157835.1 of Mycobacterium dioxanotrophicus. Lineage (NCBI taxonomy): Bacteria > Bacillati > Actinomycetota > Actinomycetes > Mycobacteriales > Mycobacteriaceae > Mycobacterium > Mycobacterium dioxanotrophicus. Next base: position 1,631,576 of record NZ_CP020809.1, on the reverse strand, counting down.
TGTTCAACATGCAGCTCGGCGAGGTCGCGCCGGGCGGTGTCGGATCGGGCCTGTACGGCATGCTGATCCTCGCGATCATCACCGTGTTCGTCGCCGGGCTGATGGTCGGACGGACCCCGGAGTACCTGGGAAAGAAGATCACACCGCGCGAAATCAAGCTGGCGGCAAGCTATTTCCTGGTCACGCCGCTGATCGTGCTGACCGGCACCGCGGTGGCCATGGCCATGCCGGGTCAACGCGCCGGGATGCTCAACACCGGACCGCACGGCCTCAGTGAGGTGCTCTACGCCTTCACCTCCGCGGCCAACAACAACGGCTCGGCCTTCGCCGGCATCAGCGTCAACACCGAGTGGTACAACACCGCGCTGGGGCTGGCGATGGTGTTCGGCCGGTTCCTGCCCATCGTCCTCGTGTTGGCACTGGCGGGTTCGCTTGCCGCCCAAGGCAGCACACCCGAGTCGATCGGCACCCTGCCGACGCACCGGCCGCAGTTCGTCGGAATGGTCGTCGGCGTCACGGTGATCCTGGTCGCCCTCACCTTCCTGCCCATGCTCGCGCTCGGGCCCCTCGCTGAAGGAATCCACTGATGTCTGTCCCCACCGCCGAACGCGCGGTTTCCCACCAACCCAAATCCAAATCCGTGCCGAGCGGTTTGATCGACCCTGCGATGTTGTGGCGATCGGTGCCCGACGCCCTGCGCAAGCTCGACCCCCGCACGCTGTGGCGCAACCCAGTGATGTTCATCGTCGAACTCGGCGCCGTCTGGAGCACGGTGCTGGCCATCGTCGAGCCGACCTGGTTCGGCTGGCTGATCGTCGGCTGGCTGTGGCTGACCGTGGTGTTCGCCAACCTGGCCGAGGCGGTCGCCGAAGGTCGCGGCAAGGCGCAGGCCGAATCACTGCGAAAGACCAAGGCCGACACCATGGCCCGCCGACTCACCGAATCCGGCGCCGAAGAGTCGGTACCCGCGCCGCAGCTCAAGCTCGGTGACATCGTGGTGGTCGAAGCCGGCCAGGTCATTCCCGGTGACGGCGACGTCGTGGAAGGCATTGCCTCGGTGGATGAATCGGCCATCACCGGTGAATCTGCCCCGGTCATCCGGGAATCCGGTGGCGACCGCTCGGCGGTGACGGGCGGCACCACCGTGCTGTCGGACCGCATCGTCGTGAAGATCACGCAGAAGCCGGGTGAGAGCTTCATCGACCGGATGATCGCGCTCGTCGAAGGCGCCAATCGGCAGAAGACGCCCAACGAGATCGCACTCAATATCCTGCTGGCCGCCCTGACGATCATCTTCGTGTTCGCCGTCGCCACCCTGCAGCCGCTGGCCATCTACTCCAAGGCCAACAACCCGGGCGTTCCAGACAGCCTGTCGCTCACGGCAAACGGCGTCAGCGGCATCGTGATGGTGGCGCTGCTGGTGTGCCTGATCCCGACGACCATCGGTGCGCTGCTGTCCGCCATCGGCATCGCAGGCATGGACCGGCTGGTGCAGCGCAATGTGCTGGCCATGTCCGGCCGGGCCGTCGAGGCCGCCGGTGACGTCAACACCCTGCTGCTGGACAAGACCGGCACCATCACCCTGGGTAACCGGCAGGCCTCCGCGTTCGTGCCGCTGAGCGGTATCTCGGCCGCGCAGCTCGCCGATGCCGCGCAGCTCTCCAGCCTGGCCGACGAAACCCCGGAGGGCCGCTCGATCGTGGTGTTCGCCAAGCAGCATCACGGGCTGCGCGCCCGCACCCCAGGAGAACTCGCTCACGCCCATTGGATCGAGTTCAGCGCCACCACCCGCATGTCCGGCGTCGACCTCGACGGGCACAAGCTGCGCAAGGGCGCCGCCAGCGCCGTCGCCGAGTGGGTGCGCTCTGAAGGCGGCTCGGTGCCAGACGAATTGGGTTCCATCGTCGACGGCATTTCCGGCGCTGGTGGCACCCCGCTGGTCGTCGGTCAGGTGGCCGGCGACGGCGGCACCGCCGAGGTGCTCGGGGTCATCCATCTCAAGGACGTCGTGAAGCAGGGCATGCGCGACCGGTTCGACGAGATGCGCAAGATGGGCATCCGGACGGTGATGATCACCGGCGACAACCCGTTGACCGCCAAGGCCATTGCCGACGAGGCCGGCGTCGACGACTTTCTCGCCGAGGCCACTCCCGAGGACAAGCTGGCGCTGATCAAGAAGGAGCAGGCCGGCGGCCGGCTCGTCGCCATGACCGGTGACGGCACCAACGACGCCCCCGCACTGGCCCAGGCCGACGTGGGCGTGGCGATGAACACCGGCACCTCGGCGGCCAAAGAAGCCGGCAACATGGTCGATCTCGACTCGGACCCGACGAAACTCATCGAGATCGTGGAGATCGGCAAGCAATTGCTGATCACCCGCGGCGCACTGACCACGTTCTCGATCGCCAACGACATCGCCAAATACTTCGCGATCATCCCGGCCATGTTCGTCGCCCTGTTCCCGGGCCTGGACTTGCTGAACATCATGCGGTTGCACAGCCCGCAGTCGGCGATCCTGTCCGCGGTGATCTTCAACGCCATCGTGATCGTCGCGCTGATCCCCCTGGCGCTCAAGGGTGTCCGCTATACCCCGAGCAGTGCGTCGAAACTGTTGAGCCGCAACCTGTATCTGTACGGCCTCGGCGGTATCGTCGCCCCGTTCATCGGGATCAAGCTCATCGACCTCGTTGTCCAACTTCTCCCTGGAATGTCGTAAACCATGCAAATCTCAAACCTGGTCCGCCAACATCTCGCCGCGCTACGAGCGCTGCTCATCCTGACCGTCATCCTGGGGATCGGCTATCCGCTGTTCATCTGGCTGGTGGCGCAGGTGCCGGGTCTCTCCGACAAGGCCGACGGCTCGATCGTCGAGGTCGCCGGAAAACCGGTGGGCAGCAGCCTGATCGGGCAGTCGTTCACCGACTCCGACGGCAAGCCGCTGGCCCGGTACTTCCAGTCCCGCCCGTCGGCGGCCGGCAACGGCTACGACCCGATGGCCTCGGGCGCGAGCAACCTTGGTCCCGAAAGCGTCGTCGACGTACCCGGAAAACCCAGCCTGTTGACCCAGGTGTGCACCCGCAGCCTCGACGTGGCCAAGCTCGACGGCACCACCGGCAGGCGTCCGTTCTGCACCGGCGACGGCGTCGGCGCTGTGCTGGCGGTGATCGGCCCGCGCGATCCGCACGGCAACGTCGTGCATCCCACCCAGGTGGTCAGCGTCAACCAACCGTGCCCGGCCGTCCCGTTCCTGGCCAGCTATGAGGGCGTCCGCGTGGGGTGTGCGAAGCCCGGCGACGATTACAGCATCGGGCAGATCGTCCCGATCCGCGGTGCGGCGACAGCCGCCGTGCCCGCCGACGCGGTGACCGCCAGCGGCGGCGGGCTGGATCCGAACATCTCCCCCGCCTACGCCGAATTGCAGGTGAACCGGGTGGCCAAGGCCCGCAACCTGAATCCCGACGTGGTCCGCCAGTTGGTCGCCGAGCACACCGACGGCCGAACCCTGGGCTTTATCGGCGAACCTCGGGTCAACGTGCTCGAGCTCAATATCGCTCTCGACCACCTAGGTGGATGATGGGTTGATGACGGCCACTGCCCCTAAGCGAGGTGAACTGCGCATCTACCTGGGCGCAGCTCCTGGCGTGGGCAAAACCTACGCCATGCTCGGTGAGGCACACCGACGGCTCGAACGCGGTACCGACGTGGTGGCCGCGGTGGTCGAAACCCACGGTCGCGCCAAAACAGCCGAACTGCTCGAGGGAATCGAGACGATCCCACCGCACTACATCGACTACCGGGGCAGCCGTTTTCCGGAACTCGATGTGCCGGCGGTGCTGACCCGCAACCCGCAGGTGGTGCTGGTCGACGAGCTCGCCCACACCAACACGCCCGGCAGCAAGAACCCGAAACGCTGGCAGGACGTCGAGGAGCTGCTCGCCGCAGGCATCACCGTCGTGTCGACGGTGAACGTGCAGCACCTGGAGAGCCTCAACGACGTCGTCACCGGCATCACCGGTATCGAGCAGCAGGAGAAGGTGCCCGACGAGGTGGTCCGCGCCGCCGATCAGATCGAGCTGGTCGACATCACCCCGGAGGCGTTGCAGCGCAGGCTCTCCCACGGCAACGTGTATGCGCCGGAACGGATCGACGCGGCACTGTCGAACTACTTCCGGCGCGGAAACCTCACGGCCCTGCGGGAATTGGCCCTGCTGTGGCTCGCCGACCAGGTGGACGCGGCGCTGGCCAAGTACCGCGCCGACAACAAGATCACCGATACCTGGGAAGCTCGCGAACGGGTCGTGGTGGCCGTGACCGGCGGCCCGGAATCAGAGACCCTGGTACGCCGGGCATCCCGGATCGCGTCGAGATCAAGTGCTGAGCTGATGGTGGTCCACGTGGTCCGCGGCGACGGGCTCTCCGGCGTATCGGCCGCGCACATGGGCAAGGTGCGGGAGCTGGCCGCCAGCCTCGGCGCCACGGTGCACACCGTCGTCGGCGACGATGTCCCCACGGCCCTGCTGGATTTCGCTCGCGAACGCAACGCCACCCAGCTGGTGCTCGGTACATCGCGGCGGTCCCGCTGGGCTCGACTGTTCGACGAGGGCATCGGCGCGGCGGTGGTGCAACAGTCCGGCAAGATCGACGTGCACATGGTGACCCATGAGCACGCGAGGCGCAGCGCCGTGCGGCTGGAGTCCGAGCATCGGCATCTCGCGTCGTGGCTTGCCGCCGTGGTGGTTCCGTCGGCGATCTGCGCGGTGACGGTATATCTGCTCGACCCGTACCTCGGCGTCGGCGGTGAGAGCGCACTGTTCTTCGTCGGTGTCCTCGTCGTGGCACTGCTCGGCGGTGTCGCGCCCGCCGCGGTGTCCGCGGTGCTCTCGGGCCTGCTGCTGAACTACTTCCTGGTCGCGCCTCGGCACACCTTCACGATCGCCGATCCCAACAGCGCCATCACCGTCGTGGTGCTGCTAGCGGTCGCGGTGGCCATCGCGGTCCTGGTCGACGGCGCCGCCAAACGAGCCAGAGAGGCCCGGTGGGCGTCGCGGGAGGCCGAGCTGCTGGCCCTGTTCGCCGGGTCGGTGCTGCGCGGCGCCGACCTCGACACGCTGCTGGAACGCGTCCGGGAGACCTACAGTCAACGCGCCGTGAGTCTGCTGCGCGAAGGTGTGGGCATCGTGGCGTGTGTGGGCGAGGATCCCTGTGTGCACGTTGATTCGGCCGACACCGCCATCGAAGTCGGCGACGACGAGTTCTGGCTGCTGATGTCCGGGCGGCAGCTGCCGGCCCGCGACCGCCGGGTGCTCGGCGCCGTCGCGATGCAGGCCGCTGGCCTGGTGCGGCAGCGGGAACTGAGCGAGGCCGCAGGCAAAGCCAACGCCATCGCGCAGGCCGACGAACTGCGCCGCTCACTGCTCTCGGCCGTCAGCCACGATCTGCGCACCCCGCTGGCCGCCGCCAAGGCCGCCGTGTCCAGCCTGCGCAGTGACGATGTCGATTTCTCCGAGGACGACACCGCCGAACTGCTGGCCACGGTCGAGGAGTCCGTCGACGCGTTGACCGCGCTGGTGGGCAACCTGCTGGACTCGTCGCGGCTGGCCGCCGGCGTGGTGCGGCCCGAACTGCGTCCGGTGTATCTCGAGGAGGCGGTGCAACGCGCGCTGATCGGAATCAGCAGAGGCACCACAGGATTCGGGCGCCAAGGATTGGACCGGGTGAAGGTGGAGGTCGACGATTCAGTGGCGATGGCCGACGGCGGCCTGCTGGAGCGGGTGCTGGCCAACCTGATCGACAACGCGCTGCGCTACGCGCCTGACGGCCCGATCCGGGTGACCGCGGGACGCATCGCCGACCGGGTGCTGATCGCGGTCATCGACGAAGGCCCCGGCGTGCCACGCGGAACCGACACCGCGCTGTTCGCACCGTTCCAACGGCTGGGCGACCATGACAACAGCACCGGCGTCGGACTCGGCCTGTCGGTGGCCCGCGGGTTCGTCGAGGCGATGGGCGGCACCATCTCGGCCACCGACACTCCCGGCGGCGGACTGACCGTCGAAATCGACTTGGCGGCCCCGGCGTGAACGCAGCCAAGACCAGGGTGCTGGTCATCGACGACGAGCCGCAGATCCTGCGCGCCCTGCGCATCAACCTGTCGGTGCGCGGCTACGAGGTCACCTGCGCGGCCACCGGAGCCGAAGCACTGCGCAGCGCCGCCGATCATCGCCCCGACGTCATCGTGCTCGACCTCGGGCTGCCCGACATGTCCGGCATCGACGTGCTCGCGGGCTTGCGCGGCTGGCTGACGGCACCGGTGATCGTGCTCTCGGCCCGCACCGATTCCTCCGACAAGGTCGAGGCGCTCGATGCGGGAGCCGACGACTACGTCACCAAACCCTTTGGCATGGACGAGTTTCTGGCCCGGTTACGGGCCGCGGTACGACGTGCGGCCGTCGCCGACGCCGACCAGCCGGTGATCGAGACATCGTCGTTCACCGTGGACCTCGCCGCCAAGAAGGTCACCAAGAACGACGCCGAGGTCCATCTGACCCCCACCGAGTGGGGCATGCTGGAAATGCTGGTGCGCAACCGCGGCAAGCTGGTGGGCCGCGAGGAACTGCTCAAGGAGGTGTGGGGCCCGGCCTACGCCAAGGAAACCCACTATCTGCGGGTCTACCTCGCGCAACTGCGGCGCAAGCTGGAGGACGACCCGTCACACCCCGTGCATCTGTTGACCGAGGCGGGCATGGGTTACCGGTTCCAGGAGTGAGTGTCCCCGCGCGAATCCGTGAGCAGTGAGATGACGGCCTTGTTGAGTCGCCGCCGCGGCCAGCCCGTCACACCATCGCCACCCAGCGCGGCCCTGGCCGCGTTACGCCCGCACGCGCCGTGCACACCCCCTCCCGGCGACGCGCCGGCGCTGCCCAGATAGACGTTCTCGACCGGTGTCTCCGCCCGGCCGAATCCCGGTGCCGGCCGAAAGATCAACTGCTGGTATAGCTGTGACGTCCCACCGTTGACCGCTCCACCATGCAGGTTCTCATCAGCGCCCTGCAGGTCCGAGGGCCGCTGAACCATGGTGCCGACCACGTGATCGGTGAATCCGGGTGCATGCTCTTCCAACACCTGGCCGACCGCCTCCGCGACCCGCTCGGCCGACGCGTCGTCGGTGACGCCACGCGGCAGATGCGTGTAGGCCCAGGCACTTTCAGTGCCTGCGGGCGAGCGGCCCGGATCGGCGGTCGTCATCTGCCCGAAGAGCATGAACGGCTGCCGCGGAAGTGTCGCGGTGTGCAGATCGGCCATCCAACGGACAAGGCCGTCATGGTCGGCGCCCAGGTGCACCGTGCCGACCTCGTTGAGGTTCTTCGAGCGCCATGGCACCGGCGCGTCCAACGCGTAATTGACCTTCAATACCGGGGTGTCCCAATCGAAATGACGCATGCTGTCGAGTACCGCCGCGGGCACCGAGTCGGTGGGGAGCAGGTCGCGGTACAGCCGGGGCGCCGAGGTGTCGGCGATGACGGCACGTCGCACCCGCACCGCGGTGCCGTCGGTCGTTCGTACCCCGACCGCGCGGCCACCTCGTACCGCAATACGGTCCACCTGACGCCCGCACTCGATGCGGGCCCCCGCAGACGTCACTCGCCGCACGAGCGCCGCGGTCAACTGTCCAGCACCGCCGACCGGAACGGGCCAACCACCGTCCTGCGCCATCATGATCAGCAGATAGCCCATGACCCCGCTGCCAGGCGCGTCGATCGGCACGTCGGCGTGCATCGCGTTGCCCAGCAACAACAGTCGCGCCGCGGCGCCGTCGAACAACCGCTCGGCCATCACGCCTGCCGGCAGGACCAACAGGTGCGCAAGTCGCAGCGCCTCGGCGGTACCCAGCCGGTGCAACAGCCCTAGCACCCCGCGCACGGGCGGAAACGGCGAGAACAACGCCGCCAAGAGCGGCTCACGGACACGTTGCCACTGCTCGAACAGCGCATACCATCGCTGACCGTCTCCGCGGTGATGTCGGTCCAATTCCGCTGCCGTGCGGTCGATGTCGCGGTAGATGACCGGCGCATCCTCGTCTGCGGCCGATTGCGGATGCCCCACCACGGCGGGTGCGCGGCTCCACTGCAGGCCGTGGTCTTCCAGGTGCAAGGCGCGCAACGCCGGCGACGCCACGGACAACGGGTAGAACGCGCTGTAGAGATCGCTGACGTAACCGGGAAAGAGCTCGGCACTCTTGACCGCGCCACCCGGCGCGAGTTGCGCCTCGAGCACCAGGACATCCCATCCGGCGTCGGCCAGCATGGCTGCGGCGACGAGGCCGTTGTGGCCCGCACCGATCACCACAGCGTCCGCGCAGAGCTGGCTCATTGAGGCGCTTCCCGTCGTTCGGCCAGCGCCGCCAACCGCTCGACGCACTCACGATTACGTGGGTACACCAGCAGCAGGGATAGCCGCCGTGGCACCCAGTTGAGCGGTCCGCCGACCGGCACCTCGGCCATCTCGATCCGCGAGCCGTTGTGGATGTCGGCCAGACGCAGGGTGATCCGCGCACCGCCGAACGGCCGCACTCGGGCGAACAACACCAGCTCCTCCAGCGGTGTGCACGACTCGACGATGGTCTCGTCGTTGACCACCACGGGCCAGACGCCGATCGTGTGGTGAATCTTGCTGCCCGGTGCGGGCCAGTCGGGCGTGACCGCCCGCATCCGCGTATTGCCGACCACCCACTGCGAGTACGTCCACCCATCGGCGACGACATCCCACACCTGCTTGCGCGACGCAGTGGTGTGGCGCTTGACGATCAGCGGGCTGTCCACCGCTGCCGGAGAGGACTGAACCATGGGCGCTGGGCTACCCGACGCCGGCCCAGTCAAACGTCACACTGGCTGCGGGGGCCGGTGCGGCCATACCGTGTCGCCGGAGACCGCCACCGGCTACGGTGTCGGGCTATGTCCGGTTATCGCGACCTCTTCGACGTCAGCATCAATGACCCGGCCACCTTCTGGGCCGACGCGGCGAAGGCGGTCACCTGGACACGCGAGCCTCAGCACATCCTCGACGACAGCAACCCGCCGTTCTACCGCTGGTTCCCCGACGGGGAGTTGAACACCTGCGCCAACGCGCTCGATCGCCACGTCCCCGAACGCGGCGATCAGGCCGCGTTGATCTACGACTCCCCCGTCACCGGCACCAAACGCACCTACACCTACCGCGAACTGCGCGACGCCACCGCTCAATTCGCCGGTGCGCTGCGCCAATTGGGAGTCGGCAAGGGCGATCTGGTGGTCGTATACATGCCGATGATCCCCGAAGCCGTGATCGCGATGCTGGCCTGCGCGCGGCTGGGCGCGGTGCATTCGGTGGTGTTCGGCGGATTTGCCGCCAGCGAACTGGCCACCCGGATCGATGACGCCAAGCCGGTGGTCGTGGTGAGCGCGTCGTGCGGCATCGAGCCGACCCGCGTCGTGGAGTACAAGCCGATGCTCGACTCCGCGCTGGACATCGCCGAGCACAAGCCGCGGGCCTGCGTGATCCTGCAACGCGAACAACGCCCCTGCCAGCTACTCGCCGGCCGCGACCACGACTGGCGGGAGCTGACGGATTCCGCGACTCCGGCCGACCCGGTGCCCGTTGCCGCCACCGACCCGCTCTACGTGCTCTACACGTCGGGCACCACCGGCAAACCGAAAGGCATCGTGCGCGACAACGGCGGCCACGCGGTGGCCCTGCTGTGGAGCATGCGCCACATCTACGACACAGCCCCCGGCGACGTGTACTGGGCCGCATCCGATGTCGGATGGGTGGTCGGCCACTCCTACATCGTCTACGCGCCGCTGTTGCTCGGGGCGACAACCGTGCTCTACGAGGGCAAGCCGATCGGAACCCCGGACGCCGGCGCGTTCTGGCGGGTCGCGGCCGAACACAAGGTCAAGGCGCTGTTCACCGCACCCACGGCCATCCGCGCCATCAAGAAGGAAGACCCCGACGGCGCGCTGATCGGCGGCTACGACCTGTCCAGCCTCAAATACCTGTTCCAGGCCGGCGAGCGGCTCGACCCCGACACCTATCACTGGGCCGCCGACAAGCTGGGCGTCCCCGTCATCGACCACTGGTGGCAGACCGAGACCGGCTGGGCGATCGCCGCCGACCCGATGGGCGTGCAGCCGCTGCCGGTCAAGCCCGGTTCGGCGACGGTGCCGATGCCGGGCTACGACGTGCAGATCCTGCATTCGGACGGCGCGGTGGCCGAGCCCGGCGAGGAGGGCGCGATCTGCGTCAAACTGCCACTGCCGCCGGGCACCCTGCCCACCTTGTGGGGCGACGACCATCGTTACGTGTCGGCGTATCTTTCGGCGTTCACCGGCTACTACCTGACCGGCGACGGCGGCTACATCGACTCGGACGGCTACCTGTTCGTGATGGGCCGCACCGACGATGTCATCAACGTCGCCGGGCACCGGCTGTCGACGGGATCGATCGAGGCGGTGCTGGCCCAGCATCCGGCGGTGGCGGAATGCGCGGTGATCGGCGTGGCCGACGAGATCAAGGGACAGGTTCCGCGTGGATTCGTGGTGCTCAAGTCCGGGGCGTCCGCCGACCGGCTGGCCGAGGAACTCATCGCCGCGGTGCGCGACAACATCGGAGCGGTGGCCTTTTTCAAGAAGGTCGACGTGGTGGCGGCGCTGCCGAAGACCCGCTCGGGCAAGATCCTGCGCAAGACCATGCGCGCCATCGCCGACGGGCGCGAGGAGCCGGTGCCGTCGACGATCGAAGATCCTGCGGTGCTGGACGCACTGACGCCGGTGCTCCGCGGACAGGGCGCCTGAGCGTTTGCCGGCGTGGCGGCTGACCCGCCGAGCAGACTTGGGAGTCCCCAATTCCTCGGCGTGTCGGGTGCTTTCATTGGGGTACCGCCCGCTTGCGGGGGCCTGCTCGGCATGGGGAATCCTTTATTTTCCCTGTGACCCGAACTATTGTGAGGTAGTCATATGTTGATTTCCCGTCCTAGCTTGGGCGTTTGCTACCGGTCGACACCGGCACCGCCCGGGCACCTGAGGAGTTGAACAACGATGCGCACCACTCACACCCTTGGCAAGGGATCCTGCACCTGTCATTGCAACGCCTGCGACGGCGGCCACCACTGCGGCAACCCGCCGAACTGCAACGCACGCCGCTGACTCCATGACAATGGCCTGCTGCCGGGACAACCGGCAGCAGGCCATTGTGGTCTTTCGCGGTCGACCCGCGCGCCAAAGGATAGGTTCACCCCTATGACTTCCGAGTGGCATCTTGGGCCGGTGCCGGTTCCGGTGCACGACCTGTTCGTGGCCCTCGGAGTGCTGGCCGCCGTAGTGGTTTTCGTCTACGAGGCGCGCCGGCGTGGCGCGCTCGGTGAGCAGGCCGTCGTCGCCGCGTCCGGTGCCCTCATCGGCGGCGCGATCGGTATGCGCCTTTCCGGATGGGCCCATCACCTCGACTTCTCCACCAATCCCAGCCTGGCGCAGGCCTGGCAGTTCGGTTCGCGCAGCATCCTCGGGGGCCTGCTCGGCGCCTACCTCGGCGTGCACATCGCCAAACGCCTTGGCGGATACCGCGGAAAGACCGGCGACCTGTTCGCACCGGCGGTCGCACTCGGCATGGCCATCGGACGCATCGGATGCTTTCTCACCGAAGCGCCCGGGCGGCCCACCACGCTGCCGTGGGGCATACACGCGCCGGCCACCACACCGGAATGCCCTGGCTGTGTTGCCGGAGCAGCCATGCATCCGTCGTTCCTCTACGAAATCGCGTTCCAGCTCTGCGCATTCGTCGTGCTGCTGTGGCTACGCCACCGGATCAGCCATCCCGGCGAACTTTTCGTCATCTACGTCGCCGCATACGCCGTGTTCCGGTTCCTCGTCGAGTTCGTCCGGGCCAACGAAACGGTGTGGCTGGATCTGACCCGCCCACAATGGTTCCTGCTGCCCTCACTGATGATCATCGGTGTTCGGGTGTGGCTTGGCTATCGCCGCGGGTACTATCGCCTTTCACCCAGCAACCAGGAAGTGCCGGCATGACGTCACCCCCATCGGGTCCGCCACCTGACGAGCCCGCGGATGACGCAGCCCCGCAAGATATTCCACCGGCCTACCAAGAGGACATCGCGCCGCAGGTCGACCCGCCGCTGGACTATCCACCGCAATCACCCGCCGGGCCGACACCCCCGTCGCCCGGCTATTTCCCCGGCGACCTGCGCCAGCCGCCCGGCTACCTCCCTCCGCGGGGCGATCATCAGCAGCCGTACGGCTATCCGCCCGGATATGCTCCGCCCCCTGCCGGATATCCGCCCCCGCCGGCGGGCTACCCGTACGGCGGCCCACCCAAGCCCGAACCCCGGATCTCCATAGCGATGGTGATCCTGGGCCCGTTCATCTACGCGGGCATCAACTTCGTGATCGCCCTGATGGCCATCATGACCGCGGGAAGCCGCGTCGAGCCCAACCAGAGCAACACGGTACTCGGGTTCGGCGCAGTGTTGTTGGCCCTCATCGCGTTCGGCGGTGGCGCGGCGCTGCTGCGGTCCCGTAACCCCAACGCCCGGGGACTCGGTGTCGGCCTGATGGTGGGCTGGGCCCTGATGTCACTGTTCACTGCCGGGTTCTGCACCGGCATCAACCCCGAGCTGTACAAGTGACCGCGGGCATGGGCCTGCGCGGCGACCGGTTGCACCGGTACGTCACCGCGTTCTGCCCGCACTGCCACGACGAAGCACCTGAGCGGCCGCTGGCCGATGTCGCGCGGCTGAGCGGGATGCTGATCGAGCGGGACGGCCGCATCTGGCTTGAACGGGGCTGCCGCAGCCACGGTTTGGTGCGCACGCTGTATGACGAGGATCCCGAGATCCTGTCCTACCTCGAAGAGTGGACTGCCCCGACCAAGGCTCACACTCCGGATACGCCAGGCAATTTCGATCCCGTGCCGTCGGCGTATCTGCGCGGGTTGCCGGAGATGCAGACTCAGCACACGTGCATTCTGCTGGAGGACATCGCCGAGACGTGTAATCTGCGCTGCCCCACCTGTTTCACCGACAGTTCACCGGATCTGCGGCACGTGGTGCCGGTCGCCGATGTTCTGGCCAATGTCGATCAACGCCTGGCCCGCGAGAACGGTCGTCTGGACGTGTTGATGCTCAGCGGTGGCGAGCCCACCCTGCATCCGGCGCTGGCCGAGCTGCTCGGCGAACTCGTCAGCCGGCCGATCACCCGAATCCTGGTCAACAGCAACGGCGTCCGCATCGCCACCGATGATCGGTTGCTCGACCTGCTGACCGAACACCGCGAACGCGTCGAGGTTTACCTGCAGTACGACGGGTTGTCTGAGACCTCCCATCGGCATCACCGTGGCGGCGATTTGCGTCGGACGAAACAGCAAGCCCTGCAGCGCCTGTCGGAACGGGAGATCTTCACCACGCTGGTGATGACCGCGGCTCTCGGGGTCAACGACGACGAGATCGGCGCCATGGTCCAATTGGCTTTGGACACACCGTATGTCGGCGGGCTGACGGTCCAGCCGCAATTCGGCTCCGGCCGTTCGGGGACCATCGATCCGCTCGACCGGCTCACCCACACCGGCGTGCTCAAACGTCTCGGCCCCCAGACCGGCGATGCCGTGACGTGGCGCGATCTCACCGCACTGCCCTGCTCGCACCCGCACTGCTGCTCGGTCGGCTATCTGGTGCGCGACGACGCCGGCCGGTGGCGGTCGCTGGTGTCGTTGATCGGCACCGACAGCCTCAAAGACAAGCTCGGGCTGGTGGCCAACCGCATCGCCGACACCGAGATCCCGCGGCAGTTGCGTCAGGCCGTGCAGGAATCGCTGTTGGGCTTGCTCTCCGAGCAGTCGTCGTTGTCGCATCCACAGATCGGTGACGTCTGGCGCAACATCTGCGAGAACTGCGATCTGGGGATGTCGACGCTGCTGACGCTCGCGTCGTCCGCGCTGCCCGGCAGGCGCCGCAAGATCCGTCAGCTCCTCGGGGAACGCGTCGTGCGCCTCACTGTCAAACCGTTCATGGACATGTCGACGATGATCGAGGAACGTCTCGTGCAGTGCTGCGTTCACGTCGGCACCCGCTCGGACGGGGCCGATCAGTGCGCACCCTTTTGCGCCGTGCAAGCCTGGCCCGCACTGGGACGTCAACGGCTGTCGCTGTCGGTCGGGCAGGAACTACCACTCATCGAGATTCGATGAGCCAGCAGGCCGGCGAGCCATACGATCCGCTGCGGTTGTGCGTGTACGCAACCGTGGCCCTGCTGGCCTGGTTGGTGGGTCCAGTGATGGTTGCCGTGTTCGCTGGACTGGGCTTGATCGGCTACATCCGCGCACGCCGCGCCGGGTTACAGCACAGCAAATGTGCATTGCGCGACACCCGGCTGGTAATCGCATACCTCGGGGTCATTGCGCTGGTGGCGGTAGCCGCGACCGTCAATAATCTGTGGCCGCGCTGACCGGGGCCGCAGCTTGACTGCCTGAACCCGAAGATGCAATATGCCACTCCGGTTCCACAGCAACCTCTTAACCTGCTAGCTTTCCCCTGTAGTGAGCATCCCCACTGTCGGGGGCCTGGAGGCTCGTCAGAACACTCAGGAGTGAACCATCTTGAAGATCACGAATATCAGTGCGGCCATGGCTGCAGCAGCCATCGCCGCCGCGGGGATCATCGGCGCCGCACCCTTCGCTTTCGCCGATGACAGCGCCGTCACCACGGCCGCGCTGGGCAGCCAGGCGAAGCTGGACAACGGCAACGTGGTTCAGGGCTGGACCGTCACCGACCTCAAGCCGAGCACCGACACCATTCCCTACCAGGTGCACGGCACCCTCTGGGAGGTCACCGCGACCAACGAGGCCCTCGAGGGCTCGGTCACCCCGATCGTCTCCAACTTCAACGCCCGCGCAGCCGACGGCAAAAACTACCGCGCGCTGTTCCAGGTGGCCACCCCGCAGGGCGTGAACCCGGCCACCATCAGCCAGGGTGAGAAGACCTCCGGCAAGGTGTACTTCGACGTCACCGAGGCCGATCCGACCACGGTTGTCTACAACGCAGGCGGCCACGACCTGGCGGTGTGGAACGTCGTCCCCGCGGCCCCGGCCGCGACCGGCGGCACCAGCAACGCCGTCCCGCTGGCGAACCACCCCGCTCAGGCACCCGCCGCCGCGCCCGTCGCAGCCACCCCGGCTCCCGCCGCAACGCCTGCCGCTGTTCCGGCCGCAGCACCCGGCGGCGCGGGAAGCCGCGCGACCGATCTGCCCGCCGCCGCTGAAGGGGCCACCCCGGTTCCGGCAGGCACCCAGACCGCGCCTGCCCCGGCAGGCACCGCGGCGCAGCCGGCCGCTGTCCCCGGCACCACCGGGACCCCGGCCGAGGGCGCTGTTCCGGCCAGCAACGGCACGCCGGTCCCGCCGGAGCTCCGGCACCGGCAGGCACCGCACCCGCTCCGGCTGCTGCGCCGACGGGTGCGGGCAACGCCGCAACCGCGGTTCCGCCGCAGAGCAGGCACCGGCAGGCACCCCGACCGTGCCCGCCGCGAACCCGGCCGCCCGGCGCCGGCAGCACCCGCCGCCCCAGCCGAACCCAACCTGGTGCCGGCAGGCGCCCAGCCGACCACGACGGCTCCGGCCGCACCGGTCAGCAACCACGGGCCGACGTCCTAACCAACCGCTCGACAACAACGGCCGGATGCGGGAAACCCGCATCCGGCCGTTCGCTGTTTGGGGCGCTGTCAGCGCGGCGCGATGGACAACGCGATGCCGTCGAGGATGTCGTGCTCACTGACCACGAGTTCGTCGATCCCGGCACGGTCGCCGAGTAGAGCCGCGAGTTCCTCGACGATGATCGCTCCGCCGCCGATGACATCGGCACGGCCCTGATGCATCGGGCCCAGCGCCAGCCGCTGCGCCGACGTCATCGCGATCAGTTCGTCACACACTCGCCGCAGAGCGCCGAAACCGATGCGGGACAAGTGAATAGCCTCGGCGTCGTACTCGGTCATCCCTTGCGCGAGCGCCGACAAGGTGGTCATCGTTCCTGCCACACCGACCCACGTCCTGGCCTCGTCGACCGGAACCGCTTGCAGCGCTTGCGCCAATCCGTCCCGGACCACCGCGCGGGCCGCGTCGATCTCGGCCGGGTTGGGCGGATCGGTGTGCAGGCAGCGTTCGGTCAACCGGACACATCCGATATCGGCCGAGTAGCTGGCCTTCACCCCATCGGTGCCGAGCACGAGTTCCGTGGACCCGCCGCCGAGGTCGACGACGAGGAAAGGCGCACCGGCAGCGTCGAGTTCGCCCACGGCACCCTGGAACGACAGTTCGGCTTCTTCGGTACCGGTGATCACCTCGGCGACGGCGCCGGGCACCACGGTACCGAGGATGCGCGACGTCATGGCGAAGAACTCATCGCGGTTACCGGCGTCCCGCGCGGCCGACGTGGCCACCATCCGGACCGCCGAAACGTTCAGCTCGGACATCAGTGCGGCATAGTCCGCGAGCGCAGATTCGGTGCGCGCCAATGCTTCCGGCGCGAACTGACCGGTCGCGTCCACACCCTGGCCGAGCCGGACGATGCGCATCTCACGATGCACGTCGCGCAGGGCACCCGCCACCACATCGGCGATGAGCAGCCGGATCGAGTTGGTGCCACAGTCGATTGCGCCGACGCGGTTCACACCCATGTATCGCGCTCCAGAATCCCGGCCATCGCCGGCTCGACAGCCAAGACCGCCAACGCCTCGTCACCGAGCGGGTTGACCCCGGGCCCCTTCGCCAACGAATGCGCCATCAGCACATGCAGGCACTTGACGCGGTCGGGCATGCCGCCGCCGGTGAACGTGGTGCCCAGCGACTCGATGGCGTCACGTTCGGACAGATACGACTCGTGGGCTCGCCGGTAGGCGGCCGCCAATTCCGGGTCCTGCTGCAGACGTTCGGTCATCTCCCGCATCAGGCCCGACGATTCCAGCCGGCTTGCCGCCGCGGTCAGAACCGGGTGCGTCAGGTAGTACAACGTCGGAAACGGTGTGCCGTCAGGCAATTTGGGGGCGGTCTTGACGACCGCGGGCTCGCCGTTGGGGCAGCGGTAGGCGATCTCGAGAACACCTCGCGGCTCGCGTCCCAGCTGCTGCGCGACGGCCTCGAGGTCGGCGGGCTCAACCACCGGGCACCGCCGGCGGCGGGGCGGGCGGGCCACCGGGTGCCGGCTCACCGGGGGCGGGCGGAGCGGGCGCGATCGTTGGCGAAACCCCATGCGGCTGATCGGCGATCGTGTGCCACAGCGAGGTGTACCACGGCTGGCCTGCCGGCGTGGTGGAACCCGGCGCGATCGGCCCCGGCTCGTTGGGCACCGCGGCGGTGGGCGGCAACTGCACCTGATACGGCGTATCGCCGGGCATGACGAAGCCGAGCCGCTCGCGGGCCTGCGCCGCGATGAACACCGGGTCGGCCAGCTTGACCTTCTGCTGTTCGAGCTCGGCGATCTGGGACCGCAGCTGCTCCTCGGTTGCCTTGAGCTGCTTCATTTCCGTCCGCTGTGCGAAGTACGTGCGGACCGGCCCCGCGATGGTCAGCGTCAGCACACACACCACCGCGGCCAGGATCGCTGCGCGCCGCGCTGCAGACCCGAAGCGCTGCTCGGACTGCAGCTCGGCTTGCTGTTCGGCCTGTACCGCAATGGCTTTGGTGATGGTCTCCTCGGCCACCGGTTCCGGTGCCGAGGGGCGCGGCTCCGACACCCGCCGCCGCGCCTGGCCGGCGCGGGGACGATTCGACCCGCCGTTCTTGCCCGGGCCCCCCGGCCGGGAGGCCGGGGACCGCCGCTTGGGATCGGGTCGTTTCGCTTCGGGCATCGTCTTCAGATCACCGCCGCATCGGGTCGGATTACTTGGCCTCCACGGCAAAACGCGGGAAGGCCAGATCACCGGCGTAGCGGGCGGCGTCGCCGAGGAGTTCCTCGATACGCAGCAGCTGGTTGTACTTGGCCACCCGCTCGCTGCGCGCCGGCGCACCGGTCTTGATCTGACCGCTGCCCACGGCGACCGCGAGGTCGGCGATGGTGGTGTCCTCGGTCTCGCCGCTGCGGTGGCTCATCATGGTGCGGTAGCCGCTGTTGTGGGCCAGCGCCACGGCGTCCAGAGTCTCGGTGAGCGTGCCGATCTGGTTGACCTTCACCAGCAGCGCATTGGCTGCGCCCTTCTCGATGCCCTCTTCCAGACGCTCCGGGTTGGTGACGAACAGGTCGTCGCCGACGAGCTGGACGCGGTCACCGATCGCCGAGGTGAGCGACACCCAACCGTCCCAGTCATCCTCCGACAGCGGGTCCTCGATGGACACCAGCGGGTAGCTGTCGAGCAGCCCGGCGTAGAACTCGGCCATCTGCTCGGCGCTGCGGGTTTCCTTCTCGAAGGCGTAACCCGTTCCGTCGGTGAAGAACTCGGTTGCGGCCACGTCCAGGGCCAGGGCCACATCGGAGCCAAGGGAGAATCCCGTGGTCTCGATGGCCGACGAGATCAGGTCCAGCGCGGCCCTGGTTCCGGCCACGTCCGGCGCGAAGCCGCCCTCGTCACCCAGACCGGTGGCCAGACCCTGCTTCTTGAGCACGGACTTCAGCGCGTGGTACACCTCGGCGCCCCAGCGCAGCGCCTCCTTGAACGACGGTGCGCCGATCGGGGCCACCATGAACTCCTGGACATCCACGCCGGTGTCGGCGTGCGCGCCACCGTTGAGGATGTTCATCATCGGCACCGGGAGGATGTGGGCGTTGGGGCCACCGATGTAGCGGAACAGCGGCAATCCGGCAGACTCCGCGGCAGCCTTCGAAACGGCCAGGGAGACACCGAGAATGGCGTTGGCGCCGAGGCGCGACTTGTCCGGGGTGCCATCGAGGTCCAGCAGGGCCTGATCAACCAGGCGCTGATCGTCGGCGCCGAGCCCGATCACGGCGGGGGCGACCTCGTCGAGCACGGCCTCGACCGCCTTCTCGACACCCTTGCCGCCGTAGCGGGCTGCGCCGTCGCGCAACTCGACGGCCTCGTGCTCACCGGTCGACGCTCCGGAAGGCACCGCGGCCCTGGCGAACGTGCCGTCGGTCAAGGCGACTTCGACCTCGACCGTCGGGTTGCCGCGCGAATCGAGAATCTCGCGGGCTCCAACCTGCTCGATGATGGGCACTGGCTTGCTCCTTATTGGCGTCGTCCGTGGTTCTGCTGGGTAAGCCTAGAGCCTGACCGGCGGCGCGGCGTGTCAGAGGGGGTGGCCGCCGGCGTACGCCGTTGCCCAATCGCGCACCGTACGGGCGTACTGGTCAGAGTTGTTGTACGCCCTCAGAGCCTTCATCCAGCCGCGGGGCGTCGACAGATTCTTGCCGTTCCAGCACAGATAGCCGGCCGCCGACAAGGCCGCGTCGTCGAAGTTGTCGGGGCTGACCTTGCCGTCGTTGTTGCCGTCCACCCCGAACAGGCGCCAGGTCTCGGGGATGAACTGCATCGGTCCCATCGCCCGGTCCAGCGTGGCGTCCCCGTCGAGCAGGCCGCGATCGGTGTCGGCGATATGCAGATTTCCCGATGTGCCGTCGAGCTGCACGCCGCGGATCGGTGGGGTCACATCACCATTCGGCGCGATCATCGCGCCCCGGTACGTGCCGTGGTGGCTCTCCACCATCCCGATCCCGGCCAGGGTGGTCCAGGCCAGACGGCAGTTCGGGTTCTCGACCTCGGCGACGCGCGCCGCATAGGCGTAGGCCTCCAGCGCGTTGATCGGCATGCCCAGTTTGGGTGCGCGCTCGGCAGCCCACTCGTGCAGCTGGTCGGCGGGACGGCCCTTGGCGTAGGTGTCGACGGCGGGCACCCGATCACCCGCGGGCGGCGGCACTCCGTCGGGAATCGGGATGCCGAGCTGCCACGAGCAGCTGGAAGCCATCAGCAGCGCTGCCGCCACAACCACTGCGACAGCCCGCAGCCATCGAACTGGCGACACTGGACTCCCTCAACCCCTGCTCTACTCGGCACCCATCGTCCCATGCGTCCGATGTGCCATGCGCCCGACGGTCCCCCGGGCTCGAACATATCCAGGTGCTCCTCAGCCCCTGCTAAGGTGAGGCACGCCTTGCCATGGCAAGGCAAGGCTATGTTTCTTTACCCGGTCTAGCGAGGACGCTACACATGATTGCCAGCGCAGACGCTGCGACGACCATCCTGGCCGCATCAAACGTCACATCACAGCTGTTCGGCAGCGGTTTGATCGGCCTGCGCGAGGGCCTCGAAACCGCAATCGTCGTATCGATCCTGGTGGCATTCCTGGTCAAGTCCGACCGCCGTGACGCCCTGAAATGGGTATGGCTGGGCGTCGCCGCAGCAATCGCCATGACGATCACCGTGTTCCTGGTGATCCAGTTGGGCGAAAACACCATCAGCGGACTGGGCGCCGAAGCCATTGCCGGTGTCGCATCGCTCGTGGCCGTCGTCATCGTCACCACGATGGTGCTGTGGATGCGTAAGGCCGCCGCGTCGATCTCGGGTGAGCTGCGCAGCGGCATGTCGCAGGCATTGGAGACCGGCGGAGTCGCCGTCGCGCTGCTCGCGTTCTTAGCGGTGGGCCGCGAAGGCGTGGAGACCGCGCTGTTCATGGTCGGCTACGCCGAAGCCGAGACCCTCTGGCCGCTGATCGGGCTGATCGTCGGCGTGCTGATCGCCACCGCCATCGCCTACGGCATGTACGCCGGCGCGGTCCGCATCAACCTCGCCAAGTTCTTCACCTACACCGGCGCCTTCCTCATCGTCGTCGCCGCAGGCATCCTCGCCTACGGCGTCAAGGCGCTGCAGACCGTCGGCTGGATCCCCGGCCTCGGCTCCGTCGCGTTCGACATGAGCGGTGCATTTGATTGGTCCGCCTGGTACGGCGAGATCATCCAGGGCGTCTTCAACATCGACCCCACCCCGACGGTGCTGCAGTTCGCCGCCTGGCTGGCCTATCTGGTCATCGTGCTGGCCTTGTTCTTCCGCCCCTCCGGCACCCGCACTCCGGCCAAGCCCGCGCCTTCCCAGACTCCTGACACCGCCGAGTCGACTGCCGACCCGGAACCCTCTCCCACATCCGAAAGGTCGACCAAGTGAAGCTCACACCTGCCGTGAAGACCGGGGTGGCGGCAACCGCCGCGCTCCTGGCCGGGTTCTCCCTGGCCGGCTGCCAGGCCAAGGATTCCAGCCCCAGCGCGGACGGCAAGGACAAGGCCGCGCCGATCACGGTCGACGCGTCCGAGACCGGGTGCAAGCTCTCGGGGACCTCCGCCACCACCGGCCCCACCACGTTCGTGGTGAACAACAGCGGCGAAAAGGTCACCGAGTTCTACGTCTACGGCGAAGGCGAGCGCGTGATGGGCGAGGTGGAGAACATCTCCCCCGGCCTCAAGCGTCAGCTCATCGTGCAGCTCACCGAGCCGGGCACCTACCAGACCTCGTGCCGTCCCGGCATGGTCGGTGAAGGCATCCGCGGAGACTTCACCGTCACCGGTGACGCAGTGAAGATCGACACCGAGGGCAAGTTCAAAGAAGCCGCCGACAGCTACAAGCGGTACGTGAACAGCCAGACCGACGCCCTGGTGCCCGCCACCGAGGCCTTCGTGGCGGCGATCAAGGCCAAGGACATCGCCAAGGCAAAGGCGCTCTACCCGACCACCCGCACCTACTACGAGCGCATCGAGCCGGTCGCCGAATCGTTCCCCAACGATCTCGACCCGCGCATCGACCTGCGGGAAGCCGACCTGGAACCGGGCCAGAAGTGGACCGGCTTCCACCGCCTGGAGAAGGACCTGTGGGTCACCGGCCTGCAGCCCGACTCCGACGCCATCGCCGACCAGTTGGTGGCCGACGTCAAGGAGCTCGACGCGGGCGTGAAGGCGCCGACGTGGACCATCGATTCGACCCAGATCGCCGGTGGCGCCCAGGGCCTGCTCGACGAGATCTCCAAGAGCAAGATCAGCGGTGAAGAGGACATCTTCAGCCACACCGATCTGTGGGACTTCAAGGCCAACGTCGAGGGCTCGCAGACCGCGGTGGCCTCGGTGCGCCCGATCCTCGACGAGCGCAACGCCGATCTGGGCAAGCGGGTCGACCAGCGGTTCGCCGACGTCGAGAAGCTCCTGGAGAAGTACCGCAAGGGTGACGGCTTCGTGTCCTACGACCTGGTGACCGATCCGCAGCGGCAGGAACTGTCGCGTGCGATCGATGCGCTGAGCAACGAAGTGAGCCAGGTGCAAGGTGTCATCGCCCACCAGTGAGACCGCGTCCTCTGATCCCGGCGCCACACCAGCAGGCGGCGGGTTCTCCCGCCGCAAGTTGTTCGGTGCGGCGGGGGTCACCGCGGCGGTAGTCGGCGCGGCCAGCGCGGGTGCGCTGGCCGGCCGGGCCTCGGCAGCCAGCACACCGCACGGCGCCTTGACGGGCCCGGTCCCGTTCCGTGGCCAGCGCCAAGCCGGCATCATCACCGAGGCGCAGGACCGGATGCACTTCTGCACCTTCGACGTCACCACCGAAAACCGCGCCGACGTCATCAACCTGCTCAAGCAGTGGACCCGGATGGCCGAGCGGATGACCCGCGGCCAGGAGACCGAAGTCGGCGGAGCCGTCGACGGAAATCCCTATGCCCCACCGTCGGACACCGGCGAGGCGCTGGGGTTACCTGCTTCGCAGTTGACGTTGACGATCGGTTTCGGGCCGTCGTTCTTCCTCAAAGACGGCAAGGACCGCTTCGGCATCGCCAACCAGCGGCCCGCCGAGTTGGTGGATCTGCCGAAGTTCCCCAACGAGACGATGGACCCGGCCCGCTGCGGCGGCGACATCGTTGTGCAGGCCTGCGCGAACGACCCCCAGGTCGCCGTGCACGCCATCCGCAATCTCGCCCGCGTCGGCTTCGGCACGGTCGCCGTGCGCTATTCCCAGCTGGGGTTCGGCCGCACGTCATCGACCACGCGCGATCAGGAGACACCGCGAAACCTGTTCGGGTTCAAGGACGGAACGGCCAACCTGAAGTCCGACGAGACCGACCTGCTCAACCAGAACGTCTGGGTCGCCGAAGGTGACGGGCCGGCCTGGCTCACCGGCGGCTCTTACCTGGTGTCCCGCCGCATCCGCATGCGCATCGAAAGTTGGGACCGCACAACACTGCTGGAGCAGGAACGGGTCATCGGCAGGCAGAAGGGCAGCGGCGCGCCGATGGGGTTGCGGCAGGAGTTCGAGGAACTCGACTTCGACATCGCCGACGACAAGGGCAATCCGTTGATCGACATGGCTGCACATGTCCGGTTGGCGTCGGCGCAACACAACGGCGGCATTCAGCTCCTGCGTCGCGGCTACAACTTCACCGACGGCTCAGACGGTTTCGGCCACCTCGACGCCGGGCTGTTCTTCATCGCCTTCGTGCGCAGCCCCTCGAAGCAGTTCATCCCCATGCAGCGCGAGCTGGCCCGCAAGGATGCGCTCAACGAGTACATCACCCACACCGGGTCGGGCATCTTCGCGTGCCCGCCGGGCCTGCGCGAAGGCGACGACTCCGCCTACTGGGGCTCGACGCTGTTCACCTGAGCGGCTACCCGATCAACCATTGGGCCCCAACAGGATCTGACTGAGCCGGGTGGTGGTTGCGACACCGTCGTCGTAACCACCCTGGCCGTTGAGGCCGTTCATGATGGCCAGCGTGTACCGCTGATTGGGGCCGGCGAAGCCCACCGAGTTGATGACCCAACCGCCCTGTTCCTCGGACCACCCGTTCTTGTTGCCAGGAGTCATCGACGGCCCGGCGCCCCAGACGCCCCACTGCTGGTCAGGGCTGACCTTCTGCATCTCGGCGACGACGGCAGCCGCGTCAGACGGATTCAGTTGAGTCAGCGTGTAATTCATCAGCCGGTCGAGATCATTGGTGGTCGACTTCTGAAAACCCCAGTACGGGAACATGTCTCCGAAACCGGGCTGCGGCCGTAGGTCCGTCATGCCGTAGCGGGGAAAGTCGGCGTTGAATGCCCGATGGTCCGGCCCGCCATACCGGCTCCACAGCGAGTCGGTCGCATCGTTGTCGGAGTCCCGCAGCATGTTCACCATGAGCTGCCGGTCGTTGCCGGACAGCCGCAGGGCGCCCGCCCGTTCCCTGGTCAACAGATCCACGACCATCGCCAACTTGATGGTCGAGGCCGTCCAGATCATCGCGTTGGAGTTGGCGTTCGCGAAGCGGGCACCGGTCGCCCGGTCGCGCAGGACGTAGCCCACCGTGCCGGGTCGCGACGCCAGGTAGTTGTCCGCGGCGGCGATGCGGGAGCGCAGGTCGCATCCGGTCGCAGCACAGTCCGCGACGGCCTGCGGCGCAATGGTTCCCAGGCCGAGCGCCATGACGACGGCAGCCAGCCACCTCACCTTCACTGCCTCACCCCTTCGCGTCTGCCCCGTCACCGTAGTGCGGCGCATTGCGGTTCAGGCCCCGCACACCGCCCGCCTACCGAGCTGAGACCTGGCCGTTGCCGGTTTGTGACGGCGCTCAGTTTTGCGACGACGCTCGGGGCCTCCGGCGCGCGATCCGACCCGAAAGTTTCACCAGCGTCAATACTTTCGGAGATTGCCAGCTAACTTTCTCCGTTGGCGCGGTGGCGCAGCGGCCGAGAGGCGCAGTCGACTTCGTGCATAGCGCAACGGGGGCTTCAGCAAACCCGTTAGCCAGATTGATAATCACCCAAGTCATGGCATTGATCTGCACATAAGCGTTATTTGTGGCCATTTTCCGTCGATTCGGCCATGCTTGCGGACCGACTAGCCCACCAGCCTAGCTACGGCCGGCATGGGCCGCCGATTGCCGATACAGCTAAGGCAGTTTGTTGAAAACGCAACATCTGCCTCCGAGTCCCCCGTTCGGCTGACAACAGAACTGTGTTTGCTGACTTAATGTCTCCTGCGAGTTACCTGAAGATTTCCTGAGAGGGGTAGGGATGGCAAAGCATCGCCGGAAGAAGATCAGCAAGGCTGCAGTCGTCGGCACCGCGATAGCGGCGACGGTCGGCGTCGCGTTGACCCCGAGTGTGTCGGACGCAGCTACGTACGTGGTGGGTCTGCCGGACTGGATTCCGTCCGACAGCTTCGGTGGTGCGGTGCAGACGTTGCCCTCGGATCCGGGCGCGGTGACCGGCGCGATCCTCGACGACCGAGCGCATGCCACGGTCATCAAGGGTTGGGGCATGGGCACGGTGTCCGAAGCGGACATGGCGCCGGTATGGGTGACGTGGTTCAACCCGCTAAAGACAGGATCTGCGAGCCAGACCACGACCGGTGGCAACCTGATTCAGGGCTACACCGGCACTGTCACCGGCAAGGACTGGACCCAGGGCCAATGGGTGTCGCCGAGCGACCCCGGCATAGACCTCACGGACCTGAGCAACTTGAACGTCAATGACGCTGCCAAATTCGCGAGCTACCTCGCCAACGGCGGCAACGCCACTGCCGCCCTGGCTCCGCTGCTGAACTGGACGACCTATATCTCGAACACCAACTTCATCGGCTACGGCGACGGCGCCATTGCGGTCGGAGCTGGCTACCAGAACTTCATCGACATGGCCCGCAACGGCGAACTGGAAGCCGGGCCGGCTCTGACCGGGCCCCGCAAGATCGTCATCACCGATCCCAACGATCCCGTAACCAAAGACGTCACCAAGGGATTCACCAAGGTGAATGGCATTGCGTACGGCGTGATCAAAGTATCGCCAGGGGTATGGCTCGCCACTCAGCCGCTCAACCCGGCCGACTATCCGGATGCCACGGACATGCCGAACGTCGAGATCACGCCCGGCGGCGTCATCGACGTCACGCTGCTGACCGTGAACCTGCTGCGCAACCCGGGCCGACCCAACGGCGGGCTCTATGCCCGCTTCGCGCCGATCTACCAGGAGGTGACCGGCGTCAACCCTGTGACACCTGAACGGCAAGATGTACTGCCCGAAGGGATGGAAGGGCTGAACCTTTCCGACATCAGCTTCGACAACCTGGGCAACCTGATCGCCAACGCCGAATCCCTCGACGGCAAGCCGATCGTGTTGACGATCCTCAAGACCGACACCACCTGGGAGTACGACTACCTCTCGGACGCTCCGGTGACTGCCAACCCGATCGCCTGGGCGAACTCGGGAATGGCGTCGATGCTGCCGCTGACGCTCGGGGCATCGCTGCTGAACGGCGGATCGGGACTGGGTGCCAAGATCTACACCGCGCCCGACGGCACGATCTACACCACGATCACTCAGGATCAGTTGCCGCTGCTCATGCCCGCTCGACTGGTCGCCGGCCTGGTCGGCGTCGCCACCGGTGAGGACGTCAACACCCCCGTCGCCGACGCCCTCGAGCCGGTGTTGAAGGTGCTGGTCAACACCAGCTACACCGACGCGGTGCGCAACGAGGACGGCAGCTGGAGCCGCAGCCTCGACCAGATGCACGTCCCCACGCTGTTCGGCACCCAGACGCTGACCCGCACGCAGGCGGCCCTGCTTGCCGGTGACATCCTCGGTGAACTCGGCCGGGGTGTGGGTTCGGAATACACCGATGTGGTCCAGCGCGTCACGACCCGTGTGGTGAACTTCCTGGAAGACAACAACATTCAGGTACCCACCGAGATCAAGGCAGCGGCGACGACGTTGGCGGTCGAACCCGGCACGGTGGTCCGGACAGTCAGTCGTGAGCTCGGTGACGGGGTCAGCAAGGTCCTCGGCAAGCTGGACACGGCATTGCCCGCGGGCCCGGCGGCGCCCACCCAGTGAAACGCCCTGGAAATCCCGGAGGCTCCTGACCTTGGAAACGAGGATGCAGGTATGCCGAAGGAACAGTCGCCCGGGAAGCCGACGACACGTCGATACAGTGCTGAAGAGAAGGCCACCGCGGTGCGGATGGTCCGCACGCTGCGGGCTGAGCTGGGCACCGAGCAGGGCACGGTGCAGCGGGTCGCTCGCCAGCTCGGCTACGGCGTGGAATCGGTGCGCACCTGGGTCCGTCAAGCCGACATCGACGACGGTTATTCACCCGGGGTGTCCACCGTGGAATCCCAGCGCATCAAAGACCTCGAGCAGGAGAACCGAGAACTCAAGCGCGCCAACGAGATTCTGAAACGAGCGGCGAGTTTCTTCGGGGCGGAGCTCGACCGCCAACACAAGAAATAGTCGAGTTCATCGACGCCAATCGCGAGGAGTTCGGGGTCGAGCCCATCTGCACCGTCCTGCGAAGCGCAGGCCTGCAGGTGGCCCTGAGCACCTACTACGACATCAAAGCACGGGTCCCGTCGGCGCGGGCCCAGCGTGACGCCGTCCTGGGGCCGGCGTTGTGTCAGCTCTGGAAAGACAACTACTGCGTCTACGGGGCCCGCAAGCTCTGGAAAACCGCCCGCCGCGACGGCTACGACGTCGGCCGGGATCAGGTGGCCCGGCTGATGCGGGATGCCGGCATCGAAGGAGTCCGGCGCGGCAAACGGGTCCGCACCACCAAACCCGACCCAGCCGCGGCGCGGCATCCAGACTTGGTGAAGCGAAAGTTCACCGCGACGGCACCGAACGACCTTTGGGTGACGGACCTGACATTCGTGCCGACCTGGGCCGGGGTGGGGTATGTGTGTTTCATCATCGATGCCTATTCGCGGATGATCGTGGGGTGGCGGGTGGCCTCGCATATGCGGACCTCGATGGTGCTCGATGCACTGGAGATGGCGCGGTGGTCACGTGGAAATACGTTGCCAGGCTTGAGATGTCACTCAGATGCCGGGTCGCAATTCACCTCCATTCGCTACGGAGAAAGGCTCGCTGAGATCGGCGCAGTCCCGTCAATCGGGACCGTCGGGGACAGTTTCGATAACGCTCTCGCGGAGACAGTCAACGGCTACTACAAGGCTGAACTGATCTACGGCCCCGCCCGCACCGGGCCATGGAAGACCGTCGAGGACGTCGAGTTGGCGACGCTCAGCTGGGTCTACTGGCACAACACCAGCCGACTGCACAGCTACCTCGGCGACATCCCACCTGCCGAGTTCGAAGCTGCGTTCTACGATGCATACCGGACCGACCAACCCTTGATCGGAATCCAATAGCCCGAGCCTCCGGGAAACCCAGGGCGTTTCACAGAAACAGCTGGCCGATATTCAGCGGCCGGTCGGCAAGGTATTGGCGGCGGCGAACCAAGCGACGGGCGGAGAGGCAGCCAAGGAGATCATTCCGGCGATCTCGGACCCGGCCAGCGCGGTGGTACGCACCGGTAAGCAGCTCTCCACCAGCATCACCAAGACTCAGAAGAGCCTGACCCACGCGCAGGAGCGGGTCACCAAGGTTACCGACAAGCTCAAGACCGGTGACGTCGGCGGAGCCGTCAAACAGGTCGGCGAAAACGTCAAGAACCGGGTCGAGCGAGTGAACAAGGATGTCAACAACGGCCTGAACAAGCTGAAGGGCAAGGACAGCAGCAGCTAGGCACACGATCGCCCAACAGGGGTGGCCTCTCCGCTACGGAGGTGCCACCCCTGTTGTTTCTTGTCACAGCTGCCACACCCGCACCTCGCTCGCAACACACGACGTTGTGCCCGGCTGTTTGCGACAAAGTCGCGTAAATCGCCACGTCGGCAACATTGGCATCACTGGTCTCGCGTAGGCCGATCCCATCCGTCACGTCTGCACCGCCAGACAAGCCTTGCATCACCGGTCACGTGCCCGCGCTGCGAGCGACAAAGTCGCTAACAGTCGGGCACGCCGAATTCTGGTGCTGATGAGGCTATCGGTCCCAGTGATCCTGGTGAGTTTCGCAACGTGGTGCAACAGTGAAATGAGTTGCACCTGAGGCTGTTTCCGCGACTTTGTCGCAAACAGCCGGGCAAAACGTCGCATGGTTTCCGAACCGGGACTGGTGTGACAGATGTGACCACCCGGATTGTCGGTGGCAGGTGGCATCGTGCGGTCATGTCAGACAAGCTGCTGCTCAAGGGAATCGAACTTCGTTACGTGCTGACGATGCACCTTTTCCAACACGGGAAACAGTCGGTCGCCGACCTGGTCGACGCACTCGATGCCTACGGCTTCACCACGAAAGGCCGTCCGTCGAAGGCGATATCGGATGCGCTGAGGTGCGAAATCACCCACGGTCGAGTGTTCCGCATCAGGCACGGCCGCTATCGCCCAGCCTGGATGCCCCGCTCCACCGAATACCGCATTCGCGAGCGGGTACTCACGCTGCGCGCGAAGGCTGCCGAACTGAGAACTGTCAGTTGGTAGTGCTGTCGTCGGCTTCCGACACGTCCGCGGACTCTGGCTCTGGCTCTGGCTCGACCGTAAAGTCGTCCACGGGCCAGTAGTCGCGCCATTCGGCTTCAGTGATGGTGCCCAGCGGCGTCACGTCGAGCGACTCGGGGACGTCCTCTCCGCGGCGTCCCGCTGCGACGTCGGCCTCGACCCGCCGCACGGTGTCCATGAACTCCAATACTGCTGTGCGTAGCTCGTTTTCGGCGTCGGTGTCAGCGGTGACGGAGATGGTGGTGATGGCGGCAGGCACCAAATCCGCGGGCAGCCCGGCCTGGGTCACCCGGGAGATCACCTTCTGTGCCAACGCCAGAGCCGGCTGACCGGTAGGCACGTCGTCCATCGAAGACGTGCGTGCCTTGACGGATTTCTCCTGAGCCTTGCGCTCTTCCCACTGGGCCAGTTGCTCATCGAGTGAAATCGATTCCCCGGCAAGCACGGCCGGCACCCGGTTGCCCAGCTTGCGAACCAACGCATCGGCGACGTCGTCGATGGTGAACGGGTGCACCGGCGCATCTTCGGCGATGCGAGCGTGAAACAACACCTGCAGCAGCACATCGCCGAGTTCCTCGCGCAGCTCGTCGGCGTTGCCACCGCGGACCGCGTCGAACAGCTCGTAGGTCTCTTCCAACAGATAGCGGCGCAGGGAGTCGTGGGTCTGTTCGCTCTCCCACGGCCCCGCGGTGCGCAGCTTGTCCATCATGGCCACGGCATCGACCAGCCGCTCGCCTGCCGCGGGACTCGGCGCCGAGATCACCGTGTCCCCGGCGGCGATCCGGGCAATGACGGCGGGATGTTCGGAATCGGAGGACAACAGCACGGGCGCCTCGTCACCGTCATATGCCGGACGCGCTGCAGGCAGCGACCACGGCACCTTCACCGGCATTTCCTCGGTGTACTGAACGTCACCGGCCAGGTGCAGGATCGCCTCGACCGGAACCAGCGAGGGTCGGCGCGGATCGACCAGCACAACGGTCATCGTCTCGCCTCCCCTGTCTCTGGCCGGTACTTGGTCATGTCAATCTCTTCCGGCGCTTTCCCATTGAGCACCAGCACCAAACCCGCTGCCATCTGGACCAGCTCGAGGTCGCGGATGCGGGGCGCGCCGATGCCGTCACCAGCCCGCGGGATGGGCACCTGAACGGTCGATGTGGTGGCCCGATAATGCGCGCCGGGATAGAGCCGCTTGAGCCTCAACTGCGCCGAATCCGGCAGCACCATCGGCGACACCCGCAGCGTCGATGCTGACACCGCACTGATCTCGCTGATGCCGTACTCCCGGCACAGCAACCGCAGCCGCGCCACCGCGACAAGGCGCTGCGCCGGCTCGGGCAGCGGACCGTAGCGGTCGTTGAGTTCATCGACGACGGCGCCGATGGCGGCCTCGTCGGGAGCGGCGGCCAGCCTCCGGTAGCCCTCCAGCCGCAACCGGTCACTGCCGATGTACTCCGGTGGCAGATGCGCGTCGACCGGCAGGTCGATCCGCACCTCCTTCGCTTCCTCAGCTGTGGCAACGGTTTTGCCGTCAACCGCCGCGCGGTACGCCTCGACGGCTTCGCCGACCAGCCGCACGTACAGGTCGAAACCGACCCCGGCCACATGCCCGGATTGCTCGGCGCCCAACACATTTCCCGCGCCGCGGATCTCCAGGTCCTTCATGGCCACGGCCATGCCCGCACCCAGATCGTTGTTCTGCGCGATGGTGGCCAACCGGTCGTAGGCCGTCTCGGTCAGTGGTGTCTCCGGCGGGTACAGGAAGTAGGCGTAGCCGCGCTCACGACTGCGGCCCACGCGACCACGCAGCTGGTGCAGCTGCGACAAGCCGAACGTGTCGGCCCGCTCGACGATCAGCGTGTTCGCGTTGGAGATGTCCAGGCCGGTCTCGACGATCGTGGTGCAGACCAGGATGTCGTACTCGCGGTTCCAGAAGCCCTCGACGGTCTTCTCGAGCATCTCTTCGTTCATCTGTCCGTGCGCGACAACGACTTTCGCCTCGGGAACCAGCTGGCGGATCCGGGCGGCGGCCTGGTCGATGGTCCGCACCCGGTTGTGAATGTAGAACGCCTGCCCGTCCCGCAGCAGCTCACGACGCAGTGCCGCGGCCACCTGCTTGTCGTCGTGCGGCCCGACATAGGTGAGCACCGGATAGCGCTCCTCGGGCGGGGTGAGGATCGTCGACATCTCCCGGATGCCTGCCAGGCTCATCTCCAGGGTGCGCGGGATCGGTGTCGCACTCATGGTCAGCACGTCGACGTGGGTGCGCATCGACTTGATGTGCTCCTTGTGCTCGACGCCGAACCGCTGCTCCTCGTCAACGATGATGAGGCCCAGGTCTTTCCACGTCACGCCGGTCTGCAGCAGCCGATGGGTGCCGATCACGACGTCCACCGAGCCGTCTTTCATGCCCTCGATGACGGCCCGCGATTCGGCGGGGTCGGTGAACCGCGACAGCCCTTTCACGGTGACCGGGAAACCAGCCATCCGCGCGGTGAAGGTCTGCAGATGCTGGTCGGCCAGCAAGGTCGTCGGCACCAGCACGGCCACCTGCTTGCCGTCCTGCACCGCTTTGAACGCCGCCCGCACCGCGATCTCGGTCTTGCCGTAACCGACGTCGCCGCAGATCACCCGGTCCATCGGCACAGGCTTTTCCATGTCGGCCTTGACCTCGGTGATGGCCGTCATCTGGTCGATCGTCTCGGTGAAGCCGAACGCGTCTTCCATCTCGGCCTGCCACGGGGTGTCCGGGGCAAACGCGTGCCCGGGTGCGGCCTGCCGTTTGGCGTAGAGCGCCACGAGCTCGCTGGCGATCTCCCGAACGGCCTTGCGCGCCCGGGTTTTCGTGTTGGCCCAGTCGCTGCCACCGAGCTTCGACAGGGACGGAGCCTCGCCGCCGACGTACCGCGACAGCTGATCCAGCGAGTCCATCGGCACGTAAAGCCTGTCGGCCCCGCCGCCGCGCTTGGCCGACGCGTATTCCAAAACCAGGTACTCGCGGCGGGCGCCGCCGACCACCCGCTCGGTCATCTCGACGAACTTGCCGATGCCGTGCTGATCGTGCACCACCAGGTCGCCTGCCGTCAGCGCCAACGGATCGACGACGTTACGACGTTTGGCCGCAAGCTTTTTGCCTTCTGCGGCGGTGACCCGGTTACCGGTCAGATCCGTTTCGGTGATGATGACCAGGTTTGTGCCCGGCAGGATCAGACCACTCTGCAGCGGACCCTTGAGCACACCGATCACACCGGCCTTTGGCGCCGCCCCGGGCTCCAACATCGTTGCGGCGATGTCGGATTCACCGAGCTGTTCGACGACGCGGTGCGCCGTACCGGTGCCCGGCGTGACGATCGCCGCGCTGCCGCCGGTGGCCACGTGAGCCCGCAGCATCGCGAAGATTTCGTCCAGACTCTGCTGACTGCGCGCCGACGGAGCCGGACGCACATCCAGTTCGGTGGCAGCGCCATCGGAGAGCTGCGACAGCGTCCACCACGGATGCCCGCCCGCCACCGCACCGGCCCGCGCCTCGTCGAACGGGATGAAACCGGACGCGCCGAGCGCCTCGATGTCAATGGGCGCGTCGCCACCGACCGCGGCCGTTGACCAGGACGCCTCCAGGAACTCGCGGCCGGTCTTGATCAGATCGGCTGCGCGGGTGCGCACCTTCTCGGGATCGCACACCAGTACCGGCGCGCCCTCGGGCAGATGCGCCGTCAATGTCGTCGGCTCGACCGGATGCAGCAGCGGCAGCAGCGCCTCCATGCCGTCGACCGGGATGCCCTCGGCCAGCTTGGCCAGCATGTCCGGCACGCTGCCGGGCACGCTGTTCTCGTGGGTCGGATGCTCGACGGCCAAGGCCGCGGCTCGTTCGCGCACCTCGGCCGTCATCAACAGCTCGCGGCACGGCACCGCGACCAGCGTCTGCACCGGCACTTCCGGGATCGAACGCTGATCGGCAATCGAGAAGGCCCGCATCTCCGAGACCTCGTCGCCCCAGAACTCGACTCGCACCGGATGCTCGGCCGTCGGCGGGAACACGTCGAGGATCCCGCCGCGCACCGCGAACTCACCGCGCTTGCCGACCATGTCGACGCGGGTGTAGGCAAGGTCGACCAGCCGTGCGATGAGCTCCTCGAACTCCGCCTCATCTCCCAGCGACAGGCTGACCGGCTCGATGCTGACAACGTCGGGTGACATCGGCTGCAGCAGCGACCGGGTGGTCGTCACCACGACCCGCAGCGGCGGCCCCAGCGTCGCATCGTCCGGGCGGGCCAACCGGCGCAACAACAGCAGCCGGGCGGCGACCGTCTCGACACCCGGCGACAACCGCTCGTGCGGCAGCGTCTCCCAGGACGGGAAGAGGGCGACGGCGTCGCCGAACACGCCGCGCAGCTCAGCGGTCAGGTCGTCGGCCTCGCGGCCGGTCGCGGCGACCACCAGCAGTGGGCCGTGCTGGGCCAGCGCAGCGGCGACCAGGACCCGCGCGCTGGCCGGGCCGACCAGCGCGAGATCGGCGGGTCGGTCGGCGGCGCGACGGATGACGTCCTGCAGGGACGGATCGGACAGAGCCAGCTCGATGAGACCCGCGATCGGGGTCTGGACATGGGTGTGCCCCGGTGCGGTCATGATGCGTCCATTCTAGGGGGCTGTAGTTTCGCCAAAATCGGGCCCGCCAGCATCAAGGGAGCGTCAAGGTGCCCCACAGGGAACCAACCGCGACGCACGGTGAAGTCATGACATTGCTCGACATCCTGCCCTCGCTGCGCGCAGCCGCCCCGCCGCGCCTCGACCCGGCGATCTGGCCGCTCACCACTCACGTCGACGAGAAGGGCCGGATCACCGTCGGCCGGGTGCCGCTGACCGAGATCGCCGACGAGTACCGCACCCCGGCCTACGTGCTCGACGAGGCCGACTTCCGGCACCGCGCGCAGCACTATCGAAGCGCGCTGCGCGGCACCGAAGTGGTCTACGCCGGCAAGGCGTTGTTGACGACGGCCGTCGCGCGGTGGGCCTGCGAAGAAGGCCTCGGCGTGGACGTGTGCTCTGCGGGCGAACTGGCCACCGCGCTGGCCGGCGGAGTGCCGCCGAGCCGGGTTGTGTTGCACGGCAACGCGAAGTCCTGCGACGAGTTGCGTGATGCGCTGGACGTCGGTGTCGGCCGCATCGCGGTGGACTCGTTGATGGAGGTCACCTACCTGGCCGGGCTGGTGCGTCGACGCCAGCAGGTGCTGCTGCGGGTGACCCCCGACATCGACATCCAGGGGCATCGGGCCGTCACGACCGGCGTCTGTGATCAGAAGTTCGGCTTCACGCTGGCCGGACAGCAGGCCGCCGAGGCCGCCGCCCGCGTGTTGGGGACCCCGCATTTGGAACTCGTCGGGCTGCACTGCCATATCGGGTCGCAGGTGACCGATCCCGCACTGTACGGGGAAGCGATCCGGCGGCTCGTCGCCGCGATGGCCGATATCCGGCATCGACACGGCGTGGTGCTCACCGAACTGAATATCGGAGGTGGACACGGCATTCCCTACGTGACCGGGGACGCGGCGTTGGACCCCGCCGCCCTCGCGGCCGTCATCGACGACGCCGTCGATACCGCATGCGGTGCCGAGCGGTTCCCTCGGCCGCGTCTGGTGGTGGAGCCCGGGCGTGCCATCAGCGGCCGAGCCGGGGTGACGCTCTACCGCGTGTGCACGGTCAAGTCGCAACCGGGTGGTCGGACCTTTGTCGCGGTCGACGGAGGGATGAGCGACAATGCCCGGGTCGCCCTGTACGGCGCGAAATACGGTGTGGCACTGGCAAATCGGCATGCGCTCGGGCCGACACGGACCGTCACCGTGGTGGGTAGGCACTGCGAGGCGGGCGACGAGATCATCCGCGACGTGCCACTGCCGGCCGACCTTCACCCCGGGGATCTGCTGGCCGTGCCGTGCACCGGCGCCTATCACCACAGCATGGCGTCGACCTACAACATGGTGGGCCGCCCACCGGTGGTCGCGGTGCGCGACGGGCGGGCACGGTTGCTGGTACGTCGGGAGACGACGGCGGATCTGCTCGCGCGGGATGTGAGATGAGCGCTTGCGTGAGGCCCCAGGGACCGGGCTGAGCGCTACTCCTCGTGCAGTACCGGATCGGGCTCCAGA
Organism: Mycobacterium dioxanotrophicus; assembly: GCF_002157835.1. Lineage (NCBI taxonomy): Bacteria > Bacillati > Actinomycetota > Actinomycetes > Mycobacteriales > Mycobacteriaceae > Mycobacterium > Mycobacterium dioxanotrophicus. Next base: position 1,596,119 of record NZ_CP020809.1, on the reverse strand, counting down.
TGCGTCAGGCCGTTCCACGCCAGGTTGACCACGTGGGCGGCCACTACTTCTTTCGGGGGTTCGCGGACGTCGAGCCACCACTGCGCCGTCATGGACACCGAACCGACCAGGGCCTGGGCGTAGAGCGGTGCCAGCTCGGGGTCCAATCCGCGCCGGGAGAAATCCCCGGCCAGGATCGAGGACACCTGGTTGACGGCGTCGTTGAGCAGCGTCGCGTAGGTGCCCGAGGTGATCGCGGCCGGCGAGTCGCGGATCAGGATGCGGAAGCCGTCGGTGTGCTCCTCGACGTAGGTGAGTAATGCCAGCGCCACGCGCTCGACTCGCACCCGGGAACGGTTCCTGGTCAGCGACGACGTGATGCCCTCCAGCAGGGCCGACATCTCGCGGTCGACGACGACGGCGTACAACCCCTCTTTGCCGCCGAAGTGCTCATAGACCACTGGCTTGGACACGTTGGCGCGCTGCGCGATCTCTTCGATGGAGGTGCCGTCGTAGCCACGCTCGGCGAACAGCGACTTGGCGATCTCGATGAGCTGTTGTCGCCGTTCGCTGCCGGTCATCCTGGCGCGGGGTGCACGCACTTCCTTCTCGGGTGCTGCCACGCAGACCAGCCTATCGACTTGCACTAGAGTCTCGGATTGATCGGTCCGTCGTGGTGTAATCGGCAGCACCTCTGATTTTGGTTCAGATAGTTCAGGTTCGAGTCCTGGCGACGGAGCAACGAATGAGGCTTGCCGAGCGAGCAGGCAGCCTGGGGATGGCGACGAGCGTGCGCAAAATGCATGCTCGATGCGGTGTGTTGCGGGGCAGACACGCACGCTCGCGGTGAAAGGGGAACTGTGACCGCATCGACCGAGGCCGCAATCGTCGTACTGGCAGCTGGAGCCGGGACCCGGATGCGGTCGAACACCCCGAAAGTGCTGCACACGTTGGGCGGGCGCAGCATGCTCGCGCACGCCGTGCACACCGTGGCGAACGTCTCGGCGCGGCACGTGGTGGTGGTGCTCGGCCATGACCGCGAACGCATCGCCCCAGCGGTCACCGAGCTCGCCGTCAAGCTCGGCCGCACGATCGACATCGCCATCCAGGACGAACAACGCGGCACCGGCCATGCCGTCGGGTGCGGGCTGAGCGCACTGCCCGATGATTTCGCCGGCACCGTCGTGGTCACCTCAGGTGACGTACCGCTGCTCGACTCCGACACCCTGGCCGATCTGATCGCCGGGCATACCGGTGCGACGGCCGCGGCGACCGTGCTGACCACCACGGTGGCCGACCCCACCGGATATGGCCGCATCCTGCGCACCCAGGACAACGAGGTGATCGGCATCGTCGAGCAGGCCGACGCCAGCGAGTCACAACGCTCCATCCGCGAGATCAACGCCGGCGTGTACGCCTTCGACATCGCCGACCTGCGGTCCGCGCTGAGCCGGTTGCGGTCCGACAACGCACAGCAGGAGCTCTACCTGACCGACGTCGTGGCCATTCTGCGCCAGGACGGCCGCACGGTACGGGCCCGCCACGTCGACGACAGCGCGCTCGTGGCCGGCGTCAACGACCGCGTCCAACTGGCCGATCTGGGCGCCGAACTGAACCGCCGCACCGTGGCCACCCACCAGCGGGCCGGCGTGACGATCGTCGACCCCGGCACCACCTGGATCGATGTCGACGTCACCATCGGCCGCGACACGGTCGTGCGGCCCGGGACCCAGCTGCTCGGGACCACCGAGATCGGCTCGGGCTGCGAGATCGGCCCCGACACCACGCTCGACGACGTCGAGGTCGGCGACGGCGCATCGGTGGTCCGCACCCACGGACAGCTCGCGGTGATCGGCGCCGGAGCGACCGTCGGGCCGTTCACCTACCTGCGGCCCGGCACGATCCTGGGCGCCGAGGCCAAGCTGGGCGCGTTCGTCGAGACCAAGAACTCGACGATCGGCGCCGCGACCAAGGTGCCGCACCTGACCTACGTCGGCGACGCGGACATCGGTGATCACAGCAACATCGGGGCCTCCAGTGTGTTCGTCAACTACGACGGCGAGAACAAGCACCGCACCACGATCGGCTCGCACGTCAGGACCGGTTCGGACACCATGTTCATCGCGCCGGTGACGGTCGGCGACGGCGCCTATACGGGCGCGGGGACCGTCTTGCGCGACGACGTTCCGCCAGGTGCGCTGGCCGTATCGGACAACGCACAACGCACGTTCGAAGGCTGGGTCGAACGCAAACGGCCAGGCTCCGCGGCTGCCGAAGCGGCCCGTAAAGCGCGCGGCGACGGCCAGTGAGGCCGCACTAACTCGACGCTTTGTGTTGGCAGTCTGGTAACCCGGCAACGCGAACGCGGAAACGCTACGTACGATTGCCCCGTATCGATCCCCGACCGCGAAGGCAGCCATAGTGGCCACGGACTGGACCGACAACCGAAAAAACTTGATGCTGTTCTCGGGTCGCGCGCACCCAGAACTCGCCGAGCAGGTTGCCAAAGAACTCGACGTCTCGGTCACTGCGCAGACCGCGAGGGACTTCGCCAACGGTGAGATCTTCGTGCGGTTCGAGGAGTCGGTGCGAGGCTGCGACGCCTTCGTGCTGCAGAGCCATCCGTGGCCGCTCAACCAGTGGCTGATGGAACAGCTGATCATGATCGATGCGCTCAAGCGTGGCAGCGCCAAGCGCATCACCGCGGTGCTGCCGTTCTATCCCTACTCCCGGCAGGACAAGAAGCACCGCGGCCGCGAGCCCATCTCCGCCCGCCTGGTCGCCGACCTGCTCAAGACCGCCGGTGCCGACCGCATCCTGACGGTCGACCTGCACACCGATCAGATCCAGGGCTTCTTCGACGGCCCGGTCGACCACATGCGGGCACAGTCGCTGCTGTGTGGCTACATCGCCGACAAGTACACGGGCTCGGACATGGTCGTGGTCTCCCCCGACTCGGGCCGCGTGCGCGTGGCCGAGAAGTGGGCCGACTCGCTGGGTGGCGTGCCGCTGGCCTTCATCCACAAGACGCGCGACCCGCTGGTGCCCAACCAGGTGAAGTCCAACCGCGTGGTGGGTGACGTCAAGGGCAAGACCTGCATCCTGACCGACGACATGATCGACACCGGCGGCACCATCGCCGGCGCGGTGAAACTGTTGCGTGAGGACGGCGCCAAGGACGTGGTGATCGCCGCGACCCACGGTCTGCTCAGCGATCCGGCGCCGCAGCGACTGGCCGAGAGCGGTGCACGTGAGGTGATCGTCACCAACACCCTGCCGATCGGCGAAGAGAAGCAGTTCCCACAGCTGACCGTGTTGTCCATCGCGCCGCTGCTGGCCAGCACCATCCGCGCCGTCTTCGAAAACGGTTCGGTGACCGGCCTGTTCGACGGGTCCGCGTAGCTTCATGGAACGCATCTACCACAATCCGAAGTGCTCGACCTCGCGCAAGACGCTGGAGTTGTTGCGCGAGAACGGCATCGAGCCCGAGATCGTGCAGTATCTGAAGACCCCGCCGAGCCGTGCGGAGCTCAAGCAGATGATCGCTGACGCCGGGATCGACGTGCGGACCGCGGTGCGCAAGCGTGAATCACTGTATGCCGAACTGGGTTTGGCCGACGCGTCCGACGACGAATTGCTCGACGCCATGGCCGAACATCCGATCCTGATCGAACGCCCATTCGTCGTCACCACCAAGGGCACCCGGCTGGCCCGGCCGATCGACGCGGTGCACGAGATTCTGTGAACCGACTGATCGCCGCGGGGGCAGCCCTGGCCGTTGCGGCGTCACTCGCCGGATGCGGCGCGAAAACGCCTGACTACCAGTCGATCTGGACCACCAGCGCGACGACCACCACGCCGACCAGCACCCAACCACCGGTGCCGATCTCCAATTACCTGGAAAGCATCGGGGTCAGCGGCGAACCGATCGCACCCGAGAAGATCCCCACCCTGGCCGTCACCATGCCCACGCCAGCGGGCTGGCATCCGTACTCCAACCCGAACCTCGCGCCGGGCACCCGGATGATCGCCAAGGGCAACACCTACCCGACCGCGATGCTGCTGGTGTTCACCCTGCACGGTGACTTCGACGTCGCCAAGGCCATCAAGGACCACGGGTACGCCGACGCCCAGCTGTCGGAGAATTTCAAACAGCTCAACGCTTCCACCGACGACTGGCACGGCTACCCGTCGGCCATGATCGAGGGCTCTTACGACCTCAACGGCCAGCGGATGCAGAGCTACAACCGCATCGTCATCGCATCCGACGGGCTGCAGCCGCCGCAGCGGTACCTGGTCCAGCTCACCGTCACCACGTTCGCCGATCAGGCCCAGGCCCAAGGCCCGGATATCGAGGCCATCATCTCGGGGTTCAACGTCACCAAGAAGTGAGCCTAGGCTGATCGCCATGACCTGGACCGCTGCCGATCTGCCCTCGTTCTCCGGACGCACCGTCATCGTCACCGGCGCCAACAGCGGGCTCGGCCTCGTCACCGCCCGTGAGCTGGCTCGCGTCGGCGCTGACGTCATCGTGGCCGTCCGCAACCTGGACAAGGGCGCTGCCGCCGCGCAGACCATGTCGGGCAACGTCGAGGTTCGCAAACTCGATCTGCAGAGCCTGGCGTCGGTGCGCGAGTTCGCCGACACCGTCGAGCGGGTCGATGTGCTGATCAACAACGCAGGCATCATGGCAGTTCCGTTGTCCCGCACGGCCGAGGGCTTCGAAAGCCAGATCGGCACCAATCACCTCGGCCACTTCGCGCTGACCAACCTGCTGCTGCCCAAGCTCACCGACCGTGTGGTGACGGTGTCCTCGCTGATGCACCTCATCGGCTGGATCAGCCTGAAAGACCTCAACTGGAAGTCCCGCCCCTACCTGGCATGGCCCGCGTACGGCCAGTCCAAGCTGGCCAATCTGCTGTTCACCTCCGAGCTGCAGCGGCGGCTGACGGCGTCGGGCTCCTCGGTGCGGGCCGTGGCCGCCCATCCCGGCTATTCGGCAACCAACCTGCAGGGCCAGACCGGCAACGCGATCGGTGACAAGATCTTCACCGCCGCCAACAAGGTCGCCACCGACGCCGACTTCGGTGCCCGCCAGACCCTCTACGCGGCATCCCAGGACATTCCGGGCGACAGCTTCATCGGGCCGCGGTTCGGCATGCGGGGCCCGACGGGCCGCAGCGCGCGCAGCCCGCTGGCCCGCAAGGCGGACACCCAGAAGGCCCTGTGGCAGCTGTCCGAGCAGCTCACCGATACCGCCTACCCGCTCTAGATTTTTAGCCGGCGGACCTTTCTTGCTACCCTGACCAGGCGTCACGGCGAGGGTGGACCCGAAGGGCCACCGTTATCGACGGGAACATTTCGAGTTGTTGCATCCCTGGCCGTACTGACGATCTGACCGCAGTACCCCGATAAGGAGCAACACATGGCCAAGAACTCGGCCCCCAACAAGCTGACCGCCACGGTGCGTACCCGCACCGGCAAGGGCGCCTCCCGCCAGGCCCGCCGCGACGGCCGGGTCCCCGCCGTCCTCTACGGCCACGGCAGCGACCCCCAGCACCTCGAGCTCAGCGCCCACGACTTCGCTGCCGTGCTGCGTAACTCCGGCACCAACGCCGTGCTGACGCTGGACATCGACGGCAAAGAGCAACTGGCGCTGACCAAGGCGCTGGAGATCCACCCGATCCGCCGCAACATCCAGCACGCCGACCTGCTGGTCGTCCGCCGGGGCGAGAAGGTCACCGTCGACGTCAACGTGATCGTCGAGGGCGACGCCGCGTCGGGCACCCTGGTGACCCAGGACGCCAACACCATTCAGATCGAGGCCGAGGCGCTGTCGATCCCCGAGCAGCTGACCGTGTCGATCGAGGGCGCCCCGGCAGGCACCCAGATCACCGCGGCCCAGATCGCGCTGCCCGCCGGCGTCGGCCTGATCTCCGACCCCGAGACGCTGGTGGTCAACGTCGTCGAGGCGCCGACCGCCGAGGACCTGGAGGCCGAGGGCGCAGGCGAGGCAGCCGAGGCTCCCGCCGCCGAAGAGCCCGAGTCTGCTGCCGAAGAGTCCGCCGAGTAGATCGGATCCTTGCTGTGACCGAGCCGTTGCTGGTGGTTGGCCTGGGCAATCCGGGCCCCGTCTACGCAAAGACCCGGCACAACGTGGGATTCATGGTGGCCGACCTGTTGGCCGGGCGAATGGGCTCGGCCTTCAAGGTGCACAAGAAATCCGGAGCCGAAATCACCACGGGCCGGTTGGGAGACCGGTCCGTGGTGCTGGCCAAACCACGCACGTACATGAACGAGTCCGGCCGTCAGGTCGGACCGTTGGCCAAGTTCTATTCGATCGCCCCGGCCGACATCGTGGTCATCCACGACGAGCTCGACATCGACTTCGGCCGCATCCGGCTCAAGCTCGGTGGCGGCGAGGGCGGTCACAACGGACTGCGTTCGGTGGCATCCGCCCTGGGCACCAAGGACTTTCAGCGGGTGCGGGTCGGCGTCGGCCGCCCGCCGGGCCGCCAGGATGCCGCCGCGTTCGTCCTCGATCCATTCAATGCCGTTGAGCGCAAAGAGGTCCCGACAATCTGCGAGCAGGCCGCCGATGCGACCGAACTACTGCTGAAGGTCGGCCTTGAGCCGGCGCAGAACACCGTCCACGCCTGGTAACTTCCCCCCGCGGGCACCCTTTCTTCCCGCGGGCACCTTCTCCCCGCGAGCAGACAGCTAGGTACGCGACACGCCGCGTTTCGGGTGCCTGCATGTCTGCTCGCCGGGTCAACGGCCGCTGATGCCGCTGTCGACCACCTTCACCGTCTTGTGCGGAAACCGCTTCTCGGCGTGCGCCTTTGCCACCGAATTCGGTAACACATACAGCGTTTCCCGTTTCTGCTGAAGCGGTCTGAGCACAGTGTCCATGAACGCCTTGCGGTCGTCGAGGTAGGGCTCGATGACGTCCTCTCCCGCCGGGCACACCGCGAGGCAGTAGGCGGCCTTGTAGTTGGCCTTGAACGAGAGGCTCTGCCACATCGAGGCGTTCTCCGAATCGCTGACACGGGAACGGAAGTCGGCCGCGTCGGAACTGTCGGCGATGGTCTGCGCCCAGTCGGTGAAACCGCCCATGAACTCGCGGTAGTTGTGCACCGAGCAGGCGATGAAATCGAATTCGCCATCCTTGCCGATGGCACCGACCGGGCACGCCGCGACGCACAGCTTGCATTCCAGACATGGCGAATAGTCCAGCGGCGCACCGTAACTGCTGATCGGCGCGGCAACCAGGATGGTGGCCAGCAGGATGAAGTTGCCGAACCTGGGGTGGATCACGTTGCGGTGAATGCCCATGACCCCCAAACCCGCGGCCACCGCGACGGGCTTGTGCGCGACCACCCAGATCCGCCCCGGGAAGCGGTCCATCTCCATGGGAAAGGTGGCCGACGGGTTGAGCGCCCGCTGCCCCGCATCCTCCAGCGCGCGGGTGATGCGGTGCGCAGCTTCGTTGATGATCTCGCCGCTGCGGTGAAATTCCTGGTTGGCGACGCTGCGCGCAGTGGACCGCACATTGTCGCGGTTCATCTTCACCACCAGCGAGATGTAGCTGCGTACACCCGGTAGAGCGGCGTCGGCGTGCTCCTGCTCGGAGGCCAGCGCCGGGTCGTCGACGCTCGCGAACGCCACGTCGTCGGCCCCCGCCTCCAGGCAGATCCGCCGCAACCAGTCCGCGTCGATGACCGCCGGAACCTGCGGCGCAGGCCGGGACCGCACCGCCCGCACCGTGGGATGACCGGCAAGGCGGGCGGGAAGCTGATCCGTCATGCATCTAAGTATAGTTACCTATACTCAGATGCGCAAAGACCTTCCGAACAAGACGTCAAGAAAGCGTTTGGAGCCCTGTGCCTACCGACCAAATAGGGGTAGACCCGAAGTATGGGCATCATGCGCTCGCACCCGCTGCGCCGCTGCGTAGCCCGGCTGCTCGACGGGGATCGGGTATGGGGTTCGATCGACGTCCGTCCGGGCCGATTCGGCATCGTCCACTACCGGCTGGTGGTCTTCCCGCCCGGCCTCAGTACGAGCGACCGCCGGTGGATTCGCGCCGCGCGGGGCTGGCCACTGTGGGGGATGCTGCTGTGGTTGCAGTGCGAGGCGTGGCTGTCCCCCACGCTGCTCACACCGTGGACAGCATTGGCGGTGTCCACGGCAGTGCCGTTGGTAGCCGGTGTCGTCATCGTCACCATGGCCGGTGAGGCCCGCAGACAGGTCCACACCATCGTCGCCATCACGATGGCCGGATACGACGAGCCGCTCTCCCTGGCTGCGCGTGACCGGCTGGCCACCGCGGCGGCCCGGCTCATCGACGCCGACGAGCGGCTGGCACGGCGTGAGATCTCGGTCGTCGACCACGAGCTCATCTGGTGGCAGGTCTACGACCGCATCGAGCAGGATGCGGCGACGCGGTCACCCCACGAACAGCCTCACTAGCCACCGCGAACAGACCTGGCGGCACCCGAACACCGGCGTGTCGCGTACCTCAGCGTCTGCTCGCGCGGCTAGGTGACCAGCGAACGCGACTAGGTGACCAGCGAAACGGAGTTGGCGCGGCGGAGCTTGCCCGACGACGTCTTCGGGATGGTGCCCGGCCCGAGCACGACGACGTTGCGCGGCCGCACGTCGACCTCGGTGACGACCTCGTGGGCGACCTGGTGCTCGATACGGCGTACCTCGGCCGGATCCTGCCAGGCGTTGGATTCCACGGCGACGGCGAAGGTCTCCCGCGAGTGCCCGGCGTCCAGCCGCACTGCGACCGCACATCCGGTGCGCACGCCGTCGACACGACCGGCGGCCCGCTCGATGTCGGTCGGGTAGATATTGCGGCCGGCCATGATGATGACGTCCTTGACGCGGCCACAGACCACGACGTGTCCCTCGTCGGTCAGGTAGCCGAGATCGCCGGTGTCATACCAGCCGTTCTCGTCCTGGGCCGGCAGGAATCCGCCCATGGTGACGTAACCCGGAGTGACGCACTCGCCGCGCAGCTCGATGACGCCCACGCCGCGGGCAGGCATCACGTCGCCGTTCTCGTCGACCACCCGGGCTTCGAGATCGGTCAGCAGCGGGCCGAGCGTCGCCAGCCGCCGCGTGTTGCCCTTGGTGGCGGGCACGGCGCGGCGCAGCGCCGCCAGCAGGTCGGCGTCGACCTCGTCGACCACCAGACCGGCGTTGCACTCGGAGAACGACACCGCGAGCGTGGTCTCGGCCATGCCGTACGCCGGCAGGATTGCCCCGGGCGCCAGCCCGAACGGCTTGCCCGCGTCGAGCAGGTCCTCGACGTCAGCGGGATCAACGGGCTCGGCACCGGACAGCGCGAAACGCAGCGTGGACAGGTCGAACTGGCCCGGCTCGGCCTGCTTGCGCAGCCGCTTGGCGAACAGCGCGTAGGCGAAGTTGGGCGCCGCGGTCATGGTGCCCTTGTACTTGTCGATGAGCTTGGCCCACAGCAGCGTGTCACGCAGGAAGTCCATCGGCGTGACCTTGACCAGCTCGGCGCCGAAGTACATCGGGATGGTCAGGAAGCCGACCATGCCCATGTCGTGGAAGCAGGGCAGCCAGCTCACCATGACGTCTTTGTCGACGTCGTACTGCGCGCCGATGAACATGGCCTCGGCGTTGGAGTGGATGTTGCGGTGGGTGATCTGCACGGCCTTGGGCGACCCGGTCGACCCGGAGGTCAGCTGCATGAGGGCCAGGTCGTCCTCGCCGGTCTCGATCGGGTCGATCGGCTCGGCGGCCAGCAGATCGGCCACCGTGAGCACCTTGATGCCCTTTTCTTCGAGCACCGGGATGGCGACGAGGAACGGCTCGGCGACGATGACGGCCGTGGCCTCGATCATGCCGATGACGTTCATGGTGTCTTCGGCCCACACCGCCAGGTCGGTCCGCGGCGTCGGCTGGTGCAGCATGGTGAGGCTCGCGCCGCGCATCCACACGCCCTGCGCCGTCGGCGCGATCTCCACCGGGTAGCCGGCCAGCACGCCGATCGCAGCGCCGTGTCCGATGCCTGCCGCGGCGAGTCCGCCTGCGATGCGGCGGGCCCGCTCGTGAACCTCTAGCCAGGTGTGCCGGACGGGCTCGTGCGGCTCGCCGGTGACCATGCCGCGATCGCTCTCATGGGCGTTGCGGTACATCTTGTCGGTGAATCTGCTCACGACGACCTCCTCGGCTTCCGGAGCCGCAGCGCCGGTGACATGGGATACAGCGCCCGGGTTTCCATGCTCCGCCTGATGTCCGACGCCAGTGTGAAGGCGCGCGCACACATTTGGGCAGCGGTTATGTCTCGGTTAGGTGATGCCGTCGGCGGCAGGCCGCAAGTCAACCGCCCGCCGAGCACGACGGGCGACGATGCATCATCGCTGGCAATCACCATCGGTCATCTTATGAGACTCTTAAGTAGCTGCCAAACCAACGCGAGAATTGAGTCCTGAGTCACACCGCGCCGATATCACACCGACGCCGACGGCGCAGGCACCACCCGCGCCCCATGGACCGGGCCACTGGTCACCCGCACCGTACGGCACACCCCTGCACCCGCCAATTGCGCGCCCACATCGACCGCGGCGGTCGCAGACGCGCACAGGAACGCGCAGGTCGGCCCGGAACCCGAGACGATGCCGGCCAGCGCCCCCGCCTCGACGCCGGCCCGCAAGGTGCGCCGGAGCTCCGGGTACAGGCTCAACGCCGCCGGCTGCAGATCGTTGCCCAGCAGCGACGCCAGTTCCGCCGCGTCCCCCGAGGCCAGTGCCGCCAGCACGGGTTCGGGTTCCTCGGCCCGGGGCGGCTCGTCGCGGCTGGCGTCGGCACGCAGCCGGTCCAGTTCTCCGAACACCTTCGGCGTGGACAAGCCGCGATGGGCGAATGCCAGCACCCAGTGGAAGGTGTTGCGGGCCAGCACCGTGGCCAGTTCCTCACCGCGCCCACTGCCCAGCGCCGTCCCGCCGTGCAACGCGAAGGGCACGTCGCTGCCCAGCCGGGCGGCGAGCGCATGCAGATCACGCCGCGGCACCCCGAGCTCCCACAGCGTGTTCATCGCCACCAGCACACCTGCCGCGTCGGCACTGCCGCCCGCCATGCCACCGGCCACCGGGATGGACTTGTCGATCGCGATGGCGACGTCGGGCGCGCGGCCGACGTGGTCGGCCAGCAGTACGGCGGCCCGCCAGGCCAGGTTGCGCTCGTCGGTGGGCAGCGCCTCGACACCTTCACCCGACATGGTCACCGACAGCATGTCGGCGTTGCGCACGGTGACTTCGTCGGTCAGCGATACCGCATGAAAGACCGTGGTCAGCTCGTGATAGCCGTCCTCACGCAGGTCGTCGACCGCGAGGTACAGATTGACCTTGCCGGGCACACGCACGGTGACCGACCCGGTGGGGACCCATTCGGATGCGGTACTGCCGTCGGATGCGGACACGGCCACGACACTATCTCTGAGGACGGCAAACCGTCACCGAACCTATGCTGTGACAGTGGTGTCACCCGGTGAAGGGTCCATCGCGGAATACGAGGTCGACGAGGTCCTCGGCCGCGGCGGCTGGGCCGTGGTGTATCGCGCTCACGATCCCGATGGCGCCGTCGTCGCACTGAAGATCCTCAATGAATCGCACCGCAGGCCCGATCAGCTGGCGCGGCTGCAGCGCGAGTTCGACTTCGCCCGCAGGCTCACGCACCCCAACATCGTCAGGGTCTACGCCGCGAGCCAGGTCTGGCTGGCCATGGAACTGGTCGACGGCGGCACCATCGGCGGGCTGGCGATGACGAGCGACCGGCTCACGGCCTTGACTCAGATCGCGGCCACGCTCGACCACGCGCACCGGTGCGGGATCGTGCACTGCGATGTCAAACCATCGAATATCCTTGTGGACAACCCTTTTTCGCGAGCAGTGCTGATCGATTTCGGGGTGGCACACTCGGTTTCGGAAGACGTGGCCATCCGGCTGGCCCACGACGGCGGACGCCTCACGCTCGACCCCGCCAAGCGCATCACGCGCCAGTTCCGAGAGCCGCGCGCCCAGGTGCAGGCCTCGTTGCCGTACTCGGCGCCCGAACTGCTCAGCGGGAGAGCACCTTCGGCAGCCACCGACCAATATTCGTTGGCGTGCACGGCCATCGAGATGCTGACCGGATCGCCGCCCTTCACCGCAAACACCGCGATGGGATTGGTCGATCACCAGTTACATTCCCCGCCGCCGCGGATCTCCCGCCAAGTCTCGTGGATACCACACGCGGTCGACTCCATTCTGGCCAAGGCGATGGCGAAAAGACCTGATATGCGCTATGACTCGTGCACAGAGTTCATGAAACTGATCACCAGGGCACTGCGGTAACACCGAACGTAACCGTACTTAACATACGTTTTACGCCAACCGCGTTACCGCGGCACGCGCCGCAGCTAACGTCGGCACGATGTCATCCGCGCCATCCACCACCGACCACGACCCGTCTGGACTCGCTCGCGAGGACGAGGGGTATCACAAAGGGCTCAAACCGCGACAGCTTCAGATGATCGCCATAGGCGGAGCCATCGGTACCGGCCTCTTCATGGGCGCGGGCGGACGGCTCCATACCGCCGGACCTGGGTTGTTCATCGTCTACGGCGTGTGCGGGCTGTTCGTGTTCTTCATCCTGCGGGCGCTGGGTGAGCTTGTGCTGCACCGGCCTTCGTCAGGATCATTCGTGTCTTATGCCCGCGAGTTCCTCGGCGAGAAGGCCGCGTACGTGGCGGGTTGGATGTACTTCTTCAACTGGGCCTGCACCTCGATCGTCGATGTCACCGCGATCGCGCTCTACATGCACTACTGGGGCGCGTTCAAGGCCATCCCGCAGTGGACCATCGCGCTGATCGCGCTGGTGATCGTGCTGACCGTGAACATGATCTCGGTCAAAGTGTTTGGGGAGATGGAGTTTTGGGCCGCGCTGATCAAGGTCGTGGCACTGGTGACCTTTCTGGTGGTCGGCATCGTGTTCCTGGCGGGGCGGTTCAGGGTGGAAGGACAGAACACCGGGTTCTCGGTCATCGCCGACAACGGCGGCTTGCTGCCCAACGGTGTACTGCAACTCGTGATCGTCACCTCCGGCGTGATATTCGCCTACGCTGCAGTGGAATTGGTCGGCACAGCCGCCGGTGAGACGGAGCACCCCGCAAAGGTCATGCCGCGCGCGATCAACTCGGTGGTGGTCCGCATCGCCGTGTTCTACGTCGGCTCACTCATCTTGCTCGCACTGCTGCTGCCCTACACCGCCTATCAGCAGGGCACCAGCCCGTTCGTCACGTTCTTCTCCAAGATCGGTGTGCCCGCAGCCGGCGACATCATGAACTTCGTGGTGCTCACCGCCGCGCTGTCGAGCCTGAACGCCGGCCTCTACTCCACCGGACGCATCCTGCGGTCGATGGCGATGAACGGCAGTGCCCCGCAGTTCACCGCGAAGATGACCAGGCGCGGCGTCCCGTTCGCCGGTATCGCGCTGACGGGTGTGTTCACCGTGCTCGGCGTCTTCCTCAACATGGTGGTGCCCTCGGAAGCATTCAACATAGCGCTGGACCTGTCGGCGCTCGGCATCATCGCCTCGTGGGCCACCATCGTGATCTGTCAGATCCAGCTGTACCGCTGGTCCAAACGCGGGCTGTTGGCGAGGCCTGCGTTCCGGCTGTTCGGTACGCCCTACACGAGCTACGCCACCCTGGCCTTCCTGGCGGTGGTCACCGGCCTGATGTGCTACGAGAATTATTGGAACCTGGTCGCCCTGGTGGTGATCGTCCCGGCCCTTATCGTCGGCTGGTATCTGGTGCGCGGCAGGGTCATGCAATTGGCCGCCGAGCGCATCGGTGTCACCGGCAACTACCCCGTCGTCGCCGAGACCCCGCTCATGGACGAATTCCTGGACGAGAACCGCAGAGCAGATCCGTAGCCCGAAACGACAGACGGGTCGCTCACCGCGGAGATGAGCGACCCGTCTGATGTCGTTGTGAGGCCTAGGTGACGCGCACCTGTTCCTGTTGTTTCCCAGCCTCGAGCGCGGCCTCGTTCGAGCGCTGCAGCAGCCGCACGAAGTCGGCGATGGCGAGAGTCTCACCGCGCCGGGACGGATCGATGCTCGCGGCCAGCAGCCGCTCCGCCGACTCGTTGCCCGAACCCGCCCAGTCCGCGAACGCGTTACGCGACGTCTTGCGACGCTGCGCGAACCCGATGTCGATGAGGTTGAAGACCTCGTCACGGAACGCCTCGTCGGTGGGCCACGGTGAGGTCTCGTACCGGTCGATGCGTACGAGGCCCGAGTACACCCGCGGGATGGGCCAGAACACCGTCGGTGACACCATGCCGTGCCGGCGTACGTTGCCGTAGAACCGCACCTTGGCGCTGGGCACGCCGTAGTCCTTGCCACCGGGCTCGGCGGCCAAGCGTTCGGCCACCTCGGCCTGCACCATGACCATCACGGTCCGGATGGTCGGGAACTCGGCCAACAGATGCAGCAGTGCGGGCACCGCCACGTTGTACGGCAGGTTCGCGACCAGTGCGGTCGGCTGATCGGTGAGATCACCCGGCATGAGGGTCAGGATGTCGCGGTTGAGCACAGAGAGCCGGTTGATCTCACTGTGCGAGTGATCGGCGATGGTGGCGGGCAATTGTCGCGCCAACAGCGGATCGATCTCCACTGCGGTGACCTGCGCACCACGGTCCAGCAGGGCCAGCGTCAACGAGCCGAGGCCGGGACCGACCTCCAGCACGTGATCGGTGCGATGGATCCCTGAAGCCGACACGATACGGCGGACAGTGTTCGCGTCGTGCACGAAGTTCTGTCCGAATGATTTGCGTGGCCGAAAGTCGATCTCTTTGGCCAGGCGTCTTATCTCGGTCCGCCCGAGCAGTCGAATAGTCAGCGCGCCCCAATCCTCCCGCTACACACTGGCCAAGCTCCCCATCCTTGCCGTGCCTGCGTCACCGTAGCAATCGCAATCTGCTCTTCCCTGGTCGCCAAATCGGCTCTCGCAGCATACCGCAAACCGCCCTGCCGCTCCCAAGTGTTTTGATCGAATTGCACGCCGCCGTAAAAACCGTTACCTGTGTTTATCGCCCAGTTACCTCCGGCTTCGCAGGAGGCCAGAGCGTCCCAGGTACTTCCGTTCGCAACGGGTGGAACTTCCGTTCCCGGCTTGGCGCCGACGCGGAGGACGCCGTCACGAGCCGGTGTGATAACGACATTGGCTACTGGCAGCCTGCCAGTTTCCACTCCGTTCACCTTCGCCACCGCGAAAGTCACGTCCTGAGTGCCCGGGGCGCCCGGGTCCTCGACGACCTGACGGCTCATGTTCATGGAGGTGTCTTCGATGCGCTTGTTGTCCGGCTGCAACGGCATCCGCTCGGTGACCTTCTCGATGCGCATGCGGGTCACCTGGACGTGCATGCCCTCGGTCACGGGCGACGACGCGGCAGGGACGACGGTGTCGTTCTGCTGCAGCGGGGCGCCTGCGGCGTCCAGCAG
Organism: Mycobacterium dioxanotrophicus; assembly: GCF_002157835.1. Classification (NCBI taxonomy): domain Bacteria; kingdom Bacillati; phylum Actinomycetota; class Actinomycetes; order Mycobacteriales; family Mycobacteriaceae; genus Mycobacterium; species Mycobacterium dioxanotrophicus. The sequence continues at coordinate 1,580,615 of NZ_CP020809.1, read as the reverse complement.
GCCCGCCACGTTCGCGGCCGCCAGATGCACAGTCGACACCGCGCCACCGTCGTCGATCTGGACTGTCTTGGCGCTCACGACGGGAAGCGCCATGCCGCCCAGCGGAACACGCGTGCCACGGGACGCCGCGGCGGGCGCGGTATCGGTCATCTGCAGCTGGGCCAGCGCCTCGTCGACGGTCGAGGCCGTGGTCCACACCTGCTGGCTGGTCTGGCCGTCGAGAGAGACCTCCAGCGGGCGGCTGCGGTGCAGCACGATGTTGCCGGCATCCTGCACCGGCTGGTTGGCGGCCGGGTAGAGGTCGTCGCGGTCGCCGACGTCGAAACCGTTCTCCTTGACGACGTCGATCACTCTGGACTTCATGGTCGTCACTGTCATCGCCGTACCGTCGACGTTGAGCGTCACCGTCTTGTGCGCCGAGACAGCGAACCCGCCGGCCGCTGTCAGCGTGACCAGTACGGCGCCGACGACACCTCGGAGCAACGGCGAGCGCGATTCATGAAGTTTGTTCAGAGCATCCATACGTAAAATTCGTCTCTCCCCCGTGCTGACGGCATGGTTCACCGACTGCACGTCGAGCGGTTGATCACAAGACGGTAACGAATAGGCCTATATACGGCAACTCTCGTCCAGCCCGTACACCCGGGTCGCAGTGGTTGCCGTCTCGGCCGCCAAGTCCTGCTCGGGCCGGTCAAGCAGCTTTGCCAATGCCCGGACAGTGTATGGCAGGCAATAGGGCTCGTTCGGCGCGCCGCGATAGGGATGCGGAGTCAGGAATGGCGCGTCGGTCTCGACCAGCATCTGCCCCCGCGGGATCAGCCGAGCAGCTTCCTGCAGGTCAACAGCGTTTTTGAAGCTGACCGTGCCGGACAGACTCAAAATCCAGCCCGCGTCGATGCATGTGCGCGCCATCTCGGGACCCGACGAAAAACAGTGGAAGATCACAGTTTCGGGCGCACCCTCGGCGGCCAGCACGTCGAGAACCTCGGCGTCGGCGTCGCGGTTGTGGATCATCAGCGGCTTGCCGGTCCGTTTCGCCAGGTCGATGTGCCAGGCGAAGCCCTCCCGCTGCTCTGCGGGCGTGGCGCAGCCGTCCACCTTGCCGGGCCAGTACAGATCTATCCCCGTCTCGCCCACGGCGACCACGCGCGGATGGGACGCCAGCCGCTCCAGATCCGCTTTTGCCTCGTCGGTCAGCGCATTGGCACGCGTGGGATGCAGCGCGACCGCCCCGTACACCCGGTCGTCGGCTACCGCGGCACCGGCCACCCAGTGCGCCGAGGCGAGGTCATCGGCGATGGTGACCACCTTCTGCACGCCGACGGCGGCCGCACGGTCGACAATGGCGTGCACGTCGTCCGCGGTCTCGGCACCGCACGAGTCAAGGTGGGTATGGGCATCGACGAGGGGCGCCAGAGGTTCCGGCGCGGGCGGCTTCTCCCTGCCTGAGCGTTTGGAACTCACAGCAACACCATAGAGTGATGCCCCGATGAGCAAGCCGCCGTACTACATCACCACCGCGATCGCCTACCCCAATGGCGCGCCTCACATCGGGCACGCGTATGAGTACATCGCCACAGATGCGATCGCTCGATTCAAGCGCCTCGACGGGTTCGACGTGCGCTACCTGACCGGTACCGACGTGCACGGGCAGAAGATGGCCGAGACCGCCGCAGCCGAGGGTATCTCGGCCGCTGAGCTGGCCAACCGCAACTCCGATGTGTTCCAGCGGCTGCAGGAGACGCTCAACATCTCCTTCGACCGGTTCATCCGCACCTCCGACGCCGACCACTATGAGGCCTCCAAGGAGATCTGGCGGCGCATGAACGAGGCCGGAGACATCTACCTCGGCGCCTACTCCGGCTGGTACTCGATACGCGACGAACGCTTCTTCGCCGAAGACGAGACCACCGAGGGGCCCGACGGCACCCGCACCGCCATCGAGACGGGCACACCGGTCACCTGGACCGAGGAACAGACCTACTTCTTCCGGCTGTCGGCCTACACCGATCGTCTGCTCGCGCACTACCAGGCGCACCCCGAGTTCATCGGGCCCGACGTGCGGCGCAACGAGATCGTCAGCTTCGTCTCCGGCGGGCTGAAGGATCTGTCGATTTCGCGGACCACGTTCGACTGGGGCGTTCCAGTGCCGGACCATCCCGACCACGTCATGTACGTCTGGGTGGACGCGCTGACCAACTACCTGACAGGCGTGGGATTTCCGGACGTGACGTCGGAGACCTTCGGCAAGTACTGGCCCGCCGATCTGCACATGATCGGCAAGGACATCATCCGATTCCACAGCGTGTACTGGCCGGCATTCCTGATGTCGGCCGGAATCGCGCTCCCCGAACGGGTTTTCGCGCACGGGTTCATCAACGTCAAGGGCGAGAAGATGAGCAAGTCGGTCGGAAACGTCGTCGACCCCATTGCGCTGGTCGACGCGTTCGGGCTCGACCAGGTGCGCTACTTCTTCCTGCGCGAGGTGTCCTTCGGCCAGGACGGCAGCTACAGCGAAGAGGCCATCATCGGCCGCATCAACGCCGACCTGGCCAACGAACTGGGCAACCTGGCGCAACGTTCGCTGTCGATGGTCAACAAGAACCTCGACGGCGTGGTGCCCGATCCCGGTGAGTTCACCGATGACGACACCGCCCTGCTGGCCGCGGCCGACGCGCTGCTGGACCGGGTGCGGGCGCACTTCGCCGAGCCCGCCATGCACCTTGCGCTGGAAGCGATCTGGTCGGTGCTCGGCGCGGCCAACCGATATTTCTCGGCACAGGAGCCGTGGGTGTTGCGAAAGTCTGCCGATCCAGGCGACCAGCAGCGCTTCCGCACAGTGCTCTACACCACGCTGGAAACGGTGCGCATCGCCGCGCTTCTGAGCCAGCCGGTGATGCCGGATTCGATGGGCAAGATGCTCGACCTGCTGGGGCAACCGGCCGACGAGCGAACCTTCGCTGCCATCAGCACTCGGCTCAAGCCGGGTGTCACGCTGCCCGCGCCCGCGGCAGTGTTCCCGCGATACCAGATGGACTGAGTGATATGAGTGGATTACATCCCAGCCTGTGCGACATCTATGAGGAAGTAGCCCGGCGCAACGCCGGCGAGAAGGAATTCCACCAGGCCGTATTCGAGGTGCTGACCAGCCTCGGGCCCGTTGTCGACAAGCACCCCGAATTCGCCGACAACGCCGTGATCCGGCGGTTGTGCGAACCCGAACGGCAGATCATCTTCCGCGTGCCGTGGCTCGACGATTCCGGCACGGTGCAGATCAACCGCGGCTTCCGGGTCGAGTTCAACTCCGCGCTGGGACCGTTCAAGGGCGGCCTGCGGTTCCACCCCTCGGTGTACCTGGGCATCGTGAAGTTCCTCGGCTTCGAGCAGATCTTCAAGAACTCGCTGACCGGCCTGCCCATCGGTGGTGGCAAGGGCGGCTCGGACTTCGATCCGAAGGGCCGCTCCGACGCCGAGGTGATGCGGTTCTGTCAGTCGTTCATGACCGAGCTCTACCGCCACATCGGCGAGTACACCGACGTTCCGGCCGGCGACATCGGCGTCGGTACGCGCGAAATCGGTTATCTGTTCGGCCAATACAAGCGCATCACCAACCGCTACGAGTCCGGCGTGCTCACCGGCAAGGGACTGACCTGGGGCGGATCGCAGGTCCGCACCGAGGCCACCGGATACGGCACGGTCTTCTTCGTCGACGAAATCCTGCGCGCGGCACGGGATTCCTTCGACGGCAAACGAGTCGTGGTGTCGGGTTCGGGCAACGTGGCGATCTACGCGATCGAGAAGGTGCACGCGTTGGGCGGCATCGTGGTCGCGTGCTCGGACTCCAGCGGTTACGTGCTCGACGAGAAGGGCATCGACATCGACGTCCTCAAAGACGTCAAAGAAGTCCAGCGCGGGCGCATCAGCGACTATGTCGAAGCGCGCGCCGGCGCAGCACAATTCGTCGAGGGCCGCAGCATCTGGGAGGTACCGTGCGACATCGCGCTGCCCTCCGCGACCCAGAACGAGGTCTCGGGCGCCGACGCCGAGCTGTTGATCAAGTCGGGCTGCCGCATCGTCGCCGAAGGCGCCAACATGCCGTGCACGCCCGAGGCGGTGAAGTTGTTCGCCGAGGCCGGCGTGACCTTCGCACCCGGCAAGGCCGCCAACGCCGGTGGCGTCGCCACCAGTGCGCTGGAGATGCAGCAGAACGCGTCGCGCGACTCGTGGACCTTCGAGGACACCGAGCAGCGGCTGGCCGAGATCATGGGCCGCATCCACGACAGCTGCCTCACCATCGCCGATGAATACGGTCAACCGGGCAACTACATGGCCGGCGCCAACATCGCCGGGTTCATCCGGGTCGCCGACGCCATGCTGGCGCTCGGGTTGGTGTAACGAGTGATCTGAGCCACATCGCGGACCGGGCTGTCACAAACCGGGCGCGCGCGGTGTCTTGAGGGCACAAGCCCTTCGAGAGGAGACACCATGACCGTCCAGAACATCCGCGTCGCAGTGATCGGCGGCGGCTACGCCGGGGTGCTGGCCGCCAACCGGTTGCAGGGCGACGCGGGCGTCGACGTGACTCTGGTCAACCCGCGACCGCGGTTCGTCGAACGGATTCGCCTGCACCAACTGGCGGCGGGCAACGACGATGCCACCGAGGCCTACGACACCCTGCTGGGCGACCGGGTGCGGCTGCTCGTCGACGGCGCCGAGCGCATCGACGCGGCCGCCCACCGGGTGTACCTCACCTCCGGCGACACGCTCGACTACGACTACCTGCTGTACGCCGTTGGCAGCACCGCCGGCGTGCCGGCTGCGGTGCCGGGCGCTGCCGAATTCGCTTATCCACTCAGCGAATTCGAGCAGGCCACCCGGCTGCGCAGCCGGCCGCAGGACGTCGCGCTCGGGGCGCCGATCGTCGTCGTGGGCGGCGGGCTGACCGGCATCGAGGCCGCCGCGGAGTTCGCCGAGGCGGGCCGCTCCGTCACCCTGGTCACCGATGTCGTCGGCGCCTCGCTGGGTGAATCCGGCCGCCGTTCGGTGGTCAAAGCGCTGACCCGGCAGGGCGTGTCGATCATCGACGGGCCCGACATCCTGGTCGCCGCCGTCGAGCCGGATGCCGTGGTGATGGCCGACGGGAACCGACTGCCCAGTGCCGTGACGGTGTGGACCACCGGCTTCGGGGTGCCCGGCCTGGCCGCCGCCAGCGGCCTGACGACCGATGAACTGGGCCGGCTGCGCACCGACGAAACCCTCACCAGCGTGGACGATCCGTGCGTCGTCGCCGCCGGGGACGCCGCGTCACCATCGGGCATCCCGCTGCGGATGAGCTGCCAGTCCGCCGGACCGCTGGGCATCCAGGCCGCCAACACCGTGCTGGCACGGATCAACGGCACCGAACCCGCGGTGATCAACCAGGCGTTCGCCGGGCAGTGCGTCAGCGTCGGGCGCAGCCTGGGCACCGTGCAGTTCTGCCACGCCGACGACAGCCCACGCAAGGCCTTCGTGGGCGGCCGTACCGGTGCGTACGTCAAGGAGCGGGTGTGCCGAGCCACGCTGTGGGCCATCCGTCGCGAGGCTGCAAAACCAGGCTCCTACTTCTGGTTCCACGGCGACAACCGGGCGCGGCAACTCGCGGCGGCGCAGCAGGAGACACTGGTCATCTCATGAGTACACCCAGCACAGGCAACTCGACCGAGCACGCCGAGCGGTTCACGCATCTGAGGCCGCTCCTGTTCACCATCGCCTACGAAATACTGGGCACAGCAACGGAATCCGACGATGTGCTGCAGGAGAGTTACCTGCGCTGGGCCGAGGTCGACCTGGCAGGCGTGACCGACACCAAGGCCTATCTGGCCCAGTTGGTCACGCGCCAGGCGCTCAACGCTTTGCGGGCCCAATCCCGTAGGCGCGAGGACTATGTCGGCCCCTGGCTGCCCGAGCCGCTGCTGTTGGAGACGCGCGACGGCGCCGCCGACGTGGTGCTGGCCGAGTCAGTGTCCATGGCCATGCTGGTGGTCCTGGAGACGCTGAGCCCCGACGAGCGTGCGGTGTTCGTCCTGCGCGAGGTGTTCGGCTTCAGTCACGACGAAATCGCCTCGGCGGTAGACAAATCCGCGAGCGCGGTGCGGCAGATGGCACACCGGGCCCGCGAGCACGTGCAAACGCGACGCAAACGGTTCGATCCCGTGGATCCGCAGCTTTCGACGGAGGTCACCCAGCGGTTCTTCACCGCGGCGGCCACCGGCGACGTGAATGTGCTGTTGGAATTGCTCGCGCCAGATGTGGTGTGGACGGCCGACAGCGACGGTAAGCGCAGCGCGGCACGACGGCCGGTGTCGGGAGCGCAATCGGTGGCGAAGTTGGTGATGGGGCTGATGCGGTTCGTCGGGCAGGGCGGCCGCTTCGAACCGACCACCTACAACAACGCCCCGGCGTACAAGCTGTACCTCGAGGACAGCTTCGAGGGCGTGGTCACCGTCGAGGTCGTGGACGGCAAGATCACCCACTTCTACGCCATGCGCAACCCGGACAAGCTGACAGGCGTCGACATCCCGCGCGTGATCAGCCGCTGAGACTCTGCCACGCTGGTGGCATGCGGATCGAGCGGCTCGGCGCCCTGGGAGAGCCCCCAGCGGTGCTGCGCGCCGTCGCCACTGCGGCCACGCGCGCCGGCCTGCCGCGACCGGCGGCGTTGATCGGCGACTGGTTCGGTTCCCGCGCGGTGATCGCGCCGTCACTCGTGACGGGGCCGGTGGCAGCGGCAGCGGCGTTCCCGCTCACCTCGAGCCATACCGCCGGACCGGCCGTCGGCGGCGGCTGGTTCGGCTACCTGGCCTACCCGGATCCCGGCGCCGACGGGCTGCCGCCACGCATCCCCGAAGCCGCGGGCGGCTGGTCGGACTGCGTGCTGCGGCAAGACTCCGACGGCCAGTGGTGGTACGAAAGCCTCACCGACACAGCGCTTCCCGCGTGGTTGGCGGATCTGCCCGCGCCACAGTCCAACCCGTATGCCGTGCACTGGGTGCCACCTGACCGGGCTGTGCACCGGCACGGTGTACTGGCCTGCCTTGACGCGATCGCCGCGGGAGAGGTGTACCAGGCCTGTGTCTGCACGCGGTTCACCGGTCACCTCGACGGGGATCCGCTGGAGTTCTTCGCCGACGCGGCAGCCCGGACCGTGCCGTCGCGCGCCGCCTACCTGGCCGGTGACTGGGGTGCGGTGGCGTCGCTGTCACCGGAACTGTTCCTGCGCCGCCGCGGGACCGACGTCACGTCCAGCCCGATCAAGGGCACACTGCCCCGGTCCGCCGATCCGGCCGGCCTGCTCGCCTCGGTCAAGGACGTCGCCGAGAACGTCATGATCGTCGACCTGGTCCGCAACGACCTGGGCCGGGTCGCCGCCACCGGCACCGTGACGGTACCCGAACTCCTGGTCGTGCAACCCGCGCCCGGGGTGTGGCATCTGGTATCGACGGTCGCCGCCGAGGTGCCCGTCGAACTGCCGATGGATCAGCTGTTGCAGGCCACCTTCCCGCCGGCGTCGGTGACCGGCACTCCCAAGACCCGCGCCCGTCAACTGCTGCGGCAATGGGAGCCGGCACGCCGCGGAGTGTATTGCGGCACAGTCGGTTTGGCTTCACCGGTGGCGGGCTGTGAACTCAACGTCGCGATCCGGACCGTGGAGTTCGGCGCCGACGGGTCAGCGGTGCTCGGCGTCGGCGGCGGCATCACCGCGGACTCCGATCCGGACCGGGAATGGGAGGAATGCCTGCACAAGGCGTCGAGCATTGTGGCGCTGTCGTCCGTCAGCGCCGGATAGCGGCGCACAGCCGGTCCCAGTTGCCGGACGCGATCTTCTCCCGGTCAGCGTCGTCGAGTTGCTCCAGGAATTTCCTGCTGGCGCCGTCGGGCACCGATATATAGGGATAGTCGGTGGAGAACATGATCCGGTCGGCACCGACGACGTCGAGCGCCCAGTGCAGATACCGCCGACTGAGCATGCCGCTGGGAGTGACGTACACATTGGTCCGCAGGTACTCCGACACCGGACGCTGCAACTCGGCAACGGCCGACAACCGGTTGATGCGCTCAAGGTAGAACAAGACCAGCTCTCCCCAGTGACCGACGATCACCTGCAGCCCGGGAAAGCGGTCGAAGACACCGCCGAGGATGAGACGCAGCAGCTGGACACCGGTTTCGTAGTGCCAGCCGATGCCGTGGGTGGCGAATGCGTTGTCGAGAGCGGCGCCTAGCCCGTCGTAGTAGGCGCGGCGGACCTCCGGCAGCGGCGACTGCGGGTGGACGTACAGCGGTGCATTGAGGGCTTCGGCCGCTTCGAAGAGGGTCCAGTTGTCCGGATGGTCGAGATTGCGGTCGCGGGACCGGCCGAACAGCATCGCGCCGTGCAAGCCCAGCTTCGTGACCGCCCGGCCGAGTTCGTCGGCAGCTGCGCGGGGATCAGGCGTGGCCAACGTCGCGAACCCCTGCAGTCGGTCGGGGCGCGCGGCCACCGCTCCGGCCAGGCGGTCGTTGCAGTCGGTCTGCAGCCGCACGGCGTCGACAGGGGCCAGGTTCTGCAGCCCCGGCGCGGTGATGGACACCACCTGGACATCGAGTCCGGTGTCGTCCATCGCGGCCACCCGCTCGTCGCCGAGGTCGAGCAGGCGCCGCGCCCAGTCGCCGTGTGCCGGCATGGCGAGATCCTGCCAGTGCGGCTCCACCGCCGCCCACGCGTCGAGGAGATCAGGGGTGACGAAGTGTTCTTCCAATCCGACGATCTTCATGTGTCCAGCAGCTCCTCTACAAAGATGTCCTCACAGGTCCAACGTCGCAGCGACAGCTGCTGTTCGAAATGCCACCGCAGGAAGGCATCGACCGCCCGCCGGTTGGCGGCCACGCCGTAGGGCCACCAGTCCGCTCCGAAGAGGCTGAGGTTGTCGTCGTACAGTGCGCTGATCCACGGTGTCATCACGTCGACGTGATTGAAGATCCGGCCGGTCCGGTATTGCTGGGCGACAACATCTTTGGCGTCACAGAAGGCCCGATAAACGGACCGCGCCAGACCAGGGTGGCGCTCGACGAGATCGCGCCGGATCACCACGGTGTGCATGATCGGGAAGATTCCGGTGCGCACGAAGTAGTCACGCTCAACCGGCAGGTAGTCGTCGAACAATCGCGCGACGTTCGGCGACCCGTCGATCACACAGGCCGGTACGTCGGCGGAGATCAGCGCGTCGAGCTCACCGGAGTCGAGCATGGGCCCGAGCGCCCGATCCGCACCGGCCCGCGTCACCGCCACATCGGCGGGGTGCGGTTGCGGGACGAAGTCGAACGGTGCCATGGGCCAGTCGAATCCGCCGATGACCCAACGGCATTGCTCCGGTCTCACGCCGTATTCGTCGGACAGCATGCCCTTGGCGGTGACACCCGCATCATGGCCGTACAAGGCGAATTCGCCGACGGTCTTACCGATCAGGTCCTCCGGAGCTTCGATACCGCTGGATCGGTTGACGAAGATCGCCGAATGGCGGAACTGACGCGCCAGAAATACCGGCAGGGCGATGAACGGTGGGTCGGCGAGATCGAGGGTGCGCAGGTAATACGTCAGTCCCAGTTCTGCGACGCCGAATTCGCGACCGCGCAGCATCCGCTCGAAGATGTCAGACACGATCGTCGCAGTGTGAAATCTGGGGGCAACCCCCGCGATAGGCACGGTGCCGTCGATCAACGGGCTTACGTGCTCGTAGTTGTGAAATCCGATGTCAAGGTCGATGATGCTCATATCAAAATAGTAAACGCGTTTATAATATTGGGCAACGCTCGATTGTCTAGGCTCTCCGTCGTGGGCAACGATGCAGACGCGATCGAGGAGCTGTTCGCGACGGGCTCACTCGGAGGTCCGGACAAGGCCATCGGGTTCGTGCTCTGGCGGGTCCTGCACCGATATATCCGCGAAGCCGACCGTGCGCTGGCCGATTTCAACCTCACCCACCTGCAGTTCCAGACGCTGGCGCTCGCCGCGTGGCTGGGCCGTTCCGGTGAACCTGTCACCCAGGCGCAGTTGGCGCGGGCGGGCGATGTCGCACCCATGCAGGTGTCCCACATGATGAAGGCGCTGGAAGGCAAGGGCTGGATATCCCGACCCCGTAGCTCCTCTGATGTGCGCGCCAAGAACGTGGAGATCACGGCTGACGGGCTGGCGGTGCTGCGGCGCGCGCTGCCGGTCATGATCGAACTTCAACAACAGATGTTCGGTGACGACGGTGTCCCCGGCGGCAGCCTGCTCACCGCGCTACTGCAGGTCGAGTCGTAACCCGCACCGCGTGACGACTGGGGGACCCTCAATCCCTGGCCCGCAGAACGGCGTCGTACAACTCACGCCGTGACGGTGCGCCCGGATGCGCGGCGATCACCTCGGCGCAGGCGTCCTTGACCCGGGCTCCGGCGTCGACCAGTTCCTCGACCTCGGCGACCAGGGTGGGCAGGTCGGCGGTCGGCGTGGCGCCGGCGAGCACCACGGTGATCTCCCCCAGCACCCCGTCGGCGGCCCAGTCGGCGAGTTCTGCCAGAGTGCCGCGCTTGATCTCCTCATGGGTCTTGGTCAGCTCGCGGCACACCACGACACGCCGCTGCGGACCCAGCACCTCGACGGCGTCGCGCAGGGTGTCGGCCAACCGGCGCGGGGATTCGAAGAACACACAGGTGCGCAGCTCGCCGGCGAGGCTCCGCAGCCACGTCATGCGGGCGGCCTGCTTGCGCGGCGCGAAGCCCTCGAAGCAGAACCGATCGGACGCCAGCCCCGACACCGCCAGCGCGGTCGTCACAGCCGACGGTCCGGGCAGGCAGCTGATCGGCACCCCGGCCTCCACGCAGGCGGCCACCAATCGGTAGCCCGGGTCGTTGATCAACGGCATCCCGGCGTCGCTGACCACCAGCACCGTCGCCCCCGCCGTGATCTCCTCGACCAGGCCCGGTACCCGGCTGGCCTCGTTCTGGTCGAAGAAGCTCAGTATCCGACCCGCAGGCGTGACGCCCAGCGCCTGCGCCAGCACGCGGATGCGCCGGGTGTCCTCAGCGGCCACGATGTCCGCGTCCGCGAGCGCCGCGACCAGTCGCGCGGAGGCGTCCGATGGCTGGCCCAGCGGCGTCGCGCCGATCAGCAGTTTGCCGGGTGTCACGCCCGACAGCCTACGATCGCTTGCGTGACCGCCACCGCCACCGATACGCCGACGGCGCAGCACGCGGTTCCGCTCATCAGCCCGGCGCCGGTGATTCCGGCCGCCGACTTCGGGCCGCTGGACCGCCTGCAGGGCTGGGCCATGACCGCCGTCATCGCCGCGCTGGCCGCTGTCAGCCGGTTCCTCAACCTCGGCTCGCCGACCGACGCGGGCACGCCGATCTTCGACGAGAAGCACTACGCGCCGCAGGCCTGGCAGATGCTGTTCAACCACGGTGTCGAGGACAATCCGGGCTACGGCCTGGTGGTCCACCCGCCGGTGGGCAAGCAGTTGATCGCCATCGGCGAAGCGCTCTTCGGCTACAACGGGGTCGGCTGGCGGTTCACCGGCGCGGTGTGCGGCGTGATCATGGTGGTGCTGGTGGCCCGCATCGCGCGCCGGATCACCCGGTCGACGCTGGTCGGCGCCATCGCCGGGCTGCTGCTGACCGCCGACGGCGCCAGCTTCGTCGCGGCCCGCACCGCGCTGTTGGACGGATTCCTGGTGCTGTTCGTGGTGGCGGCCTTCGGGGCCCTCATGGTCGACCGCGACCAGGTCCGGGAACGCATGTACATCGCCTATGCCGCAGGCCGGATCGCCGAGACGCCGTGGGGTCCGCGGCTGGGTGTGCGCTGGTGGCGCTTCGGCGCGGGCGTGCTGCTGGGACTGGCATGCGCGACGAAGTGGTCGGGCCTGTACTTCGTGGTCTTCTTCGGCGCGATGACACTGGTGCTGGACGCCGTCGCCCGCAAGCAGTACAAGGTGCCGCAACCCTGGCAGGGCGTGCTGCGCCGCGACCTGGGCCCTGCTGTCTACGCCCTCGGCCTGATTCCGTTCGGCGTGTACCTCGCGTCGTATGCGCCGTGGTTCGCGTCCGAGACGGCCGTCAACCGCCACGAGGTTGGGCAGTCGATCGGCGAGAATTCCCTGCTGCCACTGCCCGACGCGATCCGCTCACTGTGGCATTACACGTACGCGGCCTACCACTTCCACTCCGGGCTGACCAACGCCGCGGGCAATCACCATCCGTGGGAATCCAAGCCGTGGACGTGGCCGATGTCGCTGCGGCCCGTGCTGTACGCGATCGACAACCACGATGTGCCGGGCTGCGGCGCGCAGTCCTGCGTCAAGGCGGTGATGCTCGTCGGCACCCCGGCGATGTGGTTCATCGCCGTGCCGGTGATCGGCTGGACGGTGTGGCGGGCCGTCGTCCGTCGCGATTGGCGCTACGCCGTGGTGCTCGTCGGTTACTCCGCCGGATTCCTGCCCTGGTTCGGCGACATCGACCGGCAGATGTACTTCTTCTACGCCGTGGTGATGGCGCCCTTCCTGGTGCTGGCGCTCGCGCTGATCCTCGGCGACATCCTGCACAAGCCGAACCAGAACCCTGAGCGCCGAACGTTGGGCCTGCTGGTGGCGTGCGGCTACGTCGCGCTCGTCATCACGAACTTCGCCTGGATGTACCCGATTCTGACCGGGCTGCCGATCTCCCAGGGCACCTGGAATCTGGAGATCATGCTGCCGAGTTGGCGGTAGGTCCGCTGCTTTGCGCGTCGGGTCGGTTGGGATGTCGTGGCTGTTGGGGCGGCGTTGACATTGCGTCCAGGGTCGTGATTTCGAGTTATCCACATCCCTGTGCGCAATCTCGACATTGGTGGCTGTATTTGTCGGTCTCTCGTTCCAGCATCTCCGCATGCGAGAGGTCTTCATCGGCAGCGAGATGCTCAAACGTGGTGCGCTCACCCGCAGCTCCCTGAGATGGAACTACACGGCGATCTTTCCCGACGTGTATTTGCCCAGGGCTGCGACGCAGACCTTGCGACGCCGAACCACCGGCGCCTGGCTGTGGTCTGGCCGCAACGGCGTGATCGCCGGTCGCGCTGCGGCCGCGATGCACGGCGCGCTGTGGATTCCTGACGACGCACCCGTAGAGCTGCTCTGGCGCAACGGCCGGCCGCCACCGGGGGTTATCGTGCGCAACGAGCGCATTGAGGCCGACGAGATAGTTGAGGTCTCTGGCCTACCAGTGACGACTCCAGAACGAACCGCACTGGATCTCGCACGCCACCTGCAGCGAAACCTGGCCGTGAGCAATCTTGACGCGCTCGCGCGGGCCACCGACGTCAAGGCGCTGGACGCTCTGTGTCTCGCCGAACGCTATCCACGGGCTCGCGGACTACGTCGGGCAGAGGTGGCTCTGGATTTGATGGACGCCGGCGCCGAATCACCTCAGGAGACCCGAATACGTCTGATTTTGATCGACGACGGTCTACCGCGACCCCGCACGCAGATTCGGGTGACCGACGGTTTCAGCGAGGCGTTCATCGACATGGGGTACGACGAGCCGATGGTCGGGATCGACTACGACGGCAAGCACCACGCCACCGATCGTCCGCGCTATGTTCACGACATCGGACGCAACGAGCTACTCGCCCGTGAACGCTGGATCGACATTCATGTGGTGGCCGAGCACAGCCGCGCTTTCATCCTCTACCGGGTCCACCAGGCGTTGAGATTGCGCGCAGGGTCGTGAATGCGCGTGGACCACAGCCCTCTGCGCAATCTCAACGCCCTAGATGGGGTCCCGGGCGGCCGGGCATGACATGCAGCGTGGCCCGCCGCGGCCGGTGCCCAGCTCCGAGGCCGCGATGGCCAGCACCTCGATGCCGGAATCGGCAAGCCGCGCATTCGTTTCGACATTGCGCTCGTAGGCCACCACCACACCCGGCGCGACGGCCAGGGTGTTGTTGCCGTCGTCCCATTGCTCGCGCTCGGCAGTGACGGGGTCCAGCCCGGTGTCGATGACCCGCAGTTTGTCGATGCCCATCGCCTCGGCGGCGGCCTGCACGAACGGCACCGCGTCGTCGATGCGCACGCCACGGTCCTCGCGGTGAATGGTGAACGCGGACAACGAGTCGACGATGTTCGGGTACATCACCACCGCGTCCACGTCGACCATGGTGCACACGGTGTCCAGGTGCATCTGGGCCCGCTCCTGCGCGATCGGCACCGCGAGGACCGTGTGCGCGAGGTCGTCGTCGAAGAGACTGCGCGCCAATGCTTCCGCCCCGGCAGGCGTCGTGCGCTCCCCCACCCCGACCGCGACGACACCGGGCGCCAGCAGCAGCACATCGCCACCTTCGACGGGTGCCGAGCGGGATTCGTAGGCTCGCCGCACCCCGAGGAATCGCGGATGGTGCGCGTAGATGACGTCGGTCAGGGAGGTCTCGCGGGCCCGCGCGGGCAGCGCCAGCGAGGTGATGGCGACCCGCGGCCCGATCCAGAACGACGAGTCCCGGGTGAACAGCAGATTGGGCAGCGGGTCGATGACGAAGTCTCCGCCGTGGTGCATCCGACGCACCAGTGAGATCTCGGCTTCGCTGAAGGGCAATTCGTTGAACGTCATCCCCGCCATCAGCACGTGCGCCAGCGCCGCGGGGTCCAGGGTCCGCAAGTATGCCGAAAGCTCATGTGCCAGCGGCAGACCCAGTCGGCGGCCGTCGACCGCTGCCGATATGCCGTGCATCCGGGCCGCACCGCTGGCGAGCGCTTCGGTGAGCAGGTCGGCCAGCAGCAGCACCTCGACACCGCGCGATCGCAGCAGATCGGCGAACGCATCGTGCTCCTGCTGCGCCCGGGGAACCCACGGCACGCCGTCGAACAGCAGCGCGTCGTTGTTGCGCGGAGTCAACCGCTGCAGTTCGGGGCCCGGCCGGTGCAGGATGGCGACCCGCAGCGTGCCTACTTCGGAGTTGGAGCCCAGCACCACATCAGCCACAACGAGAACGTTAAACCCAACGGCCACCTCAAGTAGGGTTTAGGTGTCATGGACACGCACGAGCTGACTCCCGGCGAGATGGCCCACCGTAGCGGCGTGGCCGTATCGGCCCTGCACTTCTACGAACGTGAAGGGCTCATCCACAGCCGCCGCACCTCGGGCAATCAGCGCCGCTACGCGCGCGAGACGCTGCGCCGGGTGGCATTCATCAGGATGTCGCAGCGCCTCGGCATCCCATTGGCCCGGATCCGCGAAGCGCTCGCGACCCTGCCCACCGATCGAGTGCCCACCAGCAAGGACTGGGCCAAGCTCTCGGCGGGCTGGCGCCAGGATCTCGACGACCGCATCCTGCATCTACAACGCTTGCGGGACAATCTGACCGGCTGCATCGGCTGCGGCTGTCTGAGCCTGAAAACCTGCCTGCTGACCAACCCTGGGGACGTGTTGGCCGAGCAGGGCCCGGGAGCCTCGCGCCTCTGACGCATCGAACGTCTGTGCGATACACTCGCGGCCATGGAGCTGGCGCTGCAAGGCTCGCTGTTCGAGCACGCGGAACGTCGCAGACTCGACAATGGGGCCTGGGTGGAGCTGCGTTCCGGTTGGCTGCCCGACGCGGATTCGCTGTTCGAAGAACTGATGGACACCATCCCGTGGCGCACCGAGCAGCGCAAGATGTACGACCGGGTGGTCGACGTACCTCGACTGGTGAGCTTTCACCATTTGGTCAACGAACCGGTGCCACATCCGCGGCTCAAGCAGATCCGCCGCCGGCTCAACGACACCTACGGCGGGGAACTCGGCGAGCCGTTCACGACCGCCGGGCTGTGCATGTACCGCGACGGCAACGACAGCGTGGCGTGGCACGGGGACACCATCGGCCGCGGCCGTACCGAGGACACCATGGTGGCCATCGTATGCCTCGGTGCGACAAGGGTTTTCGCGCTACGCCCGCGCGGCGGCGGGCATGCCCTGCGGTTACAGCACCGGCACGGCGATCTGCTGGTGATGGGCGGCTCGTGCCAGCGCACCTGGGAGCATTCGATACCGAAGACCAGCAGGCTGGTCGGACCGCGGATCAGTATCCAGTTCCGGCCGCACGGCGTGCACTGAGGCGCTGATCAGCGTCGCGCACGTGAGGAGCAAATCAGCCTCTGACGGCGGCGACCGCGGCGGTCAGCAGGTCGCGGGCTTTCCCGGTGTCGACGGGCGTGACCGGTTTGTCCGGAAGCACCAGCGGGTTGGCGGTGACGATCACCAGGTACGGCCCGAAACTCGCCACGTAGTTGTACAGCTCCCCGGTGCGGGAGTGCCCCTGCACCGAGGTCTGCACCACGCGGTGCGTGCCGAGGGTCGGAATGCCGTCGATCTTGGGTGCCTCGACCACGTCGACCTGGCCGCGTGAGCCCGGTCCGGCGAACTTCACCTGCTTGCAGGAGTCACCGGGATCGTTCACCGGGATGGGTTGGGAGGTTTCCACGGCCAGCACGATGAACCGCTGGCCCGCGCCCTCTGCCACCGAGGCCGCCATGTTGCCCTTCAAACCCGCGGGAAACGTCTGGCCTTCGGCGAACTTCGAGCATTCGGCGGGCTCGAAGGTCATCCCCGGCGGTATCTTCTGCGGCGCCAGCAGTTTCGGGTCGATCCCCGTCGGCGCGACGTCCTTGACCTTGAAATCGGGGCCGAAGTCGGTCTTCACCTGGGTCACGTTGGCGATGTTGGCGTTGGGGTACGCCGGCTTGTCCGAGTGACTGCAGGCCACCAAAGCGCAGGCACTGGCAGCAGTGCCCACGATGACAGGTATCACGTTCCGGTTCGGCATCGCTGCCAACTTACCGGGCGCGACCGGTTCAGCCGCGTATCGCCGACACCGTTTTCACCAACAGATCCGCGGCGTACTCCGGGCCGAGCGGCGGGACCGGGGAGCCCGGGTCGGTGACGATCGTGACGAAGCAGTGAAACTCACCCAAATCAGCGGTGAACGTGTCGGCGTGCGAACGGGTTTCGTTGCCGCCTTCGACGACAGTCGAGATCACGGTCGTCATGCCGGTGGTGACGGCGTCGGGGATGGCCGGCGCGGCGACGGTCATCACCGTGCCCTGACTATGCCCACCGCGCAGCGCCCATTCCCCGCACTGCTCGCCGAGCGCCAGATCAAGTTCCGCCGTTGCCCGGGCGACGACGGCATAGACGATTCCGCCCGGGCCCGAACCCGACCAACCGCGGGCAGTGGCCGGATCTACCTCCGGGGCGGCCCACGCCGAGCACTGCGGCGGGTCGGCCGTCCACTGTGACCCGAACCCCCACAGGGCAATCGGTGTGATGCGCTTGTCAATTGGGGCGACGTCGTAGCCCGGCGGGAGATCTTGGCGCACGCGGTCGATCCGCACGGGATTCACTGTGGCTGCGGCCACTGTCGTCGAGGAGGCCGGCGCGCTCGACTCGGGCGACCCGGTACATGCCGCCGCACACCATGTCACCGCCGCTGCGGCCGTGACATTGCGCACAAGCATTTTGTTTAGCACGGCTGTCAACTCATTTTTGGGTCGTGAATCACCGACAACTGTTGGGATTCAGTGGAATTTAACTCCACCGCGGGCGGTTTGGACATAGTGAGCGCTCAATCGACGACAAAACTCGGGAAGGCAAGACAGTGTATGGGTTGGCATATGCGACGATCACCGGTGGCGCGCTGTCCGCGTTCACGCTCGGTCTCGCAGCGCCGGCAATGGCTGCGCCGTCGGGTGTCGGGTCCGCGCAGGACACCGTGACTGAGCTGGAACGCAATGGCTATCACGTGGTGTTGACCAGGCAGGGTCCCGCTCCACTCGACCGGTGCACGGTGCGCTCGGTGCAACCGGCCACCGTGGTCAGCCAGACGGTGCTGCTCACCGCGAGGTGCTGATGGCGGTACGGAACTGAGCCGACGCCAGCCGCGTCGCACAGACTCACGCAGTTAGAGCGAGCCCAATTACAACGGCAGGCCAGCGTCGGTTTTTGCACCGGCGTGGCCAACGTCACTTGGAATCGAAAAGCACGGCCGGAGAAATCGTTGCCTACGCAAGGAAAAATTCTTGCGTAGGCAACCTAAGCTGTGAAATCGCTGCACGGCAAATGCCGAATGCCGCCGCACGTCAACCCGTTCTGTGGTGCAATCCGTGTCCAAAGGGCGACCGTTGCCCGGCAGCGTGATGCCGACCAACCGATGGGATAGCTGATGACCTCGATTTCACGGTCCCTGCGGGCCGGCGGCGTCGCCATCGTGGCGCTCGCGATCTCGCTGGCCGGCTGCGGTTCCGACAAAGCACAGGACACCAGTACGTCGAAGTCGACGGAGAGCAGTGCCACGACGACCACGACGACGGCGGCCGCGAAGAAGGGTATGCACGACGCGACCTCGCCGACGGCCACGGCAGGTCCGAACTACACCATCGTCGACTACATCCGGGACAACAACCTCGTCGAAACCGCAGTCCACCAAGGTGATCCGGGCACGCCGGCACTGAATCTGCCGGTTCCGCCAGGCTGGTCGCTGGCCGGGGACAAGACGCCGGACTGGGCCTGGGGCGCCATCGTGTCCGACGACCCCGAGTATGCGGCGGATCCGCCGTCGGTCATCGCGCTGATGTCCAAGCTGACCGGCAATGTCGACCCCGCCAAGATCCTCGAATACGCCCCCAACGAGATCAAGAACCTGCCCGGCTACGAAGCGATGGGCGACGGCTCCGCCAGCACGCTGGGCGGGTTCCAGGCGTTCCAGTTCGGCGGCGGCTACGTACGTGACGGCGCCAAGCGGGTGATCGCCCAGAAGACCGTGGTGATCCCCGGCCAGGACGGCCTGTATGTGTTGCAGCTCAACGCCGATGGGCTCGAGGACCAGATGAGCGCGTTGCTCGACGCCACCAGCGTGATCGACGAGCAGACCACCATCACCCCCTGACTCGGGCGCTCGCACTCCGCCGATCCGTCACTGACTCACCGCCCGGATGACCTGGCGGGTGGCGTCGCGGATCTGCTCGACGAGCTCGGCCGGCAACAGCAGGGAATCAGCAGGTGGCACAACCACTTCCGTGGTCACCACACCCAGGTCATCGCGATGCCAAACCGCTCCGAGCCGGTCAAGGATGTGCCGCATGGCGTAGTTGTCGGTCAATACCCGGGCGGTAAAACGTTCAACGCCAACGTATCCCGCCGAGACCACCAGCGCGCCCATCAGAAAGCTGCCGATGCCACGGCCTTGATAGTCGTCACCGACGGTGAAAGCCACTTCCGCCGTCGTCGAATCGGGTTCGTCGCGCACGAACCGGGCGTCGGCCACCACAGGCCCAAGCGCACCCTCGGTCATCACCCACACGAAGTGTTCGGCGTAATCCACCTCGAACAGGTACTCCAGCAACGCCTTGGTGGGCTTACGCACCGACTGGAAACGCCGGTAAAGGGTTTCGCTGGAAAACTCGACAGGCCCATTCAGCGTGCGTTCCACATCGCCGGGCAGCACCGGACGCAGATAAAACCAGTCCTCGCTACGCACTTGGACCGGGATCGGCGTGATGAACGCCGCCAGCCGCTGCCGCGCGATCCGCACCAGCTTGTCGAGCATGCCGGGCAGTTCGAGCAGCGTCGCGAAGGCATCCCGATCGCCGACCCAGCCGATCAACGGCTCGATCGCCACCACCGTGGCGGACCGTGGCGCGTCGCGCAGCAGAGCGATCTCGCCCACGATGAGCCCCGGGCCGATCTCGGCAACCATCGTCACCCCGTCATCGCCGGTGTGGATGACCTGCACCCGGCCGCGGCGGATCGCCAGATAGGACACCGCGCGCTCGCCCTGCCGCATCAGCACCTCGCCGGGTGCCGCCGTCAACGGTCGCAACTGCGCGGCCAGCGGGGCCAGATCGGACAGCCGGCATTCGGCGAAGAACTCCAGAGCAGCCAACTCGTCGGCGCGGACTCCGGTCAGTTCGTCCACGTCCCCTCCGGTCCTCGCTTGGCACCAGGCTACGACGGATACCCCCGCGCCGAGGTCGGACGCGGCCAAACCGGACGAGACTCACACCTCGATGCGTGAGCCGATGATCACCGTGCGGTCGAGCGGAAGTTTGAAGTAGGCCGCGGCATCAGCGGTGATGTAGGAGGTGGCGATGAACAGCCGTTTACGCCATTGCGCCATGGTGGGTGCGTCTCCTGCCACCAGATCGATCTTGGACAGGAAGTACGACGCATCGGCGATATCGACGGGCCCCTCGGTCAGTGACGGGTCGAGCTTGCGCAGCGTGGCCGGCACGTTGGGCCGTTCCATATAGCCGAACCGCGCCGTCACGTGCACGATGCCGTCGTCGCTGTGGCCCAGGTCGCTGACCGAGATGCGCTCGGCCTGCGGTACGCGCGGGATGGGTTCGGTGTCCAGCGACAGGATGATGACGTGCCGGTGCAGCACGTGGTTGTGTTCGACGTTGGAGCGCATGGCCAACGGCGCGGTGTTGCCGCTGCGGTTGAGGAACACCGCAGTGCCGGGTACCCGCGGCAACGGGGGACGACTCCGTGCCAATTCATCGATGAACTCCGAGAGCGACCCCTCGACGTTCTCCCGGGCTGCGGTGACGATGTGACGGCCGCGCTGCCAGGTGGTCATGATCGCGAACGTCACCACGCCGATCAGCAACGGCAGCCAGGCGCCGTGCACGATCTTGGTCAGGTTGGCCGCGAACAGCAGCAGATCCGCTGTGAGGAGTCCACCACCGCCGAACACCACGAGCCACATCGGCGTGTTCCAGCGGGTGCGGGCGTAATAGAGGAACAGCGTGGTGGTGATCGTGATGGTCGCGGTGACGGCCATACCGTAGGCATACGCCAGCGCTGCGGAGCTGCGGAATGCGAACACCAGTGTCAGCACGCCCACGAACAGCACGCCGTTGATCCACGGCACGTAGACCTGGCCGATGGTGGAGGCCGACGTGTGCGCGATGCGCAGCCGCGGCAGATAACCCAGTTGCGCCGCCTGTGAGGCCACCGAATAGGCCCCGGTGATCACGGCCTGCGACGCGATGACGGTCGCCGCCGCGGCCAGCACGACGATCGGCAGCCTGGCCCACTCGGGGGCGAGGAGGAAAAACGGTGCGCTGACGTTGTTCTCGTCACCGATCAGCAGCGCCCCCTGCCCGAAATAACTCAAGGTGCATGCCGGCAGCACCAGCGACAGCCAGCCCCGGGTGATGGCCTTGCGGCCAAAGTGGCCCATGTCGGCGTACAGCGCCTCGGCGCCGGTGACGGCGAGCACGACGGCCGCGAGGGCGAAGAACGCGATGTGGAAGTGGCCCAGAACAAATCCCAGCGCGTAGGTGGGCGACAGCGCCCACAGGATCTGCGGGTGGGTGACGATCCCGCCCACACCACATGCCCCGATCGCGACGAACCACACGACCATGACCGGTCCGAAGAACCGGCCGACGACGGCTGTGCCATGCCGCTGCACCGCGAACAGCGCCGCGATGATCACCGCGGTGATCGGCACCACCCACTCCCCCAGCCCGGGTTCGACGACCTTGAGGCCCTCGACCGCCGAGAGTACCGAGATGGCCGGGGTGATCATGCTGTCACCGAAAAACAGTGCGGCACCGAAGATTCCGAGAGCGGCCAGCAGCATCGCGGTGCGGTGTCCCGCCGAGCCGCCCCACCGCTGCAGCAGGGTGATCAGCGCCATGATGCCGCCCTCGCCGTTGTTGTCGGCGCGCATGATGAGCATGACGTAGGTCAGGGTGACGATGGTCGCGACGGTCCAGAAGATCAGCGACACCACGCCGTAGACATTGTTGTCGTTGAGCGGAACGGGGTGCGGATCATCCGGATTGAACAGCGTCTGCAGGGTGTAGATGGGGCTGGTGCCGATGTCGCCGAAGACCACACCGAGCGCCGAGATCACGACCGCGAACGTGACTTTCTGCCCCATCGCGGAGGCCGTGTGGTCGGTGACTGAGTTCGGGTGGGCCACAACGCGCCTCTCGTTCAGCGGGTGCCGCCGATCGATTGCTCCCGGCTGGGCACGGCAAGCATAACGAGAAGCTCGAGCAGATTTGTCATAGATGACGGCTCTGCAATGGTCGCAGTCACAGCGACCATTGCAGAGGCACATCCGGGCACAGGGCAAGCGTTTTGACGCAATCCTTACGCCCCTGTGGCGAGATCAGCGGCCTTGGCGCACAGCCTTTTCGATGCGTGCTCCCAGCTCGGCGTCAATGTTGCGCCAGTACTGCAGCGCCCGGTCGAGCACCTCGCCGGTGACTGTGGCGAGTGCGCCGGTCACCTGAGCCACGGCCGCGTCGCGTTGTGCGTCGTCCCAGACGTTGCGCACCAACGTGCCGGCCTGGCCGAAATCGTCGTCCTCGGTGTGCAGCGCGTAGGCCGCGCGCAACAGCTCACCGTCGGCTTCCCAGCCGTCCTCGGCCGGGCCCGTGGCGTCCGCCCACGGCCGCCCGATGCTGTTCGGCGCATACACCGCTGCCGCGCCAGAGTGGTGATAGGTCATCTGTCCGTCGAACAGATAGGTGTTGACGGGCACGCCTTCGCGCGGCTGATTCACCGGCAGCTGGTGGAAATTGGTGCCGATCCGGTTGCGCTGGGCGTCGGCATAGGCGAACGCCCGGCCGAGCAGCATCTTGTCCGGCGACAGGCCCGTACCGGGCACGGTGTTGCCGGGCGAGAACGCGGCCTGCTCGATCTGGGCGAAGAAGTTCTCGGGGTTGCGATTGAGCGTGTAGATGCCCACCGGGATCAGCGGATAGTCGGCATGTGGCCACACCTTCGTCAGGTCGAACGGGTTGAACCGGTAGTCGGCAGCCTCGGCGTAGGGCATCACCTGTACCGACAGCCGCCAGCTCGGGTGGTCGCCGCGGGCGATGGCGTCGAACAGGTCCCGGCGGTGGAAGTCGGCATCGGTGCCGGCCAGCGCCGCGGCCTCGTCGTTGGTGAGGAACTCCACGCCCTGATGGGTGTGGAAGTGGTACTTGACCCAGAACTTCTCGCCCCCGGCGTTGACCCACAGGTAGGTGTGTGAACCGTAGCCGTTCATGTGCCGCCAGGTCCGCGGCAGTCCGCGGCGGCCCATCAAATAGGTGACCTGGTGGGCGGATTCGGGGTTGAGCGTCCAGAAGTCCCATTGCATCTGGGCCGAGCGCAACCCGGAATCGGGCAGCCGCTTCTGGCTGCGGATGAAGTGCGGGAACTTGATCGGGTCGCGCAGGAAGAAGACCGGGGTGTTGTTGCCGACGATGTCGTAGTTGCCCTCGGACGTGTAGAACTTCATCGCGTAGCCGCGGACGTCGCGCCACGTGTCCGGGCTGCCCTGTTCGCCGGCCACCGTGGAGAACCGCACGAGAAGATCGGTGTCGGTGCCTTTCTGGAACACGGCGGCCTTCGTGTACTGCGAGACGTCCTCGGTCACCTTGAGGACACCGAAGGCCCCGGACCCTTTGGCGTGCGGGCTGCGCTCAGGCACCCGCTCCCGATTGAAGTGAGCCATCTGCTCCAGGAAGTGCACGTCGTGCAGCACGATCGGGCCGTTGGAACCGACGCTGAGCGAATTGCGATCGCTGGCTGCCGGGGCGCCGGTGCCGGTGGTGGAGCCGGCGGATTCTGTTGCGGTCATGCGAATCTCCGATCGGTGGTGCTGTTGCTGATTCGACATTCGGGACAGATGCCCCAAAAGGTCACTTCGGCTTCGTCGAACTCGAAGCCCGTCTCGGTGTGGACGCGCAGGCACGGCGCGCTCCTGGCGTCGCAGACGACGTCGACGATGGCACCGCATTCACGGCATACCGCGTGGTGGTGGTTGTCGCCGGTGTCGAGTTCGTAGCGCGCCGGTGATCCCGCTGGTTCGATCCGGCGCAGCAGACCCGCCTTGGTGAGGGCGTACACCACGTCATAGACCGCCTGCACCGACAACGATCCGATGCGGGCGCGGGCCCCGGCGATGATGGCGTCGACGGCGGAATGCGGCGATTCACCGACCTCGGTGAGCACCGCGAGCCGGGCCTGGGTCACCCGCAACCCTGCCGCCCGCAGCTCGTCGCGCCAGAGCGTCACACCGCTCGCCTCCTCAGGGTCCGTGGAATCTGTTGTGTCCCAGCCTCCGCCACTCTCTTGCATAATGCAAGTCTTGCGCTATGCAAAACCTGTGATTGTGAGAAATCAGGCCAACTCAAACGGCCCTCGACGTGGGATACTTTTCGCCATGGCCACGGCGAATCAGGTTGCGACAACGAAGACACCGGTCGACGAACTCGTCGCATTCGAGGTCGCGACGCGCGACCTGGTGGGCGTGGCACTACGCAGCGTCGAGCAGCTCGAGGTGTCCCTCCCGCAGTTCCGGCTGCTGCTGACACTGTCCGAGCTCGGCCGGTCCACGTCGTCGGACTGCGCCCGCGCGCTCGGTGTCGTCGGCTCGTCCGTCACCCGTCTGGCCGACCGGCTGCACAATTCCGGCCATCTGGTCCGCGGCACGGATCCGACCAACCGCAGCATCGTCACGTTGGAGCTCACCGCCCAGGGCCGCAAACTGGTCAAGCAGGTCAGCACCCGGCGCCGCCGTGAGTTGAGTCGGGTGCTCGACACCATCAACGCCGACGAGCGGGCGGCATGCGCGGCGGTACTGCGCACGCTGCATGATCACTTCGGCGACGACTACGCGGGTGACCTGTACAACCCGATGCCGCTGTAGCCCAACGGTTTAGCTACATCAGCGGCGCGCAGCCGGAGTCAGCGCAGCGACCCACGCCGGGTTGTCGGTAACAAAGAAGCCGACCTCACCGTCGGCGGTCTGGACCACCAAGTGCTCGCGGCCGCCGACCACCGCGCCCTTGAAGGCCTTGGCCAGCCGCACCCCCCTGATCGAGGCGACCGGAATCTCGAAGGCCTTGCCGGTCAGCGTCCGGAACAGCAGCCGTCGACCGCTCAGCGCGATCAGGCCGTTGTTGGACACCATCGGGTACCCGGGCGCCGTCGCTCCGCGGTAGACCCCCTTCTCCGGACCACGCACCACGCCTTCGGATTCCAGGTCGGTCGTCAACTGCGCGGCGGCAGCCCGGCTACGCCGCCGGAACCAGAAGATGATCGGTATCCAGATCAGTACCTGGACACCGAGGATGCCCAGGACCAGCACGACGACGAACACCGGCGTACTCACGGGTTGGATTGTCCGACATCAGCCGGCTCCCGTGCCAGAAAACAAGAAAACCCCAGACCAGCTGGGGTTTTTCTGTGGAGCTAAGGGGAATCGAACCCCTGACCTACTCGATGCGAACGAGTCGCGCTACCAACTGCGCCATAGCCCCTGATACCGAGAGGAAAGGCTACCAGCCCGTGGGCCGGGAACCGAAACCGGCTGGTTACTGCCCGGCCGCGCGCGGCAGATCGTATTCGCGGGTGAACGGTACGTAGTCCAGATGCTCGAAAATGGGGTCTTCGTCGTCGATGTCGAGAACGACCGAACCGGGCCGGCGTAACCGGGACGGCACGACGTCGAGCTTGTGGTCGTCGGTATTCTCTACGCCCAGCCGAGACCGCATCATGCGCTGGGCGCGCCGTCGGCGCAGCTGTTCCTCGATGCGGGTCTGGCGGCGCAGGTAGCCCAGGTACAGCACGGTCACGGTGGCGACGGCGCCAAAGACCCACCATGCCGACGGGGTCAGCAGGAATGCCGCGGCTGCCGTGAACACCATCAGCGCCGCGAACACCGCGAGCACCCGCTTGCGGAACTTGTATTTGCGAGCGCTCACCGCGGCGGCGGTCTTGGATTCGAACCGGCGGCTGCGCGACTCTTTCACCGATGCCGCGGCGGGCGCCTCTTCGGCCTCGTCCTCGCCGTCCTCGTCGGGCTCGGATTCCAGCCCCGACGAATCGGCTACGTACTCGTACTCGTCGGCGGTGCCGTCGGCCTGCGCGTCGTCGACCCGGACATCGTCGGTCTCGGCGGCCTCGTCGGGCTGAGCTGCCGGCTCGTCGAGATCCGTTGGCAGCTGTTCGGTTTCAGCCTCGGCGGTCGCACTGGCCTCGGGTTCGAGCTCGATGTGCTCGAACTGGTCGGTCGCGGGTTCCTCGGCCTGCAGGGTGCTGACGGGCAGCGCGCCGGAATCCTCTTCGACGATGTCGACGTCGAGGTAATCGGGCTCGGCGGGCTCGGCCGCCGCGGCAACGACCACCACCGACCGCTCCGGCGTCGTCTCCTCGAACTCGTCGTCGGGTTCTTCGTCGAGGTGGTCACCGGACCGTTGCCAGTGCGGGTCGCTGTGGTGGCCTGCGGCCGGACCCCGCCGCAGCCGCTGCGCATTGCGACCGCCGTTGAGAACCCGCGTGGCGAGCGCGACGTCACTGGTGCGACGGACCGCGTCACGCTTGCTGATCAACATCGGAACCAACACGAAGAGCCAGAGGACGACGAGAGAAATCCAAAGCAGAGACTGGGGGATGCTTGGCATGAAGCCTGCTCCTTTCCCCATCAGGCTAGGTCTGTGACCAGCGCATCCGTGGGCGGCGCGCCGAGGTCAATTACACACCTGTAATTCACCTGAGACAAGCACCAACAGCCCCAAGTGTCACATTAGTAACAGGTTGCTCGGCAAAGACACCGCGAGATTGCGTCCAGGGCCGTGGATCCGGGCAGGCCACGACCCTGAGCGCAATATGAAGGAAACCGCAGCGTCCGACGGCAAATCAGGCCCAGCTTGCCCGACCGGCTCGCACCAACGCCTGCGCGGCCGATTCCTTCATCTCGTCGACGGTGATCGCGACGAGCAGATGGTCGCGCCAGGCGCCGTCGACCTCCAGGTAGCGCCGCAGCAGGCCCTCTTCCCGGAAACCGACCCGCGCCAGCACGGCTCGGCTGATCGCGTTCTCCGGCCGCACGGTCGCCTCGACGCGGTGTAACCGCACCCCCGCGAAACAATGGTCCAGGCCCAGCGCCAACGCCGCGGTCGCGATGCCGCCGCCGGTCTTCTCACTGGCCACCCAGTAGCCGATCCACGCCGAGCGCAGCGCCCCGTGCGTGACGTTGCCGATGGTGAGCTGACCGGCGAACTGCCCGTCCAGCTCGATCACGTACGGCAGCATACGGCCCTTCCTGGCCTCTGCGCGCAGCCCCGAGCACACCGCCGGCCACGACGAAACCGCGTGGCGCACAGTCCAATCCGATCCCGATACGGGCTCCCACGGTTCCAGGTGGTAGCGGTCGGCGAGCCTGATCCGGCTCCACACCGCAGCGTCGCGCAACCGCACGGGACGCAGCCTCACCACGCCCGCGGGCACCCGCAGCGGGCCGAGTGGGTCGGGCCAACCTGGGTGGATCCCACCCGAACGAAAGATGGTCATCGGCTAGCCGCGCTGAGCCAGGAAAGCCACATCGACGGTCTCGCCGGTGCGGATCTGCTCGGCCTCGCTCGGGACGACGACCAGACAATTGGCCTCGGCCAGCGTGGCCAGCAGGTGGGTGGACGCGCCCGGCGTACCCCCGAGGGCCTGCACGAGGTATTCGCCGCTGTCCTGATCGCGCATCAACTGGCCGCGCAGATATCCGGTGCGCCCGGCCACCGAACTGATCGGCGACAGCGTGCGGGCCTGCACCACACGCCGCATCGGCTGGCGTTTACCCAGCGACAGCCGGATCAGCGGACGCACCATCACCTCGAACACCACCAACGCGCTGACCGGATTGGCGGGCAACAAGAACACGGGCACCCGATCGCGGCCCAGCTGCCCGAAGCCCTGCACCGAGCCCGGATGCATGGCGATGCGGGCCACCTCCATCTCACCCAACTCGGCGAGGACGGTCCGCACACTCTCCGCCGCGGCCCCGCCGACCGCACCGGCGATCACCACGATCTCGTTCCGATTCACCTGGCCCTCAACGGTTTCCCGTAGTTCGCCGGGATCGGTGCTGATGATGCCGACACGGTTGACCTCGGCTCCGGCATCGCGCCCGGCCGCTGCCAGCGCATAGGAGTTGACGTCATAGACCTGTCCGGTGCCCGGGGTGCGGGAGACGTCGACGAGCTCACCGCCGACGCACATCACCGACAGCCGCGGGCGCGGGTGTACCAGCACCCGGTCCCGGCCGACCGCGGCAAGCAGGCCGACCTGCGCGGGTCCGATGATGGTGCCCGCCCGCACCGCGACGTCACCGGGCTGCACATCGTCTCCGGTACGCCGCACGTAGGCACCGGATCGCACACCGCGCAGCACCCGCACGCGGTTCTGCCCGCCATCGGTCCACCGCAGCGGCAACACGGCGTCGGCGAGCGTCGGCATCGGCGCACCGGTCTGCACCCGGGCCGCCTGCCGCGGCTGCAGCCGGCTGGGAGTCCGCGCCCCCGCCTCGATCGAACCCATCACCGGCAGGCTGATCTCACCGTTGCTGCCCTCGTCCGCGTCGCCGTCGTCGCTCACACCGAGCACGTCGACGCTGCGCACCGCGTACCCGTCGATGGCAGCCTGGTCGAATCCCGGCATCGGCCGCTCGGTCACGACCTCTTCCGCGCACATCAGCCCCTGCGCTTCGGCTATGGCCACCCGCACCGGCCGAGGCGCCACCGCGGCGGCGGCCACCCTGGCCTGCTGCTCCTCCACCGAACGCACAACACACCTTCCTATCCCGTCTCTACCGGGCCCGACGCGCTGCTCTCAGTGCTCGGCCAGGCCCAACCGTTCGACCAACCACCGCCGCAACTCGGGGCCGTAGTCGTCGCGTTCCAACGCAAAGTCAACCGCAGCCATCAGGTAGCCGCCGGGATTTCCCAGGTCGTGTCGAGCGCCGCGGTGCACCACCACGTGCACGGGATGGCCTTCTTCGATCAACAGCGCGATGGCGTCGGTGAGCTGGATCTCGCCGCCCACCCCCCGCGGAACCCGGCGCAGTGCATCGAAAATCGCCCGGTCCAGCACGTAGCGGCCGGCCGCGGCGTAGTGCGACGGAGCGTCCTCGGGCTTCGGCTTCTCGACCATGCCCTTGACCCGCAGCACGTTCGGATTGTTGGAGTCGGCAACAGGTTCCACGTCGAACACGCCGTAGGCGCTGATGTCGTCGCCGGGCACCTCGATGGCGCACAGCACCGAGCCGCCGCGCTTGGACCGGGCCCGCGACATCGTCTCCAGCACGCCGGTCGGCAACACCAGGTCGTCGGGCAGCAGCACGGAGATCGCGTCTTCGTCGGGATGCAGGCTCGCCTCGACACAGCTCACGGCGTGGCCCAACCCGAGCGGCTCGGCCTGCACGACCGATTCCACCTTGATCAGAGCAGGGGCCCGCCGCACCTTCTCGAGCATCTTCACCTTGCCGCGGGCCGCGAGCGTGCCCTCCAGGACCAGGTCCTCGACGAAGTGCGCGACGACGCTGTCCTTACCTTCTGAGGTGACGATGATCAGCCGCTCGGCACCGGCCTCCGCCGCCTCGGCGGCGACGAGTTCGATGCCCGGTGTGTCGACCACCGGCAGCAGTTCTTTGGGCACTGTCTTCGTGGCGGGGAGAAACCGTGTCCCCAGGCCCGCAGCCGGAACAACCGCCGTGTACGGAATAGGCAGCGCAGGCGGCTTCGCAGACGTGGTCATCATTCACACCCTAACGCGCGTTCTGAAATGGTGGAGGTTGTGACCCCACCGACGAAGAGCGAGCTACGAGCCGCGCTCCTGCGGGCGCGACGCGCGATACCGCGGGAGCTACACGCCGCGGAGGCCGAGGCGCTGTGCGGCTGGTTACCCGGACTTGTCGGCGCCGGCCAGACCGTGTGCGCGTACGTGCCAGTCGGTTCCGAACCGGGCTCCATCGCACTCCTTGATCGGTTGCTCGAGCTCGGCAGCCGGGTGCTGCTCCCCGTGGCCCGCAACGGCGCCGACGGAGTTCCGCTGCCGCTGCAGTGGGCCGACTATCGGCCGGGCACCCTGCAGCCGGCAGATTTCGGACTGCGCGAACCTGCACCCCCCTATTTACCCGCCGAGACGGTGAATCAAGCCGCCATGATCCTGGTGCCCGCGCTGGCCGTGGACCGATCCGGTGCGCGGCTGGGGCGCGGCGCCGGCTTCTACGACCGCACCCTGAGTGCGGTGCGCGCGGGGACCAAACTGGTCGCCGTGGTGCGTGACGACGAACTGCTCGACGCGTTGCCCGCCGAACCCCACGACATCCGGATGACGCACGTGATGACGCCGACAGGGGGTGTCGCCCTCCTTGCGCCGTGAGCTGGACGACAATCAGCGGGTGCCCGAGCCGGTGACCGCTGACTTCAGCGCCCGCATGCAGCTGATCGTCGACGTGCTCGCCCAGTCCCTGGGCCGGGCCGTGCTGCTCGACGACGAAGAGCTGCACCCGATCACCCACAGTCGCCAGCTCGGTGAACTCGACGATGTCCGCGTGCACAGCGTGCTGCAGCGCGAGACCCGCGCCGAGGTCAAGGCCGCCCTGTTCGGCGTGGGGATCGGCACCGCGAACTCTGCGATGTGGACCCCGGCTTTCCCGCAGCACGGTTTGGTGCCCCGGTACTGCGTGCCTGTCCGCACGGCGACCGAGCGCTTCGGCTACCTGTGGATCCTCGACCGCGACGGGGCGTTGCCCGCCGAAGGCCAGCGGCTGGCCGAGCAGGCCGGTGCCGACCTTTTGGCCATTCTCGACCGGCGCAATGCCACGTTGCGCGCGGAGGAATCCGCCCAGCAGACGCTGCTCACGCGGTTGCTCGGCGCCGCATCCGGTGAGCAGGCCGAGCAGGCGGTGCGGGAACTGCAGGCCAGAGACATGGCCCAGCCCGACAGCACCGTGAGCGTGTTCGTGTTCGAGCCGGGCACGCCGGGCGCAGGCGATCCCGTCGACCACACCATGGCGCTGCGGCTGCGGCTGGCCGCGACCGACCGGTCGCGCCAGTGGTTCACCGTCGCGGGCACGCCGACGACAGTGCTGGCCGTGGCGCGTCGCGCAGCCGCGACGGTCTCCCCTGCACCGAGCCTCGACGTCGCCGATACCGCGGCCGACATCGTGGCCGACGCCATCGCCGCCAGCTACGGCATCCGGCCCGCGATCGGCGCGTCGACCGAGCGGCTGCCGATCACGCAGGCCGCCGTCGCGCTGCGACAGGCCCGCACGGCGCTGCGGCTGGGGCAGATCGGCGCGTCCGATCAGCAGGTCACGGCGTGGTCGAAGCTCGGGTCCTGGAGAACCCTTGCGCTGCTTGCCGAGGCCTATGGCTCCGACCGGCTCATCGAGCTCATCCATCCCGGCATCGTCGCCCTGATCGACGCACGTCGCGACGACCTCGTCCACACCCTCGAGGTGTACCTCGGCACCGGTGGCGATGCGCGCCGCACCGCCGAGGAGCTCTACCTGCACCGCTCCACGCTGTATTACCGGCTGGAGAAACTGACCGAGGCCGTCGGCGGCGATCTGGGTGACGGCGAGATCCGGTTCGAGCTGATGCTCGGCATCCGGCTGGCCCGATTTGCCGGGCTGTACCAGCCGCACACACCGAGCGGCGGCCGTCCGACAGCTGTCTGAACGCGCGGGGAAACTTTCGGACAATTTCGACCCCAATTTCAACCATCCGTAGCCACCCAAAGGAATAGCGTTCCTCTTCTACCAGCTTGTGACATGAATCACTTCTCGTGGAAGAGTCAGTAATGGGTGAAGCACCAGCGCTGAAAAAGGCGCTCAGCCAGCGACAGCTGCGAATGATCGCAATCGGAGGCGTCATCGGCGCCGGACTGTTCGTCGGATCCGGCGTCGTCATCAAGGACACCGGTCCCGGTTCCTTCATCACGTATGCGCTTGCCGGCGTACTGATCATCATGGTCATGCGGATGCTTGCCGAGATGGCCGTGGCCAATCCGTCCACCGGTTCGTTCGCGGACTATGCGCGCAACGCGATGGGCAACTGGGCGGGCTTCTCGGTCGGCTGGCTCTATTGGTACTTCTGGGTGGTCGTCGTGGGCTTCGAGGCCATCGCCGGCGCCAAGATCATCCGATACTGGATCCCGGCGGCCCCGATCTGGCTGACCGCGTTGCTGCTGCTGGTCGCGATGACGGCGACCAACCTGTTCTCCGTGTCGTCGTTCGGCGAGTTCGAGTTCTGGTTCGCCGGCGTCAAGGTCGCCGCGATCATCCTGTTCCTGGTCCTTGGCGGGTTGTTCGTCTTCGGCATCTGGCCGCACAAGTCGATGGATTTCTCGAACCTGACCGCTCATGACGGTTTCTTCCCGCTCGGTCCGGCAGCTGTCACGGTCGGCGTCGTCACCGTGATCTTCTCGATGGTCGGCGCCGAGATCGCCACCATCGCCGCCGCCGAATCCTCCGATCCGGAACGTGCCGTGGCCAAGGCCGCCAACTCGGTGATCCTGCGTATCGCGATCTTCTTCGTCGGCTCGGCGTTCCTGCTCGTGACGATCCTGCCGTGGAACAGCAAGCAGGTCGCGGCATCTCCCTTCGTGTCGGCGTTCACCGAGATGGGCATCCCCTACGCCGACCACATCATGAACGCCGTCGTGCTCACGGCCGTGCTGAGCTGCCTGAACTCCGGCATGTACACGGCGTCGCGGATGCTGTTCGTGTTGGCCGCCCGCCGCGAGGCGCCGCCGCAACTGGTCGCGGTCACGCGGCGCGGCGTTCCGGCCCCGGCCATCCTGACCTCGTCGGTGATCGGCCTCCTGTGCGTCATCGCCGCGGCATTCTGGCCGGACACCATCTTCGCGTTCCTGCTGAACTCCAGCGGCGCGGTGATCCTGTTCGTCTACCTGCTCATCGCGGTCTCCCAGATCGTGCTGCGCTACCGCACGTCGCCGGACAAGCTCAAGGTGAAGATGTGGCTGTTCCCGATCCTGTCGATTCTCACCGCACTGGCGATCTTCGCCATCCTCGTGCAGATGTTCATCCAGGGCGGCGACAACCGCAGCGCACTGACGCTGAGCCTGCTGTCCTGGGCCGTGGTGATCGTCCTGTACGTGGCCAACCGGTGGTACCTGAGCACCCGGCCCGAGGTGGCCGGCGTCGCACCCACCGAACATCCGCACCGAGTGCTGGTGCTGGCCAATCAGACAGTGCAGTCCAGCGAGCTGCTCGACGAGCTGCGCCGCATCGGGGCCGACCGGGAAGCCACCTACTACGTGGTGGTGCCCGCCAGCCCCATCGAGACCGGCGCCGCTGCCAGCCACGGACCGCTGGATGTCTGGGAGGCCACGAAACAGGTTGCCCAGCAACGGCTTGACGACACGCTGAGGACGTTGCGCGCCGACCATCTGGATGCCAACGGCGAGCTGGGCGACTACCGCCCGCTGCGCGCCCTGTCGTCGGCCGTCGATGCCTTCCATCCCGACCAGATCGTGATCTCGACACTGCCACCGGAGGATTCGGTGTGGGATCGCTTCGATGTGGTCGACCGCGCCCGCGCCGAGCACCAGATCCCCGTCACCCACGTGGTGGCGCGGACCGCGGCACAGGAACCCGCGTCGTGACCATCCTGGCCGCCTTCAGCGCGAGCAGTCAGGGCAGTGCCCCGCTGAACCTGGCCGCACAGCTGGCCCGCACGACCGGCGACAAGGTGGTCGCGGCAGCCGTGGTGGAACGGCCATGGCCGCCAAGGGGTGATCCGGTCGAGGAGGAGTACCTGCGCTACATCACCGCACAGGCCACCCAGTCGCTGGACCGGGCCGTGGCTGGGCTGCCCAAAGACGTCGACATTCCCACCACGGTGCACCACTCCAGTTCCGTCCCAACGGGTTTGATCGAGCTGGCGGTGGCCAACCAGGCCAATCTGGTGGTGGTCGGGTCGTCGTCCACGGGCTTGCTGGGCCGGGTCGCGCTTGGCAGCGTCACCGAACGGCTCGTGCACACCGCAGAGGTGCCGGTCGCCATCGCACCCCGGGGCTATCCGCAGCATGCCGGGCGGATCCGCAGGCTCACCGCGTCCTACGGCGGCGAGGCCGACGTCAACGGCCTCATCCCGGCCGCCGCCGAACTGGCCAAGAAGTGGTCGGCGAAGCTGCGCATCGTGTCGTTCACGGTGCGCAACACCACGGCGTTCCGCGGCATCATCGAATCCTCTGCAGAGGATCTCGTGGTGGAACAGTGGACACGACGCACCATCGCCGATATCACCAAGCAGCTCAACGATATTCGTGAGCACATGGCGGTTCCCGACGTAGACGTGGTGGTCGGCGCGGGACACGACTGGAACTCAGCGGTGGAAAGCGTGTCGTGGGACGCCGGGGACATGCTCGTGCTCGGGTCGGGCGCGGCGGCGCAATCGGCGCAGGTGTTCCTGGGCTCGGCCGCGGCCAAGATCCTGCGCCACGCGCCGGTACCGGTGATGATCGTTCCGCGCCGCTAGCCGCGCCGCGGGCGCAGCCCCGCGTCGAGGACCGTCATGACCCGCTCGGACAGGGCTGTCGCGCTGGTGTCGGGCACCTGCCCGTCACCGGCCGCGACGGCCAGTCCGTGCATCATCAGATGAATGGTGAGCGTGACGTCCGCCAACGGCAGGTCGGCGATTTCACCGGCGTCACGGGCATCGCGCAGGGCCGCCTCCGCCTCCACCCGCAACCGCGCCTCGGCTGCGGCGAGTTCGGGATGCCGGGTCCGGTCACCCAGCTCAGGCCCCCGCATCAGGCGGTACAACGCGTGTTCGGCCAACGCGAAATCAATGTAGGCACAGGTCATCCGGTGCAGGGTGGGGATGCCGGGCGCCCCTTGGCCGCGGACCAGCTTCGCCTTGGCGGCGAGGTCGTCGAACCCCTGCGTCGCCACGGCGGCCAGCAGCGCCTCTTTGTCGGCGAAATGCCGATACGACGCGGCAGGCGATACCCCAGCTCGGGCGGCCACCGCACGCAGCGTGACACCGGTGGTCCCGGTCTCGGCGAGCAGCGCGCGCGCCTCGACGATCAGCGCTCGGCGCAGATCACCGTGGTGATAGGTCTTGCGACCAGATGTGAACGTCATTAACATCCTTCAATGTGAACAGCCGAAACATTACCGCGTGGGGTGGTCGCCTGGCCGTAGTCGGCGCCGCATTCCATGTGTCGGTAGCGGCTTTGAAACGCAGAGCCGTGTGGTCACAGATCCTCGACGAAGGCGTCGCCAACACCGTGACGCTCGACCCGCCGCCCGATCGCGTGGCAGTCGCAGAGGCATTCTGGTTCAGTCCCGGCAGTTTCGGGGTTCCCCTCGGGCTGATCGGACAGCTTGTGCTGCACATGACCCGCCGAGGGCAACCGGTGCCCGTCTGGCTCGGTTGGGCCATCGTGGCGTGGGCCTGCCTTCTCGGACTGATGGTCCCGAAATCGGGAGCATGGGCCATCCTGACGGTCGGCGCCCTCATCGTCGCCGGAGAATCGGGGCGCGATCAGAAGGCCTTGCCCGCCAACATCTGACAACCGGCGAGCACGTCTGACATCGCCCGCCGCTCCTCGACCGCATCCACGCCACCCCGCGCGCCGCGAGGACCACAATGGTCACCGTCGCCCACCCGGTGCGCATGCGTCGTCGCGCGGGAATGACCCGACCCACATAGCGGTTCTAGCACTTGGGCCGGTAGAGTGCTAACAAGATTGACTTAGTCGGAGGTTTTCGTGCCTACCTATTCCTATGCATGCACCGAGTGCGGCAATCGGTTCGACGCGGTGCAGGCGTTCAGCGATGATGCGCTGACCACCTGCCCGAAGTGCTCCGGCAAGCTGCGCAAGCTGTTCGGCTCGGTCGGCGTGGTGTTCAAGGGCAGCGGTTTCTACCGCACCGACAACCGGGAGTCGGGCAAGAGCTCGTCCAACGGTTCCGCCAAGAGCTCGGAGAGCTCCAGCTCATCGGAGAAGGCGTCTTCTTCCACGTCGTCCTCCAGCAGCTCGAGCAGCTCGTCGAGCAGTTCCAGCTCCGCCCCGGCCGCCGCCGCGTCGAGCTGACCCGCAGAGTTATCCACAGGCCGGCCTAACACCGTTCCGGCGTCGGACAGCGACGCCTACGGTGACGCCATGGCCGAATCCCTCAACCCTTCGGCACTGCGCCGGCTGAGCGCTGCGCTGCGCCCGGACTGGACCCGTACGGTCGCCGCCCGGCGCGCGGCAGCCGCCGGTCTGGTTGTGCTCGCCGCCGTCGCGGCCGTGCGCGCCGATCCGCGCGGCGAGCAGGCCGAGATCGCGGTGGCTGCCCACGATCTGACACCGGGCGTGACGCTGACGGCCGAGGACGTCCGGATGGAGAGCCGTAGCTCCGACACCCTGCCCGACGGCGCGCAGACCGACCTCCAGGCACTGATCGGTGCCACTGTCGCCGGGCCCGCCCGCCGCGGCGAGGTGCTCACCGACGTGCGCCTGCTCGGGCCGCGGCTGACCGAATCGGCAGCGGGCCCCGACGCCCGGATCGTGCCGCTGCAGCTGCAGGACACCGCCGTGCTCGACCTGATCCGGCCCGGTGACGTGGTCGACGTGCTCACTGCGGGCGACAACGACGAATCCCGGCCGCGGGTGATCGCCACGAATGCGGTTGTGGTTCTGGTGTCGGAGAAGCCCAAGGGCGGCGGCGAGCGGGTCGCCTTGGTGGCCCTGCCCGCGCGGCCTGCCAACGACGTGGCCGCAGCAAGTCTGGTCGCAGCCGTGACCGTTGTGTTGCATTAGCGGTGCACAGCAGCGACGACCGAACTCTGCTGACACCTGGGGACCTCGGTTAGTGTTCGCTTGTCTGCACAAACAATCGTCACTGCAGGAAGGGTCCCCGCATGTTAAAAGGCTTCAAAGAGTTCATGATGCGCGGCAACATCGTCGACCTGGCGGTAGCTGTGGTCATCGGTACCGCGTTCACCGCGCTCGTCACGAAATTCACCGACAGCATCATCACCCCCTTGATCAACCGCATCGGCGCGGGCAAAGAATCCGACTACGGCATCCTGCGGATCCCTATCGGAGGGGATCAGGCCATCGACCTGAACATCCTGCTGTCGGCTGTCATCAACTTCGTGCTGATCGCGGCGGTCGTGTACTTCCTGATCGTCATGCCGTACAACGCGTGGCGTAGCCGCAGCCCCGCTCCCGAGCCCGACGCGACCGAGGCGGAACTGCTGACCGAGATTCGCGACCTGCTGGCCGCCCAGGCCAAGCAGAACGGCGAGAAGAAGCCGTCCTAGGCCGAAACCCCACCCCGAAGACGACAGCGGCCCCCGGAGGAATCCGGGGGCCGCTGCGTGTCTCCTGGGAGATGTCAGTTCATGTTCCAGGGTTCGCCGTAGGTGGTGACGCTGTCACCGGTGGAGGCGATCAGACGGGCGAAGGGGCGCAGCAGCACGCCACCGGCCGCGCCGGTCACGGTGCCATGCGCATTGGAGACCGCCACCCCGCCGGCCGGACCCTTGACGTCGACGGAGAAGGTCGCGACCTCCTGGATGCCCGGGCCGTTACCCAGGTCGGCCGAGATCGACACACCGGGGAACAGGTTCGGGGTGATGACCGAGCCCAGCGGGTTGAAGCCGGCCGAGAGCGGGAGGCATCCGCCCGGCAACGCAGGCACTAATCTGCGGGCACGTCAGCAGTTGGGCGGTAAAAGTTTGCTGGGTTCGGGTGAACAGATGCTCACGAGCACAGGAGCAGGGGGGATGGCGCCAGCCGGCAATGCTGTGACGTAGTTCGCTTCGCTAACGGAAGTTGAGCCACATCACACTGTTGACCGTGCATTTACGGCGTTCACTGTGGCAACACAGTTCAACCGTGATGAGGCGGAATATTGCTCTGCAGCCATCGGTCGTGCTCGGCGGCATCCTCCGGCGAAGCTTCGTCGCGCTCGCTCGCCGCGACCTCCGGCAGCGTGTCCCCGAAAATTTTGTTAACTAGGCGCCGTGACGGCTGGGGCTGATGAGTCATCCACATTCCCCTTTGTGACGAAGATCACATTTATTGCCGGTGGGTGGTTAACTGTTCGGTAACCTCACCGCTCCACCGATACTGCATTTGCCATCTCCAACGAAAACGGCGGCCGTCGGCCGCCGTATCGCGCTGGTTAGATGTCCAAGCTTGATAACTGGCCGATGATCTGCACCGCCAGCGGGCCCAGTGTGGCCATGCCGTCGCGGACCGCTGACCGGGAACCGGCCAGGTTCACCACGAGCGTGCTGCCCGAAATACCCGCCAGCCCGCGCGACAGCCCGGCATCGGCGATGCCTGCGGACAAGGCCGAGGCGCGCAGCGCTTCTGCGATGCCGAGCAGCTCACGGTCGAGGATGTCGAGCGTGGCCTCCGGGGTGACATCGCGCGGCGTCACGCCGGTGCCGCCGACGGACACCACCAGATCCACACCACCGATGACTGCCGTGTTCAGCGCATTGCGAATCTCGACCTCATCGGCCGAAACGACCACGACGCCATCGACGACGAAACCGGTTTCACCGAGCAATTCGGTGACCAACGGACCGCTGTGGTCCTCCTCGCCGTGGGCGGTGCGATCGTCGACGACGATGACGAGTGCCCGCCCCACCAACTCCCCTGGTTGTTCCATGCCTGCAACCGTATATGTGCGGGCAGACAGCGGCGCAGCCACTCGCAGTGACACTTGTCCCGGAGCCGGCGTCAGGATCCTCACTGGTCCGCCTTCCCCAGGGTGACAGTCACGGTCTGCGGTTTGCCAGTCTGGTCGAGGTAGGTCAAAGTGACCTTCTCACCAGGCGCCTTGGACCGCACGGCGGCAACGAGCGCATCGGCACTCGGGATCACCCGATCGTCGACCTTGGTGACCACCACACCGCTGGGCAACCCGGCCGCGGCGGCAGCCCCGTCCTTGGTCACCTCGACGATCTTGGCGCCGTCGGTGGTGGCGTCATTGCTCACCTGAACCCCGAGCGACGCGTGGGTCGCCGTGCCGTTCTGGATCAGCTCGTCGGCGATCCGCTTGGCCTGGTCGACCGGGATCGCGAAGCCCAGGCCGATCGACCCGCTCTGCGCCTGCGGGGAATCACCGCCCATGGTCGCGATCGCGGAGTTGATACCCACGAGCTCGCCGTTCATGTTGACCAGCGCGCCGCCCGAGTTGCCCGGGTTGATCGCGGCGTCGGTCTGGATGGCGTCGAGCACGGTGTTCTGGTTGCGTGCGTCGCCGCCTGCGGCGACGGGACGGTTGAGTGCACTGACGATGCCGGTGGTCACCGTGCCCTCGAGTCCCAGCGGCGAGCCGACCGCCACCACGTCCTGGCCGACCCGCAGGTTCTGCGAGGACCCGAGCGTGATCGGGGTGAGCCCCGACGCGCCCTGCGCACGGACCACGGCGATGTCGCTGCTGGGATCGGTGCCGACGACGGTGAACGGCTTGGTGCTGCCGTCCGAGAACGTCACCTTGGTCTGCGCGCCGCCGCCGGGAGCACCCGGCGCCTGCTTGGCGGCAGCGACGACGTGGTTGTTGGTCAGGATCAAACCGTCGGCGGTCAGGATGATGCCCGATCCCTCTTCGGAGGCCCGGCCCATGTCGGTTTCCAGCTTGACCACGCTGGGCACCACCTTGGCCGCCACCTGCTCGACCGAACCGGCGGGCAGCGCCGCGGCAGGCACACTGGGCGCCGCGCTGTTGGACTCGGCGCCCAGGTGCGGACGGTCCTGGTGGGTCACGACGGTCGCGACGCCACCGCCGATTCCCGCCGACACCACGGCCAGGGCCAGCGCACCGGCCGCCAGACCGGCCCCTGCCGCGTTTCTTGACGGGCGCGACCGCCTGCGGTGTCGCCGGGGCGACGCGGTAGGGGTCATACGGCGGGCGATATGCCGGCTGCTGAGGCTGCTGGTGGGCGTGTGGCTGCTGATGAGGCGGCGATTGCGGCTGCTGACGCGCGTAGCGCCAGTCATAGGCCTGCGACTGATAGGGGTCGGGATTGCCCTGGTAGCCGGGAGCGCCACCGCCGGGAGCCTGGCCGGGCTGCTGTGGTGATGAGTACCTGGGGTGGTTCGTCATGGCGGTGCGGTGCTCTTCTCTTGTAAAGGTCTATCGGCTCGCGTACTACTCAACAAACGAAGAAGGTGTTCCCCAGGTTGCCCAGGTGAACTGAGAATCCACTTAGAGAACCGTTGGTTGCACCCATGATTTGTCCCCGGCCGTAGTTAACTGTCTCACCTTTTGTCCGCGCTCACCGCATCGTCGTCGGTGGCGTCGTCGGCGCGTGTCGCCGCGACCTCGGGTAGCCCGGCGGGAAGCGGCGTGCCGGGCAGGATCAGGTGAATCGACGCCCCCGGCGGGTCACCGCCCGGCACGGTTTCGTCAATCCGAAGCGCGCCACCGTGTTTCAGCACAACCTGTTGCACGATCGCCAATCCCAGGCCCGATCCGGGCATCGCCCGCGCGGCCGTCGAGCGGTAGAACCGTTCGAACACCAGCCGGCGCTCCTGCGGCGGGATGCCGGGCCCGTGATCGGACACCACCAATTCGGCGTGCACGGGATCGATCTGGCGCAACGACACCGCGACCCGGCCACCGGGCGGGCTCCACTTGGCGGCGTTGTCCAGCAGGTTGAGCACGGCCCAGCCCAAGCCGGGCGCGTCGCCGTAGACCTGCCAGCCCGTCATCGCGACGTCGAATTGAATATCGTTGCGGCGCCGACGAACTCGCTCCAGGCTGCGGTCGACCACCTCGACCATGTCGACCGGTTCATGGGTCACACCGCCCGCATCGTCGCGCGTCAGGTCCACCAGATCGCCGACCAGGGTCGACAGTTCCTCGATCTGTGCGATCACGTCGGCACGCAGCCCCGCCATCTCCTCCTCGGGCAGCGGCGGCGCCCCGGGAGCCTGCGAGGCCATCAGCAGCTCGACGTTGGTACGCAATGAAGTAAGCGGCGTACGCAATTCGTGCCCCGCGTCGGACACCAGCCTGGCCTGTCTGTCGCGCGATTCGGCCAACGCGCGCAGCATCATGTTGAACGCCTCGGTGAGCCGGGCGAGCTCGTCGCAGCCGACGACCGGAATGGGCCGCAGGTCATCGGTCCGCGCGACGCGTTCAGCGGCTTCGGTGAGTCGGCCCACCGGCCGCAGACCGGCCCTGGCGACGGCACCACCTGCCATCGCAGCCACGGCGACACCGACACCGCCGACGATGAGCAGCACGGTGCCCAACCGCCTGAGTACTTGCCCGGTCGGCGCCAGGCTCTTGGAGATCAGCAGGGAGCTGCCGTTGGCCAGATGCACCGCGAGCACCCGCTGATGGTTGACCGTGCGCAGCGACATCAGCAGCTCGCCGGAGATCACGTCCTTCTCCGGCTGTCCGAGGGGCAACATCTGCCCCTCCTGATTGGCCGTGTAGATCGAGCGCCCCGGGATCACCAGCATGGCGTTGACGTCGGAGTAGGCCGTGCCCTCGATGGCCTTGCCCGGATCGGCGGCCAGCGACCCACTCTCGATGAGCAGCCGGGCCCGGCTGTGCAGCTGGTTGTCGAGGTCGTCGTAGAGCGCGCGGGACACCACGGCATAGACGGCGACGGCCATCAGCACGACGACCATCGCCACCATCGACATCGCCAGCATCATCACGCGCCAGCGCAACGACAGTGAACTGGTGTTCGGCAGCGTTCCCGGTCGCCAGGTGTTCGGATTGAGCGACATCATCCGATCAGGGCGGCGTTTCCCGCAGCACGTACCCGACGCCGCGGACGGTGTGGATGAGCCGCAGCTCACCGTCGGCCTCGGTCTTACGGCGCAGGTAACCGATGTAGACCTCGAGCGCATTGCCCGAGGTGGGGAAATCGAAGCCCCACACCTCTTCGAGGATGCGGCTGCGGGTGAGCACCCGGCGCGGATTGGCGATCAGCATTTCCAGCAGCGCGAACTCCGTGCGGGTCAAGCTGATCTGGCGTTCGCCACGGGTGACCTCGCGGGTCACCGGATCCAGGGTGAGATCCGAGAACGTCATCTTCTGCGATTCGGCACCGTCGTCGGACACGGTACGACGCAGCAACGCCCGCATCCGCGCGAGCAGCTCCTCAAGCGCGAACGGCTTGGGTAGGTAGTCGTCGGCCCCGGCATCCAGCCCGGCGACCCGCTCGGACACGGAATCGCGGGCCGTCAGCACCAGGATGGGTAGATCGTCACCTGTGCTGCGAAGCTGCCGACAGACTTCAAGACCGTCCAGTCGCGGCATCATCACATCGAGAACCACCGCATCGGGCCGATCATCGGCGATCAGATCGAGAGCTTCGACCCCGTCCTGGGCGAGCTGGACTGAATAGCCATTGAAGGAAAGCGACCGCCGCAGTGATTCACGCACAGCGCGATCATCGTCAACGACAAGTATGCGCACAGCCACAGTGTCAACGCTCTATCTGAGATTGACCTGAGAGGCGCGCCGCAAATATGCCTAGCGTCGGCGATCCAGGTCGAGCAGACCCAGGCGAGCGGCCTTCAGCAGGCGGCGCGGAACCTTGTGCTGCTGACCCGCGACATTGACGCCGACCAGACCGGTGGCCTCGGCTTTCCACTGCGCGCGCCGGCTACGGGTGTTCGCGCGCGACATTCTGCGCTTGGGCACAGCCATGACGTGCATCTCCTTGCTTGGGGTTGCCGCGCGCACCGCAGCGGCAGACGATTGCACTACAGAGTAACGGTTGACCTGCGTCGGTTCCAAAACGGGCAGGCCGCGTGGACGACGCCGCAGGACGCCGTCCGTCGAGCGTACCTAGCCGTGGCAGTTCCGCGCGCCACTGGGCACACCGGACTGGTTGGCGACCTTGATGTTGCACTCGCGGATCACCACGGTCTGGGAGTAGACCTTGCCGGGGATGGTCTGAGCGCCGTTGCGTCCGCCGGTGCCGGTGTTGAGGATGCCGGTCACGTAGCCGTTGCTGCCGTCGTCTGCGTAGGAGACGACGCCCTTCTCGTCGGCGCTGAATGTGCCCCGGGTACCGAAGGCGCGGTGGTATTGGGCGCCGAGCGCCGAGTTGTCGACCGCGGCGTTGAGGTCACTGTCCTGGTTGAACACCGTGTCCCCGACCGTCTGGATCGCCCGCACGCCCGGCGCCGGGTTCTTGAAGTCCGGGCGGCCGACGTTGTCGGCCATGGTCGCGACCTCCCGTTTGCCCGTTCCGCCTTCCTGCCCCTTGGCGTTGTCGACCCCAGGGGTGGCCTGGGCCAGGCCTGTCGGCGCGATCATGGCCAGCGCTCCGCCGGCGACGACGCCGCCCAGAATCGTGCGTGCCCGCTTCGAGTGCGGCGACATTGCCCGGTGCTTGGCCATCCGGTTCCCTTCCCAGCCGTGGTGCGTGGCGGCCAGGCCCCCACGCATGAGTTCAGCCGACATCCTGCGGCATGAGCGGGCCGGGATCGCTCCTGGTCACGAGGCATATTTTCGAACGCAAGCAAGCCACGGGACAGGCACCTGCTGTCACCAGCGTAAATAACCGACCAGATGCTGTGAGAACGCTGTGATTTACATGGGACGGCGACGACCGCCCCCTGCACGCGCCACGCTGGTGCCCACCGGGCGCCGCGGCGACATCCCGACCCCGCCCCCTTGACGTGGGACCCGCGGTACCCGATAACCTACCGGTTGGTTGGGTCGCTTTATCGGCGTCGACGGGAGTACGTGTGCCACCTGCAGTACGCATCGGCAACTGTTCGGGTTTCTACGGGGATCGGCTCTCCGCGATGCGAGACATGCTCATCGGCGGTGAGCTGGACTATCTGACCGGCGACTACCTCGCTGAGCTCACCATGCTGATCCTGGCCCGCGACCGCGCCAAGAACCCCGAACGCGGCTACGCCAAGACCTTCCTGCTGCAGCTGGAGGAATCGCTCGGCCTGGCCCTGGACAACGGCGTCAAGATCGTCGCCAATGCCGGCGGGTTGAACCCGGCAGGGCTGGCGGGCGCAGTGCGCGCCCTGTCCGAACGGCTGGGCCTCGACGTCAACGTCGCCCATGTGGAGGGCGACGACCTGGTGAGCCGGGCCGGTGAACTCGGGCTGGGATCACCGCTGGCGGCCAACGCCTATCTGGGCGCGTGGGGCATCGTCGACTGCCTGGGCAGCGGTGCCGATGTCGTGGTCACGGGCCGGGTCACCGACGCCTCGGTGATCGTCGGACCTGCCGCGGCGCACTTCGGTTGGAGCCGAACCGA
Source organism: Mycobacterium dioxanotrophicus (assembly GCF_002157835.1). Taxonomy (NCBI): domain Bacteria; kingdom Bacillati; phylum Actinomycetota; class Actinomycetes; order Mycobacteriales; family Mycobacteriaceae; genus Mycobacterium; species Mycobacterium dioxanotrophicus. The sequence continues at coordinate 1,536,546 of NZ_CP020809.1, read as the reverse complement.
TTACGACGCACTCGCCGGGGCCGTCGCAGCGGGCCATGTCATCGAATGCGGTACCCAGGCCACCGGCGGCAACTACGCGTTCTTCACCGAGATCCCGGACCTGCAGCGGCCCGGGTTCCCCCTCGCCGAGATCTCCGCCGACGGCTCGTCGGTGATCACCAAACATCCCGGCACCGGCGGCCAGGTCAGCGTCGGCACCGTCACCGCACAGCTGCTCTACGAGATCAGCGGCGCCCGCTATCCGAATCCCGATGTGACGCTGCGCGTCGACTCGCTGCAGCTGAGCCAGGACGGCGACAACCGCGTGCGCATCTCCGGGGTCAGAGGTGAGGCCCCTCCCCCGACGCTGAAGGTGTCGTTGAACAGCATCGGCGGTTTCCGCAACGCCGCGACGTTCGTGCTGACCGGCCTTGACATCGAAACCAAGGCCGAGCTCGTGCGCAGCCAGCTGGAGGCGGGCCTCAAGGTCAAACCGGCCGAGCTCGAATGGTCCCTGGCCCGCACCGACCATCCCGATGCCGACACCGAGGAGGCCGCCAGTGCACTGCTGCACTGCGTGGCCCGCGATCCTGACCCCAACGTGGTGGGTCGCCAGTTCTCCGCGGCCGGAGTCGAATTGGCGTTGGCGAGCTACCCGGGCTTCACCACCACCGCACCGCCCGCAGATGGCCAGGTGTACGGCGTGTTCACCCCCGGCTACGTCGACGCCACGCGCGTGCCGCACGTCGCCGTGCACGCCGACGGCACCCGGGTCGACATTGCACCTGCCACCGAAACCCTGGCTGTCGCACCCGCTTCCGATCCGGAGCTGCCCGAACCCTTGCCGACCGGGCCCACCCGGCGGCTGCCACTCGGCACCATCGCCGGGGCCCGCAGCGGCGACAAGGGTGGGTCGGCGAATGTAGGAGTCTGGGTCACCACCCCCGAGCAGTGGCGCTGGCTCGCGCACGCGTTGACGGTGGACAAGCTCCGCGAATTGCTGCCCGAGACAGCGGATCTGCCGGTGACCCGGCACGTCCTGCCGAATCTGCGAGCCGTCAACTTCGTCATCGAAGGCATTCTCGGACAGGGTGTGGCCTATCAGGCCCGGTTCGATCCGCAGGCCAAGGGGCTGGGCGAGTGGTTGCGCAGCCGTCATCTCGATATCCCGGAGGAACTCGTCAAGTGAGCATCTGGAACACCCCCGAGCGGGAGGCGCTGCGCAAGACTGTGCGCAGCTTCGCCGAACGCGAGGTGCTGCCCAACGTCGCGGAATGGGAGCGCACCGGCGAACTCCCCCGCGAATTGCACCGCAAGGCGGGCGAGGCCGGACTGCTCGGCGCCAACTTTCCCGAATCGGTCGGCGGCGGTGGCGGCGACGGTGCGGACGCGGTGATCATCTGCGAGGAAATGCATTACGCGGGCGCACCGGGTGGCGTGTTCGCGTCGCTGTTCACGTGCGGGATCGCGGTGCCGCACATGATCGCCTCGGGCGACGAGCGGCTGATCGAGACGTACGTCAAGCCCACACTGCGGGGCGATCTCATCGGATCCCTGGCCATCACCGAGCCCGGCGGTGGTTCCGACGTCGGGCACCTGACCACGCGCGCAGTTCGGGACGGGGATGACTACGTCCTCAACGGCGCCAAGACCTACATCACCTCCGGAGTGCGGGCCGACTACGTGGTGACCGCGGCACGCACCGGCGGGCCCGGCGCAGGCGGCGTCTCGCTGATCGTCGTCGACAAAGGCACACCCGGATTTGCGGTCAGCCGCAAGCTCGACAAGATGGGTTGGCGCTCAAGCGATACCGCCGAGTTGTCCTACACCGATGTGCGGGTGCCGGCCGCGAACCTGGTGGGTGCCGAGAACTCCGGATTCCTCCAGATCGCCGCGGCATTCGTCTCCGAACGGGTCGGCCTCGCCGCGCAGGCCTATGCCAGTGCCCAGCGGTGCCTGGATCTGACCGTCGAGTGGTGCCGCAACCGCGAAACGTTCGGCAAGCCATTGATTTCCCGGCAATCGGTGCAGAACACGCTGGCCGAGATGGCCCGGCGTACCGATGTGGCTCGTGTGTACACCCGCAATGTCGTCGAGCGGCAACTCGCAGGCGATTCCAACCTCATCACGGAAGTCTGCTTCGCCAAGAACACCGCGGTCGAAGCCGGCGAGTGGGTGGCGAATCAGGCCGTACAGCTCTTCGGCGGCATGGGCTACATGGCCGAGTCCGAGGTGGAGCGGCAGTATCGTGACATGCGCATCCTCGGCATCGGCGGCGGAACCACCGAGATTCTGACCTCACTGGCCGCGAAAACGTTGGGATTCCAGTCATGACAGCGCTGAAGTCGACGATCGACCCGAGCTCTCCCGGCTTCCTCGAAGCCGCTGAGGTGATGACCACCAAGCTCGCCGAACTCGATGCCGAACACGCCAAGGCCCTCGCCGGTGGCGGGCCGAAGTATGTCGACCGGCACCATTCTCGCGGCAAGCTCACTGCGCGCGAACGCGTCGAGTTGCTCCTGGACCCCGACGCCCCCTTCTTGGAACTGAGCCCACTCGCGGCGTGGGGCAGCGATTTCGCCGTGGGCGCCAGCGTCGTCGCGGGCATCGGCGCCGTCGAGGGCGTCGAATGCCTGATCGTCGCCAACGATCCGACCGTCAAGGGCGGCACCAGCAATCCCTGGACACTCAAGAAAGTGTTGCGCGCCAACCAGATCGCACTGGAGAACCGGCTCCCGGTGATCTCGCTGGTGGAGTCCGGCGGCGCCGACCTGCCCACCCAGAAGGAGATCTTCATCCCGGGCGGGCAGATGTTCCGTGACCTGACCCGACTGTCCGCCGCAGGCATCCCGACCATCGCGCTGGTGTTCGGCAACTCGACCGCAGGCGGCGCCTACATCCCCGGCATGTCCGATCACGTGGTGATGATCAAGGAACGCTCGAAAGTGTTCCTCGCCGGACCACCGCTGGTGAAGATGGCCACCGGCGAGGAGTCCGACGACGAGTCCCTCGGTGGGGCCGAAATGCACGCCCGCACCTCGGGTCTCGGTGACTACCTCGCCACCGACGAACTCGACGCCATCCGGATCGGCCGGCGCATCGTGGCCCGGCTGAACTGGCGCAAACAGGGCCCCACCCCGGCGCCGGTCGTCGAGCCGTTGTTCGACGCGGGAGAACTCGTCGGCATCGTGCCCGCAGACCTGCGGATCCCGTTCGATCCGCGCGACGTCATCGCCCGCATCGTCGACGGCTCGGATTTCGACGAGTTCAAACCGCTCTACGGCTCCTCGCTGGTGACGGGCTGGGCGACGCTGTACGGCTATCCGGTCGGCATCCTGGCCAATGCCCGCGGCGTGCTGTTTTCCGAGGAATCTCAGAAGGCCACCCAGTTCATCCAGCTGGCGAACCGGTCCGACACCCCACTTCTGTTCCTGCACAACACCACCGGCTACATGGTGGGTAAGCAGTACGAAGAGGGCGGCATTATCAAACACGGCTCGATGATGATCAACGCCGTGTCCAATTCGACGGTGCCGCACATCTCGCTGCTGATCGGGGCGTCCTACGGGGCGGGCCACTACGGCATGTGCGGGCGCGCTTACGATCCACGGTTCCTGTTCGCCTGGCCCAGCGCGAAATCCGCGGTGATGGGTGGGACGCAGCTCGCCGGGGTGCTCTCGATCGTCAGCCGCGCGGCCGCCGCCGCCCGCGGCCAAGAGGTCGACGAGGCCGCCGACGCGGCACTGCGCGCCGCGGTCGAGGCCCAGATCGAAGCCGAGTCACTGCCGATGTTCCTGTCCGGCAGGTTGTACGACGACGGTGTCATCGACCCCCGCGACACCCGCACCGTCCTGGGAATGTGCCTGTCCGCCATCGCCAATGGCCCGATCGAGGGGACGTCGAACTTCGGCGTCTTCCGGATGTGAGCTGACGAAATGCCAATCACGAGAGTTCTGGTAGCCAACCGCGGGGAGATCGCCCGCCGCGTGTTCGCCACCTGCCGCAGGCTGGGTATCGGCACCGTCGCGGTGTACACCGATCCCGACACCGGCTCGCCGCACGTCGCCGAGGCCGATGCGCGCGTACGCCTCACTGGCAACACCGCGTACCTCGATGCGGCGCAGATCATCGCCGCCGCCCGCGCCGCAGGCGCCGACGCCGTGCACCCCGGCTACGGATTCCTGTCGGAGAACGCCGATTTCGCCGCCGCGGTGATCGACGCCGGACTGACGTGGATCGGACCACCGGTGCCCGCCGTGCAGGCGATGGGCTCCAAGATCGAAGCCAAAAAGATGATGGCCGCGGCCGGTGTGCCGGTGCTCGCCGAGCTCGATCCGGAGACCGTGACCGCCGAGCAACTTCCGGTGCTGGTGAAGGCCTCCGCCGGCGGCGGTGGGCGCGGCATGCGGGTGGTGCGCGACATCGCCTCGCTGCCGACGGAAGTCGCCGCGGCACAACGGGAGGCGCAGTCGGCGTTCGGCGATCCCACGGTGTTCTGCGAGCGCTATCTGGCTGCAGGCCACCACGTCGAGGTGCAGGTGATGGCCGACGCCCACGGCACCGTGTGGGCGGTAGGCGAGCGCGAGTGCTCCATTCAGCGCCGCCACCAGAAGATCATCGAAGAGGCGCCGTCGCCACTCGTCGAACGCACCCCGGGGATGCGGGGCAAGCTGTTCGAGGCGGCCCGACTGGCGGCGGAAGCCATTGGCTACACCGGTGCGGGCACCGTCGAGTTCATGGCCGACGATGACGGCGAGTTCTTCTTCCTGGAGATGAACACGCGCCTGCAGGTCGAGCATCCCGTCACCGAGGCCACCACGGGCCTGGACCTTGTCGAATTGCAGATCGTGGTTGCCGACGGCGGGCGGCTGGATCCCGAGCCGCCGCTGGCGTGGGGCTCGTCGATCGAGGCCCGGCTCTACGCAGAGGATCCCGCCAAGGGCTGGCAACCGCAGGCCGGCACGGTGCACCGGTTCGGCGTGCCCGGCGCGCCGGTGGAGTTCGACGAGCTGAGCCGTGCAGGTGTCCGCGTCGACGCCGGCATCGACGACGGTTCGGTGGTGTCGATCTTCTACGACCCCATGCTGGCGAAGATCATCTCGTATGCGCCGACGCGGCGTCAGGCGGCCGGCATACTCGCCGACACGTTGGCGCGTACCCGAATTCACGGTGTCCGCACCAACCGCGATCTGCTGGTCAACGTGCTGCGCCATCCGGGTTTCCTCGACGGGGCCACCGACACCGCGTTCTTCGACACCCATGGCCTCGACAAACTGGCGGCCCCGCTGACCACAGAGGAGGCGGTGACGCTGAGCGCCATCGCCGCAGCGCTCGCCGATGCAGCCAACAGCCGCAGTACCGCAACGGTTTTCGCCGCCGCCCCGAGCGGTTGGCGCAACCTGGCCTCGGGATATCAGACGAGGACCTACCGCGAGGCCGATACCGAGCACCCCGTGCGGTACCGGTTCACCCGCACCGGCGTGGAGCTGCCGGAACACCACGGCGTCACACTCGTCTCCGCGGCACCCGACCGCGTGGTGCTCTCGGTCGACGGTGTCGAGCGGGCGTTCGACGTCGCCCGCTACGGAAAGCAAGAGGCCCCTGACATTTTCGTCGACTCCCCGCTTGGCCCCGTGCACCTGGCCGCCCAGCCGCGCTTCCCCGACCCTGATGACGCCGTCGCGCACGGCTCGCTGCTGGCGCCCATGCCCGGTTCGGTGCTGCGGGTCGGCGCGGCAATCGGCGACACCGTCACCGCCGGGCAACCGCTGATCTGGCTCGAGGCGATGAAGATGGAGCACACCATCGCCGCGCCCGATGACGGGGTGCTTGCCGAACTCAATGTCGCCGCGGGCCAGCAGGTCGAAGTCGGCGCTGTCCTTGCCCGCGTGGAATCTCAAGAAGGAGAACAGCAGTGAGCTTCATCGAAACCGAAGAACAGCAGGCGCTGCGCCAGGCGGTGGCCGCGATGGCCGCCAACTACGGTCAGGATTACTACCTGGAGAAGGCCCGGTCGGGCCAGCACACCACCGAATTGTGGAACGAGGCAGGCAAACTCGGCTTCATCGGGGTCAATCTGCCCGAAGAATACGGCGGCGGCGGTGCGGGCATGTACGAACTCAGCATGGTGATGGAGGAGATGTCGGCGGCCGGTTCGGCGCTGTTGATGATGGTGGTCTCCCCCGCCATCAACGGAACCATCATCTCCAAGTTCGGCACCGAGGAGCAGAAGAAGCGCTGGATCCCCGGCATCGCCGACGGTTCCATCACCATGGCCTTCGCCATCACCGAGCCCGACGCCGGGTCCAACAGCCACCGCATCACCACCACGGCCCGCCGCAACGGCAGCGACTGGATCATCAAGGGGCAGAAGACCTTCATCTCCGGCATCGATCAGGCGCAGGCTGTCCTGGTCGTCGGCCGCACCGAAGATCACAAGACCGGCAACCTCAAGCCCGCGCTGTTCGTGGTGCCCACCGACACCCCGGGTCTGCACTGGACCAAGATCGAGATGGAGATCACCAGCCCGGAAAGCCAGTTCCAGGTGTTCCTCGACGACGTGCGTCTGCCCTCCGATGCCCTCGTCGGTTCAGAGGACGCGGCCATCGCGCAGTTGTTCGCCGGGCTGAACCCGGAACGGATCATGGGCGCCGCGAGCGCGGTGGGCATGGGCCGGTTCGCCATCAACAAGGCCGTCGACTACGTCAAGACCCGCCAGGTCTGGAAGGTTCCGATCGGTTCTCACCAGGGCTTGTCACATCCGTTGGCGCAGAACCACATCGAGATCGAGCTGGCCAAGCTGATGATGCAGAAGGCCGCGACCCTCTACGACAACGGCGACGACTTCGGCGCTGCCGAGGCCGCCAACATGGCCAAGTACGCCGCCGGTGAGGCGTCGGTGCGTGCCGTCGATCAGGCCGTGCAGTCCATCGGCGGCAATGGTCTGACCAAGGAGTACGGCATCGCCGCGGCCGTGACCGCATCGAAGCTGGCCCGCATCGCCCCGGTCAGCCGCGAGATGATCCTCAACTTCGTGGCGCAGACCTCGCTGGGCCTCCCGCGGTCGTACTGATGAGCACACTGATCAAATACGCGGTCGATGGTGCCGTCGCCCGCCTGACCCTCGACTCACCACACAATCGCAACGCGTTGTCCACCGCCCTGGTCGATCAGCTGCACCAGGGCCTGGACCGGGCAGCCGCCGACCCTGCGGTGCGTGTGGTGGTGATCGGCCATACCGGTGGAACCTTCTGTGCGGGAGCCGATCTCTCTGAGAGTTCGAGTGGCGGCGGACCATCGGAACCACGCGACATCGCCGTCGACCGCGCCCGCGAGATGACCAAGACACTGCGCGCCATCCTCGAGCTGCAGATGCCGGTCATCGGGGCGATCGACGGTCATGTGCGAGCCGGCGGCCTCGGTCTGGTCGGTGCGTGCGATCTCGTGGTGGCCGGTCAGAACAGCACGTTCGCGCTGACCGAAGCCCGGATCGGCGTAGCGCCGTCGATCATCTCACTGACCCTGCTGCCGAAGATGACGCCGCGCTCGGCGGGCCGCTACTTCGTCACGGGCGAGAAGTTCGGCGCCGCCGAGGCCGCGGCGATCGGGTTGATCACCCTGGCCGCCGATGACGTCGAGGGCACCGTCGCCGGCCTGACCGCCGAGATCGCGAAAGGCTCGCCGCAGGGCCTTGCCGCGTCAAAAGCGTTGACCACCGCGACAATACTGAGGTCGTTCGATGAGCGGGCCGAGGACTTGACGCGCATGTCGGCCGAGCTGTTCGTCTCCGACGAAGCACGCGAGGGAATGCTGGCCTTCCTGCAGAAACGCCCGCCGAGCTGGGTGGGTTGACGCAGGTCAGCTATCTGCGGATTGTTGCCTCTGGCAGCATCTGACCGGCCGCGGCTGTCACAAGCGGCCTCACAGGAATACCGTTTTCGTGCGGACATTCTCTGCCGTGCGGTATTCACCGAAAGGCCGCAATCATGGCCGAAGATCAGAACAAAGCTGTCTCCCGGCGGATCTGGGAGGTTTTCGCATCAGGCGATCTGGCCGAGCTCGACGACCTTGTCGCTGACGGCGCTGCCTACCACGACACGCAAGACCCCTTCGGAGACCAACGCGGGCCCGAGCACATGAGAAGCCTCATGGGCATGTATCGACAGTCGTTCTCCAACATACGATTTGACATCAGAAACCAAGTGGCCGAAGGCGACTTCGTCTGCACGATGCTCGAAGCACAGGGTGACGACACCGGCGGACTCATGGGTCAGGCCCCGACCGGCCGGCACGCCAGGATCATGCTCACCGTCACCGACCGGATGGCCGACGGCAAGATCGCCGAAAGCTGGGCCACCTGGGACACCTTGGGCATGCTCCAGCAGCTCGGTCTCGTGCCCACGGCGGCACAGCAGCCGACGGCCTCTGCCTGAGCCGACAATCACAGCCGCTCACCGGCACCAGCCTCCCGAGGGTTTGCGGTGGATTGCCCCGCAACCGCTGTCGCCGGTGAGCGGCTCGCGTGCGCAATTTGGTGCGTCGGGCGCCGAGCATCCGCGTTTAGGCTCGAAGGGTGACTGACGACTTGGGCGCGGGGCAGATCTACGTGCCTGCGGACAGCCCGATGCGGCCGCTGTGGGATGCCATCCGCAAACTGCCCTGCCCGATGGTGAAGTATCCGAACGTCGCGCTGCAGGGCGAACCCCGGCCCGAGGTCGGCGACATTCACCCGTCGCAGCCCTGGCAGCCCATCGGCGCAAAGGTCGACGGCTCCCCTGACGTGTCGGTCAACCACATCGTGCCCAAAGTGGAATTGCTCTATCTCCCACGCTTTCTGGAGTTGTCGCCCGAGCACATGTGGGAAGTCATCCACGGTGCTCTGAACCTGCAGTGGTTGCCCACGCGGGTCAGCCGGTTCAACAAGGGTGCGCGCCACGCCGAAGACATGGTCGGGGTCGACGAAGGCTGGAAACAACAGCAGATCGCGTTGCAGCACCACAAGCGCGGCGAGCTCACCGAAATCATCAATGCGCTCGCGGACTGCGCTGTCCACTGATGAAAGGCTGACTCCGTGGCGGATATCGACACAGCGGCGCTGACCCAGGCGTTCTCGGACTGGGCACCGAATCAGTTCGCCATCCTTGAGCCCGGCGAACACACACGTCACCGCATCCCCGACGCCTGGTGGCCGACGGCCGCGTCTCGCGATCCCGATGAGCGCAGATCCGCCGCGATGGCCTTGTGGAACACCGACTTCCTGGCGATGATCCCCCGGTTCGCACAGGCACTGCGCGAACGCCTGGTCGACGTGCGCGTCGTGCAACATTCCTGGTTGCCCGCACCGACGTTGGACTACGTCCTGATCGACGACGAAGGAGCGCACGCCGTGTGGCTCGGCGAAGACCCGGCCACGTTCGGTGACACCGATCCGACGTTCTTCGAAGCGCTTCCGCCGCAGGCCGATACCTTTCTGCGGACGGTACACGCCGGGTTCACCACATGGGACGGGGAATCCTGCGGGCTCATCGCGCCCGCTCGCATGCAGACATACGCGGCCTATGTGGGTTGGCCCGAGCCGTTGTCGGCACCGCCTGCGGATCTGGAGCCCGACAGTGTCCACCCGCTGCGGATGTTGCGGATCGGTGGCCGCGAAACCTACTCGGACCTGCTGGTGTCCACCGACCACCCGCAGGGCTTCGCCATCACCTACTTCGAGCCCGATTTCGACATCACACTGTTCGGGCACGCGCTCGACGAGCTCATGATGCTTGCGCTGGAAGGCTGAGCCCGGGGCATGACTCGGCGCCTGCGGCTCACTCTGCTCGGCGTTGGGATTGTGGTCGTCACAGTATCGTTGGTTGCAGTGGCTGTCATGATTCGCGAACAGCTCGCCCGTACCGATCCAGCCTTTACTCACCCCGACAGCTCGAGTTTCACCAGACCGGGACGCCAATGGAGTGGGTTCCTGTTCTTCGGCACCGAGACTGGGATCAGCTGCCGGATCGTCAGCTATGTGATGTGCGAAGGCAACATTCCGGGACTGCCCACCACGGATACCGACGACGGCTACGCCGGCCGCGGCGCCTGCGCACTGGCCACCAAGCTCACCCACAGCACCAGCCCCGACCCGTATTCCCTGTTTCGGCGGGGCGGCCAGTGTCCGCCGTTCGCCGACACCGTTCTCAAACCGGGTCAGAGTCTGTCCATCGGGTCAGCGTCCTGCCGCGTTGATGACGGCGACGTCGTTGCCTGTACCGATTTCCAGGGCCACGGTTTCGTCTTGCAACCCTCGGGAAGTCGCGCGTTCTGAACGGCTCAGCTGGCGCTGGCGCCGTGGCGGCCCGCACCGGCGGCGAATCGGCCGGCACCATGTGCCGCCTCGTGCTTGACCTGTTCGATGCTGCCGAACTCGAATTCCATTGCCGCCTGCTCCGATTGGCCCCACTGGCGCAGCGCCGACAGCCGATCGGCGCGCAGGCACTGCTGAGGTAGCGCCCCCAGTTGCGCCGCCAATTCCTCTGCCGCGGTACGCGCGTCGCCTTTGGGGACCACCCTGTTGGCCAGACCGATCGCGTGGGCCTCGGCGGCGTCGACGGCACGGCCGGTGAGGATGAGGTCCATCGCCCGGCTTTCGCCGATGAGCCGCGGCAGCCGCACGGTGCCCCCATCAATGAGCGGGACACCCCAGCGTCGGCAGAACACACCGAGCACCGCGTCCTCTTCGACCACCCGCATATCGCACCAGAGTGCCAACTCCAGGCCGCCGGCCACGGCGTAACCGCTGATGGCCGCGATCACAGGTTTGGACAGGACCATTCGACTGGGCCCCATCGGGCCTGGGCCCACGGTGCTCAGGGTGTTGGACTGCGGGGTGCCGAAGGCCTTGAGATCGGCCCCGGCACAAAATGTTCCACCGTCGCCCCAGAACACGGCAACTGATGCGGAGTCGTCGGCGTCGAACTCCTCGAACGCCGCGACGAGCGCAGCCGCGGTCGGACCGTCCACCGCGTTGCGGGCGTGCGGACGGTGCAGGATCACGGTGGTCACCGCGCCATTGCGTTCGGTCCGGACGGGTTCGGTCATGTCGCCTCCGTGAGTTCGGTCCGGTCGCGCCGCTCGACGAGTTCAGCGGCGAATTCGGTGTAGGCCGTGCGTAATCGCGTGCCGGGCCAGTCCGCGGGCAACAGTTCGTCGGGCAGTACCGGGTCGGTGAGCAGATGTCGCACGATGCCTGCGGCTGCCACGAACCGGCCCGGAACATCTGCTGCAGAGGCGATGTCGTGGAGCAATCGATTGCCGGTCCGCATCCAGCCGGGCAGATCCCACAACCGTCCGACCAGCTCGGCCGGGTCATCGTCACGGGTGTGTAACTGCCGCACCCGTTCGGTGATCTCCTGCGGCAACACCTGCTCGAGGTTGTCGGGCCGCATCCACACGCCTTCGCGGAGCTCGGCGAAACGATACTGCTGCAACGTGGTTCGCAACGCGGCACGGGTGCGCGCGTCGGTGCCGACGCTGGTGATGACGAGCGTGAGCCATTCTCCGCCGTCGGGGCGCAGGCGTGGGTTGATGGCGTCGTCCTGGCGGCGCTGCCGGGCCAGCAGCCGGTCGGCAAGTCGGTAGCCGTCTTCGGAGCGCACGAGATCACCGGCCCCCACCATGCGGGTCAGCGCCACCCGCAATGCGGTTTCCTTGATATCGAAATCCGCTGTGAGCCTGATGAGTTCAGCGGCACTGGCCCAGGCCGGGTGCGCACCGAGCAGCACGCTCAGCACGACCGACCTGGCCGTCATCCGGTTCAGCGTGGGCACCCGTCACACCCCGGAGGTCCGGCGCCCGTAATCGCCCATGGGTTCGTCGCGGTGCCGGACCGCCTCCCGGAACCCGTGTTCGCGGGCGTCGGCGACGAACGCGTGACCTTCGGGGGTGTGCCGGGCGATGCCGTCGAACACAGTGCTGACCATCTGACTGGTGGCCACCCCTTGCTGCAGCAGCGCGGTGTTGCAGGCCAGCTTCGCCATGATGAGCTGGTTCACCGGCATCGCCGCGATGCGTTCGACGAGCCGCTCGGTCCGCTCGTCGAGAGCGGCGGGCGCTGGCGCCTCGACGGCGAGCCCCCATTCCGCAGCTTGGGCGCCGGTGATGCAATCCCCGGTGAACAGAAGGCGTTTCGCGCGTTGATCACCGAGCCGGTGTGCCCACAGCCCGGCCGCAGGCACCCCCCACACCCGCATCGGCGGATACCCGATCTTGGCATCGGACGCCGCGATCTCCTGGTCGGCGTGCAACGCGATGTCGGTTCCACCTGCGACGCAGTAGCCGTGGATCTTGACCACCGTCGGCTTGTCGGCGCGCATCAGGCTGGAGAATCCCCGCACGAACCGGCTCATCATCTGATAGTCGATCATCGGGTCCCACGGCTGGTCGGGCAGGTGGTTGATCGCCTGAGTCTTCCCGTCGAGCACGGTGCCGCGAAAATCGGCGCCACCAGCCGACGAGGTGCCGTCGGCGTACGCGCTCAAATCGAATCCGGCGCAGAACCCTTCACCCCGACCGGACACCAGGATCACGTGTACCTGAGGGTCCAGGTCTGCGCGCTCCACACACGCCGCCAGCTCCAGCGGTGTGGCAGCCACGATCGAATTGCCTTTGTCCGGGCGGTTGAACGTGATTCGGGCGACGCGGTCGGTGACCTCATAGGTCAGGGTGCTGAGGTTGCCGAAGTCGACGCTCATCCTTTGACCAACGCGCGCTCGATGATCGGCGCGAGATCCAGCCCGGTGGGCAGGGTCCCGAAGGCACCACCCCACTGCCCGCCGAGCCGGCTGGCCAGGAATGCTTCGGCCACCGCCGGGTGACCGTGGCGCACCAGCAACGAGCCCTGCAACGCCAGACTGATGTCTTCGGCAACCTTGCGGGCCCGGTACTCGATGTTGTCGAATTCGCCGAGCTGCGCCTTGAGCGCCGCGGCATGGGCGTCCAGCCGCGGATCCTGACCCAGCGCCAACTCGTCGAACAGCACCTCCACGCATTCGGGGCGAGTTGCCATGGCGCGCAACGTATCCAACGCGCTGACATTGCCGGAGCCTTCCCAGATGCCCATCAGCGGCGCCTCCCGGTACAGCCGCGGCATGCCCGACTCCTCGACGTAGCCGTTGCCGCCAAGGCACTCCATGGCCTCACCGGCGTGCGGCGTGGCACGCTTGCACACCCAGTACTTGCCTGCGGCCAGGCCGATACGCCGCAGCAGGCCTTCGCGTTCGTCGCCCCGCACCGCCTTGTCGGTCGCACCGGCCATCCGCATGGCGAGCATGGTCGCGGCCTCGGCCTCGACGGCCAGATCGGCGAGCACATTGCGCATCAGTGGCTGGTCGATCAGATAGGCGCCGAAGGCCTTTCGATGCTGAGCGTGGTGCACGGCGCGGCTCAACCCGGTCCGCATGCTGGTGGCACTGCCCAACGTGCAGTCGAGCCTGGTCAGGTTGACCATCTCGATGATGGTCTTCACCCCTCGACCCTCTTCACCGACGAGCCAGGCGGTGGCGCCGTCATACTCGACCTCGCTGGACGCGTTGGCGTGGTTGCCGAGCTTGTCCTTGAGGCGCTGCAGGAACATTCGGTTGCGGCTGCCGTCGGGCAGCACCCGCGGCAGGAAGAAGCAGCTCAGCCCATTCGGAGCTTGCGCCAACACCAGGAAGATGTCCCCCATCGGCGCCGAGGTGAACCACTTGTGGCCCGTGAGCGAGTACGTGCCGTCACCGTTGGGCACGGCCTGCGTGGTGCCGGCGCGGACGTCGGAACCACCCTGCTTTTCGGTCATCGACATGCCCGCGGTGATACCGGGTTTGGTCGACGGCACCGTGAGTTCGGGATCGTAGACGCGGCTGGTCAGCAGGGGTTCGTAGACCTTGGCCAGCTCCGGGTTGAACCGCAGTGCGGGGACGACGGCGTAGGTCATCGAGATCGGGCACATGTGACCGGGCTCGGCGGTCCACACCGAGGTCTTGGCCGCGCGCACCACATGTGAGCCGGGCCGGTCGTCCGCCCACGGCGCCGCGTGCAGGCCATGCTTGACCGCCGCGGTCATGAGTTCGTGGTACGCGGGGTCGTACTCGACTTCGTCGACGCGGTGACCGTACCGGTCGTGGGTGTGCAGGATCGGCTGGTTGCGATCGGCGAGCTCGCCCCACCGCTGCACCTGAGCACTGCCGTTCAGCGCCCCGACCGCGTTGACCTCGTCGAGACCCCACTCGCCGCCTTCACGGATGAGTGCTTCGGTCAGCACCGGGGAGGCGGCGGGATTGAAGTCCTCCAGCGGCGGGACCTGATTGGTGACGACGTGCGTATCGCTCATACACCCAGTGTTACAGTTTCCCGACGGTTGTTCAAGAGATGTAACAGCGCCGCCGAGCGCGCGTCAGTCCGCGGCGTGCTCGCGCAGGAACGCGATGTCGTCCTTGCGGCCTTCCTCGGAGGTCTCGCAGATGACCGGCGCGTCGGCAGCCTTGACCACCGCGGCCAGCAGTTGCGGGTCGATCTGCCCGAGGCCGAAATTGGCGTGCCGGTCGGCACCGGAACCTGCGGCGTCCCGGGAGTCGTTGCAGTGCACCAGATCGATGCGCCCGGTGATGGCCTTGATGCGGTCCACCGCGTCGATCAGCGCTTCACCTGCGGCCCACGCGTGGCAGGTGTCCAGGCAGAAGCCAATCCCCTTGTCGCCGATGTGATCCCACAGCCGAGCGATGGTGTCGAAGTGCCGCGCCATGGCGTGATCGCCGCCCGCGGTGTTCTCCAAGTAGACCGGGACCTCGGTCTTGAGGCTGTCCAGCGCCTTGACCCAGCGTTCGAACCCGGCCTCCATGTCGTTGTCGTCGGCGTGACCGCCGTGCACGATCACCGCGGTGGCGCCGATCTCGGCGGCCGCGTCGCAGGTGTCCTGCAGGATCTTGCGCGACGGGATGCGCACCCGGTTGTTCGCGGAGGCCACGTTGATCAGGTACGGCGCATGCACATACAGCGGCACCGTCGACGCTTTGAGCACGTCGGCGTCTTCGCGAGGCTTGGGTTTCTTCCAGCTCTGCGGGTTGCCGAGGAAGAACTGCACCACGTCGGCGCCGTCAGCGGCCGCCGCGGCCAGCGGATCTGTGTTGTCTACATGCGAACCGATGAGCACGTGCCCAAGTTTAGGCGGCGGCTCCGACAGCGAAATTGCCGTGCTGTGCCCGGGCGAGCGTCACCTAATCTGGCAAACATGCACAGCCGCGCGTGGCGCATCCTCTTGGTGATGGCTGCCCTGGTGATGGTCGCTGTCGCCAGCTTGGCCGGGTATCGCGGCTATCGCGAAAACGTCGCCCTGCCGGACTTTCCCGACGTCGACACCTCGCAACTGAGCCCGGGGCGAGCCGCCATCGTGCACGTCCTGGCCCAGGAGTACGCCGCGCAATCAGGCATGTCCAAGTACTCCGAGGGCAACGACGAGCCATGGTGCGCGGATTTCACCAGCTGGGTGATGCGCGAATCCGGCAGACCCTTCTCCAACCCCAACTCCGGGCACTGGCGCATCCCCGGCGTCATGACGCTCACCGACTACCTGCAGGCCGAGGGGCGCTGGGAACCGCCGGATTACTCACCGCAACCCGGGGACATGGTGCTCTACGACGCCCCGAGCCCGAAGGGCCAGCACGTCAACATCGTGCTGATCAACGACAACGGCATGCTCACCACGGTCGGTGGCAACGAAGGTCGCAACGTCGCCCTGTCGACCTACCAGATCTCCGACGATCCGGGTATTCGCGGCTTCGGCCGCTACGAATGACGCCGACTGGCCAGTTATGACACGCGAAATGGCTTGCCGCGTGCATTAACTGGCCACTCGCGCATGAAACGCGCATGAAAAAGGCCCCCGCGCCGAGCGCAGGGGCCTTCTCCGTGACTAGCTACCGGTAGTCGCTGTAACCGTAATCGTCCAGCGGCACCGCAGCACCGGTCGCCTGGCCGAAGTCCGGGCTGTAGTACTGATCCTCGTAGGACGGGATCGTGTACGCCGCAGCGCGGGCCTCTTCGGTGGGCTGCACCTGGATGTTGCGGTAACGGTTGATACCGGTACCGGCCGGGATCAGCTTGCCGATGATCACGTTTTCCTTCAGACCCTGCAGCTTGTCGCTGCGGCAGTTGATCGCCGCATCGGTCAGCACGCGAGTGGTCTCCTGGAACGACGCCGCCGACAGCCACGAATCGGTGGCCAGCGACGCCTTCGTGATACCCATCAGCACCGGACGTCCGGCCGCGGGCTCGCCGCCCTCGGCCACGACGCGACGGTTCTCGGTCTCGAACTCGGCACGCTCGGTCAGCGAGCCGGGCAGGAACTCCGTCGAACCCGAATCGATGATCGTGACGCGACGCAGCATCTGCCGGACGATGACCTCGATGTGCTTGTCGTGGATCGACACGCCCTGGGCCCGGTAGACCTCCTGGACCTCCTTGACGAGGTGGATCTGCACCTCGCGGGGGCCCTGGACACGCAGCACCTCGTGCGGATCGGCCGAGCCTTCCATCAGCTGGTCGCCGACCTCGACGTGGTCACCGTCGGAGAGCACGCCCTCCGAGCCGTCCTCGTGGGTGATGACCCGCAGGCGCTGACGCTTGGTGAGCTTGTCGTAGACAACTTCCTCGCCGCCATCGTCGGGGACGATGGTGATCTTGAAGAACTTGTCGCTCTCCTCCAGCCGCACGCGGCCCGCGACGTCGGCGATGGGTGCCTTGTTCCGCGGGATACGAGCTTCGAACAGCTCCTGCACGCGGGGCAGACCACCGACGATGTCGGCGCCACCGGTAACACCACCCTGGTGGAAGGTACGCATGGTCAGCTGCGTGCCGGGCTCACCGATGGACTGGGCGGCGACGATGCCGACGGCCTCGCCGATGTCGACCAGCTTGCCGGTGGCCATCGAACGGCCGTAGCACTTCGCACACACGCCGGCAGCCGACGCACAGGTCAGCACCGAACGCACCTTCACCTGCGAGATGCCCGCAGCCAGCAGCGCGTCGATCGCCGGATCACCGAGATCGTGACCACGCTCGATGATCACCTTGCCGTTGGCGTCGACCGCGTCGGTCGCCAGCGTCCGGGCGAACGCCGAGGTCTCGACGTGCGCGTCGCGGATCAGCGAACCGTCGTGGCCGCGCTCGGCCAGCGTGACGATGATGCCGCGCTCGGTCTCGCAGTCGGTCTCGCGAACGATGACGTCCTGCGACACGTCGACCAGACGACGGGTCAGGTAACCCGAGTCGGCGGTACGAAGAGCGGTGTCCGCCAGACCCTTACGGGCGCCGTGGGTGTTGATGAAGTACTCCAGCACCGTCAGGCCCTCGCGGAACGAGGACTTGATGGGACGCGGGATGAACTCACCCTTCGGATTGGTCACCAGACCCTTCATGCCTGCCAGGGTGCGGGTCTGGGTGAGGTTACCCGTGGCGCCGGACTTCACGATCGTGATGATCGGGTTGTCCGCCGGGTAGTACTCCTCCATCGCCTTACCGACCTCTTCGGTGGCGTCCTGCCAGATCTTGACCAGCGACTCGTTGCGCTCGGTGTGGTTGAGCGCGCCACGCTGGTACTTCTTCTCGATCGCCTCGGCCTCGGCCTCGTGGCGCTCCAGGATCTCCTGCTTCTGCGGCGGCACCAGAACGTCGGCCATCGAAACCGTGACACCCGAACGGGTGGCCCAGTGGAAGCCGGCGTCCTTGAGCTTGTCGACGGTCTGCGCCACCACGATCATCGGGTACCGCTCGGCCAGATCGTTGATGATCCGGGCCTGGACCTTCTTGTGCATCTGCTCGTTGACGAACGGGTAGCCCTTGGGCAGCAGCTCGTTGAAGAGCACCCGGCCCAGCGTGGTGTCCGCGGTCCAGGCGTCGCCGTACTTCCAACCGTTCTCGAAGAGCTGGGCCTCGACGTCGGCCGGCGGGCGCAGATCGGTGAGCCGGACCTTGATGCGGGCGCGCACCGACAGTGCCCCGCGGTCCAGCGCCATGATGGCCTCGGCCGGGCTGCTGTACACACCGGTCTCCGGGGTATCCGTACCGGCCGGGGTGTACTCGCCGGTGTCACCGGCGACCTCGGTGGTCAGGAAGTACAGCCCGGTCACCATGTCCAGACGCGGCATGGCCAGCGGCTTGCCCGACGCAGGCGACAGGATGTTGTTCGAGGACAGCATGAGAATCCGCGCCTCGGCCTGGGCTTCTGCCGACAGCGGCAGGTGCACGGCCATCTGGTCACCGTCGAAGTCGGCGTTGAACGCCTCACACACCAGCGGGTGCAGCTGGATGGCCTTGCCTTCCACCAGCTGCGGCTCGAAGGCCTGGATACCCAGGCGGTGCAGCGTAGGTGCACGGTTCAGCAGCACCGGGTGCTCGGCGATGACCTCTTCGAGGACATCCCACACCTGGGGACGCTGACGCTCGACCATGCGCTTGGCGCTCTTGATGTTCTGCGCGTGGTTCAGGTCGACCAGACGCTTCATCACGAACGGCTTGAACAGTTCCAGCGCCATCAGCTTCGGCAGACCGCACTGGTGCAGTTTGAGCTGCGGGCCGACCACGATGACCGAACGGCCCGAGTAGTCGACGCGCTTACCCAGCAGGTTCTGACGGAAGCGGCCCTGCTTGCCCTTGAGCAGGTCGGACAGCGACTTGAGCGGACGGTTGCCCGGACCGGTGACCGGCCGGCCACGACGGCCGTTGTCGAACAGCGCGTCCACCGACTCCTGAAGCATGCGCTTCTCGTTGTTGACGATGATCTCGGGCGCGCCGAGGTCGATCAGTCGCTTGAGCCGGTTGTTGCGGTTGATGACGCGGCGGTACAGGTCGTTCAGGTCGGAGGTGGCGAAACGGCCACCGTCGAGCTGAACCATCGGGCGCAGTTCCGGCGGGATCACCGGGACGGCGTCGAGCACCATGCCCATGGGCGAGTTGCCGGACTGCTGGAAGGCCGCGACGACCTTCAGGCGCTTGAGCGCACGCAGCTTCTTCTGGCCCTTGCCGTTCTTGATGGTGTCGCGCAGCGACTCCGCCTCGGCGTCGATGTCGAAGGTCTCGATGAGCTTCTTGATCGACTCGGCACCCATGGCGCCGGTGAAGTACTCGCCGTAGCGGTCCTGCAGCTCGCGGTAGAGCACCTCGTCCACGATCAGCTGCTTGGGAGCCAGCTTGGTGAAGGTGCTCCAGATCTCGTCGAGCCGGTCCAGCTCGCGCTGGGCCCGGTCGCGGAGCTGACGCATCTCACGCTCGCCGCCGTCGCGCACCTTGCGGCGCACGTCGGACTTGGCACCCTCGGCCTCGAGCTCGGCCATGTCGGCCTCGAGCTTCTGGGCCCGGGCCTCCAGGTCGGAGTCACGCTGGTCCTCGACGGCCTTGCGCTCGACGGCCATCTCGGCCTCGAGCGTCGACAGCTCGTTGTGGCGCATCTCGTCGTCGACGGCGGTGATCACGTAGGCCGCGAAGTAGATGATCTTTTCCAGATCCTTCGGGGCCAGGTCCAGCAGGTAACCCAAGCGCGACGGAACACCCTTGAAGTACCAGATGTGCGTGACGGGCGCGGCCAGTTCGATGTGGCCCATCCGCTCACGGCGCACCTTGGCGCGAGTGACCTCGACGCCACAGCGCTCACAGATGATGCCCTTGAAGCGGACCCGCTTGTACTTGCCGCAGTAGCACTCCCAGTCGCGAGTCGGTCCGAAGATCTTCTCGCAGAACAGGCCGTCCTTTTCAGGCTTGAGCGTGCGGTAGTTGATGGTCTCCGGCTTCTTGACCTCGCCGAAGGACCAGTTACGGATGTCGTCCGCGGTGGCGAGGCCGATGCGGAGTTCATCGAAGAAGTTGACGTCTAGCACGTAACTCCCTTTCCCCTTTCGGGACTAGAAAACAACTCAGGCGAGATCTTCGACAGAGGCGGACTCGTTGCGCGACAGGTTGATACCGAGGTTGGCAGCGGCACGCTCCAGGTCCTCGTCGTCACCGTCACGCATCTCGATCGCCGCGCCGTCGCTGGAGAGCACCTCAACGTTGAGGCACAGCGACTGCAGCTCCTTGAGAAGCACCTTGAACGACTCGGGGATACCGGGTTCAGGGATGTTCTCGCCCTTGACGATGGCCTCGTAGACCTTCACGCGGCCGACCGTGTCGTCGGACTTGATCGTCAGCAGCTCCTGCAGGGTGTACGCAGCGCCGTAGGCCTGCATGGCCCAGCACTCCATCTCACCGAAGCGCTGGCCACCGAACTGCGCCTTACCACCGAGCGGCTGCTGGGTGATCATCGAGTACGGGCCAGTGGAGCGGGCGTGGATCTTGTCGTCCACCAGGTGGTGCAGCTTCAGGATGTACATGTAGCCGACCGTCACCGGGTACGGGAACGGTTCGCCGGAACGCCCGTCGAACAGCGTCGCCTTACCGTCGGCGTCGACCATGACCTCGCCGTCGCGGTTCGGCAGCGTCGAACCGAGCAGGCCCTGCAGCTCACCTTCCTGCGCACCGTCGAACACCGGGGTGGAGACGATGCTGTCGCGCGGTGCGCTGTACAGATCCTCGGGCAGCTTGGACGCCCAGTCCGGAGTACCCGCGGCCACATCGATGTTCCAGCCGGCCTTGGCCACCCACCCGAGGTGGGTTTCCAGGATCTGGCCGATGTTCATACGACGCGGCACACCGTGGGTGTTCAGGATGATGTCCACCGGGGTGCCATCGGGCAGGAACGGCATGTCCTCGACGGGCAGGATCTTGCCGATGACACCCTTGTTGCCGTGGCGTCCGGCGAGCTTGTCGCCGTCGGAGATCTTGCGCTTCTGGGCCACGTACACCCGGACCAGCTCGTTGACGCCGGCGGGCAGCTCGTCGTCGTCCTCGCGCGAGAACACGCGGATGCCGATGACCTTGCCGGACTCACCGTGAGGAACCTTCAGCGACGTGTCGCGGACCTCGCGGGCCTTCTCACCGAAGATGGCACGCAGCAGGCGCTCCTCCGGGGTCAGCTCGGTCTCACCCTTCGGGGTGACCTTGCCGACCAGGATGTCGCCGTCGCGGACCTCGGCGCCGATGCGGACGATGCCGCGCTCGTCGAGGTCGGCCAGCACCTCATCGGAGACGTTCGGGATGTCCCGGGTGATCTCCTCGGCGCCCAGCTTGGTGTCGCGGGCATCGATCTCGTGCTCTTCGATGTGAATCGAGGTGAGCACGTCCTCTTCCACCAGGCGGTTGGAGAGGATGATCGCGTCCTCGTAGTTGTGGCCCTCCCACGGCATGATCGCCACGAGCAGGTTCTTGCCCAGGGCCATCTCACCGTTCTCGGTGCACGGACCGTCGGCGATCACCTGGCCGGACTCGACGCGCTGCCCGGCGTCCACGATCGGGCGCTGGTTGGCGCACGTGCCGTGGTTGGAGCGAGCGAACTTGCGCATCCGGTAGGTGTGCCGCGTGCCGTCGTCGGCCATCACGGTGACGTAGTCGGCCGAAACTTCCTCGACCACACCGGACTTGGCCGTGACCACCACGTCACCGGCGTCGATCGCGGCACGCAGTTCCATGCCGGTACCGACCAGCGGGGCCTCGCTGCGCACCAGCGGAACGGCCTGGCGCTGCATGTTGGCACCCATCAGGGCGCGGTTGGCGTCGTCGTGCTCGAGGAACGGGATCATCGCGGTCGCGACCGACACCATCTGGCGCGGTGAGACGTCCATGTAGTCGACCTGGTCGGCCGCCACGAACTCGACCTCGCCGCCCTTCTTACGGACCATGACGCGGTCCTCGACGAACCGGGCACCGCCATCGGTGTCGGTCGTCGGCGAGTTGGCCTGCGCCACGACGTGGCGGTCCTCCTCGTCGGCGGTCAGGTAGTCGATCTGGTCGGTGACCACACCGTCGACGACCTTGCGGTACGGGGTCTCGATGAAGCCGAACGGGTTGACCCGGGCGTACACCGACAGCGAGCCGATCAGACCGATGTTCGGACCTTCAGGGGTCTCGATCGGGCACATGCGGCCGTAGTGCGACGAGTGCACGTCGCGGACCTCAAGGCCGGCGCGCTCACGGGACAGACCGCCGGGGCCCAGCGCCGACAGACGACGCTTGTGGGTCAGACCCGACAGCGGGTTGTTCTGGTCCATGAACTGCGACAGCTGGCTGGTTCCGAAGAACTCCTTGATCGCCGCCACGACGGGACGGATGTTGATCAGGGTCTGCGGGGTGATCGCCTCGACGTCCTGGGTGGTCATCCGCTCACGGACGACGCGCTCCATACGCGACAGGCCGACCCGGATCTGGTTCTGGATCAGCTCGCCGACGGTACGCAGACGACGGTTGCCGAAGTGGTCGATGTCATCGACCTCGACGGGGACCTCGACGCCGCCGGGGACGGTCATCGTGGTCTGGCCCTCGTGCAGACGCACCAGGTACTCGATGGTGGCGACGACGTCTTCCTCGGTCAGAGTCGACGACGTGATCGGCTGGCCGGCGTTGAGGCCCAGCTTCTTGTTGACCTTGTAGCGACCGACGCGGGCCAGGTCGTAACGCTTCTCCTTGAAGAACAGGTTCTCCAGCAGGGTCTGCGCGGACTCCTTGGTCGGCGGCTCGCCCGGGCGCAGCTTGCGGTAGATGTCCAGCAGCGCCTCATCGGTGCCTGCGGTGCTGTCCTTCTCGAGCGTGCCCATCATGATCTCGGAGAAGCCGAAGCGCTCGGTGATCTGCTCGCCGGTCCAGCCCAGCGCCTTGAGCAGCACGGTGACCGGCTGACGACGCTTGCGGTCGATACGCACGCCGACGGTGTCGCGCTTGTCGACGTCGAACTCCAGCCACGCGCCGCGGCCGGGGATGACCTTGACGCTGTGCAGGGTCTTCTCGGTCGACTTGTCGATGCTCTCGTCGAAGTACACGCCCGGCGAACGGACCAGCTGGGACACCACGACACGCTCGGTGCCGTTGATGATGAAGGTGCCCTTTTCGGTCATCATCGGGAAGTCACCCATGAAGACCGTCTGGCTCTTGATCTCACCGGTGTTGTTGTTGATGAACTCGGCCGTGACGAACAGCGGGGCCGCGTACGTCATGTCCTTGTCTTTGCACTCGTCGACAGGAGCCTTGACCTCGTCGAAACGCGGGTCGGAGAAGCTCAGCGACATCGAGCCGGAGAAATCCTCGATCGGCGAGAGCTCCGCGAGGACCTCTTCGAGGCCGCCGACGGGGTTGTCTTCGCCGCGGTCGACGGCGTTCTGACGCCACCGGTCGGAGCCGACCAGCCACTCGAAAGAATCGGTCTGAACGTCGAGAAGCCCCGGAACCTCAAGCGGCTCGCGGAGCTTGGCAAATGAAACTCTGTTCGGTGCTCCTGGGACGGAGTTATTGGTGTTAGCGTTCGCTGTGCTCTGGCTAGAGACTGCCAAGATGCATCCTTCCAGCACCTCATGCGACGATTCGGATGCCGGAGTACACCGGTCCTGATGCCGCTCTGTTCTGCGTCGGTTCGGCTGGCTTTTCCTGCTTCAGCCCCGTCCAAACTCCCGGACGCAACGCACGCGACTAGGTGCTGAGCAATGCTCAGGCTAGGACCACGATGTCAGGTACAGGTGAGGTGGGCAGGATGCAGCCAGCGCAACGTCCAACGATAGCGCAGAACGGCGCATTCCTCAACCACCACAAATCCATGCCATGAGATGGGTCACTCGGCGCTGGCTGGCGTCCTGTACCCGTTCACACATGCTGCCCAACAGATTGGCTCGTTTGGGCTCGTCCGTCAAGAGTTCACACGCTTCTTGAGCCAGGAAACTTGTCGGGAAATTTCACTTCCGGCCGATCAGCCCGGCAAGCGCGGGTCCTCCGGAATGCAGCAAATCCGGCGCCCCTGGGTGGGCCCGCCGGATCCGCTGGTGGAGCGACTCAGTGCTGGCTGGGTACCTCGATGACGCCCGTCGGGTCGTCGTCGCCGGCACGCCCGTGCCGCGCGGTGGGCTCCTCGTAGTCGTGCACGGGGTACTTGTGGGTGCCCTCCAGGTCGTCCATGATCGCGGCTTGAGCGGCCGGCGGCAGGGTGTGCATCATCTCGCGCACCCGGGCCTGGCGCCGGGCCACAGCCTTGCGCTCGGGCATACCGGGCGTCGCCATGAGCTGCGGCGGCACGCCCTCGATCTCTTCGACACCACCATCGTGCTGCCCCAGGTCCAGCATGGCCTGCTCGGCCGCGGCGGTCGCCTCGTCCTTCTCCTCCGACATACCGATCGGGCCGATACGCCGCCCGTTGAGGAACTGCTTGACGACCGGCTCGTCGCTGGTGAGCAGCACCTCACGGGGACCGAACATGACCAGGTGCTTGCGGAACAACATGCCCATGTTGTCCGGCACGGTCCGGGCGATGTTGATGTTGTGCGTCACGATCAGGATCGTCGCGTCGATCTGGGCGTTGATGTCGATCAGCAGCTGCGACAGGTAGGCGGTACGGACCGGGTCCAGACCGGAGTCCGGCTCGTCGCACAGGATGATCTTGGGGTCCAGCACCAGGGCGCGGGCCAGGCCGGCACGCTTGCGCATACCGCCGGAGATCTCACCGGGGAACTTGTGCCCGTCGTTGGGCATACCGACCAGTTCGAGCTTCTCCATGACGATGTTGCGGATTTCGCTCTCGGACTTCTTGGTGTGCTCGCGCAGCGGGAAGGCCGTGTTGTCGTAGATGTTCATCGAACCGAACAGCGCGCCGTCCTGGAACAGCACACCGAACAGGGTGCGGATCTCGTAGAGCTCCTTGGCTGAGCACTCGATGATGTCAGTGCCGTCGATGACGATCGAGCCGCGCTCCGGGCGCAGCAGGCCGATCAGGGACTTCAGGAACACGGACTTACCGGTACCGGACGGGCCCAGCAGCACGCTGACCTCACCGGCCGGGATGGTCATCGTCACGTCTTCCCAGATCTTCGACGATCCAAATGACTTGCTGAGTCCGGTTACGTCGATTTGGACGCCCATCAAAGATCCTTCCGCCTACGCCTGACCGCGCCACCGACTGCGGCCTGTGGCTTGAGTCACCATAACCTACGCACTACCACCGCAACACGGTTGTGTCTATTGAAAGCGCACACACATGCCAGAACAGCAAAGATCCCCGGATCCGAGGGATCCGGGGATCTTTGACAAGCAGCGAACTACTTGACGGTGACCGATGCGCCGGCAGCCTCGAGCTTGGCCTTGGCGTCCTCGGCGGCTTCCTTGGTGACCTTCTCCAGCAGCGGCTTGGGGGCGCCGTCGACCAGGTCCTTGGCTTCCTTGAGGCCCAGGCCGGAGACGATCTCGCGGACGACCTTGATGACGCCGATCTTCTTCTCGCCGGCACCTTCGAGGATGACGTCGAATTCCGACTGCTCCTCGGCGGCCTCGGCGGCGGCCGGGGCGGCACCGGCGGCCGCGACGGCGACCGGAGCGGCGGCGGTGACCTCGAAGGTCTCTTCGAACTGCTTGACGAACTCAGAGAGCTCCAGCAGCGTCATTTCCTTGAAAGCGTCGAGCAGTTCTTCGGTGGACAGCTTGGCCATGTTGATGGTCCTTCCTTATTTCTTACGGATGTATGGGGAAAACGGTGGTCTCTACGCCGCTTCTTCGGCTGCCTTCTTCTCCTGCAGCGCGGCAGCGAGCCGAGCGACCTGAGAAGCGGGAGCGTTGAAGAGGCCGGCGGCCTTGGACAGGTTGCCCTTCATGGCGCCTGCCAGCTTGGCCAGCAGCACCTCGCGCGACTCCAGGTCGGCGATCTTCTCGACCTCGGCGATCGAGAGCGCGCGGCCGTCCATGTAGCCGCCCTTGATGACGAGCGCCTTGTGGTCCTTGGCGAACTTCTTGATCGCCTTGGCGGCGTCGACGGGCTCGCCCTGGACGAACGCGATCGCCGTGGGACCGGCGAACAGTTCGTCGAGGCCTTCAATGCCGGCTTCCGAGGCGGCCCGCTTCACCAGGGTGTTCTTGGCGACGGTGTACGTGGCCGAGTCGCCGAGTGAGCGACGGAGTTCGGCCAGGTTTGCCACGGTGAGCCCGCGGTACTCGGTGACGACGGTGGCCGTCGCCCCCTTGAACTGCTCGGCAATGTCGGCAACCGCCGTGGCCTTGTCAGCCTTGGCCATGCATGCCTCCTTGTGGTGGGTATCGGTCGCTCCACCAGGACAGCCGGCCTCGAATGCGTCTGAAGGGCCATGAAATGACGAACGCCCCGACGCAGACAGGTCGGGGCGTGAAAATCTACGGACTTTTAATCCGAAGGTCGTAATCTAGCCTCGTCCTCCTGCGTGGGCCGCCGGGCTACGCCCGGACCTTCAACCGATTGCCGAGCCACTCGCACTTCGTGCAAGCGCTCATCGGTGACCGACGGTCTTCGGTGGAACCCGACCAGAGTAGCCGAACACCCGCCCGACTTCCTAATTCGCGGAGTTCTGCCCCCACAGCACCGCGCCCCTCAGCACCGCGAGGGTGCGTGTCTGTTGCCCGACACGCCGTGTCCAACCGTCACTCTGCGCACGCTCGCGGCCGCTCAGCGTGCGCCCGCGATCACCAGCAACGCAAATGCGACCGCCAACAGGGCCACCCGAAGCCAGTGCAGTCGGTCCCACCGATGTGCCAGTTCCCGGACCGGCACCTCCTCGGGACCGGCGCCCACTGAGGCCGAGACGCGATTGTTGATCGGCACCAGCGTGGTCAACGTCAGAACGATGACCACGCCCATCACCGCGACCGCCGCAATCGCCAGTGGCGAGCGTCCCAGCCACCACACACCGACCAACAGAGCCGCCGCGGCGAGATACCAGAACGGCATGACGGTGCCGAGGATCCGCGCGCCGGTGGCGCGGGCCTGTCGATAGCCCTGGTCCGGCAACCGCTCCACGATGGGATTGGTGAACGCGGCGACACCGAACTCCACGCCGACAAGAGTTCCCATGATGAGCACGGCCACGATCTGCACGGTCTGTTCCATGAATCGAGCCTGGTGATTATGCTGACAAAAAACAAGGTACTGACAAATTAGTCAGCGTACGACCCGGGAGGTGAGCCGTGGCGGTCTCAAAGAAGGAAATCGGCGAATGCCCGATCGACGCCACCCTGTCCGTCATCGACGGCCGCTGGAAGGGCACCATCCTGTGGCGGTTGTTCGACGGGCCGATGCGCACCGCCGAGCTTCGGCGCAGCATCCCCGAGATCACCGAGCGCATGCTGATCCGGCACCTGCACGACCTCGTCGAGGCCGGCATCATCGACCGCCACGACGCGGGCACCGTGCCGCCGTGCGTGCACTATTCGATCTCCGAATACGGCATGACGCTGGGGCCGGTGCTGCAGGTCCTGTGCGACTGGGGACGCACCCACATGCAGCGCCGCGTGAAGAAGAATCATCCCCGCAGCAGGGCGGCCGCGCCGACCAGCCCGGCCTCGCCGCCCAGTTCGGCGGGCACGACGCGCAACGTACGCAGAAACGTCAGCCCGGCATAGCCCGCCAGCGCATCGCGAAGCGGCGCGAACAGCAGGTCCCCGGACTTGGCCACCCCGCCACCGATCACGACGAGGTCGAGGTCGCACACCGCGCCGACCGACGCGATCATCGCCGCGATGGCGGTGGCACCGCGTCGAAAAGCCTGGATTGCCAACGGGTCCCCTGCATCAGCCGCAGCGGCCAGGGCCTTGGCGTCGGCCCCCTCCGGCGCGGCCCAGCCCTGTTCGCGCGCCCATTGCACCAGATGCGGGCCGGAGGCGATCGTCTCGACGCACCCGCGCCCACCGCAGGTACACAGCGCCCCGCCTTCCGGCGCGACGATCACATGCCCGACGTGCCCCGCATTGCCGGTGCGGCCGGCATACGGTGCACCGTCGAACACCAGGCCGCCGCCGACCCCCGTCGACACCACCATGCCGAGCATGTACCGGGCGCCCCGGCCGGCACCCCGCCAGTGCTCCCCCAACGCCAGGCACAACCCGTCACCCCCGAGTCGCACCGGCAACCGCGACACCGACTCGACGCGTTCGACGATCGGAAAGCGATGCCACTCAGTGATATTGATCGGGCTGACAGTTCCACTCGGCAGGTCCACCGGCCCGGCCGATCCGATGCCGACACCGCGTACCGCCCCCTCGGCCAAGCGCAACGTGTCGACCAGCAACGTCTCGACGACGGCCCAGATAGCCTCGGCATCCCCGTCCGGGGTCGGCGCAGTGGCGTGGTGCACCAGGGTTCCGCGGGAGTCGACGAGGCCCGCGGCCATCTTGGTGCCACCGATGTCCAAGGCGAGAGTGAGTGCGCTCATCAGCTCGTCAG
Organism: Mycobacterium dioxanotrophicus; assembly: GCF_002157835.1. Classification (NCBI taxonomy): domain Bacteria; kingdom Bacillati; phylum Actinomycetota; class Actinomycetes; order Mycobacteriales; family Mycobacteriaceae; genus Mycobacterium; species Mycobacterium dioxanotrophicus. The sequence continues at coordinate 1,508,249 of NZ_CP020809.1, read as the reverse complement.
TGCCTATGGGTGTTGTCCGGCTGCCGCGGATCACCCGGATGCTCGTATCCGGGCGCAAGCTCGACCAGTTCGGCACACCGCGCGTCGAGCCACAATCGGAAAGCACGACGGCGCGCGGCGGCAAGCAGGTGTCCGGCGATCTCGTCTCGCACATCCCCGAACTCGGGCGCTACCGGGTTGGTTTGCCAGCCCTGTTGCCGCACTTCACGTTTCACCGCGAAGCGTAACGGGTTGCGGGTGTGGTACGCGGCAATGTCGTCATCGCTGATCACCACAGCCCGGGTGACTTCGGTGAACACCGCCCTCGCAAGAGGCGTGGCCAACACCGCGGCCGCCACACTGCCGATCTCCAGGCGCACGGCCGTATCCGGCAGCAGCTCGTCCTCCCCCACAGCGCCGACCGGGCCGATCCCGAGCGCGGCCGCTTCCACGGCGACGACGCGCTCGGCGACGACAAGCTGTGTCAGCCAACGCCGCAACTGTCTGCCCTCGCTGGTGCCTTCCCGCGGCAGCGCCGACGCGAGGTTACCTGCCCGCACCATTGCCTCCCTTTCGTCGATCTCTCTGACCAGCACCGGCTTACCGGCGACGGTCGCACAAATCCTCATCGCACAACCACCCGGACGGCCGGGGTATACAACAACCGCCCGGCACAGCCGACTCTGATCAACGCCCACCATGTACCTGGCTCAATCCATTCCGGTGGCGACACGTCGAAACCGATCTGCGCCGACCCACCGGCCGGAAGTTCGAACCCTACGGCCGCGGGCCCCATCCAATCCCACGTGCCCCACGGACTGATCAAGTGCGCCTCGGCGCTCAAGCCGGCCCGGGCGTCGGTACCCACCTCGATCGAGATCTGGCCGCTGTCACCGGCCTTGACCTCTACCGGCTGCGGTTCGGACCGCAGTGTGAGCACCTGAGCACCCGGCTCGCCGACGGTCACCAGGCAGATGTCTTCGACCACCTGGCGCCAGGACGGCGGCAGCGCGGCCGCGTCGGTTCCGGTGACGACGAGTTCCGCGCGGATCGGGTACAGCCCGGGTGCGACGCCGGCCGGCATGCCCAGCGCAACCTCGGTTTCCAGATGTTCGTCGGGCGGAAGCACAAACGGGAGTTCGGCCGGCTCGGCGGTCCACCCCGGCGGCACCACGACCCGAACCCGGCCGTGCAGCGGTGCGTCGGTGCAGTCACTGGCTGCCGTCAGGCGTAACACCACCTGGGAATCCGTTGCGACAGTGAGGTTTTCCGGGTGCAGATGCGCTACGGCGGGCAGCCCGCCGAGCGGTGCCGGGCCCCGGTTGCGCAACCAGTAGCGGGCATAAAGCGGCTGGGCGACCTCGGCTTCCGGAGCCAGTATGCGGTGCTCCGCACGCAGCACGCGAGGCAGGTTCAGCCGCGCCGCGACCGTGGCGATCTCAAAACCGTGCAGGCCCAACTCATCCCGCGGCCCGCCGGGAACGCGGGGCGCTTCGAGCAGGTCCAGCGGCGTCGTCGCCGCCGACCGCAGCCCAGATCGGAGCTTGACTTTGGTTGCTCTGCCTGTGGTTTCGACCAGGCGGGCGGTGATACCGCCTGCCGGGTCGGCGGGCCGGACACTGCCGGAGGCCAACGGATTGCCGGTGGGCTTGAGCGCACCGAGTTGCACGTGCCCCGCCGGCTCTACTTCGAGCAGAGAACCCCACGCCGGCAGGCCTCCGGCATGGCTGCGCCGCGCCGGCACCGCCCGCAGCGGCCGGTTGAATTCCGCCCCGCGCGCGGCGACACCGACGTCACGCCAGTCGCCGTCGCCTGCCACCACCGCGTAGTCGAAAGTATGTGTCCAGTGCTGCAATTGGAAATTCGAACCGTCGGGCACGGTCCTTCGCGGCGGATCGATCCACGTGCCCGAGGGCCAACCGGTGCAGGACCGCATGAGCGAGGTGTGCATGGTGCCGTCGGAGCCGACGGAAAACCCGGGCACGCCGCGATTGAGCACCGCGACGGTGCGCTGTTCGAACGCGTCTGCCTCGGTCGGCACGTGCTGGTCGACGACGATCTCGGCGTCGGCCAGGTCGTCGACCACCGCCGTGAGGTCGCCGGCCAGGATCAGCACCGGTAGCGCCCGCGGAGCACGTAGGTCGGCGTCGGGAACCCATTGCTCGACCAGCGGGGCGGTCGCGGGTACCCACACCCTGGCAGATCCGGTCGCGTCCAACTGGCGTTTGAGTTCGTTGCCGTACGCGTCATCCGACTCAGCGAGAACTGCTGCGGTGAAGGAGTTTTCACCGGGGCCGCCGAGCGCAAGCCGAGTGTCGGGCAGGTTGGAATCCACGGCCAGATTGCCGTAGCGGGGTTTGCCGGCGCTGCTACAGGTGGCGGTCACCCCGGCGCGGACCAGCGCCACCATCAAGTCGCGCGGGTCCACCGCGTCGGAGGGATCGATGAGGTCGGGCGTCACCACCTCGGCCACCGATACCGCCCGCACCGCGTCCCCGACCTTGATACGCACCGCCGAGGACAGTCCGAACCAGCCGTAGGCGGGATTGTCGAGCGTCCACGGGTGCTGCGCCGTGTCGACTGCTGCCTGTTCGTGATCGTGCATCAGGCCGAAACCACGCCCGATGACGGCGTCACCGACCTCGCTGATAGGCAGGGCCCCTGGCACCGGGCACGGCCAGCGCAGTCGCAGCAGCTTGTCGGCTCCGGTGAAGTCGTCGATCGTGGTGCGGCAGTCGACGCGATCCAGTCCCTGCCACAACGTGATCGTCTGGGTGTAGCGCAACAGCCCGTCGATACGCCCCCGCACGGTCACGCGTTGCCCCAAAGTACTTCGCTGACAAGAGACTTCGTCAGCAGCAGCACCGGACGAGCAGACCACCGGGCCTTTGGGCAACAGATGCCACGGCCCCTCACCGGCTTGCGGATGCGCCGGATACTCGTCATAGACCGCCAGTTCGTTGCCCACCGCACCGTCGGCGAGCAATTCACGGCCTTCCCGGATCAGCGAGACCACCCCGCCGCCGCGAGCCGGGGCGACCGTGAGCCGATAGCAGTCGTTCTCGATGGTGCACCCCGCCAACGGTTCCCATTCCGCAGTGGAGCCATCGGTGAACCGGTAGGCACGCCAGCCCAGGGACGGCACGTCACGGGCGAGCCAGCTCAAGGTCTTGCCGCCGTGCTCGACCAGCACGGGTACCGCCGAGCCGTCGGTGTCGAGCAGCACGCCACGGGCCGGCGCGTCCAGGTGCACGGTCACGATGTCGGTACGGTTGTGCGCCAGCGGATTCCACACGATGACCGGGCCGATCCCCGGGTCGCTACGCTCCTGCCCGCCGTACCCGTCCACCGCGTCCGACAGCAGTTCCAGCGCGTTGTCGCGGGCAGCGCCGCCCAGCTCCCAGGCGTCACGCCAGCCGGTCAGCAGGTCGAGGTAGACCTGATCGGACTCCGAACCGGTGATGGCGTCATGGTGGGCGCCGTAGGCCAGTTGCACCCAGGCTTTGGACAGTGCCGCCTGCGGATAGTCCGCACCGCCGAGCAGCCCGGCGAACACCGCGAAGCGTTCGGCGTCGAGCACGGCGTTCTCGGCGGCCCGGTTGGCCTGTTTGGTGTCGATGTAGGAGACGTCTTTGCCCGTGTAGATGGGGTTCATGTCCCGGGTCTGCGGCGACGGTTTGACGCCGCGGGCGTCGAGTTCGGCTCGTACCGCGGCGAAGAACTCGCTGGGCAGGGCGCACACGAACCTCGGCCAGAGGTAGCGGGCGTTCCAGTCGCGGTGGATCTGGGTGACCCATTTGTTGGGCGGGGTGTAGTCGGTGCCCACCGGCAGCAGCACGTTGCGGGTGAGGGCGACGCGCTTGAGCTTGCTGAACAGCTGGTAGGTGGACTCCTCGGCATCGGTCAGCGTGGCCGCGGAATCCATCCACCAGCCGGCCGAATAGTGCGCAGGCATGTAGTGGGTCAACAGCCCGCGCCCCGACGGGGCGATCCATTCGAATTCGCTGGCGAACTGCATGCGTTCAGGGTCGCCGTCATTCTGCATAGGGCCCCACTGGTGATGTGGTCCGCGGGCCCATGAGCTGGACGTCAGGCCCGCGTCGGCCGCCATGCCGGGGAACTGCGGGTCGTGTCCGAACACGTCGAGCTGCCACGCCGTCGCCGGGTTGGCACCCAGCACGTCACGCTGAAAACCCATGCCCGCCACCAAGTTCCGGATGGCCGTCTCGGGGCTGGTGAGGTTGGTGTTCGGCTCGTTGTACGTGCCACCCATGATCTCGACACGGCCGTCGGCGATGAACCGGCGCAGATCGGCACGGTCCTCGGGATGCGCGTCCCAGTACGGCTTGAGGTAGTCCACCTCGGCCAGCACGAACTTGTATTCCGGTTCGCGGCGCGCCATTTCCAGGTGGGCAGCCACCAGGTCGAATCCGTTGGTCTGCCTGCACTGGCCGGGTGGGTCTTCGGTCCACACGCTGGTGTAGGCGGCTTGGGTGTTCCACCACACCGGGTCGTAGTGGAAGTGGCTGATCATGTACATGGTCCAGCCGGGTTCGGCGATGGTGAAGTCGAACGCCGCATCAGCAACCCGAGCGACGCGAGTCTCACCGGCAACGGCGTCGCGCACGGTCACCGGCACCTCGACCACACCATCGCCCGGGTCGGCCACGGCCTGCCCGGACAGGCCGTCTCCGTTCACTCGGATGGTCGTCGGAGCGGTGCATCCCGTATAGGTCACCCGGGCCAGCTGCACGGGCAGATCCGAAGAACCGATGAACAATTCCGTCGACTCCGCGGCGATGACGCGCATGCAGCGAACCTTACGTTCGCGCGGCGCTCCGGGACAGGCGTTCGGCCATTGCCCGGACGGCGGTGGCCAGCTCAGGCGGTTCCAGCACCTCGAAATCGTGACCGAGGGTGGCGAAGTACACCACCATGCGTTCGGGATCGTCGGCACCCGCGGTGACGATGCACGCGTCTGGACCGTCCGCCTCGACGGTGGCAGAAGCCGGTGAAAACATCGGGGCCACAACGTCTTGCGGGGCCGCATACCGCACCCGCGCGACATACCGGTACGGCGACGCGCTGATCGCCCGGCGCACGTAGTCTGCCGGGTCGGGCGCGTCGCGCGGTGTGAAGGTGCTGCCCAGCGCCCTGACCTCGGACATCCGGTCCAGCCGCAGCGTGCGCCAGTCGGCCCGGTCTCGGTCGTAGGCCATCAGATACCACCGGCGCCCGGTGGTGACCAGTTGATAGGGCTCCAGCCGGCGCTGCGTGTTGTTGCCCCGGATGTCGGTGTACCCGGCGGCGACGTGTTCGCGGTCGCGGCAGGCGCGGGCCAGGGTCATCAGCACATCGGGTGCGACGGCTGCGTCCGACGAGTTGGGCGACAGGGTGACGGTGGCGTCGTGCACGGCCGAGACCTGTGAACGCAGCCGGGCCGGCATCACCTGATCGAGTTTGGACAGGGCCCGCAGCGCCGATTCCCCGACGCCCGCGACGCTGCCGCCGGCGGCCAAGCGCAGGCAGACGGCCATCGCGACGGCCTCGTCCGGGTCGAGCAGCAGCGGCGGCAGCGCGGCCCCGGCGCCGAGTTGGTAGCCACCGCCGTGTCCCTTGCTGGCATGCACGGGATATCCCAGCTCGCGCAGCCGCTCGACATCGCGTCGGACGCTGCGGCCCGTGACGCCGAGCCGCTCGGCCAGCTCTTCACCCGACCACACCCGGCGCGACTGCAGCAGGCCCAGGAGTTGCAGCACCCGACTGGTCGTTTCGCCCATGAAGCAAGTCTGCCGCACTCTTAGGACAGAACCTGTCCGCTATGGATGCGATGGTTACTCCATGCAGAGAAACCCGCTGGCCGATCAGCTGGACTACCACTGGACCCATCAACTACGCCCACGGTTGGACGGTCTGACCGATGACGAGTACTTCTGGCAGCCGGTTCCCGACTGCTGGACGGTCCATCCCGACGGTGCCATCGACTTCAGCTATCCCCCGCCGCAGCCGGAGCCGTTCACGACCATCGCGTGGCGGCTCGCGCACGTCATCGTCGGCGTCTTCGCCATGCGTAACCACTCACACTTCGGCGGCCCGCCGGCCGACTACCAGACCTGGCCGTACGCCACCGACGCGGCCACTGCCCTGGCTCAGCTCGACGACGCGTACCGAATCTGGATCGCCGGGGTCCGCTCGCTGAGCGACGACGACCTGGAGAAGCCGATCGGACCGGCCGAGGGACAATGGGCCGACTACTCGATGGCCGAGCTGATCCTGCACATCAACCGGGAGGCCATCCACCACGGCGCCGAAATCGCTTGTATCCGCGACCTTTACGTCCATTCAACCCACAGCCAGGAGAACTGAACCATGCCCGGATTGCCCGCACCCGCCGCCGACGAGCGCGACAGCCTGATCGAGTTCCTCCGCCACAACCAGAACGCGTTCGTGGCGGTGTGCCACGGCCTGACCGACGAACAGGCCCGCTCCACTCCGTCGGTGAGCGCACTGTCGGTCGGCGGCTTGATCAAACATGTCACCGCCGTGCAGCGCAGCTGGGCCGATCGGGTCAGGTCGGCACCGGATTTCCCGCCACCGGACCCGCGACCGATGGAAGAGATCATGGCGGAGCACGCCGGCCAGCATGTGATGCGCGAGGACGAAACCCTCGGCGATCTGGTCGCCGCGCTGACGGCCGAGAACGCCGCCACGCTGCAAGCCTTCGCCGATGCCGACCTGAGCACACCCGTCCCGGTTCCACAGGACGTGCCGTGGTTCCCCAAGGACATCGACCACTGGTCGCCGCGCTGGGTGGCCATGCATCTGGTGGAGGAGCTCTCCCGGCATGCCGGGCATGCCGACATCATCCGTGAATCCATCGACGGCGCAACGATGTACGAGTTGATGGCTGCCGCCGAGGAATGGCCGGAGACCCAGTGGATCAAGCGGTGGCGGCCCGCCGCCGCAGTCTGATCGGCGGCCCGCCGCCGAAATGAGCTAGCGGCCCAGCACGAGGCGCAGCGCATGCTCGACCACGGCGTCGAGATCGTCACCGAGGTGGCCGGCCAGCCACTGCTGGGCCAGCTCGGCCATCGCACCGGTGTACATGGCCGCTCCGACCTGGGCGGCCACCGGGTCCGAGCCGGGATGTCGCCGGTCACCCTCGGTCAGGACCGCCTCACGCAGCAGATCCTGGGTGGCAATGCGACGCGCCGCCAGCACCGGATTGGCCCTGGCGTCGGTGAACAACACGCGCCCGCGCCGCGGATCGGCGGAGCTGAAGCCCAGCACCGCGGCGATCCCGGCGCGGGTCCTGACCCGTACTGAATCCCCGGCCCCGGCCATGACGGTCTCGAGTTCGGCCGCCAGCGCCGCGGCCACCTGGTCGTACACCGCGCCGAGCAGATCGTCGGTGTCGACGAAGCTCTCATAGAAATAGCGGGTGTTGAGGCCGCACTCGCGGCATACCGAACGGACCGACAGCGCGGCCTCACCGCCATCGCCGAACAGTCGAAACGCCGCGTCGATCAGCAGCGCGCGGCGTTCGGCGCGGCGGTCCGTCAACGGGACGCCCGCCCACCGGGTCGGAGTCGACATCAGTACAGCGTAAGTCTGGTCACGCATGTAGCCAAAATGTATTGTGGTTACAACCGTGACCAGATATTGCGGAGGAGCCCAAACGTGTTGTTCCCGACGTCCGTACCGTTCATGCCGCACCAGTTCGTCGGGCAGTGGCTGAATCAGAAATTCGACGCCGACATCCGCCGGAACTACTTCCGCGGGATGGATTTCGCCGGACCCACGGGCGATCCTGGCTGGTTCGGGCCGGGCAGCGCCGTGTGGCACGTGCACTCCCACATGCACGCGCTGATCTTCGGGTTGCAGTGCGCGGCCTACCTGGAGCGTCTCGACCCGTCGATCTACTGGATGGGCATGCACCACTCCCGCCTGGTGCAGCGCGACGAGGACGGACAGGCCATCCCACAGATCGACCCCAAGGGCGCCGCCGTGCGCCTGGGCCATTCGATCGCGTTCTTCATCGGCACGGCATACGGCTCCACCGAGACCGCCGAGCGGCTGGCCAAGGCTGTGCGCGCGATGCACCACACCATCAAGGGTGTCCGCCCCGACGGCGCCCGCTACGACGCCGACGATCCCGACTGGTTGCGCTGGAACTATGCCACGGTGGTCTGGGGCCTTGCCACAGCACATGAGCTGTACCACCCACAGCCGTTGCGCGGCAAGAAACTCGACCGCTATTACGGCGAGTTCATCCGCGTCGGGCACGCCCTTGGCGGCACGGACCTGCCCACCACCAAGGCCGAGACGCTCGACTGCCTCAAGTCCTATCTGCCCAAACTCGCGCTGACCCACGGCGCAGCCATGGCAACCGGGCCGAATGTGCCACTGCCGCAGAGCGCGATCGACTGGGCCATCCGCGACACCATGCCCAAATGGGCCATGCAGCTGATTCAGCACCAGTCCCCCAACATCATCGAGCGCACCGCGCGGCGGGGCCTGGTGTGGTCGACCATCAACGGTCTTGAGTTGGCGGCCGGGCCCATTCCGGAGTTCCGGCAGGCCCAGGCCCGGGTGGCCGACGGCGTAGACCCGGCCCTGGCGCCGCATACCGAGCCGTCGTACGTACTGGGCAGCGACCCGGTCCGCAGTCGCGAGGAGGTCGAGCACAGCTTCGCCTGAGACGCCGAAATACACTGAGCCCCTGACCGATTGGCCAGGGGCTCAGTGTATGGGTGGGGCGGGTCAGCTGCGGTGTTCGCCGCGGTGGCCGTTGAAGGAGTGGTCCCAGTGGTGCCACGGCCAGAAGCCCCAGAAGCCCCAGTCGCGATGCTCGCGGTGCTCGCGGTATTCGCGGTGCTCGCCCGAATCGTGCCGGTAGTCGACCGAGTAGCTGCGCGAGTGGTCCGACGGACCCGGATCCGCGTTGGCGCCAGCGGCCAGTCCCAGCGCGGCGCCGCCCAGGATGCCTGCGGCGGCGACCGGAGCCGCAACGAAGCGGGCGAAGAAGCGCGACTTGTTCGTGGTGGTGTTCATCTGAATTCTCCTGAGTGAGTTGGTGTTTGGTTGTTTGTGACGCTGTCACGTCTACGAAACTACGGGGCCGGCGACCGGGTGTCGCGGTTGTGCGCACAACCCGCGCTACACACGATTTTCTGGAGATTCGCGCATTGTGCTCACCCGTGGATTGCCGCCAAATGGACTGAGCCCCTGCTCGATTCGCATCGAGCAGGGGCTCACCGGTGGCAGGATCGACACACCCCTACTGCAGGACAGTGCCTTTGGTTTCCGGCAGCGCGGACGTACAGACCAGGCTGGTGAGGACGACGACGGCCATCATGGCCCCGACGGCGGGCGTGCCCCACGCCGCCAGCAGCGGTGCCGCGACGATCGTCGGCACCGCGCCACCGACCAGCCCCGCGAGGTTCAGGGACAAGCCGGCACCGCTGTAGCGGTATCTGGTTCGGAAGATCTCCGGTATGAAGGCCGCCATCGGCCCGTACGAACTCGCGGCGACCGCATACGTACCCGACATGGCGAGCGCGAACAACGCGGCATTGCCGGTGTCGATGAGCGGAAGCACGACGAACGTCCATGGGACACCGACGGTCAACGCCACCATGATGACGCGGCGGCGGCCGAACCTGTCGCTCAGCATGGCGCTCAGCGCGTTGAACACCACCACGATCACCCCACCGAGCAGACCCACCTGCAGGATCAGGTCCGGTGAAAAACCGACGCGGGTATGGGCATAACTCATCAGATACGCATTGGCCATGTAACCCAACGCGAAGAAGCCGATCATGCTGCCCGCGGCGAGAAGCACCTCGCGGCGCTGCCGCCGCAGCAGGGCGGTGAGCGGTGTGACCGGGGCAGTGCCGCGGACCTGGCCGGTGAACACCGGTGTTTCCGCGACGTTGAGTCGGACATAGAGCGCGATGACCACCAGCACTGCGCTGAACAGGAATGGGATCCGCCAACCCCATGCGACGAACACGTGACTGGATTCGCCGACGGTCTTGTTCACCGCGAGGAACAGCAGGCTGCTCATGACCAAACCGCTGCCCACCCCCATCTGGGTGAACATGCCGTAGCGGCCGCGCGCGGCCGGCGGTGCGTATTCGGCCGACAGCAGCGCGGCACCCGCCCATTCGCCACCGACCGCGAATCCCTGCACGAGCCGCAGCGTCAGCAGTATCAGTGGAGCGGCCATCCCGATCGTTGCCGCGCTGGGAACCGTGCCGACGGCGACCGTGGACAGGCCCATGATCAGCAGGGTGGCGATCAGCGTCGACTTGCGGCCCAGCCGGTCGCCGAAATGTCCGAAGAACGCCGCACCCAGCGGCCGCGAAGCAAACGCCGCTGCGAAGGTCGCCATCGACGCGACGGTTGCCATCGTCGTACCGAGATGCGGGAAGAACACCTTCGGGAACACCAGCGCCGCCGCCGTGCCGTAGATGTAGAAGTCGTAGTACTCGATGGCAGATCCGACGAAGCTGGCCATCGCCACGCGCTTCATCGGGGTGCCCTGGGATTCCTGCAGAATCGTGGCCATTTTCGCTCCTCAGCCGGTTGTTTGGGCTGAAGGTACGAAGCGCGGCCGCCGGAAGCGCGGTTGTGCTCACAAGCGGGTCTAAGCAGCGATATCGAGGTTCTGCGCATTGTGCTCACGGGGCGACCCTGTGATACGCAGCACACCTATTTTTGGCGGTACCGGCGGTTTTGAGACACTGCCCTAATGAGCACTCCCCCCTCGAAAACAAAACAGCGCGAGGGAGCCAAACTGGATCGGGTGCCCCTGCCGGTCGAGGCCGCACGCATCGGCGCGACGGGTTGGCAGATCACCCGCACGGGCGCCCGCGTGGTCACGAACCTTCTCGGCAAGGGCTCTCTGCAGCAGAAGATCATCAGGCAGGTCCCGCAGACGTTCTCCGATCTCGGCCCCACCTACGTCAAGTTCGGGCAGATCATCGCGTCCAGTCCCGGCGCCTTCGGTGAACCGCTGAGCCGCGAGTTCCGCAGCCTGCTGGACCGGGTGCCGCCCGCCGACACGGACGCGGTGCACAAGCTGTTCAAAGAAGAACTCGGCGACGACCCGCAGAACCTGTTCAGCTCGTTCGACGAGAAGCCGTTCGCCTCGGCATCGATCGCCCAGGTGCACTACGCGACACTGCACTCCGGCGAGGAGGTGGTGGTCAAGATCCAGCGGCCGGGTATCCGCCGTCGCGTCGCCGCCGATCTACAGATCCTCAAGCGCGGCGCCCAGATCGTCGAGCTGGCCAAACTGGGCCGCCGCCTCTCGGCGCAGGACGTGGTGGCCGATTTCGCCGACAACCTCGCCGAGGAGCTCGACTTCCGCCTAGAGGCCCAGTCGATGGACGCGTGGGTGTCGCACATGCACGCCTCGCCGCTCGGCGAGAACATCCGGGTCCCGCAGGTGTACTGGGACCTGACCAGCCAGCGGGTTTTGACGATGGAACGCGTGGCAGGCATCCGCATCGACGACGTGGCCGCGATCCGCAAGGCCGGTTTCGACGGCACGGAGCTGGTGAAGGCGCTGTTGTTCAGTGTTTTCGAGGGCGGCCTCAAGCACGGCCTGTTCCACGGTGATCTGCACGCCGGCAACCTGTATGTGGATCACGACGGCAAGATCGTGTTCTTCGACTTCGGCATCATGGGCCGCATCGATCCGCGGACCCGCTGGCTGCTGCGGGAGCTCGTCTACGCCCTGCTGGTCAAGAAGGACCATGCCGCGGCGGGCAAGATCGTGGTGTTGATGGGTGCGGTGGGCACGGTCAAGCCCGAGGGTGACGCCGCCCGGGACCTCGAGGCGTTCGCCACCCCGCTGACGATGAAGTCGCTGGGCGATATGTCCTACGCGGAAATCGGTAAGCAGCTCTCGGCGCTGGCCGATGCGTATGACGTCAAGCTGCCGCGCGAGCTCGTGCTCATCGGCAAACAGTTCCTCTATGTCGAGCGGTACATGAAGCTCCTGGCGCCCACATGGCAGATGATGAGCGATCCGCAGCTCACCGGTTATTTCGCCAATTTCATGGTCGACATCAGCCGGGAGCACAAGGATATCGACGGGGTCGAGGCGTAAGTGGCCGACGAGCGCTCGCGCGAGGAGCACTGATGCAAGTGCGTACCGGTTATGCCAAGTCCGGCGATCTCGACATCTACTACGAGGACATGGGCGACCCGAACGATCCCGCGGTCCTGCTGATCATGGGGCTCGGCGCGCAGTTGTTGTTGTGGCGCAACGGTTTCTGCGAGAAGCTCGTCAACCAGGGACTGCGTGTCATCCGCTACGACAATCGCGACGTGGGGTTGTCGAGCAAGTTGTCCGGCCAGCGCGTCGACACCCCGTTGCCGTTCCGCATGGCCCGCTCGTTCCTGGGGTTGCGCAGCCCGTCGGTGTACACGCTCGAGGACATCGCCGACGACGCCGCGGCCCTGCTCGATCACCTCGGCATCCACAGCGCGCACGTCGTCGGCGGCTCGATGGGCGGGATGATCGCGCAGGTCTTCGCCGCGCAGTACCGGCACCGGACCAAGACCCTCGCGGTGATCTTCTCCAGTAACAACAAGGCGCTCCTGCCGCCGCCGGGGATCAAGCAGCTGCTGTCGTTGGTCACCGGTCCGCCACCGGGTTCGACGCGAGATGCCATCATCGACAACGCCGTTCGGCTCGGCAAGCTCAACGGCAGCCCGGCCTATCCGACTCCCGACGACCAGATGCGTGCCGAGGCCGCCGAACTCTACGACCGGTCGTACTACCCGGCCGGCATCGCGCGGCACTTCGCCGCGATCCTCGGCAGCGGCAGCCTGTTGCGCTACGACCGGCGCATCACCGCTCCCACCGTGGTGATCCACGGCCTCGCCGACCGGCTGATGCGCCCGTTCGGTGGACGTGCCGTGGCCAAGGCGATCGCGGGCGCCCGCTTGGTATTGATCGACGGCATGGGCCACGAGCTACCTGAACCGGTGTGGGACGAGGTCGTCGGTGAGCTCAAGACGAACTTCTCCTCTGCGGGCTAGTTCGTGAGTCTGCAACAAGACTCCTCCGACTGCGCGTTTGCCGGGTCGGCGAAGCTCGGTAGCTGCCTCATGCCGGTTTAGGCTTTGCTGCAGTCTGGGGGCGGACTCATCAAATCGTGATGCGGCGCAGCCCTCGGACGACTCCGAGAGGCAACACCATGGCCAAAGATCCGGCCAAGCTCACGCCGAAATTCGAAGACGTACAGGCCCATTACGACCTGTCCGACGATTTTTTTGCACTGTTCCTGGATTCCAGCAGGACCTATAGCTGCGCGTACTTCGAACGCGACGACATGCCGCTGGACGAGGCTCAGCTCGCGAAGATCGATCTGTCCCTTGGCAAGTTGGGGTTAGCGCCGGGCATGACCTTGCTCGACGTCGGATGTGGTTGGGGCGCAACGATGATGCGCGCTCTCGACCGTTACGACGTCAACGTCGTCGGCCTCACGTTGAGCCGCAATCAGCTGGCGCACGTGCAGCAGTTGTTCGACGGCTCGGACAGCCCGCGCAGCAAGCGCGTGCTGCTCAGCGGCTGGGAGCAGTTCGACGAACCGGTGGACCGCATCGTGTCGATCGGCGCCTTCGAGCATTTCGGCCATGAGCGCTACGCCGACTTCTTCCGGTTCGCCCACAACGCCCTGCCGCCCGACGGCGTGATGTTGCTGCACACCATCACCGGCCTGCACCCCAAGCAGGCGCAGGAGCGCGGCATCCCGTTGACGTTCGACATGGCCCGGTTCATCAGGTTCATCGTCACCGAGATCTTCCCGGGCGGGCGTCTCCCGACGATCGAGATGGTCGAGGAACACGCCGGAAACGCGGGATTCACCCTGACCCGCAGGCAGTCGCTGCAGTCGCACTACGCACGCACCCTGGACCTGTGGGCGGCGGCGCTGCAGGACCACCGTGACGAGGCCATCGCGATCCAGTCGGAAGAGGTCTACGACCGGTACATGCACTACCTCACCGGCTGTGCGAACGCCTTCCGGATCGGCTACATCGACGTGAACCAGTTCACTCTGAACCGCTAGGCGTGTCGTCGTGGCTTCGCTACCGCGCCGGACACAAACATATTCTCGCTGGCACCGATGATGCAGCAGGCAGGGTGGCGCCCATCACATGTTTGCCAGCACAATCCGTTGACAGCAGTCAAGGCCTACCGGGCCTGACCTGCTGTAGGCTGACTTTTCGCGAGTGAAATCTATAAGCTTGGAGCAATTTCGAACATGTCAGAATTGACGCCGAAATACGAAGAACTGCAGTCGATCTACGACATTTCGAATGAATTCTACGAACTGTTCCTGGGCCCGACAATGGGCTACACGTGCGGGTACTTCGAACGCGAAGACATGACCGGCGACGAGGCGCAGATCGCCAAGTTCGACCTCGCACTGGGCAAGCTCGGCCTGGAACCCGGCATGACGCTGCTCGACATCGGCTGCGGGTGGGGCGCCGGCATGGCGCGCGCCATCGAGAAGTACGACGTCAACGTCATCGGTCTGACCCTCTCCGGCGAGCAGCGCGAATACGCCATCGAGAAGCTGTCGAAGATCCCCACCGACCGCAAGGTCGAGGTCCGCCTGCAGGGCTGGGAAGAGTTCGAGGACAAGGTCGACCGCATCGTGTCGATCGGCGCGTTCGAACACTTCGGATTCGACCGCTACCCGGCCTTCTTCAAGATGGCCTACGACGCACTACCCGACGACGGCACCATGCTTCTGCACAACATCACCGGGTTCGACCTGCGTCAAGGCCAGAAGCTCGGCCTGCACATGACGTTCGAGGACGCCCGGTTCGCCCGGTTCATCATGACCGAGATCTTCCCCGGCGGCCGGCTGCCCTCGGTGGAGATGGAGCAGGAGAAGGCGATCGAAGCCGGATTCAAGCTCACCCAGCTGCAGGAGATCGGCCCGCACTACGTCCGGACGCTCAAGATCTGGGCCGACGCGCTCGAGGCCCACAAGGACGAGGCCATCGCGATCCAGAGCCAAGAGGTCTACGACCGCTACGACAAGTACCTCAACGGCTGCCAGAAGTACTTCGCCTCGGGCCATATCAGCGTCCATCAGTTCACGCTGCAGAAGTAATTTCTCGCGAGCTGTCGGATCGGGGCGGCGTCGTTCGTCGGATGGGTAGAGAGTGGAACAGCAGGTTCTCACTCGCTGACACCGGGAGACGACGATGCACTACTTCGCCCTACTGATCAATCGCGAGAACGCACTCACCCCTGAGCAGGGTGCGGCCGAGATGTCGGCGTACCTGGACTTCCACGCCAAAGCAGCGGCGTCCATTCGTGCGGGCGATGCGCTGACCCCGGCCGCAGGTGCTGTCCGCATCTCCGGCGGCCCGGACAATCCGACCGTCACCGACGGCCCGTTCGCCGAGGGCGCCGAAGTCGCCGGGGGCTACTACGTATTCGAGGCCGAGAACCTCGACGAGGCCCTCGCGCTGGCCCGCGACATCCCAGCGGCCAAGTACGGCGCCGTCGAGGTATGGCCCATGGTGCATTGGCAGGCACCCGAGCAGCCCGTCCGCAACGACTGGCTCGCCCTGCTCCTGGAACCGCCGGAGGCCGTCAATGTGCCGGGCACCGACGAATGGAACAAGCAGGCAGGTCTGCACGTCGAGCTCGCCAAGACCATCGGCGACAAGACGCTTGCCGGTGCGCCGCTGCATCCGCCGTCGACCGCGACCACCGTGCGCGTGCGCGACGGCAAGGTGACGTTCACCGACGGCCCCTACGCCGAGGGCGCGGAGGTGGCCAACGGGTTCTACGTGCTGCGTGCCGCGGACCGCGACGAGGCGGTCAAACTGGCGTCGATGATTCCGGCCTCGGCCATCGAGCTCCGCCAGTTGTCCGGCATCGCCGGGCTGTAGTCGCCCGGTGACCCAGCTGGACGGCGTCTTCCGGCGGGAGTGGGGTCCCGCTGTGGCCACCATCGCGCGGTGGTCCGGCGATCTCGATATCGCCGAGGACGCCGTCCAGGACGCCTGTGCGCAGGCGCTGCGGACCTGGCCGTCCGATGGGGTGCCGAGCAATCCGGGCGCGTGGTTGACGACCGTCGCGCGCAACCGGGCCCTCGACCGCCTGCGTCGTGAATCTTCGCGCGCGGGAAAGGAATTGGCCGCAGTGTTCGAGGAGACGACGGCGCGCGACAACGGCCGCGAGCTGCATCCCGTTCGCGACGACGAATTACGGATGATGTTCACGTGCGCCCACCCGGCGCTCGACCGGGCTTCGCAGTTGGCACTCACGCTGCGGTTGATCTCCGGGCTCACCGTGGCCGAGATCGCCCGGGCACTGCTGCAGTCCGAGGCCGCGGTCGGCCAACGGCTCACCCGCGCCAAACACAAGATCCGCCAAGCCAATATCCCGTTGCGGGTGCCGCCGCCCGAGCTGCTGCCCGACCGCACACCACATGTGATGGCGTGTGTCTATTCGGTGTTCACGGAGGGCTACTGGTCCACCGGTGGCCCGTCCGCCATTCGGGACGAGCTGTGCGACGAGGGTGTGCGGTTGGCTGGTGAACTGTGCTCGCTGCTGCCTGCCGACCGAGACGCGCACGCACTGGCAGCCCTTGTCCTGCTGCATGATTCGCGTCGGCAGACCCGCGTGGACGACGACGGTGCGCTAGTGCCGCTCGACGAGCAGGACCGAAGCCGTTGGGACCGTGGCCGCATCGCCCGGGGCCTGGATCAGCTGCGGCTCGCAGAAGGAGCGGCGGGGCCCTATCTGCCGCAGGCGGTGATCGCGGCGCTGCACGCCACCGCACCGAGCTGGCAGCTCACCGATTGGACCGTCATCTGCCAGGCCTACGATCGGCTGCTCGAGCTCGGAGAGTCCCCGGTGGTACGCGCCAATCGCGCTGTGGCCGTTGCGTTTCGCGACGGGTTCGACGCCGGGTTGGCGGCGCTCGACGAGGTCGCCGACGATCCGCGTCTGGCACGCTCCAGCATCGTCGCCTCGATCCGGGCGGATCTGCTGCGCCGCGCCGGACGCAGCAGAGAAGCCTTGCACTGGTACGGGATCGCGCTGGAGAGCGACAACGTCTCCGCGCCGGCCGCGGCGTTCCTGCGTCGCCGCATCACCGAACTCACCCCAGAAATGCCGAGTGGCCAGTTATGACACGCGATTCAAAGAATCTTGTGCCGCAACTGGCCACTGGATGAGAAAGTTGCGCGGCTCCGCTGCGCTACGCCTCCGTGAAGTTCCGGGTCACCGCCGGGTCAACCGGGATACCCGGGCCCGTGGTGGTGGAGACGGTCACCTTCTTGAGGTAACGACCCTTCGACGACGACGGCTTGGCACGCAGCACCTCATCGAGCGCGGCGCCGTAATTCTCGGCCAGCTTGGCCTCGTCGAAGGACGCCTTGCCGATGATGAAGTGCAGGTTGGCCTGCTTGTCGACACGGAAGTTGATCTTGCCGCCCTTGATGTCCTGAACGGCCTTGGCGACATCCGGGGTGACGGTGCCGGTCTTGGGGTTCGGCATCAGCCCGCGCGGGCCCAGCACGCGAGCGATCCGACCGACCTTGGCCATCTGATCCGGGGTGGCGATCGCGGCGTCGAAGTCCAGGAAACCGCCCTGGATCTTCTCGATCAGGTCGTCGCTGCCGACCACGTCAGCGCCGGCGGCAGTAGCCTGCTCGGCCTTCTCGCCCACGGCGAACACCGCGACGCGCGCGGTCTTACCGGTGCCGTGCGGCAGGTTGACGGTGCCGCGGACCATCTGGTCCGCCTTGCGGGGGTCGACGCCCAGGCGGATGGCCACCTCGACGGTGGCGTCCTGCTTCTTGGACGACGTCTCCTTGGCCAGCTTCGCGGCCTCCAGCGGCGTGTAGAGCTTGTCCCTGTCGACCTTCTCGGCCGCTTCGCGATATGCCTTGCTGTTCTTGCTCATTGAAAATCCAATCGTGTCTGTTGGAGTCGTGGTTCCCGAGCCGATGCCAGCTCTCCCACGCTTTGGTGGAGTCTTACTCGACGGTGATACCCATGGAACGGGCGGTGCCTGCGATGATCTTCGCCGCGGCGTCGATGTCGTTGGCGTTGAGATCGGCCTTCTTGGTCTCGGCGATCTCGCGCACCTGGTCCCAGCTCACCTTGGCGACCTTGGTCTTGTGCGGCTCACCCGAACCCTTGGGCACACCGGCAGCCTTGAGCAGCAGCCGAGCGGCGGGCGGGGTCTTGAGGGCGAACGTGAAGCTGCGGTCCTCGTAGACGGTGATCTCCACGGGGATGACGTTGCCGCGCTGCGACTCGGTCGCGGCGTTGTACGCCTTGCAGAACTCCATGATGTTGACACCGTGCTGACCAAGCGCAGGGCCAACCGGCGGGGCAGGGTTGGCCTGCCCGGCCTGGATCTGCAGCTTGATGAGCCCGGCGACCTTCTTCTTCGGGGCCATGCTGTGGTGTTCCTTACTCGCTTATCCGAGGGCGCGTGCCGCGCCCGCTGTTCTAGCCGTTACCGGCTAAATCTTGGCGACCTGGGTGAAGGTCAGTTCGACAGGTGTTTCGCGGCCGAAGATGGACACCAGCACCTTGAGCTTCTGCTGTTCGGCGTTGACCTCGCTGATGGAGGCCGGCAGCGTCGCGAACGGACCGTCCATGACGGTGACGGACTCGCCGACCTCGAAGTCGACCAGGATCTCCGGGCGTTCCAGCGTGGCCTCGGTGGACGCAGCGGCGGCGGCGACGGGCGCTTTGCCCGCAGCGGCCTTCTTGGCGGCGCCCTGCGGCAGCAGGAACTTCACCACGTCGTCGAGCGCCAGCGGGGACGGGCGCGAGGTCGCACCGACGAAGCCCGTCACGCCGGGGGTGTTGCGCACCGCGCCCCACGACTCGTCGTTGAGCTCCATGCGCACCAGGATGTAGCCCGGCAGCACCTTGCGGTTGACCTGCTTGCGCTGGCCGTTCTTGATCTCGGTGACCTCTTCGGTGGGCACTTCCACCTGGAAGATGTAGTCGCCGACGTCGAGGTTCTGCACGCGGGTCTCGAGGTTGGCCTTCACCTTGTTCTCGTAACCGGCGTAAGAGTGGATCACGTACCAGTCGCCGGGCCGCAGGCGCAGATCCTTCTTGAGCGCGACAGCCGGGTCTTCGTCTTCGTCGGCCGCAGGAGCTTCCTCGGCGGCCGGAGAGTCTTCGTCGGTCGCGGGAGCGTCCTCGTCGGTCGCATCCTCCTCGGCGGGCGCCTCAGCGTCGCCGTCGGCGGTGTCCTCACCGCCGGTGGTCTCTTCGACTGTTTCGTCGACGGTCTCCGCCACAACGGCATCTCCACCGTCTTCGACACTGACGGTCTCGTCGGCGAGTGTCTGCTCATCGCCGTCGAACGTGGTCACGTTGTCAGTCCTCTCTCAAATCCTCGGGTCAGGTGCCGAAAACCAACGACACCAGCCGTGCCAGGCCCAGGTCCACACCTGAAATCAGCGCGACCATGAACACCAGGAAGACCAGCACCACCGAGGTGTAGCTGACCATCTGCTTGCGGTTGGGCCAGATCACCTTCCGAAGTTCGGCAACAACCTGCTTGAGGTAGTTGATGACGAACATGATCGGATTGCTCGACGGGCCGCCGGCAGCCTTCTTGGTCTTTTTAGTCTTACCGGCGCCGTTCTTGACGGCATCCTTCGACTCGGCGGTGTCCTCACCGCTGTCGGTCTCGTCGCCCTCAGCGTCGCTGGGCACTCCACGGCGGGACCGCTTACCGGTCGGGCGCAGCGGTCTGGTCACAACCGCGGTCTGACCGTGGTTGTCGCCGGAGCCATGGGCGTCGGTCCCAGTGTCGTCTGCGGAGCCGGCACCTTCGCGCTCGTCGCTCACCGCATGCCTTTCATCCTGGTTGCGTGGTCACCTTCCAGTGTCCACACCTTGTCGAATATTCAGTTGAGCAGGGGCGACAGGACTTGAACCTGCAACCTGCGGTTTTGGAGACCGCTGCTCTGCCAGTTGAGCTACGCCCCTTCAGCGATAACGAGGTTTTACCCCCGTGACCACGTTCTTCGTCCGGGGCTCACACAATTCGCGCGCTCCCCGTACGCTCGATCAAGCCGACGGACAGCGCGCTGAAATGGGAAAAACCCCGAGAGCCGAGTGTACCCCGGCGTGGGTATCAACCACCAATCGCGTCGGCCACCCGACTATTCCCCGGCTGCCTTACGGATGACCTGGCCGGATTCCGGATCCCACTTGACCTGGATGGAGTGGTCGCCTTCGTGACCCATCATCGTGGTGATGGCCTCCAGCACGATCTCGCCGTCGTCGTCGGTGCAGACGTTGTGGGTGACGACGATGTCCGCGCCGAACCGTTCCTCGACCGAGGTGATCTCCATGACGGCGTGCAGCTGGTCGCCGGCCTTGAGCGGCCTGCGGTAGACGAACTTCTGGTCCACCTGGACGATCTGCATGGTCTGCATACCGACATCGACGTGTTTGAAGAAGTGCTGCTGAACCAGAAGCGCCAGGGTCGAGGCGAAGGTCAGCGGCGCGACCAGCGCATCGTGGCCGAGTTCGGCCGCGGCCGCCTCGTCGTGACTCGCCGGATCGAAGGCCTTCACGGCCTTGGCGTACTGGCGGATCTGCTCGCGGCCGATCAGGAACGGGTCCGGATATTTCCAGACCATGCCGCGGATATCGGTCTTGAGAGCCATGCTCCCAACCTCCCTAAGCCAGTTGTGCGGTGGCGACAGCGCGCCCGAAGATCTTCTTCCCGCCCGTGGTGGCCGAGATGGCGATGGTGACCAGCTTGTCCTCGGGGTCGACGGACTTGATCCGGCCGTTGAAGACGATCTCCGCGCCGACGCCGTCGTTGGGCACCGGCACCACTGCGGTGAACCGGACGTTGTACTCCTTCACCGCGGCGGGATCGCCGACCCAGGAGGTGACGTAGCCGCCACCGAGGCCCATGGTGAGCATGCCGTGCGCGATCGCGGTGTCGAGGCCGACCTGCTTGGCGATCTCGTCGTCCCAGTGGATCGGGTTGAGGTCGCCGGAAACACCCGCGTAGTTGACGAGGTCACCACGGGTCAGCGGGATGATCTTCTCCGGGAGCGTGTCCCCGACCTTGACCGAACTGAACTCACGCAGCGCCATCAGAAAAGCCCTCTCCATCTTCGCCCGTGCGGCCCGCAAGGGCCGTAAAAGTCTCCTGCACAACATCACCGGCATCGTCGGTGATGATGGTCTTGAACACGATGAGATCGGTGCCGTGCGCCTGCCGAACCGAGTCCACGTAGACGTCCGCGTATAGCTTGTCGCCCGCAAAGATCGGCTTGACGAACTTCAGTGCCTGGTCGACCTGGACGATCTGGGCGTCCTCGACACCGATGTTGGCGTCGTTCAAGAACGCCAGCTGGGCCTGGTATCCGAAAATGCAGATGAAGGTCAGCGCCGCAGGCAGCTTGGTATGACCGAGTTCAGCCGCGGCCTTCTCGTCGTGAAAGTACGCGTCGTCGTTCTTGACGGCGAGCGCGTGCTCCCGAATTTTCTCGCGACCGACCTCGTAATGCTCGGGATAGCGAAAGTGCTTCCCGACGAGCTTGGACGATAGAGCCACGAGCGTTGGGCTACCGCGACTCTTTGTGCGGCTGGTGGTGCCCGCAGTTCGGGCAGAACTTCTTGATTTCCAGCCGATCGGGGTCGTTGCGGCGGTTCTTCTTGGTGATGTAGTTACGGTGCTTGCACACCTCGCAGGCCAAAGTGATCTTCGGCCGAACGTCCGTACTCGACGCCACGTCAGCTGCCCTCTTTCACGTCTTACTTGTCCCTGTAGCGGTGGGGGGGCTCGATCCCCCGACCTCACGATTATGAGTCGTGCGCTCTAACCAGCTGAGCTACACCGCCCCGATAGGCACGGGCATCGCTCCGCGACCACCGAGCCCCCTAACGGAATCGAACCGTTGACCTTTTCCTTACCATGGAAACGCTCTGCCGACTGAGCTAAGGGGGCCTACCTACTGCGGCCCGCGGCTGTAAGCCGTGGGCCTTAAAGAGGGTACAGCCTCCCCGGCAGCCGCACCAAACCGCTGGTCAACACGGCTGCCGGGAGGCATTTTCGGCGCTGGGTGTCAGTCCAGCAGCCAATCGTTGGGTGCGAACAACTCGCAGTGCACCCGCTCGGTCGGGATCCCCCGCTCGCCCAGCTGGGTCCGCACGGCCGCGACGAAGCCCGCACCACCGCACAGGTAGAACTCGGCGTCGACCGGCAGTTCGATACCCGCCAGGTTCAGCAGGCCCGGGTGCACGCCCGGGGTGCCCGCGGTGACGCCGTCCTCGTACCAGACGTCGAGGCTGGAGTTCGGCAGCGCCTCGACCAGCTCGTGCTGGCGTTCCCGCAGCGGATGGCTGGTGTCGCTGCGGTCTGCGTGCAGCACCCGCACGTGGGTGTCCGGCCGCTCGGCGGCGAGGTGCTCCAGGATGCCGATCATCGGGGTGATGCCGATGCCCGCCGAGATCAGCACCAGCGCCTCACCTTCACCGCCGGACGCGTGCAGGTCGCCGAACGGCACCGTGACGTCGAGCAGATCTCCGACGCACAGGTTGGCGCGAATCCAGTTCGACACCTCACCGGCGGGCTGGGTCGAGGTCACGTCGACCGGCTTCACGGCGAAGGTCAGATCGGTGGTTCCGGCGTCGTTGACGAGGCTGTACTGACGCAGCTGGCGGGCGCCGTCGGGCAGCGTCACGCCGACCGAAACATATTGGCCCGGAAGGAAATTCACGGGCGCATCGGACCGGACCGTGACGAGCACGGCACCCGACGGGTCGTCGACGCGCGAGACCACCCGCAGCCGGCGGAACACGTCACCTGCCTCGACGCCCGCGCCGGAGTAGAGCCCGTTCTCCAGCTCGATGAGCGTGTCGGCCATGATCCAGTAGACGCGGTCCCACGCTTCGGCCACCTCGGCCGTCACCGTCTCGGCGCCCAGCACCTCGACGATCGCCGCGAACAGGTTCTCGTGGACGACCGGATACAGGTCGGCGGTCACACCCAACGAGGCGTGCTTGTGTCCGATCCGCGACAGCAGCTCGGCCGGATGCGGCAGCGCCGGATCGACGAGGTGGGTGGCGAAGGTGGCGATCGACGCGGCCAGCGCGCGCTGCTGCGATCCCTGCGCCTGGTTGCCGCGATTGAACAGGTTGCGCAACAGGGCCGGATGGTTGCTGAACAGCCGGCGGTAGAACTCCTTGGTGATCTCGTCGATGTTTGCACCGATCAACGGCAGCGTCGCCTTGACGATCTCGGCGTGGTGCGGCTCGAGCTCGACCCTTACGGCTGAGGGCTCGGGCGTGGTGACGGTCATCATTGGGTCCTTTCTCCGGTGAGTTGTAAAACAATCGGAAGGCCGGCCGAAAAGCCGATGCCTCCTGACAGATCGGTGACCGTGTAACGGTCGAGTTCGCGGTAGAACGCGGCTTTGGCCTCGGCCAACGCGCGGCGCAGCCGGCATGCGGCGATCAACGGGCACGGGTTGTCGCCGCCGCATTCGATGACCTCGCGGTCGCCTTCGAGTTCACGCACCAGCGCGCCGATCGACGCGGTTCGGCCGGCCTCGGTCAGCACCAGTCCCCCGACCCGGCCGCGCCGGGCGTGCACCATGCCGAGTTCCGCCAGCCGCGACACGGCCTTGGCGACGTGGTGTTCGGACGCGTTGGCGCTCACCGCGATGGTGCGCGTGGTGACCCGGCGACCGGCCGACTCGGCCGAGGCCAGCAGCATCAGCGTGCGGAGGCCGAGGTCGGTGAACCGGGTCAGTTGCATGGCTTCACGCTATTAAATTCCGCATTCTTGATGCGACTTTTAGCGCTGTGCTATTAAACACCGTGTGAAGTGCGGTTTTTTGACCTGCAATGATGGGCAGATGTCTCAGGATCGCCTCTACTTCAAGCAGCTCTTGTCCGGCCGGGACTTCGCCGCCGACGACATGATCGCCCAGCAGATGCGCAACTTCGCCTATCTGATCGGCGATCGCGAGACCGGCGAGGCACTGGTGGTGGACCCGGCCTACGCCGCGGGTGATCTGGTCGACGCGCTGGAGGCCGACGGCATGCGCTTGGCGGGCGTGCTGGTCACCCACCATCACCCCGACCACGTCGGCGGGTCGATGATGGGCTTCGAGCTCAAGGGCCTGGCCGAACTGCTGGACCGCACTGAGGTGCCCGTGCACGTCAATACCCATGAGGCTGAATGGGTTTCGCGCGTCACCGGGATCCCGCTGAGCAGCCTGACCCGTCACCAGCACGGCGACAAGGTCGGTGTCGGCGCCGTCGACATCGAGTTGCTGCACACGCCCGGCCACACCCCCGGCAGCCAGTGCTTCCTGCTCGACGGACGACTGGTTGCCGGCGACACGCTGTTCCTCGAGGGCTGTGGCCGTACCGACTTTCCTGGCGGCAACGTCGACGACATGTTCCGCAGCCTGCAAGCGCTGGCCCAGCTGCCCGGCGACCCGACGGTGTTTCCCGGCCACTGGTACTCGGCCGAGCCCAGCGCGCCACTGGCCGAGGTCAAGCGCAGCAACTACGTGTACCGCGCTTCAGACCTGCAGCAGTGGCGCTCGCTGATGGGTGGCTGAGAGCTTCCCGCACGGCTCGCCGGGCTTGGATCTGGCCGGCTTCCCGACCGGGCGCAACGGAACTTTCCTGCATGTCGCGGTGTTGCGACAGACTTCGTCGGCAATACCCTTGCATACGCAAAAACCCGCGTGAAGGGGCAAATAGAGTAGCGCAATACTCAGGACACCGTTTGGATACCCCGGCAAACTGATTGAGCAGTCTTCCTCGTTTGTTCAGTCGGGGGTCGTTGTGAAAAACATAGTGCTGTGCTTCGACCACACAGATGAGCGTCCCGGTCCACGAGACGCGACCAATACTGAAGCGTTGTTCCGGTTGCTGGACATCGATGATGATCAGCTCGGCTGGTACCACTCGGGCGCTACGTCGTCACGCATGAGATTCTCCCGGCGCCGGCGCGCCACCGCCGTGACCGAAGCCCGCGGCGCACTACTGGAGGCCTACCGCTTTCTCGGTGACTGCTGGGAACCCGGCGATGCCATCTACCTGTTCGGCGGGGCCGACGGCGGACACCGGGCCCGCGAACTGGCAGCGCTGCTCGGATCGGTCGGGTTGTTGCCGGAGGGGTCCGATGATCTGGTCAGCTACGCGCTGGCCACCTATGCCCTGCCGCGCACAGCACGAACCGCGCAGGACTGGGAACATGTCAAACGGGTGGCTGCCGAGTTGATCGGAAACAGCGAAAGTACGGTCCCGGTACGGTTTTTGGGCCTCTGGGATGTCGTCCGGATCCCCGGTGCCGGCCGCCGGGCCGCCCCGCTGACCAATGTCGAACGCGGGCGGCATGCCCTGGCCATCGACGCATTGCGCCCGGCCTCGCGTGACGGCGTCATCGACGAGGTCTGGTTCCGCGGCGGGCACTGCGACATCGCCGGCGGCACCGGCGCGTGCTGGGCGCTGGCCGACATCGCGATGGACTGGATGCTCGACGGGGCTGTCGACGCCGGCCTGCGGGTGCCCGTACGCCTGTCCACTCCCACCGACCTGGACGCGCTGGCCGGTACCGCCCCGACCTTCGGGATGGTCCGGCCGCCACTGGACGCCCCCGTGCACGCCAGCGTCGAGCTGTATCTGCGCGCGCACCCGCAGTACTGGCGGCGCCTGCCGGCCCGCATCGAGTGGGCCGACGCCGATTGGCTGGCCCGCGGCGAACGGCTGCTCCCCGTGCCGGTCCAGGCTGAGCCCGCGGCGGCCCTCACGGCAGCCGCTTCCTGAAACTTTGCTGATCACGATCGGCGCGGCACTCACCCGTACGTGATATAAGCCTGTGGTGGGGACTTTTATGGGCATCACGGGTTCAATCACCGATCGGGGGCGTGAGTTGGCTGAATTCAATCCTGGCGCGTGGACGGCGGTGGCGGCTTGGGTCGCCATCGCCGTCGTCGTCGCCGCACTGATCTACGGCTGGCGCCAGTACCTCAAGGCCAGGGACAAGCGCGCCGAGCTCACCCAGCCGAACGTCTCGATGTTCATGGAGCCCAGCGGATCCGACTGGCACTTGGTCGAACTCGTGGTGCGCAACTACGGCCAGACCCCGGCCTACGGGCTACGTTTCGAATTCGCCAACCCGCCCACGGTCGGCAAGTACGAGAGTTCCTACGACGACAACTACGTCGACATCGTCCCGCTCAATCTGCCCGCGGAGATTCCCTATCTGGCCCCATCGCAGGAATGGCGGATCGTGTGGGATTCGGCGCTGGACCGCAAACAGCTCGGCGAGGCCATCGCATCGCGATTCGACGGCGCCGTCACCTATTACGATCAGCCGCCTTCGGGCGGCAAACCTGCCGGCAAGAAGTTCCGCAACACAGCCGTGCTCGACTGGGCCACGCTGCCGCCGGTGGACCGCATGGAGCTACTGACCACCCACGACCGGGCCCGCCAGGAAAAGCAGAAACTGGAGCTGCTGCGCGGCGTACTCAACTACTTCCAGTACGCGGCCAAGGAGACCGACGAGCAAACGCTGCGTTCGGAGATCAACCGCATCAACGCACTCGGCGCGGAGGTCCGTGAGCGGTGGAAGAGTCGCTACGAGACCACCGATGACGAGGACGACGACGAGGATTACGACGACGACGATCCCGAGACCGAGCTGATCAATCCGCGCGGGCGCCACAACGCCTGAACCCGGCCGCCCGTACGATCTGTGCGATGAGCAGCCTGGTGAGCTACGAGCTCAACGAGTCCGTCGCAACCATCACGCTGGACGACGGCAAGGTCAACGCGCTGTCGCCCGCCATGCAGGGTGACATCAACTCCGCGCTCGACCGCACCGTTGAGGACGGGGCCAAGGCCGTCGTGCTGACCGGCAACGCCAAGGTGTTCAGCGGCGGCTTCGACTTGAGCGTCTTCGCATCGGGTGACACACAAGCGACGCTGGCCATGCTGGCCGGCGGTTTCGAGCTGTCGCTGCGCTGCCTGACCTTCCCCGTGCCGGTCATCATGGCCGCGACCGGACCGGCGATCGCGATGGGGTCCTTCCTGCTGCTCTCCGGTGACCATCGGGTCGGTTCACCCAAGTCCCGCTGCCAGGCCAACGAGGTCGCGATCGGTATGACGCTGCCGATCGCCGCGATCGAGATCATGCGCATGCGCCTGACCCGTGCGGCGTTCCAGCGTGGCATCTCGATGGCCGCGACGTTCACGGGCGATGCCGCGATCGCGGCAGGCTGGCTCGACGAGATCGTCGAACCCGACGCCGTGCTGACCCGCGCCCAGCAGGTCGCCGCCGAAGCGGCCGCGGCGCTCAACGCCGGCGCCCACGTCGGAAGCAAGCTCAAGGCCCGCGCCGACGCGATCCTCGCCATTCGCGCCGGAATTGACGGCCTGCCAACCGAATTCGCGGGGTAAGTGCGTTCGTTCACTCCGCGTGCGTAACGCAGTGGCGGTGATTCGCCCGATTTCCCGCCGTGGCGTTACGCACGCGATGCCCACGCAGGCGCGTGCCTGCTTGATACCCCTCCGACCGGCATGACGCTCGGCCGCCAATTCGATGTCAGCCACCTTCGTTTTCGTCGCTCGGGCCAGCGCGTCTATCGCAGGCACCGCGATGGCCTCGGGGAATTTGCAGGCCAAGTCGACAGCAGTGCGAACTGCAGTGGTGACGCGCATTCCGGCAATCAGACAGATGTCGTCGTCGTCGAGCGCATCACTCCAGGTGACGATGCCGCGGGCCTGTCGCCGATTGGTGTCGATGATGTATGCGGGGAGTTCGGCGCCGACCCAGCGGGAGCCATGCATGGCCGATGCAGAGAACCCTGCCGGCACTCCATGCCGACGTGCCCGCAACCAGCAGGCCTTGGCCCGTAGCACCGCGGTTGGCCGCGTTCCCCTGGCTACATAGACATCCTGGTGCACGGCGACAAACCGAGTTCGCAGATCGTGGCGGGTCAGATGCCCTGCCGCGAGCGCTTCACTGCCGATGAATGGTTCCCCCATGACCGGAGTCTGCTCGCGGGCACCGACACCTCTGCGGGGCCAGTCCACCCCGCCCGCCATAAACATCTATGTGCTATGCATATTTAGTGCCTGATGCCAACGATCTCGATGAGTTGCTCGTGCGCGTGCACACCGTGCGGCAGCGGCCCGGGTGGCGGCGACGCGTGATCGACAGCCACGGCGCCGTGCGCAACCTCTCGACGCTGCGTGTGCTGCGGGCCGTAGAGCAGCACGAGCAAGCGGGCCAGGGCGCCTCGATCCGTGAAGTCGCCGAGCACATGGCCGTCGAGCACTCCACCGCCAGCCGCACGGTCGCCACCGCGGTCACGGCCGGCCTGCTGACCAAAACCCTTGCCGCAGATGATCAGCGGCGCTGCGTCCTGGTGCTTACCGAGCATGGCCGGCAAGCCCTGGCCGCCGTCACCGCGCGGCGGCGGGAGCTGGTCGCACAGACCGTCGAGGACTGGCCCGCCGGCGAGGTCGACACGTTGGTGGGCTTGCTGGAGCGGCTCGTCGCAGGCTTCGAAGCCGAGGTCTGTTCGTGACGGCCGGGGTCGACACCACTGCGCGGGGCGCGCTGCGCCTCATGTTCGACCCGGTTTTCGGGGCGCTGTTCTGGGGCAAGATGTTCTCGGTCGTCGCGGTGTGGACGCACGGCATCGTCGCGGCCATCGTGATCTTCAACGCCACGGGCTCGGCGGTGATGGTGGGGCTGGTCGGTGTCGCGCAGTTCCTGCCCCAGCTCATCCTCAGCCCGACCAGCGGCAAGTGGGCCGATACGGGCAACCCCGGCCGGCAGATCCTGTTGGGCCGGGTCCTGTGCATCGTCGGCTCGGGTTCGACCGCGGCATGGCTCGCGCTGCTCCCCGACCTCGAGGGCACCAAAGCCGCCATTCCGGTACTGGTCGGCTCGACGCTGGTGGGCTTCGGCTTCGTCGTCGGCGGACCGGCCATGCAGTCGATCGTGCCGAGCCTCATCGGCGACGGCGAGCTGCCCACCGCGATGGCGCTCAACAGCATCCCCATGACCATCGGGCGGATCCTCGGCCCGGCGGTCGGCGCCTACCTGGCGGCCAACATGGGCCCAGCGGTCGGGTTCGTGATCAGCGCGGGCCTGCACATGATCTTCGCGGTTTTCCTGCTGCTGGTGACGTTTCCGTCGCGCCCCGAGCCCCAGCCGGACACCGACTACCGGGTGCGGGCGGCGCTGCGCCACGTATGGCGGGACCGCCCGCTGCTGCTGGCGCTGCTCGCCGTCAGCACGGTCGGCTTCGCGTCGGACCCCTCGATCACGCTGACGCCGTCCATGGCGCAGGCGCTCGGCGGCGGCACGCATCTGGTCGGCGTGCTGTCCGCGGCGTTCGGGGTCGGCGCCGCGACGGGCATGGCCGTGCTGGCGGTGCTGCGTGGGCGGCTGCGGTCAGAGCTCGTGTCGTCGATCGGGTTGTGGCTGCTGTTCTGCGGCTGTTCTCTGCTGGCGCTGGGCAGTGTCACCGCCATCGCGGTGGCCGGTTTCGCGGTGGCAGGTCTTGGTTTTGGGTGGTCGATGACGGGTCTGAGCACGGTGGTGCAGGAACGGGCGCCCGAAGAATTGCGCGGCCGCATCATGGCGCTGTGGCTCGTCGGCTTCCTCGGGTCGCGCCCGTTCGCCGCGGCGTTGCTCGGCGGCGCAGCCGACGTGTTCAACGTGCGGGTGGCATTCGTGATCGCGGCGGCGTTCACGCTGGTGGTCGCCGCGTCGTGCCGCCCGGTCGTGTTAAGCGCCCCGAACTAGTCGCCCGCGGCGGTCCCGTCGTACGGCAGGAACTTGCCGTCGAAGGTCACGGCACCCATCATCCATGCGCGGCACTGTCGGTGGCGCGCCATAGGGTAGGGGCGATGGCACTGCACCTGCACCGGGCTGAGCGCACGGATCTGCTCGCCGACGGGCTGGGCGCGCTGCTGGCTGACGCACTGCCGGATCCGTTCGCCGAGGAGCTGGTGCTGGTCCCCGCCAAGGGCGTCGAGCGGTGGCTGAGCCAGCGGCTCTCCAACCGGCTCGGTGTGTGTGCCGCCGTGCAGTTCCGCAATCCTCGCTCGCTGATCGCGGAGATCACCGGAACGCGGGACGACGATCCGTGGTCACCCGAGGCGCTGGTGTGGCCGCTGCTGGCGGTCATCGACGACAACCTGGAGGCGCCGTGGTGCACGGCGCTGGCCACCCACCTGGGCCGGTTCGAAGGCGGCGAGGAACGGGAGCTGCGGCAGGGCCGTCGTTACGCGGTGGCCCGACGACTCGCCGGGATCTTCGCGTCCTACGCGCGGCAACGCCCGCAGCTGCTCATCGACTGGGCGGACATCCCCGACGACCTGGCCTGGCAGCAGCCGCTGTGGCAGGCCCTCACCGACCGTATCGACGCCGACCCACCGCACGTCCGGCATGCGAAAACCCTTGCCCGGCTGCGGGAATCCCCCAGCGCTCTGCCCGAGCGGCTGTCTCTGTTCGGGCACACCCGGCTGCCGGTGACCGAGATCGAGCTGCTCGACGCGCTGGCCGTGCACCACGATCTGCACCTGTGGCTGCCGCATCCCAGTGACCGGCTCTGGCAGGCACTGGCCGCCGAGAAGGGCGCGGTGCCGCGGCGCACCGATACGAGCCACCGCGCGGTCACCCACCCGCTCTCAGCGACCCTGGGCCGTGACCTGCGCGAGCTGCAACGGCTGCTTCCCGCCCCCGCGACCGACGAATTCCTCGGCGCACCACGCCATCCCGACACCCTGCTGGGCTGGTTGCAGTCCGATATCGCCGCCGACGAGGTGCGCCCGCAGGGCCGGCTACACCGCGTCGACGATCGGTCGGTGCAGGTGCACAGCTGCCACGGCCCGGCCCGGCAGATCGACGTGCTGCGCGAGGTGCTGCTGGGCCTGCTGGCCGACGATCCGACGCTTGAGCCCCGCGACATCCTGGTCATGTGTCCCGACATCGAGACCTATGCGCCGTTGATCACCGCCGGGTTCGGGCTCGGCGATGTGGTGCACGGCGCCCATCCCGCACACCGGCTGCGGGTCCGGCTGGCCGATCGTGCGCTGGTGCAGACCAATCCGTTGTTGTCGGTGGCGGCGCGGCTGCTGACCTTGGCCGGTGGCCGGGCCGGTGCGAGCGAGGTGCTCAACCTGGCGG
Source organism: Mycobacterium dioxanotrophicus (assembly GCF_002157835.1). Lineage (NCBI taxonomy): Bacteria > Bacillati > Actinomycetota > Actinomycetes > Mycobacteriales > Mycobacteriaceae > Mycobacterium > Mycobacterium dioxanotrophicus. The sequence continues at coordinate 1,477,044 of NZ_CP020809.1, read as the reverse complement.
AGTCGGCTCCGGTGCGGGCACGGTTCGGTTTCACCGATGACGATCTGGACGCCGTCACGGCGTGGGTGCGCGAAGCCAACATCCGCTGGGGCTTCGATCAAGAGCACCGTCGGCCCTATGGTGTCGAGTTCCTGCACAACACTTGGCGGTTCGGCATCGACCGGGTGCTGGCCGGAGTGGCGATGTCCGACGACTCGCACGCCTGGCTGGGTACCACGTTGCCGCTCGACGATGTCAGCAGCAACCGTGTCGAGCTGGCCGGACGCTTCGCCGATTTCGTCGAGAAGCTGCACAACGCGGTACGCGGGCTCAGCGGCACCAAGACCCTGGCCGAGTGGCTGGCTGAACTGACCGCCGACATCGACGCGCTGGCCTTCGATGACGAAGACTGGCCGCGCACGCAGGTGCAGCGCGAATTCGACGACATCCTCGCGACCGCCGAAACATCGACCATGTTGCGCCTGCCCGATATTCGCGCGTTGCTGGAGCGGCACCTGGCCGGACGGCCGACCCGGGCCAACTTCCGGACCGGCACGCTGACGGTGTGCACCATGGTCCCGATGCGCTCGGTGCCGCACCGGGTGGTGTGTCTGGTCGGTTTGGACGACGGGGTGTTCCCGCGCCTGGGAGCGATCGACGGTGACGATGCGCTGGCCCGCGACCCGGTGACCGGCGAGCGCGACATCCGTTCGGAGGACCGCCAATTGCTGCTCGACGCGATCGGCGCGGCGACCGAGACGCTCGTCGTCACCTACACCGGCGCCAACGAGTACTCCGGGCAACCTCGCCCGCCCGCGGTGCCGCTGGCCGAACTGCTCGACACCCTGAACGTCACCACCGAGCAGCCGCTGGACGTCGTCACCCATCATCCGTTGCAGCCGTTCGATATTCGCAACGTCATACCTGGCGAGATGGTGCCGGGCGAACCGTTCACGTTCGACCCGACAGCGCTGACCGCCGCGCAGGCCAACACCGGCCACCGTGCCGAGCGCCCGGCGTTTTTCGCCGACCCGTTGCCGCCGCCACCGCCCGACGATGTGGTGCTGGCCGATCTGGTCGGCTTCTTCAACGATCCGGTGAAAGGCTTCTTCCGGGCCTTGGACTACACCCTGCCGTGGGAGGTCGAGGGTGTCTCGGACGTGATGCCCGTCGACATCGACGCGTTGGAGGAGTGGACGGTCGGCGACCGCATGCTGCACGACATGCTGCGCGGCCTGGCTCCGGCCGATGCTCAGCAAGCCGAGTGGCGGCGCGGCACCCTGCCGCCCGGGCAACTCGGCTGGCGCACCGCCGGCGCCATCCGCGAGCAGTGCGCGGCGCTGGCCGCCGAAGCACAACACCACCGCGGCGTGGATTCCCAGGCCTACGACGTGGACATCGACCTGGGCGGCGGACGGCGGCTCACCGGCACCGTGTCCCCTGTCTTCGGCGAGCGGCTGGTCTCGGTGACCTACTCCAAGCTCGACGGCAAGCACCTGCTGCAGTCGTGGATTCCGTTGCTGGCGTTGTCCGCTCAGTATCCGGACCGGGAGTTCTCGGCGGTGTGCATCGGCCGCCCCCGGCGCGGGACCACGCCACGTGCCGAGGGGTTGGGCAGCCCGGACGACCCGGTCGAGCTCTTGGCCGACCTGGTGCGGATCTACGATGCGGGCCGGCGCGAGCCGTTGCCGTTGCCGGTGAAGACGTCATATGCGTGGGCGGTGGCCCGGCACAGCGGCGACGATCCTGAGCAGGCGGCCGGATACCGCTGGCGCAGTGGCAATTATCCAGGCGAGGATCAGCAGCCCGCGCATGTGCGGGCGTGGGGTCGCAGTGCGTGGCTGCGAGACCTCATGCAGCCGCTGCGCCCCGGGGAAGAGGTGCCCGGCGAGAACAACCGGCTGGGCGCCTACTCCGCCCGGCTGTGGTTGCCGATGCTGCGGGCCGAAAGGGCAGGGCGGTGAAGGTTTTCGATCTGCTCGGGCCACTGCCGAGCCCCAACACCACCACGGTGCTCGAAGCCAGCGCCGGGACCGGTAAGACGTTCGCGCTGGCCGGTCTGGTCACCCGTCTGGTCGCCGAGGGCGCCGCGACGCTCGATCAGATGCTGCTCATCACGTTCGGCCGGGCCGCCAGCCAGGAACTGCGGGAGCGGGTCCGCGATCAGATCGTCTGCGCCCTGGCCGCATTGACTGATCCCGCCCGGGCTCGCAATGATCTGGAGACCTACCTGATCGCCGAGGATCAGGATGCCCGCAGACAACGGCTGCGCGACGCTCTGGCCGGATTCGACGCGGCGACCATCGCCACCACCCATCAGTTCTGCCAGATCGTGCTGAAATCCCTTGGCGTCGCCGGTGACAGCGACTCCGGGGTGACGCTGGTGGAGAGCCTTGACGAGCTGGTCTGCGAGATCGTCGACGACCTGTACCTGTCCCGCTTCGGCGCCCAGAAAGATCACCCGCTGCTGGATTACGCCGCCGCGCTGCGACTGGCGCGCACCGTGGTGGGGAATCCGGCCACCGAGCTGCGGCCCACCGATCCCGACCCGGATTCAGCTGCCACCGTTCGGCTGAGCTTCGCCCGGGATGTGCTGGCCGAGTTGGAGATCCGCAAGCGGCGTCGCGGCGTGCTGGGCTACGACGATCTGCTGACCCGGTTGGCCACCGCGCTGCAACCGGAAGACTCACCGGCCCGGGTCCGCATGCATCAGCGCTGGCCCATCGTCATGGTCGACGAATTCCAGGACACCGACCCGGTGCAGTGGCAGGTGATCGAACGGGCCTTCTCCGGGCACTCCACGCTGATACTGATCGGTGACCCCAAGCAGGCCATCTACGCGTTCCGCGGCGGGGACATCGACACGTACCTGCGGGCCGCCGCGACCGCCGGGGACAAGCAGACGCTGGGCACCAACTGGCGCAGCGACAGTGCCCTGGTGGACCGTTTGCAAGTGGTGTTGCGCGGTGCTCAGCTGGGCGGCTCCGACATCGTGGTCCACGAGGTGGAGGCCCACCACCAGGGCCACCGGTTGGCCGGTGCACCGCACAACGACCCGTTCCGGCTAAGGGTGGTGGGCCGAAACGGCAAGGACGCCAAGACCATTCCGATCGACCGGCTCCGCACCCACATCGGCCGAGATCTGGCCGCCGATATCGGGGCACTGTTGACCAGCGGGGCCACGTTCGAGGGCAGGCCGGTGCAGGCCCACGACATCGCTGTCATCACCGAGACCCACAAGGACGCCCGGGCCTGCCACACCGCCTTGCTGACGGCCGGGATCCCGGCGGTGTACACCGGGGACTCCGATGTGTTCAACTCCGAGGCCGCCGAGGATTGGCTGTATCTGCTGGAGGCGTTCGACCAGCCGCACCGCACGGGGCTGGTGCGCGCGGCCGCGGCCACCATGTTCTTCGGTGAGACTGCCGAATCCCTTGCCGCGGGCGGGGACGCGCTGACCGACCGGATCGCCGACACCCTGCGCACATGGGCCGGGCAGGCGCGCGAACGCGGGGTCGCGGCGATCTTCGAGGCCGCCCAGCTGGCCGGGATGGGCCGCCGCGTGCTGTCCTGGCAGGGTGGCGAGCGATTGATGACCGATCTCGCGCATATGACCCAACTGCTGGGCGACACCGCCCACCGGGAAGGGTTCGGGCTGCCTGCGCTCCGGGACTGGCTGCGCACCCAACGCTCCGAGGGCGGCGGTGAAACCGAGCGCAACCGCCGCCTGGACAGCGACGCCGCGGCCGTGCAGATCATGACGGTGTGGGTCAGCAAGGGGCTGCAGTACCCGATCGTGTATCTGCCGTTCACGTTCAATCGCTATGTGCCCGAACCGGATCTGATCCTCTTCCACGACGACGGCGTGCGGTGTCTGCACATCGGAGGAGGTGATTTGTCCTCCTCGCGTGCGGGCCACGATCCGGCGGTGGCCCGGGCCGGCCGCGCCGAGGCCGCCGCCGACGACAGCAGGCTGACCTACGTCGCGATGACCCGGGCCCAGTCCCAGGTGGTGGCGTGGTGGGCGCCGTCACGCGACGAACCCAACGGCGGGTTGTCGCGGCTGCTGCGGGGCCGCAGGCCCGGCGAGTCGGCGGTACCGGACAAGTGCACGCCGGTCAAGATCGGTGACGCCGACGCGCTGGACCGGCTGCGGGCGTGGGAGGCCGCGGGCGGCCCGGTGATCGAGGAGTCCGTCGTCGAGGGGTTCACCCCCGTACCGACACCCGCGCCGGCCGAGCACCTGGCCACCCGGCATTTTCACCGCGCCATCGACACCTCGTGGCGGCGCACGTCGTACTCCGGCCTGCTTCGTGCAGCCGATGATCCGGGTGTCACCAGCGAGCCCGAGGTCACCGAACTCGACGACGAGGTCAATGTCGTCGACGATGTTCTCGCGGTGCCCACCGTCGCCGGCAGCGATGTCCCGTCTCCGATGGCCCAGCTGCCGACCGGCGCGGCGTTCGGGTCCCTGGTGCACGCGGTACTGGAGACCGCCGACCCGTTCGCCGCCGACCTCGGCGCCGAATTGGCCGCCCAGGTGCGGGAGCACGCGGCGCGCTGGCCCGTCGAGGTCGGGAGCGACGAGTTGGCCGCCGCGCTCGTCCCCATGCACGACACTCCCCTGGGCCCGCTGGCGCCCGGCGTGACGCTGCGTCAGATCGCGCTGCGAGACCGGTTGCGGGAACTGGACTTCGAGTTCCCGATGGCCGGTGGCGATCTGCGGGCCGGCACGTTCGCCCGGCTCTCGGATGTCGGCGCACTGCTGAGCACGCATCTGCCCGCTAACGATCCCATGGCGTCCTACGCCCAGCGGTTGTCCGGCGGTGTTCTCGGCAACCAGCCGCTGCGCGGATACCTGTCGGGTTCGGTTGATGCGGTGCTGCGCATCGGATCCCGGTTCGTGGTGGTGGATTACAAGACCAACTGGCTGGGCACCGGCGACGCCGAACTGACCGCCGCCGACTACACCCGCGACCGCATGGCCGAGGCCATGCTGCATTCGGACTATCCGCTGCAGGCGCTGCTGTACAGCGTTGTGCTGCACCGGTTCCTGAGATGGCGATTACCCGGTTACGATCCGGCGACGCACCTCGGCGGGGTGATGTACCTGTTCGTCCGTGGCATGTGCGGGGCCGCGACGCCCGTCGTGGACGGCCATCCGGCCGGGGTGTTCAGTTGGGAGCCGCCGGCCGCGCTCGTGGTCGCAGTGTCGGAGTTGCTCGATGCTTGACCATTTCGCCGAGATCCTCGAGCCCGCCGACGTGCAGGTGGCGCGACGGCTCACCGTGCTGGGCGGTGAGGCCGACGATTCGGTGACGCTGGCCGTGGCTCTCGCGGTGCGGGCGCTGCGCGCCGGTTCGGTATGCGTGGATCTGCGGGAGGTGGCTGCGCAGGTCGACCTGCCCGACCTGCCGTGGCCCGACCCGGACACATGGCTGGCCGCGGTGAGCGCGAGCCCGCTGCTAAGCACCGGGCCGGTGCTGCGGCTGTTCGACGAGCAGCTGTACCTGGACCGGTACTGGCGCGAGGAGCAACAGGTGCGTGACGATGTGCTGACGCTCGTCGGCACCCGCCCGTCCGGCGCCCTCCCCGATGTATCCCGGCTGTTCCCAACGGGATTCGACGAGCAGCAGGAGGCCGCGGAGGTGGCCCTGTCGCACGGGCTGACAGTGTTGACCGGCGGGCCCGGCACCGGCAAGACCACCACAGTGGCGCGGCTGTTGGCGTTGCTGGCCGAGCAGGCGGCGCTGACGGGTAACCGGTCGCTGCGCATCGCGCTCGCCGCGCCGACGGGCAAGGCCGCCGCCCGACTGCAGGAAGCAGTGCAATTGGAGGTGGACCGGCTCGACCTCGTCGACCGCCGACGGCTGGCCGGGTTGCAGGCCACCACTCTGCATCGGCTGCTCGGTCCGCGGCCGGATACCTCGTCGCGGTTCCGCCACCATCGTGGAAATCGGTTGCCGCACGACGTGATCGTGGTCGACGAGACGTCGATGGTGTCGCTGACGATGATGGCCCGGCTGCTGGAGGCGGTGCGCCCGCAGACCCGGCTGCTCCTGGTGGGCGATCCCGATCAGCTGGCCTCGGTGGAGGCCGGCGCGGTGTTGGCCGATCTGGTCGATGGGCTGGGTTCGCGTGGGGTGGCGGCGTTGCGGACCTCGCACCGGTTCGGCAAGTCGATCGGAGCGTTGGCCACGGCGATCCGGGTCGGTGACGCCGATGCGGCGCTGCACGTGCTGGCCACCGGCGACGAGCACATCGAGTGGGTGACCACCGACGCCACCGAACGGTTGCGGGAAGTCGTTGTGCCGCATGCCATTGCGCTACGGCAGGCGGCGATCCTCGGCGATGCCAAGGCCGCGCTGAAGACGCTCGACGAGCACCGGCTGCTGTGCGCGCACCGCCGGGGGCCGGCCGGCGTCATGCACTGGAACCGTCAGGTGCAGCGCTGGCTCACCGACGCGACGGGCGAGCCGCTGTGGGCGTCATGGTATGTCGGGCGGCCAATCCTGGTGACTGCCAACGACTATGGGCTCAAGCTGTACAACGGGGATACGGGCGTCACGGTCGCGACGCCAGACGGTTTGCGGGTCGCGGTGGGCGGCAACGGATCGTTCGCGACGGGCCGGCTCACCGAGGTGGAGACCATGCACGCCATGACGATCCACAAATCGCAGGGCAGTCAGGCCAACGAGGTGACCGTGCTACTGCCGGACATCGAGTCGCGGCTCCTGACGCGGGAACTCTTCTACACCGCAGTCACACGGGCGAAGACACGCGTGCGCGTCGTCGGGACCGAAGCCGAGGTACGCGCAGCCATTACCCGGCAGGCGGTGCGCGCGACCGGCCTGCGAAAGCGGCTCAGAACCTAAACAGCCCGGCCGGCGAAGAACGCGCCGGAGATGAGGCCGATGGTGATGGCCAACGTGGGCAAACCCATCACGACCGCGACGACGACGGCTGCGATTGCGACGAGGCCCAGCACCAGCAGGAGACTGCCAATAAATGCTCCGACCATGACCGCCCTTTCTATGGTTGCGGTCACACTGTAGCGCGCTTGTGGGTTGAATCACAGCGAGATCGAGCGTCGATTTGGTTAACAATTTCGGGGCGAAATGTATAGCTGAGCTTGGTGAATCCATTCAGAGGAGGACCTCTCCCGGCAGGCCGGCGACACCCGAGTTCACCCAACCGACGCCATCAGTGCACGGCAGCCTGCCAGGATGCAAAACGTGGCTCCCGAAAAGGCGCAGACCGTCGCCTACCCCGCACCCGGTTCCCGTCCGACGCGCCCCAACGGCGAAGTGCTGCCGCCGCACGTCATCGTGCTGTTCGGCGCCACCGGGGATTTGGCGAAGCGGAAGCTGATCCCGGGTCTGGCGTATCTGGACCAGTCGAGCTTCAGCCCCGACATCCGGGTGGTGGCCACTTCTTTGGAGGATTACACCAAGGAGCAGTTCCTCGAGCACGCCAAGGCCGCGGTCGACGAGTTCGCCACCCGCCATCCGACCGACGAGCAGTGGAAGAGCTTCGCCGACAAGGTGCAGTACGTGCCGCAGAGCGCCGGCCCCGCAGCACTGGCCGCGGCCGTCGCCACCGCCGAGGAAGAGCTGGGCCCCGACGCCCGTCGGCTGCACTACCTCTCGGTACCGCCCAAAGCGGCCGAGTCGGTCATCACAATGCTCAAAGAAGCCGACCTCGTGAAGCGGTCCAAAGTGGTCATGGAAAAACCCTTCGGCACCGACCTGCAGAGCGCAGTCGCCCTGAATGCCTTCGTGCACAGGACATTCAAGGAAACCCAGATCTTCCGCATCGACCACTTCCTCGGCAAGGAAGCCGCACAGAACATCCTGGCGTTCCGCTTCGCCAACGGCCTCTTCGAACCGATCTGGAACCGCAACTTCATCGACCACATCCAGATCGACATCCCCGAAACCCTCGGCCTGGACCAGCGCGCCAACTTCTACGAAAGCACCGGCGCCTTCAAGGACATGGTCGTCACCCACCTGTTCCAGGTGATGGCCTTCGTCGTGATGGAACCACCCACCGCCCTGGAACCCCGCGCCATCAGCGAAGAAAAGAACAAGGTGTTCCGATCGATGCTGCCCATTAACACCGCCGAGGTGGTGCGCGGGCAGTACCAGGGCTACCGCGACGAAAAGGGCGTGGCACCGGATTCCGAGACCGAGACGTTCATCGCACTCAAGGTCGGCATCGACAACTGGCGCTGGGCCGGCGTGCCGATCTACCTACGGACCGGCAAGCGGATGGCCGAGGGACAGCGGATCATCTCGATCGCGTTCAAAGAAGCACCGCGGACCATGTTCCCGGCCGGATCCGGGGTCGGCGCCCAAGGCCCGGACCACCTGACCTTCGATCTGGCCGACGCATCCAAGGTGTCGTTGTCCTTCTACGGCAAGCGGCCAGGGCCAGGCATGCGGCTGGAGAAGCTCTCAATGCAGTTCTCCACTCAGGAGACCGCGGAGATCGCCGACGTCCTGGAGGCCTACGAGCGGCTCATCCTCGATGCCATGCGGGGCGATCACACGCTGTTCACCACCGCCGAAGGCATCGAATCACTCTGGGAACGCTCCGAACCGCTGCTGCAGGACCCGCCGGTCGTCAAGATGTACCCGCAGGGCACCTGGGGGCCCAACGCGATCCATCAGCTCATCGCGCCGAATGCCTGGCGGCTGCCGTTCGAACGGGTGTGGCGCGAGTAGTTCGTCACATCGGTCACTTTGGTCACTGCGGCAGAAGAGGCACTCGAGTTGCCCGCCTGTGAGCGACAATCCAGCGACAAACGCCACATCCGTTTCCCCGCCGGGCAATTTCCGGCGACGTCAGTGAAAACGGTTGATCAGCGGGATCTTTTCGATGATCCGGTCGCGCAGCCGCGGCGGGGGCGGCGGAGGTGCGTACACCGGGACGGGCGGCGGCACGTACACCGGCGGTTCCGGTGGGGCCGGTGGGATGTACGCCGGTTCAGGAGCAGGCGGCACATACTCGGGTTCAGCGGCCGGCGGAACGTACGCCGGTTCGGGGACCGAAGCCTCCTGCACAGGTGCGGGTGGCGGAGCGGCGGCGACGGTCTCGTGGACCGGTGGCGGAGCGGCCGGTGGCGGCGCGGGATGGACGACGGCGGGCTGTGCCACCGGCGGCGGGGCGGGTCGCATCGACTGCTCGACGGCGCCGGTGTTGTTCAGCTCGGTCGACTCGGGGGTCAGTCGCAGTCCGAGCGCGAGCGACAACGAGACGACGAAAACCACGACCGCGGCGGCCAGCACCGAGGACAGCACGCCGACGCGGGACATCAGCGGTTTCGCAACCGGGGCAGGGGCGGCGTTGACCGTGCGGGCCGCAGCCAAGGCGGCACCGCGGGTCAGGGCGAGGTCGGCTTCGGCGGCGGTGAACACCGGCCGGGCCGTCTCGTCACGCAACACGGCCACCAACGCGTCGGCGGCTTCGACGTCGGACCCGAGGACGAATACCGCGTCGGGGCTCGGGCGTGCGTTGCGGACCGCGGAGCTGGCCTGATCAACCAGGGCGGAGTCGATGCGGTCGATGCGCTCGGCCCGCACGCGCTGGTCGTTGACCGTCGCGATGAGCGCAGCGTCGGGTTCGACCAGGCAGACGACGAGGAAGTTGTAGTCCGAGATCTCGGCGATGCCGGCGGCCAGAACCTCGGCGGCCTCGACTTCGGGCACGTCCACCACGCGAGCCCCGCCACCGACTGCGTCGAGCGCCGCGCGGACCTTGGCGGCCGCCACGTCAGCGCCCGTCGACCAGGTCAGGCCGACAGCGTGCAGTTCGCCGCCGCCGAGCACGTTTTCCAGCAGCGCCTCGGCGTCAAACGTGTCGACGTCGGATATGTCCAGTGCCCCGCGGTCGACAGGGGCACCCTCGCCCGTGATCCCGTCGACCAGTACCCACCGGACGACGTTCGATGTCATCGAGAGACCCAGTACGAGGTCCATGGATGACCTCCGATCGTTCGTCAATCGCCCATGAGGGTACCGGTACGACGGCGCAGTCGCCCTTTCCGCCCGTCAACAGCGCCGTCTACCAGTGGTTTTCACGCGAAGTAATGCCCCTGTGCCAAGTCGTCGAGCAGGCCGGGGCCCGTCGGCTCCCATCCGAACCGCTTCCGCGTCAATGCACTCGACGCCGGGATGTCGAGCGCGAACATGCCGCCGATCCACCCGAAGTGGTCGAAAGCCTGCTCGACGGGAACCGAGGTCACCGGCACGTCGAGATGGCGCCCAATCGCGGTGGCGATGTCGCGGCCGGCCACCCCCTCCTCGGCCACCGCATGCAGGACGGTCCCGGCGGGAGCCTGTTCGACGGCCAAGCGGAACAGCGGCGCGGCGTCGAGGCGGTGCACGGCCGGCCAGCGGTTGGTCCCGTCGCCGATGTAGGCGGAAGCGCCCTTCTCCCGCGCGATCTGGATCAGCCGCGGCACGAAGCCGTGATCGCCCTCGCCGTGCGTCGTGGGCGAGAGCCGCACGATCGAGGCCCGCACCCCTTTGTCGGCGAAGGCCAGCGCGGCGGGCTCGGACAACCGGGGCAGCCCGGGCTCGAATGCGTCGTTCTCGGTGAGGGCCCGGCCCGGGTTGTGACCGGCCATGCCGGAGGTGACGACGAGCGGGCGGTCCGACCCGGCCAGCGTGGTGCCGAGGACCTCGATGGCGCGACGGTCCAGCTCTCCGGCGTCGGCGAAGTTGTCGAAGTCGTGGTGGAACGCCAGATGGATGACGCCGTCGCTGGTGTCGGCGGCTGCGCGCAGGCTGTCCGGATCGTTGAGATCACCGCGGTGCACACGGGCTCCGGCCGCGGTGAGGGCATCGGCCGACGCGTCTGAACGCGCCAGGCCGAGGACGTCGTGCCCGTTGGCGATGAGGTCGCGGATGACCGCCGAACCCACGAATCCGGACGCGCCGGTGACGAAGACCTTCATGAAAACCTCCTGATGTCAGTGACTGCCATAGCTGCGCAACGCGATGACAGTCACTGACATTCCCTAAACTCGGAAGTTATGAGTCGGTGGGAGCCCAACGCGCACGATCGCCTGGAAGAAGCCGCGCTGCAGCTCTATACCGAACGCGGATTCGACCAGACGACCGTCGCCGAAATCGCCGACCGGGCAGGGCTGACCGAGCGCACCTTCTTCCGCTACTTCGCCGACAAACGCGAAGTGCTCTTCGGCGGGCAGGCGCTGCTCACCGAGCTTCTCGTCACCGCCATCGCCGAAGCCCCCGACGACGCGCGTCCGCTCCAAGCCATCGCCACCGCACTCGCCGCGCTCGGGCCGGTGTTCGAGGGCCGGGTCGGCCATGCCCGGCGCCGCCAGGCCATCATCGACGGCCACCCCGGGCTTCAAGAGCGCGAGCTCATCAAGCTCGCGACGCTGACCACCGAGATGGCCGAGGCGTTGCGTCGCCGCGGTGTCGGCGATGCGGCGGCCCGGCTGGCCGCCGAAACGGGGATGGCGGTGTTCAAAGTCGCGTTCACGCGGTGGATCACCGACGATTCCGGCGCCGGGCTGGCGGCCGTCATCGCGTCGTCGTTCGACGAACTCCGGGGCCTGACGGCCTGATCACGACGGCTGGCGCAGTGCCGCCAGTTTGTGGCGGATCCGATCAGCGCAGCGCGCTGCCCTGGATCCACTGGCCCCAAGGCACGCTCCAGTCGCCGTTGTGTTTCAGGGTCAGTGGTTCGCCGCCGGTGTTGCGGACCTCGACGATGTCACCGGGCACGGCGAAGTCGAAGAACCACTTGGCGTTCTCGCTGTTGAGGTTCAGGCAGCCGTGGCTGGTGTTGGTGTTGCCCTGTGCCCACACCGTCGCGTTGAGCTGGTGCAGGTAGATGCCGTCGGTGCTGATCCGGGTGGCGTACGGGATGGTCTCCTTGTAGCCCAGCCGGCTGTTGACGGGCAGGCCGAATGTCGAGGAATCCATGATCACCGGGTTGGCCTTGTCCATCACGGTGTAGATGCCGCGCGGGGTCCAGAAGCTCAGCGTGGTGTCGCCGATGGTCTCGGTGCCACCCATGCCCATCGAGGTCGGCATGGTCCGGACCAGCTTGCCGTTCTCGAACACGCTGACCTGTTTGGTCTTGTCATCGGCGATCGAGATGTGCGAGTCGCCGATGGTGAACGACACCTTCTCATCCTCGGCGCCGTAGAGGCCGTCCCCGAGTCGGGCGCCGTAGATGTCGGCGTTGACGGTGACCTGCGTGCCCGGGGCGTAGTACTTCTCCGGCCGCCAGTGCGCGGTCTGGTCGTCGATCCAGTTCCAGGCGCCGAAGACGGGCGGGTTGGTGGTCACCTTGAGGCGGCGTTCGGCGCTGGCCTTGTCGGTGATCGGCTCGTCGAAGCGCGCGACGATCACCATGCCGACGCCGTATTTCGCGCCGTCCTGCAGCATGCCGCCCGAGGTGCCGTCGAGGTAGACCTGGGCCTGGCTGCTCGGGGTGAGCGTGCTGAAGGTGGTGACCTGCCGGGTCGGCATGCCGCCGGGGCCCTTCGCCGAGACCGTCATCGTGTAGTTGCGGCCGAAGCCGAGCGACGTCGTCGGCTTCCAGGTCTTGGCGTCCGGGGTGAGGATGCCCGGGATCTGCTTTCCGGCGTCGTTGACCATCGTGACGCTGTCGATCGTGCCGGTCTCGGCGGTCACCAGGATGCGCGCCAGCGGGTCGACCTCAGCGTTGGGCTTCGGGGTGATCGTGAGTTTGGCGGGCTCGGTGGGCGACGCCTGCGGAACCCCGGGAGGCGCGGCGGCCAGCGTCTGGCAATGCTCACTGCAGTCCGGCAAAGCGGTGACGACCACACCGCCGAGCACGGCGAGCACAGCAAACGCGACCGCAAGGCAGGCACGGCGAACAGACGTCAACGTCACTCCAATGTGTTTTCCGGCGAAGGCCGTATCGATCGAGCGCCGATCGGGTGCGCTAATCCTAACCGGGGCACGGCCGGTCTGGCGCGACGGGCACGGCCAGAGGGCGCGTCGTGATGCTGTCGTTGCGTGGGCGAGGTGCATGCGCGACGCAGCACCGGTCGGCGCGCCCGCGAAACGCGCTATCGCCAGTGGTGGCACCGAATCTGGGATCGCCCGCGTGATCACATTTTGGCGAGTCGGTCGGCCCGAAACTGGCCCTAGGCTTCGACCGTGCGAACGGCAATTGGGCTTGCAGTGCTGGCATCGGTGTTGTTGGCGACAGCGTGCACAGGTGAGACCGCCACACCCGCAGCGTCGCCGACACACCCGGCCGGCACTGACCGAGCGGAGGTGCTGCGCAGCGTTCGTGGTGTCGACACGTGCGCTCTGTACGGCGGCGAACACTCCGTAGCCGGGCGGGCCATGACGGTGCTGGGACCGACCTCAGTTCTGGGATGCGACGCTCGGATCGGCGAACCCGGTGACAAGGTCGACGTGTCACTGGGCCTCAACGTCGGTCCGGCGACGCCGGCCAAAGAGGACAGCTGGGTCAAACATCGCACTATCGACGGGGTCGACGTCAGCTCGACCTCATCGTTGGACGCACCGAACGCTCCGCCGAAAGACCAGGTGGTGAGCTGGAGCTGCAATTTCGTCGCCCGGTATCCCGACGCCACAGCGATCATGGTGACGGTGACGGCACCACCCAATGTCGATGCCTGCCCGATCGGTGACGAGGTGGTCCGCACCGCGATCCGCAAGTTCGCCGGACAGCCGCAGCGTGGCCGGTCCGATTTTCCGACCACCGTGCTGACCGGCGCCGACCCGTGCGCCGCGATCAAACGACTGCAGCCCGCGCATCGCATCGATTGGAACGTGCCGGACTCCGCGGTCAGCTCCTGCACATTCAGCGTCGACGGCGCCGAGCTGACCACGTCGTTCGACTATCGAGATCCGGCCCAGCTCGCATTCGACGGCCCGCAGCCGGCCGTCGACGGTCACCGGTTTGTCGGCGACCTTCAGAGCGGCGTCTTCGGGGTCGTTGTCGGCGATGAGTTCCGGGTCGCGGGTAAGGCGCTGCAACCGGTGGTGAGCATCGTCGATCTGGCGCCGGAGATGAACCGGATCCGATTGGTCGCGCAGGCCATTGCCGACGAATACTGAGTGTCGCCGCTCAACTACGCGCGTGGAGCCATCGCGACGCGTGACCTGCTCAACTCGATTACGGATTTTCCGCAGGTCGGCCATACCATCGCTGACGAGATGACCGACAACGCCCTCGACACCCCGCCCGCCACCGAGACGCCGAAAGGCGACCGTGTCTCCGCGGAAGCGGCCCGACGCAGAACCTTCGCCGTCATCAGCCATCCCGACGCCGGTAAGTCCACGCTGACCGAGGCGCTGGCGCTGCACGCGCGCGCCATCACCGAGGCCGGCGCGATCCACGGCAAGGCGGGCCGGCGCTCCACGGTGTCGGACTGGATGGAGATGGAGAAGGCTCGCGGCATCTCGATCACGTCGACGGCCCTGCAGTTCCCCTACCGCGACTGCGTCATCAACCTGCTCGACACCCCCGGCCACGCCGACTTCTCCGAGGACACCTACCGCGTGCTGACGGCCGTGGACTGCGCGGTGATGCTCATCGACGCCGCCAAGGGCCTCGAACCGCAGACGCTGAAGTTGTTCCAGGTGTGTAAGCACCGCGGCATCCCGATCATCACGGTCGTCAACAAGTGGGACCGGCCCGGCCGGCACGCCCTGGAACTGATGGACGAGATCCATGAGCGGATCGGGCTGCGCACCACTCCCCTGACCTGGCCGGTCGGTATCGCTGGGGATTTCCAGGGGGTGATGGATCGCCGCAAGGGGCACTTCATCCGCTTCACCCGCACCGCGGGCGGGGCCACCATCGCACCCGAGGAGCACATCCCCGCCGACGCTGCGCATGACGCCGCGGGCGTCGACTGGGACACGGCGGTCGAGGAATCCGAGCTGCTCTCGGCGGACGGGTCCGACTACGACCGCGACGCGTTCCTCGGCGGTGACGCCTCCCCGGTGCTGTTCACCTCGGCCGCACTGAACTTTGGGGTGAACCAGCTGCTCGACGTGCTCGTCGAACTCGCGCCCGCTCCCAGCGGCGCGCTCGACGTCGACGGCGTTCGGCGCGCGCCCAACACTCCGTTCAGCGCCTTCGTGTTCAAGGTGCAGGCCGGTATGGATTCCGCGCACCGCGACCGCATCGCCTACGCCCGCGTGGTCTCAGGAACGTTCGAACGCGGTGACGTGCTGACCCACGCCGCCACCGGCAAGCCGTTCGTCACCAAGTACGCGCAGTCGGTGTTCGGCCAGCAGCGCTCGACGCTCGACGACGCGTGGCCGGGTGACGTGATCGGGCTCGCCAACGCCGCGGCGCTTCGTCCCGGCGACACGCTGTATCGCGATGCGCCCGTGCAGTATCCGCCGATCCCGAGCTTCTCCCCCGAGCATTTCGCGGTGGCCCGCGGCACCGACCCCAGCAAGCACAAGCAATTCCGTAAGGGCATCGAGCAATTGGAGCAAGAAGGCGTCGTGCAGGTGCTGCGCTCCGACAAGCGTGGCGAGCAGGCACCGGTGTTCGCCGCCGTCGGTCCCATGCAGTTCGAGGTGGCCGCGCATCGCATGGCCACCGAACTCAGCGCCCCGATATCCCTGGAATCGCTGCCCTATCAAGTGGCCCGCATCGTGTCGCCGGAAGATGCCGACTTCGTCAATCGTCAAGTGTCAGCAGAGGTTCTGACCCGCTCCGACGGCGTGATGCTCGTGCTCTTCTCGACGCCGTGGCGGCTCGAAGGATTCCAGCGGGACAACCCGAACATCAAGCTCGGGTCGTTGGTCGCGGCTGAGGGGTAGCCAGACCCTTCTGCGTTACGCTCGCCTGATATGGCGCAGACGAATCTCGAACAGCGTGTCGAGCAGGCGGCCGAGGCCGTCCTGAAGGCGCAGCGCTACGTCAGTGCCATCGATGTCCTCCTGCGGTTGGGCTGGTTGACCGACTCGCACGTCCAACGATGGCGCCAGGGCAGCATCGATTCGCTGGAGAGCGCCATCCAGACGAACCCGAAGAAGGTCGCGGCCGCGTTGGTGGCATTCCAACAGTGGGCACACAGCCGTGGTCTGAACGCGTCAGAAACCGACTACGTCGCCGCGACTCGTGATCGTCGTCTGCTGCGTTTCAGTGCCGACGATGACGACATGCGCGAACGCGCGTACCGAACACATTGGGTGTCACCGGATCTCGACAAGCGCACGATCGAACGACAAAGCAAGCCCCCGGACCTCCTGGTGATCATGCCGGTCAAGGACTGGACGTGCACGTCGTGCGGCGGAATCGGCGACTTTCTCTTCATGGAGGATGCAGGCCCGTTGTGCCTGGACTGCGCGGACTTCGGGCATCTGGAGTTTTTGCCCTCCGGCGATGCCGCGATGACGCGACGCGCAAAGAAAGCCAGTGGGCTCTCGGCGGTGGTGGTGCGTTGGAGCAGGTCTCGGAAACGCTATGAGCGACAGGGCATCCTGGTGGAGCCCGCGGCAATCGAACAGGCCGAACGCGAGTGCCTGTCCGATGCCGAGATCCGCGCCCGCCGCCGGGAGCGCGACCAGGCACGGCGGGCCGACGACGACGTACAGTTCCAGGCCAAGTTCGCCGAGGCGATCCTCACCCAGTTCCCGCGCTGCCCCTCAGACCGTGCCGAGGCCATCGCCCGCCACGCGGCAACGCGCAGCAGTGGCCGGGTCGGACGCAGCGCCGCCGGACGTGCGCTCGACCCCGACGCCGTGCGGCTCGCCGTCGCGGCGTCCGTCCGCCACGAAGACACCGCCTACGACAAATTGCTGATGTCAGGCACCGACCGGCAATCCGCGCGGGATCGGGTGTACCACAACATCGAGACCGTGCTAGAGAGTTGGCGGTCCGACTAGGGTGACCTCATGGCGGACGAATTTGATCCCATTGGGGCCGTTGAGCAGATCCTGACGGCGCATGGTCCGCTATCCGAGGACGAGCTCCTGCGACGGGCACAGGAGGCGGGCGCAACCTACCTCGAATTCGAGGAGTTGCTCGACGACGTCGGCGATGTAATAGGCCACTTGGTCGATGAGCGATGGGTGTGGCTCCCAACCGTGCTGGATGGTCGGGTGTTGACACGCCGGGTGACGGCGGACGAGCTTACCCATGACATCTTGATCGTCGCCCCGGACCTGGAACCCGTTCTCGCAACTCCGGACGCCACGTTCACCGACGCGACGCCTGCCGTCGTGGTGTCGCCTCTCCTCGATGCGCGCGCCCTCGGCGAGCGTGGCATTCCGTCCGAAGCGGTCGATCGCAACGGAGCCCTGTTGCTGTCCGCCGGCACGCTCAGCCAACTCGGTGTCTCGCAGGGCGAATTGGTCGGAGTTCGGCTGACCGAGCAAGGGCTCGCGGTCGAGCGAGTCGACGCGCCGGCGGAGGCGCCGGTCGGCGAGCGGCTGGCGGCGCTGCTCAACGACCCTCCCGTCGACCTGGCCGGCGCGGTGTGGACACTGTGCCAGCAGGATCGCACGCTCTTCACGGATCCGCTTTTGCCGCTGGGCGAAATCATCGACGCGCAGGGTCTGAAGCGTCGCGCAGATTTGCTCGCCCCGGCGGACTTCAATTTCGGTGCTTGGGATTTTGAACGCGATTGCGAACACCTGGCGTTCCTGCACGACCTCGCCCCTGAAGAGACACTGGCCTTGACCACGCTGCTCACGATGCACCGGCAGTATTCGACCCTGGTCGCCGCCGACCCTGACGAGGAGCTGCAGTCACCCGAGGAGTTCGAAGGGTCGCCCTGGGTTGCGGATTTCACCGACGTGTCAGGCGAGCTCGGTGCGGTTCTAGCCGAACCAGAGCTGGCCGAGGTCTTGGCGAGCGAAACGGCCGGCACCGGTCGTGCGGGCGCAGCCGGGCTGGGGATGCTGGCCGAGAGCCTGGAACCGAAGGTACCGCGTAGCGCGCAGGTGGCGTGCCGCTGGCTGCGCGCGGTGTCGCTCGAACGCTTGGGCGACGTGGAAGGCGCCGAGCGCGAGCTGCTGGCCGCCGAGTCGATGAATACCGACTGGGCGCCAGTGCTATTCGATTTGGCGCGCTTCGCATCCGATCGCGGCGACGCCGAACGCGGGTTGTCACTGCTGCGACGCGCCGACGCGGAACCCGACGACGCGATGCTTGCGCTGCTCGAGCGGCACCTGGCGCAGCCGCGAAACGACCTTGGCCGCAACGACACCTGCTGGTGCGGGTCGGGCCGCAAATACAAGAAATGTCACCTGGGCCACGAGCCGCTGTCGCTGGCCGAACGGGCCGGCTGGCTGTACTCGAAGGCCGCCCAGCACACAGTGCTGAGCGGTTGGGATGACATGCTCGATGAGGTGGCGTACGAGCGCAGCCGATACTCCGAAGGCAGCGGTGAAATCCTTGCGGCACTGGGAGATCCGCTGGTAATGGACGCGGTACTTTTCGAGGGCGGGGCTTTCGAGGAGTTCCTGGCTGTGCGTGGGGCGTTGCTGCCCGACGACGAACGGTCGTTGGCCGAGCAGTGGTTACTGGTGGACCGCTCGGTCTTCGAAGTCGAGCACGTGAACCGGGGACTCGGCTTTACCGTGCGCGACCTACGCACCGGCGACACCCACGAGGTGCAGGAGAAATCGGGTAGCCGTCAGTTGAAAGCCGGGCAGTTGATCTGCGCGCGCGTTCTCCCGGCGGGCGACACGATGCAGCTCTTCGGTGGCATGGAACCGGTGGCGCTGCATGAGCGCGACGCCTTGATCGAACTGCTCGACGCCGAGCCCGACCCAACTGAGCTGGTCGCGTTCCTGAGCCGCCGCTTCGCGCCACCGACGATGGTCAACACCGACGGCGATCCCATCGTCATGTGCAGGGCCACCGTGAAGGCCGATGATGTCGCCGGCCTCCAAACCGCGCTTGACGACCGCTATCACCGGTCCGCAGACCAGGACCTGCCGCAGTGGTACGAGCACATCACCACTCACGGCATGAACCGAATCGGCGCCAGCCTCACCCTCGATGGCGAGATGCTGACGGTGGACACCAACAGCGAGCGGCGAATGGCCCGGGTGCTGGCAGCCCTCAAACAGCTGGACCCAGAACTGCAGGTTGTCGAGGAGGTTCGCCGCCCGCTCGACGACTTTGACGACGTCGCCGCACTGGCTGCACACATGCCTGCCCAGGATGCTGATAGTCCGGAAGTCGCTGCGGCCCTTGAGGACTTCATCCGCGACTACGAGACAAAATGGCTCGACCAGCCTATTCCCGCGCTCAACGGACACACACCGCGGCAGGCGGCCGACGATCCCACTCGGCGGGGTGACCTGATCAAACTGCTCGACAGTTTTCCTGTCGACGGCGCCGCGCGCGGCGGAATGGACGTCGGCCGTCTGCGTCTCGCGCTCGGCTTGGAATGAGCTGTCTCACAACGACTCCGGTGGCGGATACCGGCCGTGGACTCCGCGCGGATATACCAGAATGACACCGACCACCGACAAGTTGCCGGCACACTCGACGCAAACATCGTCAAGGATTTTGACGATGCTCCTCCACACAACTCCCGAGGACCCGTCGGAGCAGATCGCTATTCTTGGCTGTGTCGAGAAGATGGAGCCATGAGATGACGGTGCGTGGGTACGACATCATCGGCGACGTCCACGGATGCGCCACCCAACTCGAAGCCTTGCTGGTCGCACTCGGCTACCAAAAAGCCGACGGCACAGACGAATACCGCCACCCGGAGCGCCAGGCCATCTTCGTGGGCGACCTGATCGACCGCGGCGACGAACAACTCAAAGTGCTGCACATCGTCAAATCCATGGTCGATGCCGGTAGCGCAAGGATCGTCATGGGCAATCACGAGTTCAACGCGCTGGCCTACGACACCGAATGGCCGCCTGGCAGCAGTACATTCCTGCGTCCGCACACCGAGAAGAACACCGACCAGCACCGGGCGTTTCTCGACCAGGTCACCGGCGACGATCGCCGCCGATACCTGAAGTGGTTCACGACGATTCCGATGTGGCTCGACCTCGGTGGCCTGCGGGTCGTGCATGCCTGCTGGCACGAGGACTCGATGAGAATCGTCGAGCAGCAGTGTGGCTCGAGCACGCCGTTCGCAGACGTGAGCCACCTCGTGGCAGCGAGCGACGAGAACAATCCGTTGTTCACGGCGGTCGAGACGCTGCTCAAGGGCCCCGAGATCAGACTGGTCAAGCACGACCAACCTCCGTACCGCGACAAGGACGGGCACCCGCGGGAGAACGCCCGCATGCAGTGGTGGAACGGCGAGGCCCGCACCTTGCGCGACATCGCCGAAATGGGCGGCAATTTCACCACAGAAGCCGGCGAGCCCTACCCGCCGTTGCCCGAGTTGGAGATAGCAGGCACCCTGTCCCATCTCTACACGGGGACAGTCCCGGTGTTCTACGGCCATTACTGGCGGCAGGGCACGCCCAAGCATCGGCAGGACTGGACCGACTACACCGCATGCGTCGACTTCAGCGCCGTCAAGGGCGGCGCCCTGACGGCGTACCGCTGGTCCGGCGAAAAGCACATCCGCCCTGACCATTACAGGTCGTCGAGCGCGATGTAGCCGTCCTGGATGGCCCGAGCCGCCAGGGCCGCCTTGGTGGGTGCGGGCCGTCCCGCGCGCTCGTACTTCGCGCGCACCCGCTGCAGATACGTCGCAACGGTGCCGGGCGCGATGAACAGCGCCCGGCCCACAGCGGCTTTGCTTTCCGTTCTCAGCCAGGCAATCAGAATCTCGCGCTCACGCGTAGAAAGCTCGACGCGCGTGCAGTGGCCGGTGTTCATCGGAACGTCTCCATCTTTCTGTTCGGACAGCCCGCACACGCGAGCCGAACAGAATGACAGAGACCTCCGACAACTAGTTTTCCTCGGCCGGTTTCCCGCCGACCACGGCGTGGATGCGTCCCTGGGGGTAGGGCAGGTCGATACCGTGCTCGTCGTAGGCACGGAGCACCGCTCGCCGCAGTCTGCGTTGCACCGCCCACTGCGCGTTGGGCTTGGTCTTCACCGTCATCCGCAGTTTCAGCAGATCCGCTGACAACTCCTGCACACCAAGCATTTCCGGCTCACCCACCACCTTGTGGGCCATCGCCGGGTCGGCGATGACTTCGTGCGCGGCGTCGAGGGCGACCTGTTCGGCCCGGTCGACGTCAGCGGTCAGTGCGACCGGCACCTCGACCCGCGCGACGGCAAAATCCTGGCTCATGTTCCCGACGCGAGAGATCTCGCCGTTGCGGACGTACCAGAGGGTGCCGTCGATGTCGCGCAGCGTGGTGATCCGCAGGCCGACGCTCTGCACCTCACCGGTGACGTCCCCGACGTCCACGGTGTCGCCGACGCCGTACTGATCCTCCAGCAGCATGAACACGCCGGTGACGAAGTCTTTGACCAGGTTCTGCGCGCCGAAGCCGATGGCGAGGCCGACGACGCCGGCGGACGCGATGAACGGCGCGATGTTCACGCCGAGTGTGCTGAGCACCGCCAGCACCACCCAGATCAGCAGCAGGATCGACACGGTCGATTTGAGGACCGATCCGATGGTCTGGGCGCGCTGCTGGCGCCGTTCGGCCGCTCTGCCGCCTGCTGCTGATGCCCGGTCACGCAAATAGCGCACCAGTGGTGGCCGTTTGGTCTCGACTTCCATGTCCCCGCTACGGACCTCGCGGGCTTTACCGGTGGTCGCGCGATCGATCATGCGGTGCAGCAAAAATCGCACCAACAGTGCGACGACGATGTACGCCGCGATGCGGATGGGGACCTCGATGAGCCAATGCCGATTGGTTTCCGTCCATTCGAAAGCCACGTTGTACACACTCATGGTTCCGACCGTACGGAAGGAGTTTCGCGGAAGTCGAACCCTGACCGCGGTCCGGCAGGACTAATGCCCGCCAACCGGCGGCTGCTCCCCGGCCGGTCCGTATGGCCCGTTCTGAATATCCGGCCCCGGCATCGGCCCAGGGGTTCCGGTGACGGCCGGCGGCGTCACCTCACACGTTGGCGGACCCGCCACGCCACCGGGAGTTCCTCCGCTCTGGCACTGGTTGGGCTCGTCCGCCCCGGCGCCGGGCGAAAGTGCAACGGCCACTGCGGCTACCGATCCGGCGAGCACCAGTGTCATGCGGGTAGATGTGAAGGTCATGCTTGTTTCACCCACTTTCCTCGGGAGTTTTGCGCCGAACCCTGGGGGTAGCCGACGCCGGCGACGCGTAAACCCCTCACGGGTCTCACATCGCCGCGCGGCGAAACAACTCGGCCGGGCGCCCTCGACCGCCGGCCGTGGTATCGCCGGTCGCTTCGAGGTGCCCTTCCATCGCCCGTCGAAAAGTGTCGCGCTGCAACGGTTCTCCCGCCACGGCCTCATGGATCAGGCGCAGGTCCCGCAGGGTGAATGCGTCGCCCAGCAGAAGTGCTGAGCCAGTTTGATGTCGAGCCGCCAAGCTGGTCACCGAGACTCACGCCAGGGACAAACTCCTCGATTGTTTTGTCCCTGGTGTGAATCTCGGTGCGGCAAGCCCACGAACTTGACGTATCCCGCGTCATGATGAGGTTGTTCGAGTCCCCCTCTCCCCCGCATCAGATCAGCAGGTATCCGAGGCGCTGCGCGGCGCCGGCGATCCGCGTCGTCAGCCCAGGATGCGTTAGCGGCAGGGACAGGACCGGCCGTGCCGGCATGGCGGGCATCGCCGGCGCGAACAAAGCGATGCACCCTTGACCGGAGAAGCGGCTGTCATAGTGCACACCGTCCAGGTCGGGGAAGGCCTCGACGACGCGGCGCGCCCAGCGTTGTGTGATGGAGTGCGGGCCGGTCGACAAGGCGTATGTTCCGCCGGCACGGGTGGCCCACGATCCGGCACTGCGCACGGACACGTCCAGCAGGCGCAGCTCGCGAGTGAACCGCAGCGCTGTCAGATAGGGCAGCTGGCGGAAGCGATCGATGGTGCGGTCACCTTGGAATGCCTCGGCGAGCGCACCCAGCGGGGAAGCGGCGCCGTACCAGACCCCACCGGCGGCATGCTCACGTCGCGGCGGAGGATGCGGGTCGAAACGCAGAACCGGTCCGTAGGTGCGAAAAATGTCCCACCCCAACACATGAGCGCCCTGCGTGCGGTGGACACGCCACCACAGGTCGGCCGGGGCGATGAGGCGGTATTCCTCGCTGCGGATGCCGATCCGGCGCAGCTGGGCTGCAGTGGGTGGGCCGGAGCTCACCGGCCGTACCAGTCAGAGGCCAGCGCGGCGGCGATGACGTTGGTGACATCGCCGCCCTCGCGCAGCCAATCCAGCGGGGCCAACGCGTGGCCGTCGCGCTCGAGCTCGGGCTGCCGGGTGTGCAAAAAGCCGTCGACCGCTACCGGATGCGGATCCTCGGGCAGCGACTTGAACACTTCGGCCAGGCCGCGGACCTGCCGGAACGGCAGACCCGTCTTCGGGTCGCTGTCGAACTGGGAGATCGGGAACAGCCAGGTCTGACCGTCAGGGATCGCCCACAGTTCGCGGGCCAACCGCTTCTGCCGGACCCGTGAGTCGCTGAGACCGAGCGCGGTTTTGACCTCAGCACTGGTGAGTGCCGTCACTGCGAGCCGTCCCGCGTGGCCTGCGATTTCGGCGCCAGCAGCAACGTAGGCCTCGGCGTCTTCACCAAAGTCGGCGTCGTCGAGCAGCTGGGCTTCTTCCTCGGTGAGGGAGGTTGCCCAGGGGCGCACTGAGGGCAGCATTCTAAGGGCCGCTACGAACTCGTCACGGGTGATATCGAAACGCTCGCGCAGCAGCTGGTCGAGCTCGCTGACAGTACTCATTTCACACTCCCTAACGCATATTAACACCATGCTAGGTGCGTTAATTGTGGTCCGAAAGGAGTGACAGGTCCATGCTCATGTCGACCGGCGATGACAGCCACCGCGTCAGCGTCTTCCAGAATCCATCAGGGCGAACATCATCTCGATGAGGCCAGGCCACCAGTGAGATCCCATTCGCATCAGTGATCACCACTCGTGGTCACACACCGAGCAGCGCCACTTCTCCTCACACGGACAGCAGCCTCCGATGTGCAGCCACGGTCCCCATGAACCGGGATCCGCAGGCATGCCGTACTGAATCGACTGCGTCCGTTGGCTTCCGCAGCGTGGGCACTCCGGATTCTGGGCGAACCGGAAGTCGACGAAAGACCGGCAGCCGTCGGCCTGCATGCGGCCGTGGCAGCGACGGCACAGAACCGCCGGCCAGTCCTTGGCTGCGCCCCGCAGCGACGTGCGTAGCGGACCCCGCAGGCGTGGACTGTCTGAGCTCCTGATCGGCAAGTCCGGGTCCGGACGCGGCAGCGGATCGACCGTGTGGACATGTACCTTTTCGCGAGCATCAGCTTCGCTCAAATCGATCGCGACGCCACAGCCGTGACAGTCGCCACCGAAGCGCAGTAAGTTTCGCGCGGCAGCCACCGATGAATGCCCCCACCGGTAATGCGGTTCCCCATGCACCGGACTCTCGTGCAGAGCGAGGATCACCCGTTCTGCGTCATCGTCGTCGAGTCGCCAGCTGACAAATGCGTCGCTCAGACCGAGCACCATCGCCAGCGTCGTCAGGTCCACGAGATCGGCGGCGTACGGGTTGAGCACCGCACCACCGAATCCACCCTCGTGGTCGATGCGGGCGAGCACCGTCAACACCGAGGAGGGATCGGTGCCCAGCACCAGGATTGCGTAGTCGCCGGGCCGGGTCTCGCCAAACCCGTATCGCCAGGGCCGGTACGGCGAACGTGGCTCAAGAATGGTGATCAGACCATCCTTCCAATCAGCGGCTTCCAGGATGTGAAGACGGTGATGAATTGTTTGCGTCACGAACCGATTATCCCAGCAGGGTATGACAATTCGCCTAGCAGAGAGTTCGCTGTACTGCGCCGAACAAGCATGCGGATTGCCGTCCGCTCAGTCCGCTGTGCCGATCCGCCGCGACACGGCGGTTCGACGCCTACCGTTATTCAGCAACTGCGACCAAGAGGGGGCCGAGGTGACCGCGTCACCCACCACATCCACGCTGCGTGAACTGACCGTCCGGGGGATCCTGCTCGGCGGAGCGATCACGCTGGTGTTCACCGCCGCCAACGTCTACCTCGGCCTCAAGGTCGGCCTGACGTTCGCCACCGCCATTCCCGCCGCGGTGATCTCGATGGCGATCCTGCGCAATTTCGCCAACCACTCCATCGTGGAGAACAACATCGTGCAGACCGTCGCCTCGGCGGCGGGCACCCTCTCGGCCATCATCTTCGTGCTGCCCGGGCTCATCATGATCGGCTGGTGGACCGGGTTCCCCTACTGGATCACCGTGGCCGTGTGCGCGGTCGGCGGCATCCTCGGCGTCATGTACTCCATCCCGCTGCGCCGCGCCCTGGTGACCGGCTCGGATCTGCCCTACCCCGAAGGGGTCGCGGCCGCCGAGGTGCTCAAGGTCGGTGACAGCAGCGGAGGTGTCGAGGACAACCGCATCGGTATCCGCGTCATCACGTTCGGCTCAGTGATCTCCGCCGCGTTCGGGCTGCTGGCCAACCTCAAGGTGCTCTCCAACTCGGTGTCGGCCTACTACCGCATCGGCTCCGGCGGCTCGATGTTCGGCGCCAGCCTGTCGCTGGCCCTGATCGGCGTCGGGCATCTGGTCGGGATGACCGTCGGCATCGCAATGCTCGTCGGGCTCGTCATCTCGTTCGGCATCATGCTGCCGATCCGCACCAGCGGCGCGTTCGGCGGCAGCGAGTCACTCGCCGACGTCATCGATACCGCGTTCGTGCACGAGGTGCGGTTCATCGGAGCCGGCGCGATCGCCGTAGCCGCGGTGTGGACGCTGCTGAAGATCCTGCGCCCCATCATCAAAGGCATCACCGACGCGCTGGCCTCCTCGCGCAACCGCCGGCAAGGCCAGCTCGTCGACATCACCGAACGCGACATCCCCTTCCCCATCGTGATCGGCACCGTCGTCGTGATGCTGCTCCCGATCGCCCTGCTGCTGTGGGAATTCACCCGCGGCACCGCGTTGCAAGGCGGTGCGGCGGGGATCATCGTGGCGAGCCTGGTGTTCGTCTTCCTCATCGGCCTGGTGATCGCGGCGGTGTGCGGGTACATGGCCGGCCTGATCGGCTCCTCGAACAGCCCCATCTCCGGCGTCGGCATCCTCACCGTGCTCATCGCCGCGCTGGTGATCAAGCTGGTGTTCGGCCACACCAGCGATAGCCAGTCCACCGCGCTGATCGCCTTCACCCTGTTCGTCACGGCCGTCACCTTCGGCGTGGCCACGATCTCCAACGACAACCTGCAAGACCTCAAGACCGGCCAGCTGGTCGGCGCCACCCCGTGGAAACAGCAGGTGGCGTTGGTGATTGGCGTGCTGTTCGGTTCGGCGATCATCCCGCCGGTGCTCGACCTGATGCAGCGCGCGTTCGGGTTCCTCGGTGCGCCCGGCGCTAAGGAGAACGCCCTCGCCGCGCCGCAGGCCGCGCTGATTTCCTCGCTGACCAAAGGCGTGTTCGGCGGATCGCTGAACTGGTCGTTGATCGGGCTGGGCGCCGCGATCGGCGTCGCGGTGATCATCATCGACGAGATACTCACGCGCACATCGCGATTCGCCCTGCCACCGCTGGCCGTCGGGATGGGCATGTACCTGCCGATGAGCCTGACGCTGATCATCCCGTTCGGCGCGTTGCTGGGCTACTTCTACAACCGCTGGGCCGACCGGACCGGCGGCAACGTCGAACGCAAGAAACGCCTCGGTGTCCTGTTGGCCACCGGCATGATCGTCGGCGAAAGCCTCTACGGCGTCATCTTCGCCGGGTTCGTCGCCGGCACCGGCAGCGAAGACCCCTTTGCGATCTTCACCAGCAACACCGGCAACCTCGCCGAGATCATCGGGATCATCGCGTTCGTGCTTGTCGTCGGCTGGATGTACAAGTGGACGCAGAAGACTGCCGGGCGGGATGTGAAGGTCGACAGCTGACGCGTCCGCCACACCACGCTGCCGTGCCACGTCACTGACTTGGAGCTTTGGCGCGCGACCCAGTCGTGTCACGGCGTCGCAGATGGCGTCGGGACGGACACCGGTCGCATAACGGTCTGATATTGAATCGAACTCGACTCGCGAGGCAACAACAGTCTCAGCAGTCACTTTGTTACCGTCGAGCGGTGCAGGTTTCCCGGCGTGACGTGCTGCGCTATGCCACCGCGGCCTCGGCGTTGGTCGGACTGGGCGCAGCATCGGCATGCGCCGGCACGCCCACAGCGTCCGCCGCTGCGCCCACGCTGATCGACTTCGCCGCGCGCCAGATTCCGGCCCGCGATATCCGCGCCGCCGGCCACTCCGGGGTGATCAACTACGTCTCGACATCGCGTCCTGGGTCATCCTTCGGCGCCAAGCCGATCACCCTTCCGTACGCCCAGTCGCTGACCGCCGCCGGTCTTGTGATCGTCAGCAACTACCAATACGGCAAGCCGGGCGGCACGGCACCGTCAGACTTCAGGCGCGGGTATGCCGGTGGCGTCGCCGACGCCCGCACGGCCTGGCAGCTGCATACCGCCGCAGGCGGTGGCCGGAGTGCGCCGATCTTCTTCAGCGTCGACGAGGACATCGACCGCAACACCTGGAACAGCGTCGCGCTGCCGTGGTTTCGTGGCATCAACTCGGTGCTCGGACCGCAGCGCACCGGCATCTATGCCGGGATCAACCCGTGCCAATGGGCCGCAGCCGACGGTGTCATCGGGAGGTCGAGCACGCCCGGTCGCGTGTGGGCGTGGCAGACACGCTCCTGGTCCGGCGGGCAGGTATACCCTGCCGCGGTTCTCTACCAGCGTGTGGTGAGCACCGCCTCGAATCCAGGCCCGGCGGTCGGCGGACTCTCAGTCGACGTCAACGATGTCCTGGCCCAGGATTGCGGGCAGTGGAACCTCCATCCGTGAGGTTGCACGTGGTCACGCCGAAGCGTCACTAGCCGGCGTCGAGGTAACCCCAGTACTCCGCCTCCTTCAGCACCCCGCGTTTGTAACTCGACCTCAGTGCGTCGATCACCGCGAGCGTTCGCGACGTCAGCTCATCTCGAATTCCCCTCTGCACGTGAGCGAATGGGATGAACGCACGCAGCAGGTCCGGTGCGTCCAGCGTGACCTCCAGCGGGATCCTGTCGCAGTCGTAGTGGTGCGCGCTGCCGATCGCCTGTTCGACCCGCGTCGTGCTCCACCGCAACGGATCTCGCTCATCATCGAGGAGCTCCAGCAGCAGCTCCCGATGGCCGGAGTCGGTGAACGGTGCGGCGCACTCTGTGGCAAAGAACCTGTCGCACAGCTCCTCAATCTCCGGCCAGTCCATCGCCTGCCAGCGGTGCTCACCGCCTTCGGGAAGCCGACGGGCCAACCACTGCACGAGCGCTCGATAGAGCGGCCAGGTCTGGGTTTCCTGTCCGAATGTTGGCTTGGCGAGCGCATCTTCGAGCCACGCGCGGGCATCGGCGACGCTCATTTCGAGGACATCGGCATCGGCGCTTAGTTCGGCCACGCGGACAAGGGCCGTGTCGATCGGTTTCGGCACAACGCCTGCGTCGGCAATGCCCGACAGCATGGTGTGGTCGATCCAAACCGCGACCGTCAGCTCATGCTCGCCATCGATGCGCATACCGAGCACGATTTCGTCGGCATCGCCGAGCACATGGCTTCTGCGCACCGCCCGGTACACGTCGACCTGCGAGAGAGCGGGAATCCACTGCGGCAGATGCTCGTCGCGTTCGGCCAGCTCTTCACGACATCGCAGCTGTGCCGTGGGGTCGTCATCGAACAGTTCGGCAATCACGGCCAACAGTGCCGTCGTCTCCCGATTCGGCACCTCGATCAAGGCGCCCAAAACGCTGTCCACATACGTCTCGTTGCCGAGCGGGTCAGGTTTCGCCACATTCACCAGCAGGCTGGCAATGGACAGCAGATCGAGCGGATGCCTGCGCGCCAGTGCTTTTCGGGCGAAATCGCTCAGCGCTGTGGCGCTCTGCGCGTTGCGCTTCTTCGTCCGTCGCGCGTCACGTCGAACCTGTTTGGCCCTGCGTGCTCGTCGTTTGTCGTTCATAAATGGAGGCTACGCACGGGCACTGACATCTTCGGCTGTCGTTCAGAGTCGCTTGGCGTCGAGTGCTTTCATCAGTGCGGGACGCTTGCGGTAGTCCTGACGGATCCGCGCGATGAACGACGCGAAATCAGCACTGCGACCGCCTTTTTCATAGAGCTCGGCCATTGTCGCCAGTCGCTCGGCGATGTCCGGGTACAGCTTGGAGTCGGGGTACCGCAGATCCTTCTCAAGCCCCGGGCGATACAGGTCTGCAGCGTCGACGGGTCGAGTGTCGGCGCCTCGCACCGACAATTCCTTCCAGGCCCAGCCGGGAACGTAACGGTCAGCAGCCTGCCACGCGGCCTCCATATCGCCATCGCTCATGAGGAGCTGGACCAGGAGTGCGCCGGCCGCGAAGCGGTCGGCGGCCAGTTGTCCCGCATGCTCCAACGCCCACGTGTGTTCAGCTTCGGAGCGGTCGACGCCGGCCGCGAAATCGAGGAGAACGCGGTAGTTCTCGACTGACGGCTGCCGGACGAGGTCGGCGCGAAGAGCCGCGACCGCATCTCAATGCGGCCCAGTGCTTTGTATGTCGCGGCGACGAAGTCCGGACTCAGCCAGTATTCGTTGCCGCCGCCGTAGCTGCTGATGCGTCCCGCGGCCACGGCGCGATCGATCCATGCCACCGCATCCTCGGCGCGTCCGGCTGCGCGCAACCGCTCGACGATGGCCCCGTATTGCGGATGGTCACCCTGGCTGAGCAGGTGGACGGCCCGATCGAGGTCGCCGTCATGATCGGCAAGCTCAAGCAGCATGGCGTCGACTTCGAAGCGGTGCAAGTGATCACGGTCGGCCAGCTTGCGGTCGAGCGCTGCCACCGCGCGGCGGTAGGTCGCCAGTGCCTTCTCGTCGAACGCGTCCACGAAGTCGGCCAGGACCAGGTTCGGCCATCCCGGCGAGTCGGCGCGGAATTTCACCAGCCACGTCGCGAGTTCGACTCGATCGGGGTTGCCCAGTCGGCAGGCCTGCGCGTAGAGGTCGGCGGCCCGCTGGCATTGCTCTGCGATCACTCCATCAGAATCGTCAACCTTCCCGATGATCTCGCGCATTTCTGTGAGCGCGAGCAGCAAGGCTGGTCGGACGAGTTCGGCGGCACCGCTGTTGACGTGGGTCTCGAGTTCGTCGAGCATGTCACTGGCCGCGCCAGCGACCTCAAAGGACCGTCGGTAGTCGATATAACCGCGGAACGTCAACGTGTTTCGCACGTAAGCCTCGAACTCCGCTTTGGCCTGCGCGTCGTCACCGGACGCCGTCGTGGCACGGACCTCCAGCATCCGGCGCACCCCGGGGTCGCGCCGCGCGAGTGTCAGGACCAGGTCACGTAGCTCGTCGACGTCCATCGCTTGGACGACGGCTTGCAGTGCATCGTCGGTGGTGCTCGCGTCGTCGACCGCGACCCGACCACTGTCAATCGCGGCGAGTCCGACGGCGACCAGATGCTTGCAGAAGTTGCCGTCGGCGTGGTGCGGGCAAGTGCAGAACCCCTCGAGTTGCGGACCGGACCAGTCGAGCTCGACGGTGTACACCCGCTTGCCCTGGATCGACGCGTACGCCTTGAACTCTGTGGTGCGGAGACCTCGCACATACCGGACGTAGTCTTCGCCGCGGGCGAAGATCAGATCACCGGCCGCCTGGAGCAGGGTCGATTCAGAGAGCGGCATATCGCTATGGTGCCGGATTGCGGCGCCTCGTCGCGAGCACTACGGGGCACACCCAAATCAGGTTCCAGTGGCTGCCCGTCGACCGGGTTGGTAGTAGTGCACGCACTAACCATCCTCGGGCGGGTCTGGTTGTCGGTCACCTGCCGATGCTGCGTAGATCTTGCCGCCGATCTTGAGAAATGGAGTCCTGAAGAACGCGATTAGGACCGACATGGCGGCGCAGAACCCTGCGATGCCAAGGCTGCGGTCGGGATGCTGAGCTGCGACTGCCACAGTCATAATCAGGCCGCCGGCGAGCCAGCCCACCCAGTATATTTTTCGCTGGCGCTGCCGTCCGTCAAGGAAGGCGGCGCCGAACATACCGGCCACAATGACCGTGAACCCGCCCCAGAGTCCCCATGTCGCGACCCCACTGAATGCCATGCCGGCAACCCTATTCCAGGGTATTCAAGCGGTGTCGGGCTCCAGCATGATGTCTGCCGAGTGACTGAGGCGAGATCGGACGGTCGCTGCTTGTATGGCTCATGGGCACTCTCCGGCATGCACCATATAGCACTCACTGCACAACCGTTCCGACTTTCCTGGCTTCGCTGGATCGTTCGCGCCGAGATGGACTTGACCGAGCGGCGTCAGCGGAATCTTGGAGTCTCGCTCCCGCAACTTGGCCAGCTTGGTGTTGATGTGTTGGGTCAGTTGTGGTGAGCACCGATAGTTCAACAGCTCGCGATAGAGCCCCGCCTGCTCCGCGGCATCCGAAGGGGCGGGCGCCAATTGGTCGTCAAGCGACAGTCGCACCAGCCGGCGGACCTGAGCAACACTCTCAGCATTGATTGGTTCGCCTGCTCGGATTGCCTCCTCCGACATCTCAGCGTCGGTGAGCCCACGTCGCATGCCTAGCAATACCTTGGCGTAACGGGTACGAGGGTGGTTGATCAGGATCTCTTCGATCTCTGACCAAATCGGATTGGGACGGCATTCGCCGTTATGGACCATGGAACTCCTATCTCACATCTCAGTTGGCTCGGCTAATCGTGGGAGAACTCGGAACGCTGATGGGCGGTGAACTCGGGCATAACGGCGACGGAGTCGTTCAATCGCGCGCCGCGGTATCTGGCGACGTTCGCGGACGCCTCCGAACTGTGCCAGGGCCACGGCAGATTGTCTCTCGGCATCGCGCTGTTCGCTGCGGAAGGCGTGAGATCCGCCGATGACGTCCGACTTGATCGATTGCATCGATCCGGGCCTGTTGAGAAGGATTTTAAGGTGGCTGAGGTTCTGGTTGGCCATGGTTGATCCTTTTGGAAATGCTAGGAGCGCTTGGCGTTTCTGCGCGGTTTGAACCGCCTCGGTTCAAGGCAGGCCGCTGCCGCCCGCTGGGCGTTGGCCCACTTGTCATTGCGGGCGCGCCGGACATTCTCGGCGCCAACTCGACCTCCCGTGGTGGCGTACGGGGCCAGCCTGGACGTGTTGGCCAAGCTGGCCCCGACGGCGTTCTCGGTAAGGCCCGAACTCTTTCCCGCTGCCGCGATGGATACTTCGTCGTCGACGACGGCGCGAGCCGGCTGCTTGCCGAGTAGCTCGCCGACCTCCGCCAAGACGAGCCGCAGGTGTCGCGGTTGTGCGGCGGACTCGACGCCTTCCGCATGAGCCAGGTGGCCGCGAATCTGCTCGTAGGAGTTGGACATGACAAGCCGGGTCGGGTCCACCGCCGATGTGGCCGGCGATCTACAGCCCCGCTGCGGTGGCCCCGTAGGCCGCTTGAGCCGGAGTGAATCCTTCGTACTCGAGTTGATCGATGAGTCCGCTACGGGAGAATCCTGAATAGTCCAGGTAGTCCTTGGCAGCTTTCGCGGCTTGCTCATTCCAGTCGACGGCGATGTGGTCGACGGCGAAAGTCGCGTCGTCAGTTGAGAAACCCTCGTATTCCAACTGCCGGACGAGCCCCGTACGGGAAAAGGCGGTGTAGTCGAGGTAGTCCTTGGCAGTACGTACCGCATTGCGCTGGCTCACCGTCGAGGCGGGTTCCAACGGGATCGGGGGTCCGGAGAGGGCTTGCACGTGCGGTTCGTCGGTCCCTTCCATGCTCGTGACGGCGCCCGCCAGTTGCACCGACGGTGCGCCCGCGCTGAGTTCCGTGTTCCCTACGGCGTTGATTGACCACAGAGTGGTCCAACCAACGGTCAAGAGCATGCTCGCGGTGAGGAAGCCGCGATGGTTCTTCTTCCTCCCCGTGGGGCGGGTCGCGTCGTGACGCGCAGTCGCGGCGGTATGCGTCAGGCAGGTAATCATCGTATGTGCTCCATTCATTGTTCACGGTCGCTCGCACATGCGAGCCGAACAGAATGACAGAAGCCACCGACAAGCTGGGCGATCCACCAGACAGGCGTGCAGTCCGACGACCATGCCGCCGGAGGGCGGGCAGTCTCTGCCACAGCCGCACCGATAGGAAAAACCAGAAGAAACCGATGACGCCTACGCCGCACCGACACAGCGCTGATCTGGCGTGCGCCCGCAGCCGGTGGACCCTATCCGTCAGGGTTCGAGCGGTAACCGTCCCGGCCACACTAGTCCGCACGTTCGAAATTGGACGGATGTTCAGCGACCCGACAAACCCGCCGACCCCACGTCGCGATCCACGCGTCCGAGGCTGTCCACGCCGCCTCGGCGGCTCGCAGCAGACGTGAGTCGGTGCGGTCTGAGTGGCCGACCAGGCAGTACAAGCTGTCAAGAAAGTACTTCCGTAGAGGGCGTGCCTGGTCGCCGGCAAGCTCCAGGAGCAAGTCCAGGTTATCCAGGTCGGCGAGGATGAGATCCCAGTCCTGCATCGGCTCGAACGCTCCGCTGTGTCCCCATCCGCGGATCTCTGCCGGCGTCGGATTGACCACGTCGACAAAGCTCGGTTCGTCGGATATCGCCCAATCCTCGCAGGATTTCTCCCGTCTGGGTCGGATCCAGCCGGCACCCTTCGATTGAGAAGTCGCTCGGTTCAGTAGACCGATCGGCACAGCTGACGCGCAATAGACAAGTTCGCACGGTGTGTCCGCTAAGCATGTTGTCGCACACCGTATCTCATGATCGTTACTCCAGGGTCGTGCCCATCCCTCGGAGCGTCTCGGCTATCCGCGACCATCCCGGACTCGTCTTCGCCACCGGATCGACGGTGTTCAGAAACTCGTAGACGGAGTCCCGCAGTGCGTGTTCGTTCGGGCGCAATGCACTCCTGTAGTCGTCGTCGAGAAGATACTGAGCGGCCCGTTCGTCACTGGACGCCGCCCTCCAGCAGAGTCGGTCCAGAAAGATCTCCAACCGGCGCGCTCCCTCGGCGAAGGAACTTGCGCCCATCGATACCGAGTACAGGTCCTGGTATCCGAAATCGGCGACCGCACTGTCCATCAGCGCGATAGCCGTTCCGGCACGGCTCTTGTCGTCGTGACTGGCGCGCTGCCGAACCCGGGTGACCTCGCTCGCCAGCGCCAGAAAGCTCTGCTCCCGAAGGCTGTAACCCACGAACAACAAGTGGCTGGTGAGCAGCAGCCCCTGAACCACTCCGCGCAATGCCTGACTCTCTGCCTCGTGCTGACGAAAGTCATCGCGTGTCAGCACTACCGATTTGGGCACCTTGATGTCGCCGTTGAGCTTGAGCAGCCACGGCATGCTGCCATCGGCGAGTTCGCGTGCGAGCACGCGGTATTCGCGGGCCACTACAGAGTCGAGCGCAAGCTCCAGGCAGGGGTCGAAATTTGTCGTGACCATCTTCTGCACCCGCAGGCTCGCCAACAAGGCATGGCCGACGGCATGTCGTTGTATGTCCAGCAGGGCGGACAAGAGCCCGTAGTAGCGGTCGCCGAGCTTGGCACGAATGTCGGTCGCAGCATCCTCGGGTGCCGTGTCCTCGGCGGCATGCGGTAGGCCCGCCTCGTCTGCCAGACGCTGCAGGAGGACCGTCCAGTCCGGCAGACCGGCAGGCCGAGATACGCCTGCTCCCAGAAACAACGAGAGCTGACCGCGCCTGCCGAGCTCACCGAGACGATCCGCCTCTGTTTTCAGCTCATCTGTCAGTTCTGTCCAGTCGCGATCAGGATCGCGGCGGTTCTGGGCAGCCGCGAAGTCACGTCGATCGAAGAGGACAAGGGCGACGTCGCATGACCCCTCCGCGTTGCGATACTGATCGAGCAGCCTCTCGATCACTTCCCCGCGGCGGCCACTCAGTCCACCCTCACCTGTTCCCGGCAGTGGAACCCCGATCAGCGGACGGATGCGCCCATCGCCTGCCTCCAACCTCTGCGACACGTGGTCGATGGCCGCCCACATCCGACGGACCACACCCTCCGGCGTCATGCGCCCGTCCACGGCAACGAACGCGCACACCCGCCGGCCGTCGTGGTCGTCGAGCCTGACGACGCCAGCATTGCTGATCTCGCCGGGGAGGCGCAGCCAGCCGGCATCTCCCGCAGGGAGCCCGGTCGGCAGGATGCTTGACCACACGCGGCTGATATTCAGACGGGAGTCGCAAGGGACGAGTACCGCATCGCAGGCCAGCTTGGTCAGGTCGCCCTGGGCGACGAATAGGTGCCCCACGGTCAAGCACCTTAGTCACCAACGGGCAGGTAGAAGGGTATGTAGCGACGCTCTTTGGGCGAGCCACCTTGATCGGCCAACCGATCAGCTGCATGTCAATGGACGGCTGAAACCGCCCGTCTGTGGCCATTGAGGACTGCCCAAGCCAGAGAAAGCCAAGTCGGGAAGCCCGAGGATGGATCGTCACAACGATGGCGTTACAGCGGGCTTGGCCCGGCGGGTAAACCGCACTATCGACACCTGTGCGACAAGTAGTCTGTTCACCGACTATGAGTGTGGGGGTGTGCTCAGTGACATGGCCGGCGCCGCCAAATGAGCCCCGCCCGTCGCCGTTTGGTGCGGGCAAACTGTACGGTGCGCAACCAGGCGGACGGCCGTGTTAAAGCCGGGCGAGAAGTTCGCCGGTTACCGTATCGTGCGCGCACTGGGCGCCGGCGGGATGGGCGAGGTGTATCTCGCAGATCACCCACGATTATTGCGTCAGGATGCGATCAAAGTCCTTTCGGCGCAACTGTCCGCGGACGAACGATTCATCAAACGGTTTCGGCGTGAAGCGGATCTGTCGGCATCGCTGTGGCATCCGCACATTGTCGGTGTACATGACCGCGGAGAGTTCAACAATCGACTATGGCTGTCGATGGATTTCGTCGACGGCACTGATGCGGCGCGCATGCTGGCCGACCGACCGCAGGGATTACCGGTTGCCGAAGTTTCCAGCATCGTCGAAGCCATCGCGGAGGCTCTGGACTTCGCTCACGAGCGGGGCATGCTCCACCGCGATGTCAAGCCGGCCAACATCCTGCTCACATCAGGTAAGAACAAGCGAATTCTGCTGGCAGACTTTGGCATTGGTCGTGAAATCGCCAACACTAATGGATTGACAGCGACGGGTATGACTCTCGGAACTGTGAGTTACGCCGCACCTGAACAACTGATGGGCGAGAACCTTGATGGCCGCGTCGATCAGTATGCGCTGGCCGCCACGGCCTACCACTTGCTATCTGGGCAGCCTGTGTTCGAGCATTCCAATCCGACTATCGTCATCAGCCGCCACCTCAACTGCACGCCTGCCCGCCTGGCCGACTCGCACCCCGAATTTGCCTTCCTCGACCCGGTACTGCAGCAAGCCCTAGCAAAAGACCCGGCGGAACGGTTCGCCAGTTGTGTGAAGTTCGCCGATGCATTGCGCCTCGCCGCCACCGCGGTGAAACAGCGCACAGCTGGGACCAGCACAGACACCGACATCTCATCCTCTGCGCCGACTCGGCTGGCGCCGGTGCTACCAGAGGTGCAAGCCGCGGCGGCCCCGACACAGGCCGCGCCAACTCCGAAGAAGAAGCGGTCCTCGGTCGTGTCCAGTCGGTCTACGCCGATCGCACAGGGCCGAGCTTCCGCCGCAGTACCGGTGAGGATCAACACTGTGCCGCCGAGCAGGCACCAGCGTCTGCCGTTACCCCTCCTCGTCTTCATGGTCGCTGGCTTCAGTATCGCAATCGCAGTCATTGTGATAAGTCTGGGTATCGCCATCAAAACGCTGTGGTTTGACGAAGAAATCACCCAGCCGGTCCAGACTCACCAGGTACCAACGCTTAATCCAGTGGTACCTAATGGAAAATAACACCGAGGAAGGTCCGCAGCAGCCAGACGTAGCGGCCACCTCGTCAAGGAGTTCCTCAAGGGACTTTTCCCATAGCAACCGACGGGCGGCGTACGAAACACCCAAAGTCGAGAGGTTTACATCGCGCGATGGAGCGACTACTTCGACGCGTGAAAACTCATCGAATCCGGTGCAAGTCAATTGATCTCGGTAAGGTCGATCCTCACGCTGTACAGCAACCAGCTGGTTGTCACACCATACTTATGCGCAACATCCTGGACCAGCTCGGCGAGACGCTCATCAGGTTGGCCAGTGACAATTAACAGCCGAGCGCCTGGCCGGCCTTCGCTCTTCGCTTGCGCCAACAGCGCTTTCATATATTTAGCCGCTTGCACTACAACACCCTGGTCGGCGTTGCCGGCCTTGAGTTCAAATCCGACAAGCTCGTCGGACTTTTTGTCCACCGCAAGGAGATCGATACGGCAATCGCCCGCGATCCGCACCTCTGGGCCACGGATCTGGAGATTGTTCTTCTTGCAATACGGCAACACGTCCTTGTTCATGAAGAGGAAGCGCGACAGCTGCTTCTCCTCATCGAATAGATGCCGTGGCAGCTGGTATCCCGGTACAGGCGCTCTCCGGTCAAAGAAATGGATTCTCGTCGCCGAAGTATTGCTCGGGTCGGTGAGCTCAGGGTAGGTCGCGATTCCGCAGTCCATCAGACGCTGCTCCAACGTCTGCAGCAGCTTGGCCGAGCTGCGCTCGTAGCCGGCTTCTCGTACGAGCGTTCCGAGCTTGCTGTCTGGACTTTGCGAAAGTGACCGTGTGGCCTCCGGTTTGTCTTCGACGCGCTTGCGCGCTTTGGCGACCAGCCGCTCAAGACGTTCCTCTTTGCTGACCAGTTTTGGCATCCTGCCGCGCCTCCGATCATGCTCGCTGGGCGTTTCCTACGCTGGAAGCGTTCCTATCACAACTTCGGCACGGCGGGTGGCACCTTTGTCGCACGCAAAACCAGCACGCCGATTCGTACAGACCCGTTGCATTCCGTCACTGTGAAACGCCCTGGAAATCCCGGAGGCTCCTGACCTTGGAAACGAGGATGCAGGTATGCCGAAGGAACAGTCGCCCGGGAAGCCGACGACACGTCGATACAGTGCTGAAGAGAAGGCTGATGGCGCTAAAGAAGACTGCCCAGAGATGCTAAGCGAAATTGCCCAGTTGGCTTGAGTGGCTAAGGTTAGCAGGTTCGTCGTTGCAGGGGAACGATTGTGCCGTCGCCGGGGGTGCTGGGGCGGGCAGCTTCTGGAGTGGTCAGCAAAGCGACGATGGTGATGGGTTCGCCGCAATGCGGGCAGGAACGGGTGGCGGCCGGCTGTGGGGCGGGTGGCCGGGCCTCGGTGACGGTGGCGGCGGTGTCGCTGTGTTTGCGTTGCTCCCAGGCGTGTTTGCGGCAGCGGTCTGAGCAGTAGATCTTGGTCGGTGTGGTGGCGGTGAATTCGGTCCAGCAGGCTTGGCAGGAACGGGTCTCAGCTGACATGGGCGGCGACCGCCTTACGCATCGTTTCGGCGGTGGCTTGGTGGTTGCGCAGCCGGTAGCTGGGTCCGTCGATACCGACCACGGTGGCGCGGTGCAGTAGCCTGTCCAACATGGCGGCTGCGACGGTGGCGTCTCCGAAAGCGGTTGCCCAGTCAGCGATCCCAACATTGGTTGTCAGAATCGTACTCGACTTCAGATACCGTTGGTTGATCACCTGGAACAACGCGGATGCCCCATCGCCGGGCAGCGGAAGGTAGCCAAGTTCGTCAATCACCAACAGTTTCGGTCCGGCGAAGAACCGCATGCAGGTGTGCCAGCGGCCTTCCAG
This sequence comes from Mycobacterium dioxanotrophicus, assembly GCF_002157835.1. Taxonomy (NCBI): domain Bacteria; kingdom Bacillati; phylum Actinomycetota; class Actinomycetes; order Mycobacteriales; family Mycobacteriaceae; genus Mycobacterium; species Mycobacterium dioxanotrophicus. The sequence goes on along the minus strand of NZ_CP020809.1, from coordinate 1,438,213 downwards.
GGCGGCTTTGTGGCAGCGGGCCGCCAGGTCGGCGGCGGTGGTGAAATACACCCGGTGGCCGGCCTCGACCGCGCCGCGGGCCAACGCGACGGCCAGCATGGTCTTGCCGACCCCGGGTGGGCCGACGAACAGCACGTTGGCCGCGTCGTCGAGGAAGCGCAGACTGGCCAGGTCGTTGATCAGTTTGGCGTCGACCCCGGGCTGGGCGGCGAAATCGAAATCGGCCATGGTCCAGGGTTCGGGCAGACAGGCGAACCGCAACCGTGAGGTCAGCCGGCGGGCTTCGGTGGCGTTGACCTCGATCTCCAACAGCCGCTCCAAAGCGGCGGTCAGGGACAGGTTTTCGGCGCGGGCGGCATCGAGGATGCGGGGTAGCGCTTCGGCTGCGTCGCCGAGTTTCAGATAGGACAGATGTGCCCGGAGTTGTTGGTATCGGCGGGCTTCGCTCATCTGTGGGACGGTTTTGCTCAAGGGGTTACTCCTGGTTCTGTTCGGTTGGATGGTGTTGGGGAACAACGGATAGCCGTGCTGCGGTCGCCGCATAGACGGCCAGATCGATCACTACCTTCTGGGCGGGATCGTTCGCCGGGGCACCACGCAGCCGCGCGGCCTCGGCAACGGCGGCCACCGAGGGCGGTCGCCGGGTCTTATGAGTGCAAGGCCTGGCCGTCGAGAACCCCGATAGCACTGCCTGTTCGAGCGCGACGACGTGACCGGCATCGCGCACCACCGCGCCGCTGCCGTCGACCGCGCGGCGGTGCGCGGCAACAACGGCTCCCGATGCCGTGGTCAATTGCACGGTGTCAGAGCCCAGGCGGTGGGTGACGGTCACCGTGGCCCCGGCCAGCCCCGGCGGCACCGAGTACTGATTGCCCGCCAGGACACCAACGCTTGTGGAGTGACGATGCGGTGTTCGGTCAACTCGGCCGGATACGAACCCGTCGGCAGTGACCGTAGTGGTTCGGCATCGGCCAGGGCGCCGACGGTGGTGGCCTGCCCGTCGCGGCGCCGGCGGCGCCCGTCGAGCTTCACGCACAGCCGGTCCAGCGACGCCTGGGCTTGCTCGATCGTGGTGTCGTCGGTGACGGTGCGCCACCAGCGTTGGGCGGCAGCGTGATTGGACTTCTCCACCACACCCTTGCGGTTGCCCCGTCGTGGCGGGCACACATCGACGGCGACAGCGTAGTGTTTGGCCACCCCGGCGAACGCCGCGGTGATCCGGCCCGATTCGGGATGACATACCGTGGCCATCCGGTCGAACCGCCACCGCTGGGTGACCCCACCCAACCGGATGCTGACCGCCTCGATCGCTTCCACGACGTGCGCGAAGTCCTCGGCCGGGCCAGCGCCCCGCGCCAGCGGCTCGAATGGGCCAACGCCCCGACCAGCAGGTGGGCATGCCGGTCAGCCGCCCACGATGCTGGTGGATCGGGCAGCTCGACCCAGTCCCACTGAGTCTCGACCCCGGGCGGATGATCGATGACCGCGACGTCGCGGCCCTTGACCGACTGACACGGCTCGCAATGCGGTCGCAGCCCCAGGTTTCGGATTGCCAGGGTCAGCGACGGATACGAGCCGGTAAAACCTAGCTCGACGAGTTCGTCGAACAGGGTTGAGGCCCACAGGTGCGGATCGTCAGCCAGGCGGATCCGGCAGTACTCGACGAACGGATCGATCACCAGCGGTTCAGAGCGTTGGCGTTGCCCGGGTACTCGTTCCCCAGCCAGATAGGCCCGAACGGTTCGGCGATTGATCCCGAGATGGCGAGCGATCGCCGATATCGACCAACCCTGCTCCCGAAGCGCATGCGCTTCCACATCACCCTCCAGCGACAGCAAACGACGGCCCTCCCATTCATCAGCGGAAACACAACTCCGCTGACGATGAGCAGAACCCCGACAAGCAGTCCGACGACACGCCGAACCACCGCTGCCAACTGGGCACTTTCAATTAGCGAGACTGAGCACTTTCACTTAGCGCCATCAAGGCCACCGCGGTGCGGATGGTCCGCACGCTGCGGGCTGAGCTGGGCACCGAGCAGGGCACGGTGCAGCGGGTCGCTCGCCAGCTCGGCTACGGCGTGGAATCGGTGCGCACCTGGGTCCGTCAAGCCGACATCGACGACGGTTATTCACCCGGGGTGTCCACCGTGGAATCCCAGCGCATCAAAGACCTCGAGCAGGAGAACCGAGAACTCAAGCGCGCCAACGAGATTCTGAAACGAGCGGCGAGTTTCTTCGGGGCGGAGCTCGACCGCCAACACAAGAAATAGTCGAGTTCATCGACGCCAATCGCGAGGAGTTCGGGGTCGAGCCCATCTGCACCGTCCTGCGAAGCGCAGGCCTGCAGGTGGCCCTGAGCACCTACTACGACATCAAAGCACGGGTCCCGTCGGCGCGGGCCCAGCGTGACGCCGTCCTGGGGCCGGCGTTGTGTCAGCTCTGGAAAGACAACTACTGCGTCTACGGGGCCCGCAAGCTCTGGAAAACCGCCCGCCGCGACGGCTACGACGTCGGCCGGGATCAGGTGGCCCGGCTGATGCGGGATGCCGGCATCGAAGGAGTCCGGCGCGGCAAACGGGTCCGCACCACCAAACCCGACCCAGCCGCGGCGCGGCATCCAGACTTGGTGAAGCGAAAGTTCACCGCGACGGCACCGAACGACCTTTGGGTGACGGACCTGACATTCGTGCCGACCTGGGCCGGGGTGGGGTATGTGTGTTTCATCATCGATGCCTATTCGCGGATGATCGTGGGGTGGCGGGTGGCCTCGCATATGCGGACCTCGATGGTGCTCGATGCACTGGAGATGGCGCGGTGGTCACGTGGAAATACGTTGCCAGGCTTGAGATGTCACTCAGATGCCGGGTCGCAATTCACCTCCATTCGCTACGGAGAAAGGCTCGCTGAGATCGGCGCAGTCCCGTCAATCGGGACCGTCGGGGACAGTTTCGATAACGCTCTCGCGGAGACAGTCAACGGCTACTACAAGGCTGAACTGATCTACGGCCCCGCCCGCACCGGGCCATGGAAGACCGTCGAGGACGTCGAGTTGGCGACGCTCAGCTGGGTCTACTGGCACAACACCAGCCGACTGCACAGCTACCTCGGCGACATCCCACCTGCCGAGTTCGAAGCTGCGTTCTACGATGCATACCGGACCGACCAACCCTTGATCGGAATCCAATAGCCCGAGCCTCCGGGAAACCCAGGGCGTTTCACTGGTCATCCAGCAACTTCTTGAGTTTTCTGGCACCAGCTCTCCCCGCTGCTGATGCGAGTTTAGTCGCCTGTCCCGCAGATGTTTTCGCCGCATTGAAGGCTGCTGTGCGTGCCGCTTTTTCGCCGTCGTCGGCACAGGCTGCAGCGTTTCCCTCAACTGAGTTCTCTCCTTGAGAGCTCCCACCTTCGAGGGTCTGTTCCGAAATCCGCGCAACTTCCTCGTAGCCCGCTGCGACGGCGGCTACGCGGTCTTCAACGTCCGTTGCGTCGACGGGCGTCTTCACTTTCGCCTCAGCGGTAGCGCGCTGAAGCTTTTCATGTGCTCGTCTGCGCCGATCCTCTGCAGCAGCGTGGGCTTCGTCGGCAGCTTTCTGCGCCGCTCGAAGCCTCTCGGGTTCGGCGACAGTTTCGGACAACCGGCTTGCGGTTGAAGCGGTCCGCTTCAACCTTGCCTCTACCTCCACGAGGTGATCGGCAATCTCTCTGATCTGGGCATCGGCATCGGAAATGAGTTCGCGATCGGCCGGTCCGGCGTCGGGCTTCAGATCCCGTATCCCAGCTGAAACGTCAGAACTGATGACGGCTTGCTGGGCAGCAACGAAGACAAGTCGCTCCAGTTCCAATTCACCGAACATTCCGTCTTGGTGCGCACGTCCCGTTCGCACGGTCCGCGCCGAGCGATAGATCCGTCGCATAGTTGACTTGATCTGTCGCGGCGCGCTGTCATAGTCAGCTTCACAAATGATGTAGCCGGTCTTTCGGCGGTGGTCCTCAGCAACCAGCCACAGGTAGGCGGCGAGGACGGTTGCGGCGACGGCGACAACGAGCGCACACGCGAAGATCAGCAGGACGCCGATGATGCCCAAGGTCCACACCGCCGCAACTCCGATCGCAACCACGATGGCTACTGACACGGGAGGTATCCACAACAACCAACGTGTCAGCTTCGTTCCAGGATCTTTCGTGTCCGGGTCGGCTGCACGACGCCGCAACTGCTGAAACGCGCGATAGAGAATGAATCCCCGGGCCCCGGCACCGACCAGCGTGATCGCAGTTCCGGCTGAAAAGTTCTGGCTCACGCGAGCATCATCGCACTGGGATGTGACATCAAGGCCTGAAAGCTGTTCCGACGCAGGTTTGTCCGTCGAACGTATGACAGGTTTTCGTTGAGCGATGACAGCCAACACTCCTAAGCCTTGCGCACGCGCCGGCCGTTCGGGACGGCGCATAATCGACCGGACAGGATCGGAGCCGACTTTCCATGGTGTCTGTCGCCAGTCACCCGCAACGGGCACCTATTCACTTAGATTGCCCGAGCACGAGCAAAGGGGATACAGATGGCAAGCGATCTTGAACCGGCGAGCCCGAGTCCGCCCGACTCTTCGAGGGAGTTTCCCGCGGTAGTGCCACACGAAGGCGAGATTGCCGTTTCCGTCCAGCCGGAGGGACTGCTCGTTGCGGGCGATCCGTCGGAGATCGAAGCCTATGTAGAACGCGTACGCGGTGTCGCAGGCCATGCGGTCGCGGTCATGGGAGTGGACAAAGCGACTCTCGGCAACGCAACTGGTCTGGCGGCCGGTGCAGCGTCATTTCTCGGCCAGTCCGCGAAGTTTGTGCAGCTGCACCCGGAGAGCCTCAAGGCAATCCAGAAAGGCCAGCTGATCCCGGGTACTGACGGGTTCTACCGGATGATGACGCGCGGCGCGGACAAAAAGTTCGTGAGTCAACTGCAGTGGAAGCACGCCAACATCACGCCGGCACGAATGATGTCGCTGCAGATGGTCGCCGTGCAACTCGCCCTTAAATCGGCGATCGCCGACGTCGAAGAATCCGTGCAGCGCGTCGAGGGCAAGGTCGAGGAAGTACTGCGACTCGCCCACGCCAACCGGTCTGGTGACGTACTCGGCGATCGCGTCACCATCGACCGGATGGCCGCCTACCTCGATCGGCATGGGTCGTTCTCGGACGCCGACTGGGATTCGATCGCCGGAATCGGCCCAGCCCTCAACCGCACCGTCGAGCAGCTCCGCCATCATGCCGACCGCACACTGCGAAGCTTCGACCCGACGAGACCGATCCAGGAACGTGCGGATTTCATCGTCAAGGCAGTCGAGAACAATCAGCTCGGGGAGACCCTGAGCCTCCTGGTCGTCTCGCAGGAATCGTTGTTCAAGTGGCAGCGGCTACGGCTGGCGCGGGTTGAAGCGACTCAACCTGAACATGTGCAGCAGGTTCTCGACGACGCCCGCGACTTGCTCGCGCGGCAACTGGTCGAGGACCACGCATTGTTCCAGCGCTCGCGAGACATCGTGGAGGCCGTCGCGAAAACCGAAGCCATAGATGGCTTCCGGATCTGGTCAGTGCAGGGTCTGCAACGCAGCCTGCCGATGCTTCGACAGGACCTCGAACGGTTCGGCAAGGCCCGGCGCACGCACATGCAGGAGTGGCAAGAGTTCAAGGCTCCGACTGCACGCGAGGCCGCGAATGCAGCGGTCGAGCGCGTAAGCGACACTGCCACCGTCGCACTTGGGGTTGCCAGCGACACCGCAACTTTGGCGCTCGGTGCCGCGAGCGAGGGCATCGACAAGATCGGCGGAATTTTTGGGCGGGCAAAGGACAAGAGCAGAGTCTGGCGGCGAGGGAAACCGAACGCTACTGACGACTAGTCGTAATCCGCAGGCACCGTCAGCTTCCCGGATCGAATGAACGTACTGCGCACACGCGCACGAATGCACCGTGACAGGGCCAATTGCGACGAGCATCCGCTGTTGCGACAACACCAATGACCTGACGAGCGCACACCCCTACTTGATCTTGGGTGCGACGTGCTCGGTCCAACTCAATCCGTCCCAGTACCGAAACATCCGCGGATCGCGGGGGTCGTCGTACCACGCTGCCGGCGGCAGCGGAGGCGCGACGGGAGTACCGGTTCGCTGATCACGATCCCCTTCGTTGTCGTTGTAGGAATGACGTGCCGCAGGCTCGACTGTTCCGACAACTCCGACCGAGATGTCGTACTGCAATGGATCTTCTTGCGTTGCCACGAGTTTGGGAACAGTCACTGCTTCACCGTCAAGCACTGCAGCGTCGGCCTCGTTTGCCTTCACACCGTCGATTCTCACCTCAGCGGCGACAGCCGATCCCGTGACATCACCCCAACACGCCGTGAGGAGCCCTCGGGCTTGAAGGTGACGGATCATCGGCAAGAATCGCTGGCTCATTTGTGGTGTCAACTGTCCGATGCGTTCGTCGTCGATCCGAACCTCGACGATCGACTTGCCCGAAGATCCACGGCCGGATGCACATTCGTGCAAGGTGACGAACAGCATGCCGTAGCCACTGGCCGGCACAAATTTCAGTAACGCGTCGCCATGGTCTTCTTCCTTGGTCACCTGGACGATCGTCGACCGAGGTATCAACGTGTACGCACCGTTAGGCGGGTCGTTGATCGGCAACGCGCTGTGGGGATCGCCCAACTTCAGTTGGATCTTCGCGGCGAACTCCTTCGGCGGGTCGCCATCACCATCCCAGTTGTCCCAGTCAACGGCGTCAAACGCGTACAGACGTCCAGGGACTACAGGGATGCATCCCGACGCGATAACGCGCCTGACCACATTGGCCCACTGCCGACAGTCCTCTCGCGGCAGATAGCCGACGGTACTGCCGTCCGCGCGCACTGAGATCGCCCACGGATCGTGCGGGTTGTCGGGTTCTGGGATCAGTTCGAAGGTTCGCCGAACCTCCGTCCCGCTCGGCGACCAGTCTGATGACATTAGCCTGTAAATCGCTGCTCCATAGGACTTTTCGCCGACAACGTCATAGTCACACCACGTTCCGCGCTGCTGGCTCCAGAGTTGGTACGGTTGCACTTCCCACCTACTTCACTGCCGCAAACATTCCATTGATAATCAGGAGCGCAGTCTCCGCACGGGCGCCGGTCCGTGCCTTGTTCCTCCGTGCGAAACCGCACACGGATCTAACCGCCCTGCAGCTCAAGCACAATCGGACGTGTCGACCGGATATGAACGTCCGGGAACTTCGCCACCAACGCACAGACGAACGCAGACCGTTTCACATTCAGTTTGTTGAGCAGCTCCTGCTGGCTCAGCTCTCCCTTGTCGCGCAACCGTTCCCACGCAGTCGCGATCATCCACGCTGGCACCCGTTGCGGCCCTGACCCGCGGCTCAACGACCGTTCGGTCTCCACCAGGACGCCGTCACGGTCCACTGCGACGATCCGATTGAGCTTCTTGCTGGACAACGTCAAGAGCACGGTACCGGGGCCGATCACCTCCGACACCTGGTCGTACAGGTCGGAATCAAACTGGGCCGCACTCATGCAACAAACACAATTCCGGATGGCGATTGCTTGAGCGTCCCCATCACGAGTGCCCGGTCCAACGCCTCAGCCAGCCGTGCACCGACATCGCGGGTAATGCGAACACCGCCGAACAACGCGAGCGCGTCCCGCTTCAGATCCTCGACCGCGATGCCACCGGACTGCTCGGCAACGACCGTCATCGCATTGCCGATCTCCACCAGGCTGATCTCGCCGACCCGGCGGCCCTCCCCCTTCTTGGAGGTGCGGACCGTCCGCCAGGCGATTGGATCAACGCCATTGGGCCAGTAGAAGTCTGGGTCGTTGGCACGTATGTAGTCCGCGGGCACGACGCGTTGGATCGCAACTCGCCGAGCTTCGGCCACCTTGCCGAGACTGAAGGCTCCAGCCACCAGCTTGGCCAGCCGGTCGCGGTGCACCGGTCCCTCGGATTCGATGATCGACTCGATCACCTTCACCACTTGAGACTTGTTGTAGCTGCCGTGGATCTCATCGAGAACGCGGATATCGCCGACGACGATTGGCATCCAAGCGCTGAAGTCCACCAGATTGGGATGCCGCGGCCGGGCCGCTGGCGCGGGTGGCGTCGTCGTCGCTGAGCGGAAGGCGAACGCCTCCTCCACCGCCGACACCGGTGGCGTCACTACCAACTCGGCCACGGCCGGCGGGGTCACGTCTTCGAGGACCGGTTCCGACAGCCGCCGCTTGGCGGCAGCCACGGCGTCTCGCAGCCGTGTGACGGTCGCCTCGCGATGGCTCAGCCACTCGGGCAGCCAAACCCGTTCCACGCCAGGCCAATGCAGCATTCTCGACAGCACCTCGACCGGCAGTCCGTCTCGGTCGCCGACGGTCCGGCGGCCATACCATTCGGTTCCGGCGAGCAGAACCGCCAGTAACGGCTGGTCCGGTTCATCGGGGTCGGCGATCACCAGGTCAACCCGGAAATCGGACAGCCCCACGTCGGCGGTCACGACGAGCCCGGACCGCCGCAGCTCGGCAGCAATATCGTCGCGGTGCCGGTCGATCACCGCATTGCGCCGGCCGCCTGGGTGATGGTCTGCACACCCCGCTGTGCCATCTCCAGGTATGCCCGCAGATGCTTGGTGCCCACCTGCGTCGTCTCCTCGGCGCGAAGCTCCGCTGGATCGAAACTCGCGTACAGCACCACTTCGCATCGGGCCCGGGTGATCGCCACATTGAGGCGCCGTTCACCGCCCGGCCGGGACAGCGGCCCGAAGTTCAGTGGCACCACGCCTTTGTCGTTCTTGCTGAACGCCACCGAGAACAGGATGGTGTCGCGCTCGTCGCCCTGGACGTTCTCCAGGTTCTTGACGAACAGACCGTCCGGTTCATCGAGGGCCTGCACCAGGCGGTCATCCCCGGCGTCGCGCAGTAGGTTCTCGATGAGGTCTCGCTGTTGGGCGTTGAAGGTGATGACGCCGATCGACGGCGCCGCATCGGGTGACGCGGCGAACCGGGTACGGATATCCGCCACGATGCGGTCGGCTTCAACCCGGTTGGTGCGCAGTGTCTTTCCACGCCCGGATCGTTCGAAGTGTCCATCGACCCGCACCAGCGAGATCCCGTGGCCGGAGTTCGGTGCAAGCGGCGCCGGGAACGACGCCAGCCGGCCGTTGTAGTAGTGGATATTGCTGGACGCGATCAGCGCCTCGTCCTGGCTGCGGTAATGCCAGGACAGCCACTGCTGCGGCACGAGCGACTGCACGCATTCGCTGAGGATCGACTCCTCATCGGCGACGACTTCGGGGTTGGCGTCCTCCTCGCCCTCGTCGACGGCGGCGTTGGCTTCGGCGAAGATGGTGGGTGGCATCTGCTTGCTGTCACCCACCATCACAACCGATTTCGCGCGTCCCATCGCCCCGATAGCGTCGGCAACCCGGATCTGTGAGGCCTCGTCGAACACAACGATGTCGAAGATGTCGGCCTGGGCAGGGAAGAACCGGGCAACAGAGTCAGGGCTCATCAGCGTGCATGGCAGGATCTGGGTGATCAACTCCCCGAAGTTGTCCATCAGGGCGCGCACACTCATTCCGCCGCGCTTGCGGTCCAATTGTCTTTTCAGCAGGCCAATCTGGCCGCTCTCGGTATACGCGTCAAAGGTTCGGCCGGCGAGCAGTCGGGCCGGGATGGACCGGCGCAGCTCGTCACGGATCGCCGTCGAGCTGGTGGTGAACCGTTGGATCGCCTTTCCGTGCGGCGAGAAGAGATGTCGAAGTGGATCCGCCGTCCATCGCATCGCGCTCGTTACTCAGTAGGGATAGTGCGGCATCAGCTCGTCAGCTCTGAGCGTGACAAAGGCACCGCCTGGCTCTCCCTGGAAGCTCACGGCGCAGTCTGGGCCTCCGAGTTCAAAGATCCAGTCAAGGCACGCGCCACAGGGCGTGAAGCGCTCCCGAGGGCTTACAACCATGACTGCAACAGCCGGTCCCTCTCCAGCACTTGCCATCGTCGACAGGGCGTTGACTTCGGCATGAACGTCGTGGGACCGAAAGCGGTGCTCGACATTGCATCCCGCATGGATGTTGCCTTGCATCGTCAACACTGCCGCTCCAACCTTCGTCTTTCCATGAACAAGTGCGCGTTCTCTGACGCCCCAGGCAGCATGGGATAGAAGTTGCCAATCGATCTCTATAGGCTGCATTGAACGCGAGCTTTCTTCTAGGGCCACGACAGGGATCCTCCAGGTGCATCGCCACTCCGGCGCTGGTTAGCGGAGTTCCATCCTCGCATCGACAGTTGGGCCACACGATGAGCACCGCTTACTACAACCGCGGTTGCTCGCACGTGCCACCGGTCTCGCTTGCATCCGAGGCCCGCGCGTGGTTGATCGCAACACGTCCGTTCTTGCACGGGCTCAGGTGCCTGCATCGAGCGACGCAAACTCGTCAAAACGGTCAAGGTACCTATCCCAACGCAGTCGCTCGACTCCAGATTGGTGTATACGCACTTCGTCCAAGAGAGGGCGTATCGCGGGAGCCCAGTCCGAATCAGCACCCCCATAAATAGATGTCACCGCCAACCGGCTAAGCGATTCTGGCCGCAGATGTCTCCAGCACGTGCCGAGCGACTCGATGATCGAAATGCGTAGGGCACGATCCGTGGTGATGACAGCGATCTCGACGACTGACCGCACAGCACCGTAGGTCACCCAAGGATCAGGATCAGTGACAGCCTCAAGCAGGAAATCCGCGTTCGATTGCGTGGGCCACATCCCGAGTGCGTGCACCACGCGCCATCGGATGACATTCGCGGCGGGCTCGTCACGAAGTTGGGATCTGTAGATAGCACGGAGATCTCGGGAGACATCATTATCCGCTGTGAAACGACGAATTCCATTAGCAACTGTCCAGCCGATCAACGGTTCTGTTGAGCCGATCGCGGCTACCTCAGCCTCTTGAAGCGTGTGGGTATCCGGATCCCAACTAAAGAACTCGCGCCACTGGACCCACCAACCGACGTCATCGTAGTCTGCCTGCAGCACTTCGCTCACCACATCCTCATGGTTCCGTGCAGCACGCATTCGTTCCGCGATTTCCCCTGGCACGAGGTGTAAAAGCCCTGCAACTCGATCTCGCGTGTACTCGACGGGGTCGAATAGCCTCTCAGCCGCCATCGCCAGTACTGCCGTCTCCAAAGCGGGAGAAACCCGCCGAGGGGGCGTTTGCGTTTCAACAAGAGCCAGCACGGCGGCACGCCAATTCCAGTCATAAACGATCCGCAGAAATCGATCCCGCTCAGCGAGATCCTGTATTGCAGCGATCGTCATACCTACCGTGTCATTTGATGCCGAGTAGGACGTCACACGGTCGAGAGTCTTCGCACTCCACGACTCATGGTTGCGGCCGAGGTAGTAGCCAGCCAAAAACTGATGGATGAGCTGATGGCTGAAAATTGGACCGCTACTCCCATCAACCACGATCTCCGCCTGTCGCAGCTTCTCCATCACGGGGTTGTCCATCTTCGGCTGGACCGTTCCGCCGAGGTCAGTGACGACTCCATCCGGCTCGTACAGGCTGAATGCAAACCGTGCTGCGGGCTCGAAGTCCTCTTCGTTTATGTTTGCACTCTGCAGGTAGCCGTTCACCGCGCTTGCACGTGAGCCCAACTCAAGCTTGCCTTCTTGGAGAGCCCAGTTGAGAAAGAACGGGATGCGAAGTAGCTTTCTTTCTTCTTCGTTCCGCCCATCGTACTGTCCGGTTCCGAACTTCGCGTCGACGACAGCACGCGCTTCATCTTCCATGACACCGGCGAGCTTTAGAACAGTCCAGCCTGGCCAATCGGAGTAGAGGCCCTCGCGCCGATCGCTTGCAAGGACGAAAACCGGACCGTGGAATCTGACGTATTGATCGACCGTGTCACGTATCGCGACACCAACGTCGGCGTCCACCTCATTCAACGCATCGATAATTAGAAGTACTGTTTTCACCGCCGAGAACGCTTTCAAATCCTCCACTGTGGGCGCGATAGCCAACCCAGACCACATAAGAAGGGCGTCCATTGAGGGTACTACCGTTGTGCGGTCTGGATTTGCGACTAGCTGTGAAGCCCACGGGGGTCTCGGGTTCTGCTTGAGATCTAGGTAGACAGGGATGTGCTCGCCTCCAGCGGCCGCTGTTAATAAGACTTCCCGTAGAAGATTGCTCTTCCCCACGCCCGAGGCACCAACTATGACCAGCTTTACGTGCGTCGCAACGCACTGGAGGATTTCGCTCCTCTCGACGGCAGTAGCCACCCCTTCGCGCGCGGGGATCGTCGAACTTTGCGTCAGCTCCAATCGGAAGGGATCTGGCCGTGGTGGTGGTGTGTGCTGAAGCCATGTGTCCAGTCGATTCAGATACGTCCTCGCAAGACCTGCTGGCCCAGCCATAGACATCTCAGAAGGTTGATTCATTACCACGCCTTAGGTATGGACATGTGATGTGAGTGGCTCGCTGCGCCAACGTGAGACCCCTTGCCTTTCAGTGTGAATGCAACAGATTCTTCCTGTATCAGCACCGATGCGTGTAACAATTCGCGTTCCAGCTCCTCCTGGCGTACAACGTCGAATCGAATAACGTGGGGGCGCACGGCGAGCCGCCCGCCTGGCCACAGCAGCAATACTTAACCTCATCAAGGTGAAGAAACTCCTTCAGACGGCCTGTTGGATCGCAAGCTCAACACTAACCAAGGCCGTTCTTCTCGCAATCCTGCTCACGGTGGGTTACGCGGCGGGTGTCGGGCGGGACGGAGAGGTCCACTACGGCCCGATGTCGGAGTGGATCGGAGCCATAGCCACCTTTGCTGCTGCGGTTGTCGCTCTTCGCATCGCCACTAACGATCGCCAGGAACGGACACGGGAACGCATCCTGGAACGTGAGGCCCAGGCTCGCCTGGTGCGACTCAAGGTTGAAGACCCCAATGGCAAGCAGGCTCACTTCGACCTCACGGTCTACAACTACGGTGAGTCCGCGATTCTCGACGCCCAGATTGAGCGAGTCGAATGGACCGAGCATTCCGGAGCAGTTGGACTGCCCTCTGTCCCAGGCAACGAAGGCGGATCTGTCGGCAATCGGCTTCCAGTAGTGGTGCCCTACAGCCAAACCAATGTCGCGCAACAGCTAAGCGTGTGGTTCGTAGACGCCACCGGCGATCTCATAATGAAACGGATTAGCACTGACGGCCTCGGCAACGAGAAATACGTGTCGGGCGATCCTACGCGCGTCTATGCCGCAATCTCCTTCACCGATGCAACCGGACGTCGCTGGGAACAAACAACGGATGGCGTTGTGAAGCGGCTCTGAGCTACCGCAGCGGGTTTCCTCGCACCGGATTCCGCGCGAGCATTGGACCTACCGCCAACACCTCACCGAGATAGTCCCCCAGCGACCAGTTCGCCGCTCGGCCGTGTTCGGCGAGGCGGTGATAGTGTGCGGCGATCCGCGGGGCCTTCGACAGCCGGGCCTGATGAGCAATCAGTTTGTCGGCCTCGCCCGGAGCCGGAGGTACGCTTGGTGGTCGCCATCAGGCGACCTCCCCGGTACCGAAGATGGCGTCTAGGCACTCAAGTCGGCGACTTCGACGCTGACCTCGACGTGATCGCCGGCGGCCGGTCGGGGCGGACTGCTCACGCAGCACCGCGCCGGTGAGCAAGGATGAATACGTGCGATTTGTGCCAGCTGATCTGGCGACACCATACGCACCTGGGCCCCGGGTCGCCGGCGAGGCCGATAAAGTCCTCTTCGTAGAGTGGATAAACCCACCCGTTGTAAACGATCCCGGACACTCCACCGCGCATCAACCGCACCGGACGCCCGGCCGCGTTCGCCACAAACGTGTCACCGTCAAAGATGGCGGCGTCGACGACCTTGGATGCCATCACATCACCGCTGTCATCAACTCATTCGGCCGTTGCGACCGCGCCCAACAACTCAGACCGTTTCCCACTCCACGTCACGACCAGCGCATCCCGCGCGCGACTGCTGGCGACATAGAGCAGTGACCGCTCCCGCAGTAGCGCTTCTGCGCGTTCTTCATCGGGCACGTTACGTAGCGTCGCCGGTGACGGCACGTGCTTCTCGTCGGCTCCCACCAGCACGACCCGGGAGAACTCCATCCCCTTGGCCCGGTGCATGGTCATCACCAGTGGCTGACCCGGTGTCGCGGCGTTCTTGTCGACAGCACGCGCTGTAACGCCGCGCTCGCCGAGCCCCCGAACGAAGCGGTCGCGCTCGGCCTGGCTGCGGGCGAGCACCGCAATACTCTCGGGCTGCACGCCCTCCGCCAGCCATGCCTCGACCTTCCTCGCCACCTTTTCCAGCTCGACAGCCAAGTCCGAACACGAAATCAACTCCGGCGTCGGGCCGTTCCGCGCGGACCGGTACTCACTGGTCGATTCCTCACCCTGTTCGAGATCGCGATACTCCGCACCGGAGAGCACGCTCACAGCGAAGTGGAGGTTCTGCGCGGTGGTCCGATAGTTCAACGTCAGCCGGCGGGACCGACCCACGATCTTGACCCCGAAGCGGCTCAACACAACCGGGCTGCCGTAGATCCGCTGGTGCGAATCCTCCGCAATGAACAGATCGTTCGGCCCCTCCGCCACCAATGCCCGCAACAACGCCCAATGTGTGGCGTGCAGATCCTGTGCTTCGTCGACGATGACGTGGTCGGCAAGGTAGGTGCCGTCGCGTTCAGTGCGAACTCGCAGCGCCTCGGCGGCGAGGGCGAGAACTTCCGGGAAGCTGATGGTCTCGTCCATCTGACTCTGTCGACGAAACGCCTCAACAAGCTTCCAGACGGCGATGCGCTGCGGACGGCTGAGACGCACTCCCCGACCGGGACGCGCGGCCTTGGCGTACTGCTCCAGCGTCGTGATGCGGTTCGCGAGAACTACCGACACGTACTCGCTCTCCAGAAATGCGGGGGTGGCCAGTTTCGCGTCGAGCCCCGAGTCGATGGACTGCGTAACTTCTCGCCACACCGCATCGGATGACGTTCGCTTGGAACCGAACTCGGTAGCGTGACCGAACACTCGCTCGCAAGCCGCTGAGGCAGCGTCTCCAGACCGGTGCAGCACATCTCGGCCGAGCGCATCGATACCACCGACGTACACGCCGGGATCTCCGGGCTTGTCGGCGATTCGCAAACCGGGGTCCAGTGCCTTGAGGTCAGTCTTGAGCCCCTGGGCGAGAGTGGCGTTGAAAGTGGTCAGGACGATCCTGGCGCCGGGGTTGTCGCGGGCGAGACGACGGGCTCGATGGATCGCGACGACGGTCTTGCCCGTACCGGCGCCACCTGAAAGACGGAATGCGCCAGAGAAATCCGACTCGACGTACTTGCGTTGTTCAGGATGCAGGAAGGTGCGCCACGCTGCGAAGTCGCCACCTTCGATGACTCGACGCAGTTCTTCGTTGTCTTCGATGAACGCGAACTGCATCTTCGAGGCCGGGCGTTCCAGCGCAGCGATGATCTGCTGGTTCTCGTCGAGGGATTTGTCCACCGGCTCTTTGGCGAATCCGTGGTTCTCCCGGATCGTCTCGATCGCAAGACCGGTGGCGAGTTCGAGCAGGGCGCTGCCTTCCCATTCGAGCCCCTCGGCCGCAGCTTCCAACAGCGCCGACTCATCCGGTGCCTCCATCGCCTTGGCCGCCAGCACGGGGTTGATGCCCAACCCCTCGGTGAGGTCGGCGAACTTGTAGCCGACCCCGGCAAGGTAGGACAGCTCAGGTTTCGAAATAGGTTCCACGATGGCCGAATCCGTCACGGCCTCCGCGGGCGCGGACTCTCCGATCAGGCCCTCAAGGGTGCCGTTGATGGGGTTGACCCGAAGGGTCGCCCGTTCGGCGAGCTTGATCGCGTCATCATGGCCCCAGGTACCCATGTAGATGTACGTCGGCCCGCTGGACTTGTCGTCCACCCGGAACAACACCGCGCGATAGTGCAGGTCGACGCGACCCGTCCGCACCCGGGGATCGATGGCCACATGCAGCGGCTCGATGTGCAGAGAGGGTTGGGTGTCGTCGGCGGCGAGCTTCTCGAAGAAGTCGTACACCTTGTTCTTCACCGAACCGTCCAGCTTGGACATGCCTTTGCTGTTCGACGCGATAACCAGATTCGCCACCTACACCACTCCGTTCAATTTCAATGCCTCGACAATCTCGTCGACATCGGGCGGGCAAAGCGTCCACCCGTCCACGGGCTCACCCTGATCGAACACCACAGCGACCCGCCCACCAGCCCACGCCATGTCCAGCACATCGCCATTCGTAGTCTCGTAACCCAGCTCGGGTGCCGCAGCACCTGCGGCAGCCAAGGCCCGGATGAGTTCGCGTTCTTCGTCGGACACCGCCTCGTCGAACAGGAGCAGCCATGCCGCAGGCAGATCTGGCTCTCCTGCCTCCGCAGGCCCGGACACCGGGGCGGATGCCAACAGGGTGCGGGTGGTGACGCGACCCGGGTCGCTGATCCCCAGCCAGTTCGACAGCCGCAGCCATTCCTTCCACGCCTTCCCGCCCAGGTCTTCCAACCGCTCGTCTCGGTCATCGACGGCGAGCACAGCCTGTGGCGGGTCGGACGTGGTCCGGACGCTGGCGGTGACGGTGACGCTTCCGGCGGCATACGCCCAGCACATGTCGGACCCGGCCGCTTCAAACGGCGTCGATCCGTCCAGCGTCGCCAACGCCGCCGCAGTGACCTCGTCAACATCAGACTTCACCCTGTTGTCGCCGCGCACGAAGAGGTAGGGCATCCAAGTGCTGAAGTGCTCCCACGCTTTGATATCTGGATCAACCACGAACTCCAGCAGCTGCGATACCGGGTCTTTGGCTTGCAGCCGAACCAAACCCGGTTGAACATGGAACCGGCTGGTGACGAAGCTAGTGGCCTTTTGATCGAACCAAGCCGGCTCGATCGACTCCCCAGATTTGAACCGCTGCAGATCCTCATGTCCGAAGGCCCACACCAGATAGCCCGCGACCCGCAATGCGGAGCGTTTGTCGGCGTCTTCGGCGACGCGGTTGCACCCGGCGACCGCATGGAAGGATCGTCCGTCGGCGAAGACCGCGATCCGCGGGATGTCCGGGTCAGCGGTCTGCAATACAAAGTCCGGCTTGACGAAGTCCAGGGAAACCTGCGGTCGCAGTGACCATTTCCGTGCCTTGCTGCCCTGCAGCGTGATGGTGGCCGACGGACCGTAGGTGCCCGGCTTCTCTACGACGGCGGCACCCATCAACTTGAGCCGCTCGATGAACGAGCAGTAGAAGTCGCGCTCCAGGAACGACTCGTCACTGAGCGGCGTACTGGGCGGTGCCTGCTCGGTCACCTCGGCGGTCCAGGCATTCAGGTCGGGCGTACCGTGGGCGCCGACCTCCAGGATGCCGTCGAGCAGGTTCAATGCGGTCAGCCGCGACACCTTATCCATCTCGTAAGGCGCGGCGAACGGCAACAGGCAGCGGTGGCAGGCTAGCCGCTCCTCGTCCCGGCACGCGCATTCCCGCAGGATCTGCCGGGCGGCGGCCAGCACCGCGAAAACCTTGGTGTGATTGGCGAATTCGGCGAGGTACCCTGTCCCACCCGGAACCGTGTCATGGATCAGCAGCGCGCGCCGGTCGGGCGCCCACAGTGCGTCGCTGATGGTGGCGACGTCGAGATGTTCGGGTGATCCGCCGATCACCTCACGCAGGCCGAGCAGGATCGCGGCGGCCAGGCTGGGGTGGGCGAAGTTGTCGTACTCCATCTGCGGCGGCAGGTGCAGTAGCACGCCCTGGGTGCGCAGTCGTCGCGCCAGGGCGATGTCGCGGACATCCTCGGCGGCCGAGCCCCGCAGGCGACACCAGGTGCGGTGCTCGTATCGACTGTTGCGGCCGGCCTCCTTGTCGAGTTGCCCACAGGACGCGCAGACCCGGAACAGGCCGCTGGCCGATTCCTGCCCGGCGATCATCCTAGTCTTGCCTTTAGACGTGCGTTCGCCCAGGTTGATCCAGCGAATATCCAAGCGCCGCAGGTATTCCGCACCGAACGATGAACTAGAACGGAACCAGGTGCGCCCCACCTGGGTGGGGTCGACGTCGGCGGCGGTCACCACGGTGAACGGTTCCTGCGCGCGGTTGTCGCGTAGGTCGTTGATCGTGGCCTCATCCCGGCGCACTTCCGCCGAAACGCGGGTCATCTCGACGACCGGCAGGTGCTGACTCACGTCGGCGATGCCCGTGCTGTGGCAGCGCGGACAGCTCGGCACCGGGTCGGGTCCCGTGGCGGACGCGCTGCTGCGGACCCACCCGCATTGTGGGCATACCTGCCAGGCGTGGATGTTGGATTCACCGGCACCCAGGTCGACCGCGTCGATGGTGACCGCGAGCCCTTGTGCGTAGAAGGTGGCGCCGGGCGCGAGTTCGGTGAGCGCAACCCGGGAACCGCGCTGATAGCTGAGCTGCTCACCCATGTAGTCATTGCTGTCCGGATCAATCCAGGTGACACCGACATCGAGGGTCACCGCGTCGTCGAGCAGCGTGTAGTTGGGTAGAACTCCATAGCGCTCGAGTACCGAGATCCAGTAGTCACGGGTCTGCTTATCGAACTGTTTGCGAAGCAGGTTCAGTGATCCCCTAGCGATCTTGGCGGCTCGGCGGTCATCGTCGGTCGCGGCCGGGGAGGTGGCCCGGCGTTCGAACTCGGGCAGGTCCGCCTCGACGATCGCCAATCGTTCGCTGATTTCTTTGAGATCAACTTGCCATTGATATGCCGCGGCCATCAGGCGCTGAGTGAGGCCACTGGGGCCGCCCTGCGGTGGTGCGCTCGCCCAAGACCGCAAGGCGTCGACGGCGTCGGGGCTGAGATGCTCCCCGAACTGGGCCAGGAAGCGGTCCAACAACGCATCGGCGTCGTTGGCGGCGGTGTCCATCAGCCGGGCCAGCCAGCTGTCCGCCCCGTTGTCGCCGAGCACCGACCGTGCATCCTTGGGCGCCACCAGCTGCGGGTCACGGGCGAACTGGTCGATGATGTGCGCAATGTACTGGCGTTGCAGGATTTCCTCGGCGCTGAGGAACGTCGCCGGCGGGCGTACATCCCCCTGGATCACCGACAGCGGTTCGAACAGCTTGGGCAGATGTTCGCCTCGGCCGCGAACGTAGGCCAGCACCAACGAGTTTCCGGTGAGCCGGCCGGCGCGTCCGACACGCTGCAGATAGGACGACACCGATCGGGGCAGCGATCCGAGCATGACGGTGGACAGGTCACCGATGTCGATGCCCATCTCCAGGGTCGGGGTCGCGACGAGCACGTTGGGTGCTTGCGGGTCGGTGCCGCCGCGTTTGAATGCAGTCTCATATTCGAGGCGGGTCTTGGTCGGCAGCAGGCCGGTGTGTTCCCGTGCGACGACACGTTTCATCTCCGTGGAGTCGTAGAGACGCCGGTAGAAGTTGTCGGTCTTCGCGCTACGACGCAGCCGTCCGGGGCAGCGGATCAACGTGCAGGGTGCCCCGTCCAGTTCGTCGACGGTGGTGGCACTGCCCGGCACCGGGGTGTGGCAGATGTCACAGGCCAGCAGGTGCCGCGCGTCGACGAGCGCTTCCAGCGTAGGAGCGCTGACCTGGACGGTGGCCGGCGACAATCCGTAGACGGTGGAGCCGGTCTCGGTGGTGGCGGTCGACAGCAGCATCTGCTCGGCGAGGTCGGCGAACAGCGCCTTGGCCAGGAAGGTGCCGTCGTGGGGGCTGACGTCCAGGCATCGCGACGTCCATTGCGCGTACCAGGAAGACGGGGCCGTGATCGGGTCGAATCCCTCTGGCAGGGCACCGGTTCCGGACTTGAGAGCCGGGAAGGCCGGGGCGGGGCGACCTTTCGGGAAGGCGGGCATGCCCTGTCCGCGTGGGCGCCCACCCCACACGTGGTAGCGGTTGGCGTTCTTCTCCAGGTAAGGCCGCAGCCAGTCGTGGTGAATGGCGCCGCGGGTACGGATCCGTTCGACCGTACCCCGCACCCACTGGGCCAGTGCTGCATCGGAGACCCCGGTCAACGGAAACTGGGCGGGGCCGGCCTTGTCGAGGGCACGCCTCCCGATGATCGGTGCCTTGTGCGCCGCCCCGAGGTAGACCTCGGCGACGACGCTGCCGGTTAGCTCCAGGGTGCGGCCGGTGCGGGACTGCAGACCGAATTCGAGGTCGACGTCGAACCGCAGCCGGCGCTTGGCCTTGTTTTCCGCCGCCCGCCGCGAGTTGGGATGCACGTCGGGCTTCCAGAACGCCACGAACTCGTCGCGGTCAACGATGTCCGGCGGCAGCAGCTGGTAGCGCAGCATCGGATCGTTTCCGGCACGGTCGATGACGGCTCGGGCGAGCTCGTCAAGGTCGAGTTCGGCATCGCCAAGCGCTCCGCGCAGCGCCGTGCGCAGGCTCAAGCTGTGCGAGCGTGCCTGCACGAAGCCGGCGCGGTGCGCGGCGTCCTGCACGCTGTCGGTGAACATCAACGCTTTCTTTTCGGCGGCGTCGAGCTGCTTGTCGCCGAACAGGTTCGACAGGGTCACCGACAGCTGGGTGGCCACCGCGCTGCCGAGGAACCGGATGCCGTCAGCGGCCCCGCAGGCGGGGCAGACGTCGTTCTTGGATTGCTCGTCGGCGTCCGGTCCGATCAGGGTGAGCACCGGCAGTACCCGGCCGTCGACAACAGCAGGGCTCTGTGGGTCCGGTGTCGTGTCGAGGAGTCCACGCTGGTCGAGGTGGAACCACCGCAGACCGTCGACGCCGCCGACGACCTGAGCTTCGGCGGGCGCTGAGATGAGCGCGCGGAACCGAGAGGCACCGGCGGCGTGGTCGGCGCGGATCGCCTCGTCGGTGACGTCGAGCGCGCTGCCGGTGGGGGCCAGCCGTGCACCCCAGCCCGAGCGTCCGCAGTGCCGGCAGTACACCGCGGGCAGGTACAGCTCGTCGTCGACGGAGGTGCCGTCGTCGGACCAGCGGTATTCGGTGGCGGCCCGGACGGCGCGGTCGATACGGCTGAGTTCCCGGATCCACAGGTGCACATCGACCCCGAGCGCCGCCCGGCCGGTCTCGGCCCGGATGTGCGAGAGCATCGCAACGACGAACTCCAGGAAGCGGATCCGGGTGTCGCGGGTGCGGGTGACATCGCGATCGACGGGGACCGCCGGAAACACATGCTCGGCCAGGTCGGGCAGCGACACTGCGTCGACCGCGTTCTCCAGCACTGCCTGGATGAAGCGGTGCCGCTTGAGCTGGTCGAGCATTTCCTCGGCGTCCAGGTCCGACGCGGTGGCGGGATCACCTGTATGTCCTGACTTCTCAAAGAGGTCAGATTGGGCGGTCTGCTCGAAAAGTTCAGACTGGGTGGGTTTCGCAAAGCGATCAGATTGGAACATCGTCTCGAAGAGCTCGGCGAATACCGCAGTGGCGATAGCACGGTTGTCGCCGTCGCCTCGATCGACGGCGGTGATCCGGTCGAGCGCGTCGGGCAGGGCCGGTTCGATCGGCTTCCAGGCGTGGTCGTGGCTGCCCAACCGGGCTTTGCGCCATTCGCCGGGGCTCAGCCGCGTTTCCTCGATGACCGCGTCGGCACCGAACGGTTCCCCAAACACGGTGTAGGCGAAGTCGAGCATGGCGGTCGGGGCGGCGTGCGAACCCAGGGTCGCTGATGTGGCGACCGGGGTCATCTTGCCGAGCGGGCGAACGCGGTCATCGTCGGTGACCCGTGACGTGGTGGTCCAGTGGGCTTTGAGGGTGAGGCCGAGCCGACGCAGCAGCATCGCGACGTCGGTGCCTTGCGCACCGTCGTAGGTGTGGAATTCGTCGAGCACCAGGTATTGCAGCGATTCAGCTGACAACTGCCACATATCGGCGCGGTCGGGGCGCAACAGCATGTGGTCGAGCATCTTGTAGTTGGTGAGCAGGATGTCGGGCGGTGAGTCGTGCATGAGTGAGCGATCCGTGATCAAGCCATCTGCTGAGACCCGAGTGCGCCCACCGCCGCTCTGCTCACCGGTGTAAATACCCGCAGTGACTGCACCAAGGGCCGGATCCCCGGAGATCAGCTTGGCCAGTCGCTCGGCCTGATCGTTGGCGAGCGCGTTCATCGGATAGAGGATCAGCGCCTTCATCCCGGTGACACCGGACTTCTTGGCGCGCAACACGTGATCGAGGATCGGATACAGGAAAGCCTCGGTCTTACCCGACCCGGTGCCGGTGGTGACCAGCGTTGGCAGCGGCCGATCTTGGTGCTGGGTAGAGAGTCGTTCAAAAGCCCGCGCCTGGTGCCCGTACGGGGTGAAACCGGCCGGCCACCAATCCAGATGATCTCGCCAGCCGTCGGCGGCCGGGGCGAACGGCAACCGCAGCCGTACGTACGGTCCCTTGAACATCCCGTTGTCGGGATCACCGATGAAGTCGGTGAGCACCGCCTGCGCGTCGGGGTCGGTCAGTGCGAATGTCGTTGCGAGGTAGTCGGTGAGGCCCTCTCGCAGGTGCATAGCTTGGATAGTGGGAAGCAGTGCGCCCATCAGGTGTTCCTATATGGCGTCGATTGGGCTGTGATCAGGGAATCGTCGACCAACAGATCTTCTGGATTCCAAATCTGTTGCGCCACCTTTTCGTAGAGCGTGCCGCGGTCCAGCACGGCCCGTGCGGTGAAATCGTCGTACGGCGTGAACGGCAGGCCGGTGCGATCGAGGAATTGTCGGAAGCCCGGATTGTTCTTGTAGCACTCAGCATTCAGCGACCGTGCCAGCAGGTTCTGGGCGTTGTAATGTTTCAGCTTCTTCTCGAAGGTCATGTCGCCGTAGCTGGCGTTGAACTTCTTCGGCAACAGCAGGAGGTCGCCCATCAGATTGCGATGATCCGCGAAGTCGGCTGCGTGCTCGAACTCGTCGGAGTGGCGGCGGGGGTGATTCGCCCAGATGTGTTCCACTTCGTATTTCACCGGTGAACCGCTGGTCATCTGCAGATACGTCGAGTGACCACCGGATTCCACTTCGACGTAGTCGGTGATCCGGGCGAGTAGCCGGTGCAGGTGGCGGCGATTCTGTTGATGCAATCTGAGTCGGTCCGTGCTGCCGATCCGCTCAGCCTCTTGCATGAGCTGGTCGTACAAGATGCGTCCGATCTTGGAGACATCCTGGCCGCGAATCGCTTTCGTCACCAGGAACGTCCGATATTGCAGGGTGGAGGCGTCGATTGCGCGGTTGTTCCAGATGCGCCAGGTCAGCAGGATGTCGACGTAATTCGCCACCAGGCCGATCTTGCGCACCGCTACGGCATCGTCCTCGCCCACGACCAACGGCGCCAGCAACATCGGGACCTGCAAGGTGAACTGGTGATCAGCGTTGTACCGGACGCGCTCCAGACCCGCCACCAACGCCGGCGCTTTGGTGGCCGCCATGATGGTCATGAAATGACGACGGTAGAACTCGAAATCCTCGCGGATGAACCGGGAATAATCGTCGGATTTCTCCAGACCGATACGTGAGGCATTGCTTCGCAGCCATCGGTGGAACTCGGTGCCGATTTTGTCGTAGTCCAAACCGACCGCACCCTTGCGCCGTTCGCGGATGGTCTCGGCGTACTGGCTGCGTAGCCACGCCTTGAAGAAGTCGGCGTCGAGTTCCTTGCCCACCGCGGCGAGATCCTGCACACGGTGGCGCCACAAGTCCCCTGGCCCACGGCGGGCGTCCTCGTCGATCCCGGCCAGCAGGTAGCCCTTGAGCATGTCGACGGGGCGCAGTTGCAGCCCACGGTCGTTCATCGTCTCGAAAATGGTGTAGGCGTCGTCGTCGCTGTAGGCGGTGATCTGGATGATCTGGACGCGGTACTGCAGCCAGTCGATGAAGTACGGCAGGGCAGCACCCTGCAGGTCCTGTGGCAGCAGCTCGCCGATGTCTTCGTAACGCTCGACGAGGTTTCGCACCGAATCGCTATCCGCGGGAGACGGGCTGAATGGTTGTCCCTCGTACAGCGCTGTCATACAGGCAACGCGATCCTCGACGTCGAGGTTGAACGACTTCTTGCCAAACGCATTCGACAAGATCAGTTCGTCGATGTTTGGCTGGTTGTGACCGTTCTGCAGTTCGCGCAGACAGGTCAGCAATAGCGTTAAGGTCGTCAGTCGTTGTTGCCCGTCAACGATGAACCGTTGCGCGCCTTTCTCGCTGAGCACGATCGAGCCCAGGAAATAGAACGGGTATGACTGCACCTCCTCGCGTTGGTGCGACGGCAGGTATGCATCGAGGAACTGGGCGCTCAGATCGTCGATGAGTTCACGAAGCTGCTTTTCTTCCCACTTGTAGTCGCGTTGGTAGTAGTCGATGGAGTACTTGGCGCCCTTGAGGATCTCAGCGACGGACCGTGCTACCCCGTGTATCTCCTTCAACGTGCCTCCCCCAACTCTCGACCTAACATCGCCTTTGCCGTCTCAACTAGACCTCTACCAGTGCGCTGAAGTGCTTGTGCGCCAGCTCCATATCGCGCTCCCGTTCGACGCCGAGGAACGGCTCGACATAGGTGACGCCGTCGATGGTGAGGTCTTCGGGATTCAGGGCGCTCTTTTTGCGATAGTCGGAAAAGAGCTTTCCGGGTAGCTGTCGGCCGTTCGCGTCGTAGAGCGCGTCCCGCTCGTACTTCTGCAACACCGGGAACTGGGTGCGGTAAATCGTGAGCAGTTCCTCGGCAGTGATGCCGAGCATGATCGCCACGATCGCGTCGATCTCCACCAACGCCTGCCGCCGATCCGCAGCGCGGCGCAGCGGCGTGGCCCACTCCCATTTCGGGCCGACTTCACCCAGCGGTGTGCGGCTGGCGTAGTCCACGCCAATGTGCGGTACCCACGAATCCTGCTGCCATGCCGTGTCGTAGAGCTCCTCCCAGAGTGGTGCGTACGGGCGGACGAGGCAATTCAGGCGGAGCGTTCGGAGTGAAAGTTGAGCTTCGAGGAAGTGGTTTCGAACATGCGGAAGGCGTGCGACAACTCCATACTTTAGTTCTGAGACTCCCGCCGCCTTTACAAAGAAGTCAGCGACGATCGACGACCAAGTACCGCTGGCAACTACAAGGTCACTTGTCGACGCAAGGGCCGCGCTCCGAACTAGGTCCACGTGACAAGGACCGGGCGGCACGATTGCTGAGTGCAGAGTACGGACATTAGCCGGCTCCCCCATTCGCCTCCACGCCAGCCGGAAGTAGCTCGAACTGGACTCACCATGCCACTTCGGATATGCGGCAATGGGGTCTGCTGCACGAATAGGTGACATCTGAGTTGGCTTGCCCGGAACGGGTGAGCTGGAAGGATGTCAGTGTGCCCAGGCCCTACCCCCGAGAGTTCCGCGATGATGTCGTCCGTGTGGCCCGCAACCGCGACGACGGCGTGACGATCGAGCACATCGCCACTGATTTCGGTGTGCACCCGATGACGCTGCACAAGTGGATGCGCCAAGCCGATATCGATGAAGGTGCCAAGCCCGGCAAGAGCACCGGCGATTCGGCTGAGTTACGGGAGCTGCGTCGCCGGAATCGGTTGTTGGAGCAGGAGAACGAGGTCCTGCGCCGCGCGGCGGCCTATCTGTCGCAGGCCAACCTGCCGGGAAAAGGATCTACCCGCTCGTAAGTGAGCTCGCCGCCGACGGGATCCCCGTCGCGGTGACGTGCCGGGTACTCAAGCTCGCCCGCCAGCCGTACTACCGCTGGCTGGCCCAGCCGATCACCGACGCCGAGATGATCGAGGCCTACCGCGCCAACGCCCTGTTCGACGCCCACAAGGACGACCCGGAGTTCGGGTACCGCTACCTGGTCCAAGAGGCCCGCGATGTCGGCGAGCCGATGGCTGAGCGCACCGCCTGGCGGATCTGCTCGCAGAATCGATTGTGGAGTGTGTTCGGTAAGAAACGCGGCAAGAACGGCAAGGTCGGTCCGCCGGTGCACGATGATCTTGTCGAGCGTGACTTCACCGCTGGCGGTCCAAATCAGTTGTGGCTCAGCGATATCACCGAGCATCGCACCGGTGAAGGCAAGCTCTATCTGTGTGCGATCAAGGACGTGTACTCCAACCGCATCGTCGGGTACTCGATCGACTCCCGAATGAAGTCCCGGTTAGCGACCACGGCCTTGAGCAACGCGGTGGCACGCCGCGGCGAGGTGGCCGGATGCATTCTGCATTCCGATCGCGGATCTCAGTTCAGGTCAAGGAGATTCGTGCATGCTCTGGGCCGCTTCGAGATGGTCGGATCGATGGGCCGTGTCGGCGCAGCCGGCGACAACGCGGCCATGGAGAGCTTCTTTAGTCTGCTGCAGAAGAACGTGCTCGATCGTCGCCGCTGGGACACCCGCGAGGAGCTGCGGATCGCGATCGTCACCTGGATCGAACGGACCTATCATCGTCGCCGGCGCCAGGCGGGTCTCGGGCGGTTGACCCCGATCGAATTCGAAGCAATCATGACCACACCGGCCAGTCAGGCCGCGTGACCGCAACTGTCACCTGATCGTGCAGCAGACCCATGTACTCCGGGTAGGGCTTTGCACGCTGGTAGCTAGTTCTTGGGATAAACGAGTCTGAGATCTGATCGTGGTCGATGAGCGTCGTGTCGAGACGGTTTTTCATCGTAATGTTCGGCTGTTTGAACAAGGGCGTCGCGACCGTCAGATGCGGCCCCTGCAGGATGACGTCCTCCCAGCGGTCCGGAACCGCGGATGCCGACTCGAAAAAGCCTAGCTTGCGGTCGGCCGTCTCATGCCAACCTGCCGTCCATTCGAAGTCGATGTTTCCCAGGCGTCGCGCAGCAGCAATCTTGTCGAGAACGTCTGCGCTGGGACGGTTTACTGGATACAGCATGCGAGCCTCGGCGGGCGGGGTGCCGGGTTCATCGATCAGAGCTGCCCAGGTGGATAGCTGCGGCTCAGTGACCTCGATGATTCGTTCGGCATGGGGGCGGATGTCCCAGTGGCCGTTCTCATCCTTGACACCTGGCACCGCAGTGGAACCGTCGTGGCCGAAAGAACGGCTGACCGTATCGGGGTGGTAGATCGAAGCACTGTGCAGGAAGCGAATTGGGGCTTGATGTCCGTAGACGTGCACGCCGAAGACATTGTGATGGTCGACCTCGAAGAGGCTGAGTTCATTCCGGAACTGCCAGTGCCTCCGCAACCGCCCATACGTCTCCCGCCGCAGCCCCTTCGCCCGCAGCTCGGTGAAATGGCTCTCCGGGTGTATCAGTCCCACAACGCCTTTCTCCGCAATCGACCGCCACGTACGTTCCATGAAGCAGCGATATAGATCCGGCTGCAAACCCGCCAGCACCGGTCGGTCCACGCGTGAGCCGAGGTGCTCCTTCAGCCCCGCCTGCTCGGCCCGCTCGTCCAAGAATGCGTCGAGCACGTCTGGAATTGCGAGGACCTCCTCCCGCTTTCTCCGCTTGGTTGCCTCGGCGGGTTTGTCGGCCAATTGCCACCACGGATCGAACTCGGCCAACACCCCGGGCTCGTCCCAATCGGGTCGCACCCACGGCGGGTTACCAACCTGTAAGTCGAAACCACCACGCGTGAACACCGGCGCGAAGTCCAGCTCCCAGTGGAGGAATCCCTGCATTCCGGCGATGCCAGCAACGACTCGCAGCCACGGGAAGCCGTCGAGTGCCCTCTCGATTGAGAGCGCTTGGGCGAAGGTCCGGTCATTGTCTTCTGCAAGGTCGAGGTCCTGCCAACTCAAGTCACCGAAAAAGCTTGTTTGCCCGCGCTTCTCCAACTTGCTGGCCTTCGGCGGCACACCCAGAATCGCCTCCAGACCGCCGACCCACTCCTCCCAATCGGGTGGTTCGATGTCGGTAGTGAGCGGCCAGGACCACAGCGCACACCAGGCGTCCATCACCCGGCGCAGCCGACGGTAGGCACCATTTTCATCGTGCAGCACCGCTTCGATCTGCTCACGGGTCACCGCTGCACCTGATCGGTCATCGGCGCGGAACCCCCACACGTCGATGTCGCGGCGAATCTCCGACTCCGCGATGGTCAGCCTCCGCAGCGTCAGCTCCCACAACGTTTCTACGCGCTGGGCCAGGGCGGTGAGACGTTTCTTGATCCCCGCGCTCGGGTTGGCACGAATACCGTTGCGCCACAGCCGCAATTCCTCACGCTTGTCCGGAGCGTAGGTCTTGGCCTCGGGGGTGTCGATGACCGCGCCCCACCCCTCGGAGGGCAACAGGAAGTGGTGAATACCCGCACCGATCTCGTCTCCGAGAGGCACATCTTTGGGCACCGTTTTCAGCCAAGCCTTCTTGGTCAGCAGCGTCAGCGCATAGACCGCGCGCCGGGCCCCGATCAGCGAGTTGCCCCGCCGCAGATGCAGCCCGAACCACGGGGCCTGCAGCCCGGCGACCATGGTGTCGAGCCACAGCGAAATCTCGGCCAGCTCCACCGCCGTCGCATTCAGGTCCACGCCATACACCTGGTGCAGCGCGAGGTACGCCCTCACCTTCTGCAGCTCGACCTGGTAGCGGTCTGCGTCAATGACCTCGCCGCGATCTTCCTGCTGACGCTTGAGGTATTCGGCGGCCAGTTGGCGGACCGCTTCGATCGCGAACGCACCGGATCCCAGCGCGGGCTCGCAGATTGTCAGCTGGAGAATCTGTTCCGGTGTCGTGCGCTGGCCGTCCTGGTTTAACAATTCTTCCAGGGCTTGGGAAACCACGAACTTCGTCAGCACCTCGGGGGTGTAGTACGAGGCCGACTGCTGGCGCTCTCGGCCAGCGAGCCTGAACACGAAGGTGCCCTGCGTGTGGAGCACCGGGACACGCTCGCCGGTAGCCTCATCCTCCACCGTCACGAAATCGGACTCCGACAAGTGATCGGAGCGGGTCACCGGAACCACCCACGACCCCTTCTCCGGATCGCCGTTCTTGGCGACCTCGTAGAGGTCTTCCTCTGCGAAGAAGCCGGTGTAGGACATCAGGCCCTCATACACCGCGCCGAGCTGGTTGATACCGAGCTCGGCATACGAGATGAACCCACGGCCAGAACCCTTGCGCCCCTTGGACTCTTTGGACAGCAGCAGGTGTTGTAGTACCTGCTGCGTTGCCTCGTTGCTGAGCCCAACCTGGTCGATGAGTTCGGTGGCGGCGGGTGCGAATAGGTCGGCGCGCAGCTCGTTGAACTCCAAACCGGGGGCCGGATCATCGGTTCCATCACCAGCCACAGGTGTACGCGGGTGATGGCCGCCGTCGACAAGATGAAACAGCTTGGCCAGCGACTCGTACAGGTGCGTACCAGATTTCGCGGTGGGCGACACCAACTCGGTCAGTGTCAGCTCACGCAGCCGGTCCAGGCCGTACCCCTCGCCGTATTCGGGGGCGCCAGAGGGCAGCACCCGCATCTCCGGCGATGCTTCGGCGTAGAGCAGGAACAGGATGCGATACAGGAAGCGCAGCGAGTGCTTGGCGAGTTGTTGGGCGTCGATCTCATCCAGTGGCAGGCCGCAGTCGGCACGGCGCTGCACCACGTCGTTGGCGATGATCTCGATGGACAGTCGGATGCCTTCACGCAGATCCTTGGACACCCCGACGGTGTGTTTGACCGAATCTTCGAGAACGCCGGTCCACCAGATGTTTCCGTCCGCGTCGGGCAACAGCGCTTGACGTCCGAGGATCGCGGCGGCCCGGTCGAGTTCGCCGCCGCGTTTATCGTCGCGGCGTTCGGTGACCACCAGCAGATCGACGGCCAGGTACCGTCCTTCAGCCCATCGCTGCGCTTCTGCCAGCAGCACCCATTGACCGGCCTGCACCACGATGAACGCAGGGGGCTCGTCGGCACGGAACGCCGAAGACACTGCCTTGGTCACCGAGTCGATGGGCTTGCCGTCCTCCTCCCCCGCGTCGAGCAGAAGCCCGGTTTCGGGGTCGAGCAGGTCGTCGACCGATTCGACCGAGCGGGCCTGCAGCAGCAACGTGCTCGTCACACCGGCCGGTTGGGCGTTGGGCAGCCGCAACTCGGTACCGGCACGCTCGCCGGTGTAGTCGGTCAACGTCTCGGGAAACCCGAGGACGGTCCGGATCAGCGCGTGCGTTGCAGGCGCCCCGTCCGGGTTCTCAGCCAGGGTCGACAACTGGGTCTGCAATTCGCCGGCAGCGGCCAACAGACTTCGTCGTACCGTGTCCCGCCCCTCGGCCGCTTCGGCATCCCACTGCTTGCGGAGTTCGATCACCTTGCCCTGGAAGGACTCTTTGGTGGAGTCAGTGGTGAAGTAGTGCTCGCTGATCCAGTCCTCGCCGACGACGATGGAATCGTAGGACGGCATGGCTCAGAGTTCCTTTCCGGCGACGGGGATGTCGGTGGGTACGATGACCAGCAGTGGGCGGACCAGTTGCTGAGTGGGGGCCAGCAGGTCGGCCAGGCGCTGCTCGTCGTTGATGCGCTGCCCGAGCTTGCTTACCTTTGACCGCTGCGCCCCGAAGAGTTCGAGTTGTTCGGCATCGTCGTGCCAGCGCTGCGCCCGCTTGCGCCACTGGGTCAGGCGTTCGGTGGTGGCTGCCTCTTGTGCGTCGAGCACCCAGCGCATCTCGCGGCGGGCGTTCTCGACGGCGATCGGGATCAGTGCCTGGTAGCGCTCGGCTTCGGCGATCGGCCCCGGATTGGACGCGCCGGGTTTGAGGCCGGTTTGTGTGGTGAGAAAGCTGGTGTCCTCAACGGCTTCGACCATGCAGAAATCAGGATTGGCCGGGTTGGGGAACACCGCGGTGGAGAACACCCGCGAGATCAGTTGTCCGCGTTTGTTGCTCAACGTGCCCATGAGCAACACGGTGGGGGCGTCGACATCGCCCCGGATCGCGAACACCTGGTTGCGACCCAGCGCTGTCAGCGCGCGGTCACTGGCCCAGTCCAGTACGGGGTGTAGCGGACCCAGGTAGTGCGCCTCGGGCCATGTGGTGTTGTTGATGCCCTTGCCTTCTCGCGCGAGGCGCAACTGAGCGGTGCCGACCGTCGGGTTGGTGGCGAGCTTCAGCCGCTCCAGTACCCGGCCGTGCTGCAGATAGTTCTGTGGAAGCTGCGCTAGCCGTTGCCGAAGATCGCGCGGCGGGGACAGTTCGGCGATGCCGTGCGGCGCGCTGACCGTCCAGCCGATGCCGCCCTGCTCGGGTGTGGCGTGCGGCTTGTCGTGGAATGCCGCGTGCAGCGCCTCGTCGAGGAAGGTCAGGTCATCGGAATAAAGGCTTTGGCGTGCAGATGCCGGCAACGGTGCCGCGGTCGCCTCGACCGCATCAAATTCTGCGAAGAACGCATCCAGGTCGTCCCCGGCGGCGACCTCGGCAGCGGTACGAACCGCGTCGTCGAGCGCGGCCCCCTTGGCGAGCACATCGCGGATCACATTCTCTTCCTCCGTGACGCTGTGCTTGCCCATCAGCGAGGCCACATCGCCGAGCGTCTCGTGGGCCTGGTTTTCCCGTTCCAGCAGCCGCGACAGCACCCGCAGGTCGCCAGAGAACTCGGGGTCGGACGGTTCGAGGATCAATGAGGAAATCACCGGCGGATGCTGCTGTCCATAGCGGTCGATGCGGCCATTGCGCTGCTCGATGCGGATGAGGCTCCACGGGATGTCGTAATGGATCAGGTGGTGGCATTGCGCGTGCAGGTTCACGCCTTCGGACGCGACATCGCCGGTCACCAGCACGCGGATGGGTGAGGTTTCCAGCTTGAAGCTGTCGACGAGTTCTTGCTGCTCGACGTCGGAGAGCCCGCCGTGCAGCATGGCGATGTTTTCGTCTTTCAGGCCGAGTGCCGCGGGCAAGTTGTTCCGCAGCCAGGTCAGCGTGGCGATGCGTTCGGCGAACACCACTGCGCGCGTGTCTGAGCCCTTGCCGACACCAATCTGCTTGAGGCGCTTGATCAATGCGGCGAACTTGCCGGCCTGATCGCCCAGCGCTGCGTCGTTGAGCTCGTCGAGAGTGTTGAGGGCCTTGAGTTCGGCCCGCTGCTTGGGATCGCCCTGATCGAGCTTGGCACGGCGCTGCTTGATCGACTCTGCCAGCGCTCCCGGCGACGACAGGAATGCCTTGGCCAGCGTCCACGGGAAGAGCGTCTTGGTGTCACCGGAGTAGGGAGAGCTGCCGGACGCGGGGTGCAGCCAGGCTTGGGACAGCTCGGCGGCGACCGCGTCCTCGGCCGCGGACGGTTTGACCAGCAGGTGCACCGGCTCGGCGCGTTCGGCCCAGTCGCTACCGACCTCGGCGGCGACGTCTGGGCTGTGCCGGTGCCGACGGATCAGCAGCGACTCGACGTCCTGCTTGGTGAAGCCGCCGTCGGCGTGCACGACCGTTGGGTCCAGCAGCCGTAGCAGTTCGGCGAAGGATTCTTCCTTACCGTTGTGCGGGGTCGCGGAGGCCAGGATGAGCGCCTCGGTGTTGGGGGCCAGGACGCGGGCCAGCTCATTGTTCTGGGTGCCGGCGTTGGTGAGATTGTGCGACTCGTCGATGACGACCGCGTCCCACTGCTGGCGTTCCAGGTGGGCCTTGTAGCGGGGACTCTTGAGGGTGTCGATGGAGATGATGGCCCGCTTGAAATAGGTGAACGGGTTGCGGGTCGCCGGCAGCTTCTGCCGGACTTTCTGGATGCCGATCGAGTCGAGGCGGACGAACGGCAGCGCGAAGCGACACCACAGCTCGTGCTGCATCTGCTCCAGGACGTGCTTGGGCGTGACGATCAGGATGCGTTCACCGCGGCCACGTCGGACCAGCTCGGACAGGATCATGCCGATCTCCAGCGTCTTGCCCAGACCGACGGCGTCGGCGAGCAAGATGCGTGGACGGATGTGCCGCGGGTCGAGCGCCTTCGTCACCGCAGCCCGCTGGTAGGCCAGGGCGTCGGCAAGCATCTGGGTCGAGACCGTCAGGTTTTGGTCCCCGTAAGGAACTGGCGTCTTCCTGATCAGTGCTTCCAGCCAGAGCCGGGAGTCGCGGTAGCCCGACGAGCCATCGGGGACCACTTTGGCTTTCTTGGGATCCTGCACTTCGATCGTGTCGAGGCTGGAGTAGAACGCGGCGGTGGTCTCAGCCACCAACTCGGAGAGTCCACGTACTCGGACCAGCCAGCCGTCGGCTCCCTGCTCGGCTGAGGTGACCAGCCACTCCTCATCGCGTATGACCACGATTGAGCCGGGGGCGACGTTGAGGTCTTGGGGTTTGTCTACTGCGGCGGTCTGCACGTCATCTCCGGGCTTTGTTGCTGGGGACTTTGGAATTGTGGTGGGCGGTTTCGGTATCACGACGGCGGGCGGTTCGGGGCCGGCTGCCTCGGACTCGAGCTCGCCGCGGTCGACGAAGGTCTGCAGGACGACGGCTCGCAGATTCTTGGCATTCCGCAGCTCGCGCAGGTACTCCATCTGGGCTCTGCGGTTGGTGATCTGCCCGTCCTCGTGGCGCACCATCCGCATAGCGGCGACCACGCGGTCACGCGACTCCTTGTCATGTTGCAGCCAACCTTCGCGCAGCGTGTCCCAGGCCTCCGCGACGAAGTTTTCTTTGGGGCGAGCGCCGTAGGCGTCGTGCAGTACATCGGCCGGCTCGAATCCGGCGCAGTCTTCGAATAGGTTTTGGCACAGCTCGGCAAGAAGCTCCTGGGGCAGGTTTGACCACCGAAACTTGTACCTAGGCAATGTCCACCCACTGCGGTTGCGCTCGAAACACCATCCCCCTCAGATCGACTTTCCCTGACATTAGCCAGTGGGTGTCGATCGTATGAGCGTGTGTGCAAATAACGACTTACCGCCTTCGTCGTGGCCTGCGGTGCCACCGTCCACTGCAACGCTTCGGGCCCGGCCGGGCAGCGGCCACGCGAGTATGCGGACGCCCTGGAATCCGAGCTCGGGCCGCGCGACACCGCCGTCGGGAAATCAGACATGTCACCGCCGGGCAATATGCTCAGCGCATGCACCCGGACGGGCGCCATCCCTCGGCATCCGCCTGGTTCATGTCGAGCACGAGGTGCGTCTGATTCTGGGTTAATCCCGGTAGCCTTGACGCGCTGCGGCCAGCGAAGGGTGACGCACACAGCAGAGGAGGTTCAAGGGTGGCGCGTTCTGAGGTGCGGCCGACTGTTGAAGAAGTCGCACTTGCCGAGGAGCAGATCGTTGCGCAATCGAAGCGAATCGACTTTTTCCTGACGGAATACTCCGTTGAATTGCTGGCCCAGAAGGTCCGTGACGGCGAATACGTCGTTCCTGATTATCAGCGAGAGTTCACATGGGATGAGCGGCGAAAGTCGCGGTTCATCGAGTCGTTGATCATGGGACTCCCCATCCCCTTCATTTTCTTCTGGGAAATGCCGGATGGGCGGCTCGAGATCGTAGATGGGTCTCAGCGGCTGCGGACGATTGAGGAGTTCGTCTACGGCGGGCTCCAGCTGGGCGAACTCGACCCACTCACGCATCTGTCAGGATTCCGGTTTGATGACCTGCCTGAGTCGAGACAGCGCAAAATCAAGAACCGATCCGTTCGTGGCATCGTCCTCAACGAGCACGCAGATGAAGCAGCTCGATTCGACATGTTCGAGCGCATCAACACCAGCAGCATGATCGCCAACAACGCGGAGATACGGCGCGGAGCGCTCAAAGGCCCCTTCTTGGATGTCGTGACTGAACTAGCCAATTCTCCTCTCCTGGCCCAACTCGCACCCCTGCCCGCGAAAACCAGAAGAGAGCGCGGCTACGAGGAACTCGTCACCAGGCTCTTCGCCTACGGCGACGGCTTGGCAGAATACCGGGACAGGCCGGCGGACTTTCTCTTTGCCTATTCGAAGAGGATGAACTCGGCCTTCGCTGCGGACCCGACGTTGGCGGACAGCTATCGCCAACGGTTCAATGCCGTCCTCAACTTTGTCTCTCAGAACTTTCCTTTCGGATTTCGAAAGGCGGAGAAGAGTACGACGACGCCCCGAACGCGCTTCGAGTCGATCGCGATCGGCGTCGATCGCGCATTGGCAGAACAGCCTGAACTTGCTGACCGTTCGGCCGATGGAATCAATGTGGCGTCCTGGATCAGCCTGCCCGAGTTCCAGGAGATCACCAGTGCCGATGGTGCGAACGCAATAAAACGACTGCGGGGGCGCATCGACTACGTGAAGAACAAGCTGGTGGGACATGGCGACGATTGACCTTGCGCCCTTCTTTGAAGAGCGGTACTCAGAAATTGGCGCGTACCTGTCATTTCTGCAGAACGTCGAGGACGCAGCCCGAGAAGGCGCTCCACGGTTTCGCGGAACCAATGCTCCTATCACCACTGAACAAAAAAAAATTCTCAATTCCAGCCTGTACCTCCAGCTCTACAACCTGGTCGAAGCCACGGTGCTCCGGTGCCTCGAAGCAGTTGTCACAGCAGTTGAAGAGGCCGAACGTCTACCGAACGAACTCAGCCGTGAACTCAGGACCGAGTGGGTGCGCTCGGTAGCACGTACCCACAATGACTTGGGCCCTGAAAAGAGACTCAAAGCCGCGCTCGACATGTGCGAACAGCTGTTGCAACAGATGCCTGTCAAGGGCTTCAAGATCGAGCCGGGAGGCGGAGGCAACTGGGACGACTCGTCAATCGAGAAAATGTGCGAGCGAGTCGGGTGTGGATTAACAATTTCGCCCACGGTTATCCAGGCCGCCAAGCGCCACATCCGCGACGACATGGGCGCTTTGAAGCTCGTCAAGGCCCGCCGCAATGGGCTCGCGCATGGTTCGTTGTCATTCGTCGACTGCAGCGACGGCGTAACTGTTGCTGAGCTCAAAGGAATTGCGTCTGCGGTTGGCGACTACTTGCGGGAAGCCGTTGGGTGTTTTGTCAGTTTCGTCGAAGTTGAGATCACCAAGGAAGACACGGTGATCGCATCGTGAAAAAGGGCGCGATTGTTCCGACCATCCGAGCCATCGACCTGTTCTGCGGAGTCGGCGGCCTCACCCATGGCCTCGCCAAGGCGGGCATTGACGTCGTGGCTGGGGTAGATATCGAACCAGCATGCAAGTATCCGTACGAAGAGAACAACAAGGCCAAGTTCATTGAGCGCGACGTCAACGAGCTCTCCGCAGCCGACGTATCCGAAATGATCCACGGCGGCGATATCAGCATGATCGCTGGATGCGCACCCTGCCAACCCTTTTCGACTTACAGTCGATCTGGACGTAGCAAAAAACGTGGAGATGACTGGCAGCTTGTCGAAACCTTCGGTCGACTTGTGAAAGAGGTACAACCGGAACTCGTGACGATGGAGAACGTCCCGCAGTTGCTCGACCACCCGGTCTTCGACCAGTTCCTCGGTAGCCTGGAAAACTACTCGGTGGAGTGGTCAGTCATTCAGGCCACCCGGGTCGGCATTCCACAGACGCGGAAGAGGCTCGTCCTCATCGCCTCGAAGCTCGGTGCCGATGGCCTCGCGCTACCGCAGGACGAGCAGAAACCGAAAACTGTACGCGGTGCGATCGGCCGCCTTCGGCCTATCAAAGCCGGCGAATCAGACCCGCACGACCGATTACATGTCGCATCGCGCTTGAGCGACACGAATCTGGAACGGATACGTCACTCGAAACCTGGCGGTACGTGGCGCGATTGGCCCGAAGAGTTACAGGCGGCGTGCCACAGAAGGAGCACAGGCGCGACATATCCCAGTGTGTATGGCCGGATGTCATGGGATGAGGCGAGCCCGACAATAACCACCCAATGCTTTGGCTACGGCAATGGGCGATTCGGTCATCCCGAGCAGGACAGAGCAATCTCCTTACGTGAAGCCGCTATCCTGCAGACGTTCCCGCCGAGGTACAAGTTCGTACGCCCAGGCGAACCCGTGCGGTTCAGCGTATTGGGCCGCCTGATCGGAAACGCAGTGCCGGTACGCCTGGGCGAGGTTGTCGGTGAGACCGTCGTCGCGCATGCTATGCGCTCCACGTTGCATCACCGATGATCAGCTTGCCTTCTCCACGAGCTCACTGAACAACCCGGCATCCTCACAGCCCTCGTCGTGGGTGCCGAAGAGCACCGCCCGATCGAGGAACGAATTGTTCATCTCACATGACGTCTCCGGCGCGAGGACGCATGCATGGCAGGCTGCTAGATTCAGTCCGTCGGCACCTGATCCCGCCGATTCGATACACACCGGATCGGATGAACACCACGACAGACGTTGCAGCCCTTCGCTGAGCGCGGTCCCAAGGTGTTCGGTCTCCGCCATTGAGGCGACCCCACCGAGGCTTCCCGCCGAGTCCGAGCTTGCCGTGTAGACCAGAAGCCCGGCCACCTTGTCGTTCACGAACAGCCGCTCACGGAGCGCAGCCGCTGGGTAACCGGCGTCGAGGGACAATTGGTCGATGATGATGTGCGAAAGCGTGTGGATCGCTACCTTGATGATGTCGACAGGCGCCTGGGGACGGCCGTAATCCAACGCTGCCCGGTCAGCTGCCTTCTGCAGCGCCCGCAGTCGCTTCTGCGCGAAGTCACCGCCCGCCCACTCCTCGAGTGCTTCGCGCCGGAACGCGAGGAACACACCCTCACCTATCACTTCGATCGCAGGCAACCAGTGCAGGTGCGTGGGGGCGAGTGCGCACAGCTTTTGCGCTGGTCCGGATGGATCGGGAGCACCGTCGAGACGGGTAAACCCCTGCAACGCACGCACTTCGCGGAGCCTGGTCACCTTCCGCACGTCAGAGATCAGGGATTCGAAGCCATCAGGAACGTCGCGGCGGAGGCATACGAAGTCTGAGTCGATTCCTTCGTCGTCACGTCCCTCGACCAACGCCTTGTACTCGTCGGCGCGGAGCTTGGCCTCCGAGACCTCCTCGTCGTCGTCCTCCTCACCGCGACGGCGTTCGATCTCACCGTTGATCTGGTCAGCGGTGAAGCGCCCTTTGGACATCGCAGCCAGACCGGCCAGCACGGGCGGGATCACCGCAGCTGGGTCCTTGACCATCTCCCAGTGTTTGTCCACGAACTTCGCGAGGGCTTCCGAGTACGGTGGGATGGAAATCGAGGACCGCACGGCCGGGAACCAGACGTTCGAGGCACCGCGCTGGACCGCACGCGGGTATTGGTCGCATTCCTCGTTCGTCTCGAGTCCGAGCCACGGGCGCAATCCGCTGCACTTACCGAAATCGCTGAGAGACCCCGCACCGATCGCCCCGTCGAGGCTGCGGCTATCGACTCCACA
The DNA here is from genome assembly GCF_002157835.1 of Mycobacterium dioxanotrophicus. NCBI lineage: Bacteria > Bacillati > Actinomycetota > Actinomycetes > Mycobacteriales > Mycobacteriaceae > Mycobacterium > Mycobacterium dioxanotrophicus. Next base: position 1,400,012 of record NZ_CP020809.1, on the reverse strand, counting down.
TGTGCATTCCAGAATCAGATCCCCGAGCGAGGACGTGCGTCCCAGCACGTTGAGCTTCATCTCGTGCTCATGGCCGCGGATCTTGTCCTGCTGCCCCTTGTGCAGCCACCAGTAGACGGGAAACTCACTCACATGACCGTTGCGGCAAGCACCCATCAATCGGAACGGACTTAGATCGACCTTGCAGGCCTTGCACTTGGCCTCGTTCTTGTCATTGGACAACTGCGAGAGCGCGCCGATGCGTCGACATTTGGGGCACACCTGGGTGTACGGGTATCGAATGACCGGCACATCGCGCTTTCCACCGGCGGGCGGTGCCTTGAGCTCCGTCACGCCGAGCGCCCTGGCCAGGCGCGGCTCGGCGATGTGTTCGGCTCTGTCGACGTTCCACTCGTGGAGACCGGCGATCATGAAACTGGTTGATTCAGAGGGGAAAAGCCCGCCCACGCCGTAGGTGCTCAGCAACTGACTCCGCCGAGCTTTTGGGGTGTTCATCGGGGCACCTTCCTTGCGGGTATTTGGTAAAGCGTGCTTTCGGCGTCGACGTCCCGCATGCTCTGCGGGGTCGGCCATGGCGTCTCTCGGGTGGAGTATTCGATGTCGTCATCCGTCAACGCCACATCGGAGGGTACGAGTAGCGAATCGTCATAGTCGCGACTGTTCCTGTATTGCATGTCCGGGCGGGATCGTGCAGCCTCGTCCCACACCGCAAGCAGCTCGCCGAGCTGATTCTTGGTGTCCTCCGCTTCCTCCGGATCGGTGACGTCCTGCGCTCGCTGCCCGAGGTACTCCGCCAGTTGCGTGATCTCGTCGTATCGATCGGCCGCCTTGTGCGCAGCCTCATTGCCCGCCAGGGCGTCCACCATGAGCCGGGTGAGTGAGACGAGCACACCGTGCAGGGCACGATCACGCGCGCGAGCGGCGAACGGTGTTGCACTTGTCGCTTCGACCGCACGGTACAGCGCCTGGTGATACGGGACGAAGTTCTCGTAGTGCGACCTGTCACGTGAACGGGCAGCGTTGAATATCGTGACAACCAAACCGGGATGCCGGCGTCCGACGCGGCTGGTGGCCTGGATGTACTCGGCACTCGATTGGGGTTGACCCATCACCGCCATCAGCCCGAGGCGGTCGATGTCGACACCGACCGAAATCATGTTTGTCGCGAGGACTACGTCATTCGCCGAGTCCGAAGTGACGTCTCGCTCAAGGCTCTTCAGTATTCGCGGAATATTGGCGGAGGGCTCTCGGCTGGTCAACTCCACCGCAGGCCTCAGACTCCGCGGGGATGCGCGCTTGCGACGGGCAACCAGCTCCAGCCGGGCCTTCACGTCATCCTGGACTTGAAGATTAGCGCTGCCCAACACTCGGAGGCTGTTGAAATAGCCGAGGAGTGTCCAGTACGGATCCCTGGTCTCGGGACTTCCCGACAGATCATGAGCTGCCTGCAAAATCGCGGCATAGACCCTAACCATGAGGGTCGCATGGCTGGTTGCTGGGGCCATCACCCCGACGTACTCGCGCGTGCCCTCTTGATGGCGCGGGGCAGGTTCTGCGAAGAACGACTGATCGGGATCGATACCGGGAGGCGGGAATTGCTCGGCACGGCGGTTGAACACGGCACGGATCTGACGATCGGCACGGCGGATCGTCGCGGTCGAGGCGATGATCTTCGGTCTGCCCTTGATCAGACCTTCAGAGGTCAGTCGCCCGCAGGCCGCATCGATGGCGGCTTCGTACAGTCCCACGATCGAACCGAGCGGCCCCGAGATCAGGTGCAGCTCGTCCTGGATGATCAGCGAGGGCGGAGTTCCAATTCCATCCCGCGCGAACAGCTTTCGCACGTCTTCGCGCCAGGCCATCTGCGCGAACTTGTCGACGGTGCCGAGGACCAGCTCTGGGCGCATGCGGTAGATGTCCTGATCGACGACATAGGCCGGCAGGCCGTCGCGGAAGTCACATGAGCTGTTTCCGCATGCGATCGTAAGCCTCTCTTCGGGACCCTTCGTCACGGAATAATGGGTTTCGTTCAGGTCTTGACCGCACCAGGGACACTGGGTCAGCTGGACCGGGTTCTTCTCGTTGAGCTCCTGGCGCTGGTCGAGCGCCTTGAGCGACTTGCGGGCCTCGACCAAGGTATTCGGCGTTGCACCTTGGCCGACCCACAGGCCGATCGAAAACGCGCGGCCTCCAAGGTCGTTCTCACGCTGCCGCAACCGCTCCAGCGAGCAAAGCAACATCGTTGCACGCTCGAATTGTTGAATTGTCAACAGGCGGAGGGTGTAACGCATGATGACTGCCACGCCGAGGGCTTCAGGATCCTTAAGTCTGCGGTGAATGATCGTGAAGGCGACCAGTCCGAGGTAGGCCTCCGTCTTACCACCACCGGTGGGGAACCACAGGAGATCTGCGATGTCCCGGTCGTCGTGATCTGCATCAGCAAGGCCCGGAAGGTTGAGCAGAATGTAGGCGATCTGGAAGGGTCGCCATTTTTGCTCGGTACCGTCGCCGACGGCTCCGACAGCACCATTGCGGACCCAGTCCTGACGTGCGCGCTGCATCTGCATCGCCGCGTTCGCAAGCCGAAATGCACGCCCTGCAACGGGATCGGTGACGATCAAGTCGATGCCGTTCTGTATGCGTTCGGCCGCAGTCCGGGCACGTGTGACATGTTCCTCGGCAACATCCTGCAGCCCGTCCTCGACATCCGCCTCGCCGCTCTCAACAGCTGCACTCAACCGGTCGATCCACTCGCGGTACTCGGTGACCAGCTGACCGAGGTTCTCCGCCAACTCTCCGTCAGTGGCGTTAGCCAGGAACGACATCCGCAGGTTGACAGCGTCGCTGACGCCACCAGGTTTCGCCCTGTAAACCTCTTGCCGAGGGACAAACGTCGATGCCACCCGTCCGACATGAGATGACGCACCTCCACGATCCCAGGTGGCGGCACAGCCGTGGCCGATCGCGAAGACCCGCGCGTTGCGGTACAACAAGGCTGCCGAACGCAGGTCAGAATCCTCGCTAAGGACACCGTACGAGGACCGGTCGACGATGGCCTTCTCGGGCGACCGGACCTCCACTCCGACCTGAAACCAGGCATATGCGTCGCGGAATTCTCCCTTGGGAGGCACCTGCGTGTTACGCAGCGCCACCGACACCGCCACGCGGCCGTCTTTCGGCACACGGCTGTAGACGTACAGCTGGAGTCCCGGCACGACGTCGACCTTCTTCGCGCCCGGCGTCGCGACGTCCCACTCGATGGGGTCGACGACTTGTTGGTTGCGAGCCCACGAGTCCGGTTTCACCTTCTGATTGCGCCGCCCCGACCGTTGATCGGACGACTCACCACTGCCCGTGGCACCCGATGGAGCGTATTTGGCGGCCTCGATTGCGATTTGAACCGAGGTAGCCTTCGCCAGGTCGACGGAGAACGTAATTCCCATCGAGGTTGGGTAGCGCATCAGAGCCTGGGAGATCGGACTGTCGCCGGAATCGTTCTCTTCGGCCTCGCCACTGACAGGTTCTGCCGCCTCCTGCAGCACATCGTCTGCAGGCCAGAGAACACCGGCGATGTACCTGTCCAGCGGTAGGTCTGTGATGACCTCGTCCGGCCCCTCTGCAGGCCCGACCAGATCCTTGATCAATTCGTCGACGAGATCGTCGCGAAAACTGTATTGCTCGGCAAGATTCGCCATCGTGGGCTGCAACTCCTAGTTCGCGTACAAGTCAGGGCGGGCCAGACCCGTTATTCGTGGCACCAGCCAGGAACCCGAGCTTCCGAGGCCAGCCTTCTCCGACTCGCGATAGTCACCCGCGACCGTCTCAACCGAGACCAGCGAGAGGCCATCGATTACAGTCGGACGTTTCTTCAACCATCCGAACGTCTTCTGAAAGGCGTGGTTGAATGCAATGCTGGTGCGCCCCAGTGGCTTCAGGTCTTGTGTGACCAACAAGTAGGACGGCAGTTCCTCGGTGGACTCGGCCTCGTCGAGTTCTGCGTAGACCCTCATTCCGACGTCATCGAGTGTTTGCAGCGTCTGTTGGATGCGTTGCGCATCGACGGTGTCTGACGCAGCAGGGCAGGCAGTTTCAACATCGCCGTACAGAAACTCGAGTGCTCTCGTCCATGTCGCCCCGCGCTTCTTCTTGCTCCAGGCCTCCTCTTTGAAGCGCCCGAGCCGGTCGTCGGCCTTGATCATCGGCCCGGATTGAGGCAACCTGCAGGTGAAGATTTCCTCGCGCGCTCGACTCAACGCCACGTACTCACGACGCACCCTTGTCCAAATATCCTCGTCCTCCGGCAACCATGAGGGTTCAACGACGAAGACCGAGTCGAACTCCAGCCCCTTGGCCCGATGAATCGTCGACACGATCACCGAACTGAGATCGGGCTCGGTGAGGGTGAGCGGCAACGCCCGCGCCTTGACCAGGCTGCCTAATCTGTGAAGGTCCAGTGAGTCGAAATCACGTGTTCGCCCCTCGGCAGACTTGAGTTCATTCCACTTCTCGCCCACATCGTGTTCGGCGAGCATCCGTTCCAGCGCAGCTTCGACCTCCGAGCGTCGTTCCTTCGGACCGGGCAGGGGACCGAGCGCACCGGCGATCCACCGTGCTGCACCGAAATCCTGCGCCTGCCGGCGGACAGCGTGTGCAACGGACTTCTCGTTGAGAAATCGCGACACTCGAAGCACGTCTGCGTTTGTCGTGCACAGCACGGCTGTCTTCTTGCCGGGCCCCGGCGTGACAAGGTCGAACCAGTCTTCGATCTCCCCGCGGTAGGGCAGTTCGTAAACCAGGTCCACCAGTAGGTCATCTGCTTTGTTACCGTCGACGCTGGTACGGAGCTTATCACCCAGCGCGACAACGTCTTTCGGATACTTGCCCCTGGCCCGGTAATTCCTGCCCAGGCCCACGGTTTCACAACCGAAGGATCCTTTGAGGGAGTTGAAGACGTCCTCGAACGTCGTCTTGCTGAGTGAATCCTCCAGCTGGAAGTCATACACGCCTTGCAACGGGTCCCCCAAGGCGGTGATTCCTGCTTCTTGATCAAGCCATCTCAAGATCGCGAGGACAAAATCGGCTCGGTCTCCGACAAGATCCTGTACCTCGTCGAGGACGACGTGGCGCAAGAGTTCAACCTCGTCGGGCGCCCTGTCGGCCTCGCTCAGCAATTGCGTGGCGCTCCTGATGCGAGCGTCGAAACTGCCCTCGGGCTCGATACCTGCTCCCATCAGCAAGACGCTCGCAAATGAGTCGAACGTCCGAACATTTGCCGCTGCAACATCTCTCGCATCCAGCCGGGTCCTGACTGCCGATACCGCGGCACGAGAAAAGCTCAGGACGAGAATCTCGTCGGAAGCCGTCAGACCCTCGTCGCTCACCAGGCTGTTGATTCGGCTGGCGACGACTTCGGTCTTCCCTTGCCCGGCCCCGGCGATCACGAGCAGACGTGCGTCGGCAGCCGCCTCCACCACTCGCAGCTGTTGCTCGTTGAGTTCGATTTCGTGCCGTTCGTCATGCGACATCGGCAGGCTCCTCTTCGCGTTCTGCTTCCGTGATGTCCTTCAAGCTCTGGTACACGATGCTGTCGCCGAACTCGACGATGTTGTCCAGCATGTTGACGATCAGAACTTCTTCGGTACCACCGTTTTTCGGACCACGAAGACCGCGACCCACCATCTGTTGGTAGCGGACCTCGCTGCTGGTCGGGCGCGTGATGTACACGGCGTCGGTCTTGGGCGCGTCGAAACCTTGGGACAGCACGGCGTAGTTCGTCAGCACCTTGAGTTCGCCCGACTTGAACCGTTCGATCGCTACACGCCGATCCTCGGGTCCGGTGTCCTGGTCGATGGAGGCCGCCGGGCGACCGTGGAGCGTCAGCAATGTGGCCAAAGTCTGAGCATTCTCGACTGAGGCGGCGAACACGACGATCTGCCAGTTCTCGGGCTTGCTCAGGATCGACTGGACAATCGTGCGCGTACGGTCTTCATTCCGGCCGAGCCGAGTTTCGGCGCTCTTTGCCAGCCAGCCCATCTTCCTGAACTCGTCGAGTTCCTTCTCCGACAGATCGATCGACACACCGCCGAGTATTTCCAGGCGCGCCCGAGCAAGAACCCGGTCCCGCTGCAACCTCACTTGTGGGTGTTCATCCCCGAATACCCCCTCATCCAGCCGGTTGTCGTCGAATCGTGCCAGGAGGCGTTCGGTTTCCGCACTGTCGCGACGTCCCCGAAATGGTGTGGCCGTCAAGCCGATCAGGGGCTTGTCGCGTTGCCGCGTGCCACGGCCCAGCCATTCGAGGATCGTGGTGTAGGAGGGCGTGTACGCGCCGTGCGCCTCGTCGATGATGACGACCGGCGCTTCGGCCAACCAGGCGTAGTCGACGTTGTCGACGGCGGAGGCCTTGATCTTCTGCCATGTCGCCACCACGACCTGCACGCCTGCCAATTCCTCCTCCATGTCGTAGTTCGCCCAGAATCGACTGAGGATCAGTTGGGTGTCCTGACGTCCGAGGGCGCGCCACAGATACGACCACGCATCGATCGCCTGCTCACAGAGTTCTTCTCCGTCGGCCAACCACAGGATGGGCCCAGCGAAGGCGGTTCCGTGCGCCAATCCGTCGAGGCTGCCGTCGCGGATCGCCTGGATGACGGTCTGGACCGCAACTCGGGTCTTCCCGGCGCCGGTGGGAAGTGAGACGATTCCCCGCCTGGGCCCGACCCCACGCAGCAGGTCAGTGAGCCGCTGCGAGACCACCTGCTGGTAGTCGTGGAGCTCATCGAGCTGTGTTGGCCCGTCGATGTATTCCGTCGGCTTGTTACGCTGCCTCGCCTTCCGACCCGCCCATTCCTCGCCGAACCCGAGTCGTTTCACCCAGGCTCGAGTGTTGAACGACCCCGCCCATGTCGACGGCGCGGGGACAGGCAGCCCGTTCGGATCCACACGGCATGCACGTTCCAATGCGCGGACTCCCAGCATCGTCACGCAGAGCTCGGCAAGGTCGAGGCCATGAGGTTCCAGCAAGCCGTCGTTGACCAGATAGGTGAGCGCATCCTTCGGAACCAGCGTCCTCAGACGCTCCTCCCCTGCGAACATGAGGAGACGTTCAGCATCGCTGGACGCGTTCCTGATCGCTCGAATCCGTGCCGAATTACGGCGTTGCTCCATATCTTTGAGCAACAGGTCGACGCGTCTGTCGGAATTGTCGTACAGCAGGCATTCGAGCGCTTGCTTCAAAATCTCCCGGTCGGTCGTGCCCGTCACCAGAATCGTGTCCGATTCACGGCCGGCGTCGCAGACCACCTGCACCGCCGGTTGTCCAGGCACCGCGGCCACCTTCCTGATGGACAGACACTTTTGGAGGACGAGACCTTGGAGCTCATCCGCGCCTGGGAGCGTGTCCAGCACCGGGAAAACATCAATGAGAAGCTCAGGTTCGGCACTCGTCTCGTACGAGTAGGTGACCGGGAGGTCGCGGCCCTCCAAGCAACCCCACAGTTCACTCAGGGTGTGGACGTCCTCGATGCTGTCGACGAGTACGCAGGCAACGCCAAATTCGCCGAGTTCGTCGTACGACTCTTTGCGGTGGACGACCGCTACGGCCTTCCGATCTTCCTCGATCCATTGACCATCGCGCCAGACCCACAGCCGATCTGGCGGCTCGGCCTCCTGGTGCGTCCAGCACCACCAGGCGTAGGTCTGGCCGACACGCAGGACGTCATCTCGCTTGACGTGGATCTGCACAAGCGAACTGAACCCGGACGGGTCGAGGTCTGCCATCTCACGCTTGAGTCCCAACACCCGTTCGGCATCGGAGCTGAGCACCATCTGACTCACACATGGAATCAGCCCCTCTGGCACACCTGGCACCTCTGCGATGAAAGCTTCGGCGACAGGCACGGCCCCCAACGAGCTTTGCAGCATTCCATGCTGTCGGACCCACCACAGTTCCGGCGCGACGTAGCGCGCCGTCTTGGGGACGTTCGGGTGGGTCACTCGCACCCGCGAAACCTCGACGTCGTTGATGACCGCGGCGCTCAGTGCCAGCCTGTTCGTAACGCTGAGGTCGGGCAAACACCCCAGCGGCCCGAGAACTGCATCCACACCGGCTATCTCGATGCCCAGTCGAGCCTGAAGGCCCAACCCCAACTCATCGCCGAGTCGCTCACGAACCACGCCCTGGTATTGCGAGACCCATTTTTCACTCGATCCTGCCGCCGATCGCGACGGTCGAGACCTTACGCCCAGCAGATACAGGATTTCGTGGTCGGCGGCGTGATAGTCGCCGTCAACCAGGTAGGCGCCGTCCTCCTTCAACGGCTTGAGACACTCCCCTGCGTAATACAAGCCTTCAGGAAGCACCCAGCGGCCGTGACCATTTCGCACCCTGATCACCTTCGCAGCTTTGCCGGCCAACACCCCGTCGAAAGCCTCGTGCACCTGCTGTACACCTGAGCCGCGCATCGCGATCCACAGCTCGTCCCAGTCGACCTTCCCGGTATGCCTCAGTTCGGTGAGCAGCTGCAGCATCTCACCACCGTCTTCGTACGCCGTGATACCGAGGTGCTTGAGCGCATCCACGGTAGAGGCACCCCGGGCCACCGCCTCGGCGACAAAGGACCTGCCGGTTTGCGCCGGGCTGGTGCGCAAGAAGCATCGGCCGCGCACGGGTTGCGCAAGAGATCCGTTCTCCAACAATACAATCCGTGCGTCCCGCACGTCCATCTCGACGTTGCCGCCTTTACGCACCAGCTCCGCAGCCAGCTCGATCGCGGCTCCAGACCGGGCAGCTTGTGGTTCGGCCACAACCGACTGCAGCCAATGAAGAACACGGCCCGGCTGCTTGATACGGTCGTCGTCCTGCAGCAGTCGGTCAACCTTGGAACGACGCTCAGTGCTGGTGGTGCAATCGGGATGAACCCACGCTCCCCGGTTGCCGGTCACGGCCAACCATCTACCGGCGAGCTCCGCTACATCGTCTGGAATGCGCTGAAGCGCACTGGGCGCGCGGAGCTGCCCATCGAGATCCGGCAGACACCGAGAATCCCTGAGAGCCTGAAAGACAGGCTCATTCACGACCTTGTCTGCCCAGCTGCGAGACTCCTTGCCCCGCGCAGGCAGGACGTCGATGTACCGACCGAAGGCGCCGTCTGCGATCAGGTCCTTGCGCGCGGCAACCACCAATTGCGGCACGACCTCGGTCAAAATCTCATAATTGAACTCACATTCGATCACATTGATGCGGTCGTCCGACAACTTCCACGGGGCATTCACCCGGCCACTCAAGGTCAGATCCGATTTGACAGGGAAGAAGGCCGACAACTGGCCCAACTCAACCCGGCCCGTCAAAGGCAGTGCCCAACTCACCGTCACCGAGTTGCGCCGGGCTGCATGACCAGCCGATTCCAACGCCTTGAGCGACGGCTTGTGCTCAGTCGATACGACCAACCATTGTCGATCACCGTCCTCGGTCGTGAGCGTGACGCGGTTTCCACTTTTGGCTGCCTTGAAATGGCGCTCGCGACCGGTCACAGCGTCGACGAGGTCGAGGATCCGCACATGAGGGGCAAAAAGATTGAACGATTCGTCGAACTCTTCGATCTCGGCAGACAGTTGGGCTGCCACACCGTTCTTCAACGGCGCCTTGACGACCGTCGCGGCCCAGGCAGCGAGATCTGCCAGGACAGCGTCTGCAAAGAACTCGACCGCCGGATTTAGCGTCCACGCCAGCCGCAGTGCCGGAACCTCCGAAGGTTCGTAGTGGCGGTCAAGTTCCCTCGAAAGCTCAGCAGCCGATTGGCGCCGGCTGAACTCGAAGGACACCGAGCGGCTGAATATCTGCGGGCTGTCCGAGATTCCGCTGATCGACTTGAACCCCAGCCCGAAGCGGCCAATTTCGGCGCCAGTTTTGTTCGACAAGTGTGTGTAGAGCAACGCGCGCACACCCGCGTCCTCGAAAGGATGGCCCTCGTTGGCCACGTACAGCGCATCGCTCGTCAGGCTCACCTGAATGCGGCCCGGGGCCCCTTGGAGCGCGTCCGCCGAGTTCTGGACGAGCTCCTGAATTTGTTTCCGCCCGTATCCGCCCTCGGCTATGCCTCGCTCTTTGCCGGCATCCTCCTCGACGCGGTTGCGGTCTTCTTTGTAGACCCGAACACATTTGTCTCGAAACTCGTCGACCAACCCTTCGAGCGCACGATCTGGGTCTGCCCACCCCCTCACAGTCACCCCTCAGCCTCCACGACTAGCCCCGACATCATCCATGGACCAGAAAGCTGGGTGAACAGCCCAATCATCCACTTGCCCGCATTTTCTACCACCGTCCACGGACAAATATTGCTAGCTCGTCAAAATGACTACCGAACGTATGACAAGGGGCGGTCGTCGGACCGCAGCAATCGAGATCGGGCCGACTGCAAGCACCCGTGACAGCCGAACCGGGCCATCAAAAGTCGCTTGCCGTGCGAAGACCCGGCGGCCGCCTTGCGTTGGTCCCGACGGTGACGCCGGCTAGCATCACAGGCATGCCGCCGCGGGAAGCTCCGACCGATCTTCAGCCACGGATCATCGATCTGTTTGCCGGTCCCGGCGGACTCGACGTCGGAGCGACATGGCTCGGTATCCCGACGACAGGCATCGAACTGGACGCCAACGCGTGTGCAACACGGGCAGAAGCTGGACTCAGCACGATTCGAGGCGACGTCCGGGACTATGGACCTGACGATTTCCCGGATGCGACCGCCCTCACCGGCGGACCGCCGTGCCAAACCTTCACCGTTGCCGGGAGGGGGTCCGGCCGAAGGTCATTGGACGAGGTCATCCGGCGAGTCAACCAGATGGCAGAAAATCCGGACATCTGCACACATCGCGGTGTGTTCGCGGACGACAGGACAGGTCTCGTCCTCGAACCGATGCGGTGGGCTCTTCTCGCGCTCCGCGCCGATACTCCGTTCGAGGCGATCGTGCTGGAGCAGGTGCCGGCCGTGCTTCCCGTATGGGAAGCCTTTCGAGACGTGCTTGTGGAACGTGGGTATGGCGTGGACGTGGACGTACTCCGGACCGAGGAGTTCGGCGTACCGCAGACGCGACGTCGCGCCATCCTGGTGGCCCGGCTGGGTGACCCAGATGTCGAGCTTCCGGCCGCGACCCACCAATCCTTCAGGAAAGGAGAATCGAACCAGTCGGCACTCGGACTCCGCCCATGGGTTTCGATGGAGCAGGCACTCGCACGGGGCACGAGTTTCACGGTCGTCTCCAACTATGGCAGTGGCGGCGACCCTCGCAATCGAGGCGAGCGCCATTCCGACGAACCGTCTGCAACAGTGACTGGGAAAGTCATGCGGAACCGCCTGCGCCTTTCGGGCGGAGGCTGGGACCGATTTACACACCATGAGGCGGGAAGGCTACAAACGTTCCCGTACGACTTCCCTTGGGCCGGCAGTGATATCGGCCAACAGATCGGCAATGCGATACCGCCGCGCCTTGCTGTACATGTGCTGGCCAAGGCGCTCAAGATCGAACTCGACCTAGACGAACTCGATGAAACCGTCGACGCGTCATGGACTGAAGGCAGACCTATTCCTCTCGGCACACCGTTGGAGTACCTAGAGGACCGAATGGCGGCTGCAGCGGACTGAGAAAAGTCATCGGTATCCGTCGCGTAGCGCAACAAGCTGCGCACATATGGCGTCGGCGACAGCGACGGGATCCTCGTGCTCCCAGAACCGAAGAACCTTCCAGCCGCGGGCCGCCAGTTCCGCATCCATACGCCTGTCCCTGCGGATGTTCCCGTCAAGTTTGTGAGCCCACCACTGCTCGTTCGCCTTCGGTCGAGTTGCGTGATCAGGGCAGCCGTGCCAGAAGCAACCGTCGATGAACACAGCCATGTGGAGCTGCCGCCAGAGAATGTCGGCCTTGCATCTGAGGTCGGCTTCTGGATTGCCGTCGACACGGTAGCGGATGCCGCGCGAGTGGAGGATGCGTCGGACCAGTAGCTCAGGTTGGGTGTCGCGCCGGCGCTGGCGACTCATCCGAGACCGAACGATTTCTGATGAGGCGGGCGGCCGGCGGCCGGAGCACTGGCCGGAAGACTCGACGCTCATCATCCCACACTCGCACAGTTCTCGGCTCCGCATCGCGGCTGCAGCAAATGCCAGTCGGGACGTTGCCTAGAGCAATACATCAATTTTCTCGTAGCGCCGACCGGAAGTACTTGCTGCGCCTATTCTCCCACGTGTCAGTGTCGAGCAGTTTGGCGATTTCCAGCCCAATGGGCAGGAAGCCATCACATTGACCACCTCGGCGTCGGCATGTCGGTCGCTGTGAGTAGGGTTGCCCAACCGCTCGATATTGACGCGAGCTTGTGAGAATTGTTCGGCGCACGCCGGGGGTGGTCAGGGTGTATGTGGTCGGTCGTCGCGCGGTGCAGCCTTCTTTGCTGACACGCACATCTTCAGCCTGGCCATGAGCACGCCAGAACGCCCGTTGCCTCCCGCGATCGAGGCAGCGCACCGCATCCTCTCCCAATCCGGACCGCTCCGAACGACCGACCTGAGGGAGCGGCTGAGCGCCGAGGGATACAAACAACCACTGGAGCGGCTCCAACAAGTGCCCGATCGATTTCCACGGTGGTTCTGCGTGACGCCGGACGGGTTGATCGGCGTGGCGATTGCGGGGTCCGAGGACGGCGACGAACAATCGGAGGACCCTCCCGACGACGACTGGTACGTCCCGAACACGCTGCGGGTGCCACCCGCCAGCGTTGCGGTACTCGACATCGAGACGACCGGCCTGCACCGGGCCACCGACTTCATCACCGAGATCGCGCTGGTTCGCCTCGACGGCAGGGTGCTGGCTGACATCTCGGTGGCCACCCCGGATCATGACATGCGCCTGGCAATGCCTATTGCCGATGCTCTGGCCGCGCTCACCTCGGCCCTGCACGATGTCGACCTCCTCATCGGTCACAACCTGCTCGCATTCGACTTGCCGTTCCTCAAGCACGCTGCAAAGACGGCCGGCATGGAGCACCCCCCGTTTCCACCATCTGCCGACACGTTGCACCTTTCTTTGCTCGTCGATGTCGCGATGCCGAACCGCCAACTCGCCGACCTCACGCAGCGTTACGGGATCGCCAACGACGAACCACATCGCGCTCTCTCGGACGCCGTGGCGACCGCCGCGGTTGCGCGCGAGATGTTGGCGGCCGTCGACGTGGATGACCCCAGCTGGTCGCTGGCGATCGCTCTGCTCGAAACCCACAGCAATCCTCTCGCCTTGCTTCTGCCGGCACTGCCGTCGGCACCGGACATCGCAACGCTGACTCGCCCACGCGACCCGCTGCTGGTTCCGTCGGGCCCCCCGACCACAGACGCATGGTCAGCCACCCGCGACAACTTTCCGGCATTGCGCGAGCGCCGGAAACTTCGTCCCCGCCCTGCTCAGGAAGAGATGGCCCATGCCGTCTCCCAGGTGCTCGACAATGGCGGACGGCTTGCCGTTGAAGCACCAACTGGCACCGGAAAGTCGCTTGCTTACCTGCTGCCCGCACTCGGCCGCGCGTCGCGGCCCCGCCAACCGGTCGTCATCGCCACCGCGACCAAGGCCCTGCAAAGCCAGCTTCGCGACGAAGCCAGACAGCTGCAAGAAGAAGAACTCCTCACAGCTCCGTTCCGACAAATCCAGGGCGTGAGCAACTATGTGTGCGCACGCGAACTCGAGGATGCGCTGCCGGACAGGGAGATCTCTGGCCTCGCCGCCGCCGTCGCTCTCCGCGCCATCGCCGGATCACCCACCGGCACTTGGGACGACGTCACCGACGAAGTGATTCGGCGCACCGATGTTCGCTACGCCCGCACCCGTGCGCGGCTGCGGACGAACGCAGCAGGCTGCGACCGCACGGCATGCAAATGGGCCTCGGTCTGTCCCCTGATGCAGGAGATCAAGGACCTCGACAAGTCACCAGGCGTGTTGTCGGTCAACCACGCTCTCGTCGCAAGCTGGGTGAGGGTCAGCCGACAAGGCGGGCGAGCGCCAGGCGACGTACTCGACGAGGGCCGTACCGACCTCATCTTTGATGAGGCCCATGCCCTCGAGGATTCGTTGACCGCGGCATGGACAGAGCGAGTTGACGCGATAGAGCTCGAAATCCTGGTCAACGTGTTGTCCCGTCGTTCGCGACTCTTGCGCGACATCCGATCGAAAACCGGTGGTAGCCCCGGTGCGGGCGATGCGATCCAGGCGGTCACCACGGCTTCTGCCCAGATCCGGCCTGTTGCCGATGAATTCGCTCGGGCAATCGACACCTACCTGCACGAATACGCGGGCAAAACCGACGCGGCCGTCCTTCGGTCAGGAGTTGTCAACGGTCGCCCCGAATTCCGCACGCTTCGTCAGACCGCCGCGTCCGTACGCTACGCATTGGCTCAACTGGGTAGAGCGGTCAGCTCCCTGAGGAGTTCAGTCACCGAGACCGGCGGGCTGAACTCTGCGAAACAACGCCTGCGCGGATATGCAGAGCGAATCGGCAATGCGATCGATCTGCTCGGCACCCTGGGTACACTCCCCGACAGCCATCTCTGGGTTTACCGGCTTGCGGCAGACGACGACGACCCCGCGGCGTGGTCATTCGAACGCCTTCCCATCCACATATTTCCTGAGTTTCAGCAGTACGTCGTCGATCGCACCCATTCGACCGTTCTGTGCTCTGCAACCTTGACCGTCGAGCACCGCTTCGACTACATCGCCTCGCGTCTGGGTATCAGCATCAGCCATGACCCGGACGAAGGCTCATTCCGTGGGCTGACACTGCGCTCCCCCTTCGACTACAAGAAACAGTCGAAAGTCATCCTCACCAACCATCTCCCAATTCCCATCCCCGTGAACGAGCGGGAATTTTGCGAAGAGATGGCCGCCGACCAAGCCGGTTTTCTCTCGCTTGCCGGCGGCAAGACCCTCAGCCTCTTCGCCGCGCGATCCCGAATGGAAGCCGTCGCCGACGGCGTCCGAACAAAGACCGCGGAACTGGCCGAACGCGGTGTGGAATTGCTTGTGCAGGGTGAGCAGGGGCGAACCCAGATCGCCCATCGGTTCAGGTCAGAACCGGGAACTGTGCTCTACGGGCTCAAGTCGTACTGGGAAGGCTTCGACGCACCTGGTGAGACTCTGTCCTATCTCTTCATCGAGAAGCCGCCGTATCCACACCCGGACGACCCGCTGGTCTCCGCAAGGCAACGGGCCATCGCCGAGCGTGGTGGCGATCCGTTCCTGGAGTACGTGCTACCGATGACGGCCATACAGTTCACCCAGGGATTCGGCAGGCTCATCCGCTCGGAGACCGACAAAGGTGCCGCCATCATCTGCGATCGCCGGCTGCATTCGCCGACGCAGGCTCAGCGAGTCCTGCTGGGGTCGCTGCCGTCGCCCGCCCTGCACGAGGCGGGCGACCGCGATGACGCCTGGACCACCGCCATCGAGTTCGTCACCGGGACGACACCTGACCTGTCGACCGCGATCACCTTCGGTCGTGATGACGTCAGCCAACTGCTGGAAAGCCTACGGTTGGTCGACGGCGAAGACCCCACGCCGAAATTCATCGAGGCAGCCGAAAAGCTGTTCGGAATAACCGATCTCCATCCCAAGCAACTGGAGGTCATGCGGGCGATCGCCGAAGGCAAAGACGTTCTCGCGGTGTTGCCAACCGGTTTCGGAAAATCCCTTTGTTTCCAGTTGCCCGCCTTGCTGGCTCCGCACGAGCGGGCAACCGTCGTCGTCTCTCCGTTGATCGCGCTGATCAAAGACCAGGTCAACGACCTACGCGGGCGTCGCGGCATCCGACCCGTGCAGGGCATCACCGGAACGACATCACGTGTGGTGCAGAGCGAGATCCTCCGCGACACCGCGACTGGAAAGGTTCGGCTGCTGTATGTCTCACCCGAACGACTTGCCCGGGATCCGTTGCTAAGGCGCGCATTAGGACGCCAACCACTCAACGGTGTCGTTGTCGACGAGGCGCACTGTGTCTCGGTCTGGGGACACGACTTCCGCCCGGAATTCCGTCAGGTGCCAACCTCGGTCGCAAGCTTCGATACACGTCCACCGCGCATCGGCCTGACAGCCACCGCCACGCCCGAGGTCGCCACGGACATCGTCGGCGCCATGGACATGCAAGAGCCGACGACGGTACGTGAGCCCAGCGACCGCCCGAACCTGCGGTTCCGCGCTGTCGCATGCGTCAACGAGCGAGAGCGGGTTCGAGAACTGTTGCGGTTCGTCACCTGGTCAGGCGACACTCCGGGCATCGTGTACGTGTCGAAACGCTCACTGGCCGAGGAGATCGCGGCGATGCTGCGCCGCGCAGGCCACGCCGCACGGCCCTACCACGCCGGCATGGTGCCCGAACAACGCGATGCGGTGCAAGAAGACTTCGATTCGGAGACGACTCGAATCATCGTGGCGACCAAGGCATTCGGCATGGGTATCAACAAACCGAACATCGGCTGGGTGGCCCACTACGACCTGCCAGACTCACTCGACGGATACGCCCAGGAAGCCGGCCGCGCCGCGCGCTCTCCTAAAATCACGGGCGAATGTCTGCTGCTGTACACAAAAGCCGATCTGACCCGCCGTCAACGGCTCATCAACTCCCACGAGTCCAAGGCCGACGCGGCGACCACCCAACGCTTACTCAAAGCGCTGTGGGAATGTCCAGAGCGCGGTGACAGCAGGGTCTTCGACATCGATGAACTCGCTGACCGACTCGAGATGGAGGACGACGAGATCAACGTCCACCTCGCTCAACTCGAGCGCGTAGGCGCCCTCAAGCTCGGTCTCGACTGCTCGGCGAGAGGCACCGTCGATGTGGGCTTCCACCAACCCGAGGAAGAGACCGAGCGTCGGCTCTTCCGCGAGTTGTTCTACAAGAAATTCCGGGCACGTCCAAATGTCCGACTCCAA
The DNA here is from genome assembly GCF_002157835.1 of Mycobacterium dioxanotrophicus. Lineage (NCBI taxonomy): Bacteria > Bacillati > Actinomycetota > Actinomycetes > Mycobacteriales > Mycobacteriaceae > Mycobacterium > Mycobacterium dioxanotrophicus. Next base: position 1,383,059 of record NZ_CP020809.1, on the reverse strand, counting down.
CTCGATTTCCAGCAGCTCAAAGACAAGCACGGCTACGACCCTGACATGCTCGAGGAACAGTTGATCGCCTGGTCACTCGACCGGTTGATCACGTTCTCCAGCTCTCGCCGGCTTCGTCGGGTTCGACTGCTCTCGAACCACGCTTCGCAGCAGGCCCTGGAGCGTGAATCGGCGCACTGGCAACACTGGCAGCGGCGCCGGTTGCAGGCCATCATCGACTACGCCACAAACGAATCCACCTGTCGGCGTGTCGATGTCGGACATCATTTTGGAGACACGGTCGGCGACTGCACCACCCGCAACATTGTGGCCTGTGATCATTGCAGCGGCGAACCTGCGCCGTGGTCATCACTGTCCGACCATCTCGTCGCCGATCCCGAGTTGCTCGTGAACGCCGAGCTGACCGTCCTTCAAGCGGTCGCCTGGTCGTCGGCGTATCGCAAGGGCTTCTACGGCGAAACCAGCCTGCGCGCCGCCGTCCTCGGCCAAGAATCACTCGGTGACGGGCGGTCACTTGGTGCCGGCGTCCTCAGCTGCCCTCAGTTCGGCGCGCTGCGCCATGTCCGCAATGGTGAAAAACGTTGGCGCGAGTCGCTCGACAAGCTGCTGCGCGACGGCCTCATCGACCGCAAATCGGTAGAGCGTGAAGCCACCCGAACGCCATACCAAACTCTGGTCCTGACCACGGCCGGCGCTCAGACCCTCGGAATAACGGTGAAGAACGATGATTGAGAAACGAATCACCTCGCAGCTACTCGAAGCCGGTGAGTTGGCCCTCACGGAACGCGAGAGCGCTGAGCTCAATCTGCCAAAACACAGCACCACTGTCAGGTTCGAACTCGAAAACGAAGAGTTCCATGTCCAGTGGAGCGGACGAAGCCGGCAACTGCACGGTGACATGCTTTCCGAGCGCCTGCAGGACTACGGCCAGGAGCGCGGTCTACTTCGCATCCGCTTGGTTGGCGAGGTTTACCGGCTGTCGATTCTGCCTTCCGGCAGGGCCTCCGAGATCCTCATCATCAACAAACCCCCCATCACAACGACGACCACGACCAGCACCTCGAAAACAGCGCGCCGGCGGACCGTGGACCGACAATTTCACGCTGACTCCGAATACGACTGGAAGTCGGGCCTGAACGGGTCGATCGGGTTTCTCAATGATGCACGCGAACTTCTAGGTGACCAACTCAAGGCAGCCGGTTTTGACCCACTCGAGATCGTCGAGCTTCGCCTTCAAGGCGAAGAGCTCGCCACACTGGATGATTTCGACGAGCTGCTCGCTGTCGATGTGGCCAATGTCGATCGGATGCCACACCAGGAAGCCGTCGCGCGCCACGCGTTGTCGCGTCTTCGCGGACGCGCCGTGCTCGCCGACGAGGTCGGCCTCGGTAAGACAATCGAGGCCGGCTTGGCCATCAAAGAACTGACCCTCAGGGGATTGGCGAAGCGGGTCCTCATCCTGTGTCCCGCTCCGCTTCGCGAGCAGTGGCGCGAAGAGATGAACCACAAGTTCGACCTCACGTTTGATGTCGCACTCAACGGTCGGGAAGTCGGCCAGCAGGACAAGCTGATCCTCACTCTCAATTTGGGCACCCGAGCCATCGACAAACTCGCTGCGAAACCTTGGGACATCGTTATCGTCGACTTTTCCTCTCGCGGTAACTCTGTGCGACACGTGCGCCAACCCGCGCAAATGCGGCTGTGCCGCACACCTGGTCGGTACTGTTCACGACACACCGCAAAGGTGACTGAACAACGACCTGGCGAGGGGGGCGGGTGGCCTCGGGAACACTTGAGTACTTCGTCCAGGCAGCGAACCACAAGGACCATTCGCAGAGCTTCTCGATATTCGAAGTCAAGACCGCCAAGATCCACGCACGCAGTGACCGCTGGTTGAGAACCTTCTCCGAAGGCACCCAGCGCACCTACGCTTACCACCTTGTGGACCACCTGCGGTGGCTGAAGACTGTCAACGCGTCTGAGGAGACGGTGCGCCTCGACGATCTCCGTCGATACATGGCGTTGTGCGGTGTCGACCAGGCTGGACCCTTGGGCTCGCCGTGGCTCGACGGGCCACTCAGCGCGTCGGCACTGCAAATCCGCGCAGCGGTCCTGAAGGGCTACTACCTCGATGTCACGTCGCGAGAGGCGATCAACGAGGAGTTGCAGAAGCAACTCTCCGCGACCCGGCTGCCAACCCGTGCACTGAAAGACAAGCAGTTTCTTGCCCACGTCTCCGGTGGGGATGTGCCAGCCAATCCGCTTGCGCCGTCAGCACCTTCGCGACGCCACCCACGGCTCATGCCCGACGGGGCGACGGCTGCACTGCTGGACTGCGTCAACACGGCCCGCGATCGGATGATCGTGACATGGTTGAACGACTCCGGCATACGAGTCGGTGAACTGTGCGGGCTCCACCATGCAGACCTGCACCTGCGGTCCGACCATGAGTGCGGTGAAGAACGGCTCGCTCATTTCCACGTCGTCAAGCGGTCGAATCCGAACCGGGCGCGTGCCAAGCGTGGTCAGCCAGCCCGGCTAGAACATGGAGTCATCCGTGGCGGCAGCGTCCGCTACGCCAGCCCTGCCATGGTCGAGACCTACTTGGAATATCTGACCGAAGAATACTTTCAGGTACGTGGATTAGCGGTGACCAACCTCGTACTTGTCCAGTTACAGAACGACATTGGCATGCCGCTTTCAACCCACGGGGTCAGGCAGATGTTGGCGAGGGCCGGAAAACGGGCGGGCGCCGGAAAGGTGCGCCCACACTCGTTCCGTCACACGTGGGCGACTTCATTGACCGAGGCGAGCGGCATGCCAGCGCTCACCGCGAAGGCTGGTGGTTGGGCGAGCGCAAAGACCGTTGAGGAAACTTACCTCCACCTCGCCTCCAGTGATCTCGTCAGCGACTCCTTGGAGCGTGTGTGGAGCAGGAACGGCACGTGAGTGTGATCGACAACCTAGCATTCGACGACACGGTACTGGTTGCGCCCGCTACCGCGCGCCTGCCGCTCGTCTCGAGCGTCGACGCGTTTATGAAGCTGTCCCCACTGCAGCGGTTCGAAGAGCTCACTGCGACGACCAATTTCCCCAGTCACCTTCGCGCAGAACCAATCACGTTTGATGGACGCGATCAGAACTACGGATATCTATGCGACATCCCGGATTGTGAACTCATAGCAGCAAGCAAGGTGTACTGCGACAGACACCGGAGCGAGCAGAACGCAGCGGAAAAGAACGGGATACCTGAACCGCAATGGCGTCAACACGCCCGTGCGCTCAACTCCCCTGACCACGTAGACACTTCGGGTACCGGCATTGTTTCTCTTACAGGCCTGCCACCACTGGCTGCCGCCGAAATCCGGTACGCACTCTTCGCCAACGCCACGTCACCGCGACCAACGAAGTGGCCCCCGAGAGTACTTCGAGCGCTGATTGAAGACCTTGAAGAAAAATGCGTCGCGTCGATCATGGAAATCGACACCACAAAGCGCCCCCGTGGCCAGGGCAAGAAGAAGGATCAGAAACGCTGGTCGAAATACGGCCAAGTCTGCGATGCGATGGTCGCCGTGATGCAGAGTCACTGCGCACCAGTGCATGTCACCCGTGCGCAGAGCCGCGAGCTTGGCTATATCGATCCCATGCATTGGGGCTTCCGCCTGAAGGACCGCCGGTCGCCGTTCGACCTCAGGGTGATTACCCAGGATTGGCTGCGCACACTGACCTGGGATCTGATTGCCTCGATTTTCGACTCCCCGAGTCGCCCTCGAACTCAGTCTTCGTTGGAGCAACTCAGGCGCTGCTCGGTGGCCCTCAGCGCCTACTTGGAATGGGCGGTCCCACGGGGTGGCGCGGATGCCACGGAGCTCACTGAAGACACGGCTAGGGCTTTTGTCGCTGATCAAACTCGCCGGGCACAGAACAACGAGCCGCAACTCGGTCTGTACCTGGTAGATGGTCAGCAGAGTATCGCCACAGAACTCAGCAAGTCATTGATCTTCAACGGGCTCAGGCGGCTCATGCGCTTCGCCCTGGACACCGGAGTGGCCGACCCCTCTCTGCCAACCTGGGTTGAGGCACTCGCCCCCTGATAATTAGTGACCCGAGGGCGGGGATGGAGAGACTCCCCGAAATGGCAAGCAAGGTGACGACGTTGGTCTGCGCGGCCGGGATGGAAGATCCTGGTCGGGTGGCTGACGATGCAACGCAACGTCCCGATCCCGAGGTGCCCGAACGCGCTCGGCGACGGACGTTCACCGCGAAGTACAAGCTGGAGGTCCTGGCCGCCTACGACGCGGCACCTGACGGTGAGAAGGGCGCGGTGCTGCGCCGTGAGGGGCTGTATTCCAGCCACATCACCGAGTGGCGCAAAGCCCGCGACGCCGGCGCGTTGGCGGGCTGGCCGCCCGCGCGGGCGCAAGCGCCGTGATCCGGCCGCCGAGCAGATCGCCCGCCTGCAAGCCGAAAAGCAGCGACTGGAACAGGAGTTGGCCAAGACCCGCGCCGTGGTGGATGTGCAGGCAAAACTGCACGCGCTCTTGGAGACGCTCTCCGAGAGCGCGGATACCGATCCGAGGTCGACCACGTGACTGATCAGGCCGTCATGGAGTTGGCACCGCAGTTGGGTGTGCGGGCCGCCTGCGAAGCGGTGGGTGCCGCGCAGGCCAGCTACTACCGACGCCACCGGCAAAGCCCGGCCCCGACACGACCAGAGCCGATCCCGCACCGTGAGCGGCGGCAGCCGCGTGCGCTGAGTGCCGCCGAGCAGCAGGCGATCCTCGATGTGCTGCACAGCGACCGGTTCGTCGACGTCGCGCCGGCTGAGGTGTGGGCCACCTTGCTCGACGAAGGTGTCTACCTGGGCTCACAGTCGACGTTTTATCGGCTGCTGCGCCAAGCCGGCGAGGTGCGTGAACGCCGCGCCCAGGCCACGCACCCGGCGAAGGTGAAACCCGAACTGGTGGCCAGCACCCCAAATGCGGTGTGGTCGTGGGACATAACGAAATTGCGCGGCCCGGCAAAGTGGACCTACTACTACCTGTATGTGATCTTGGATATTTTCTCGCGGTACGTCGTTGGCTGGATGGTTGCCAGCCGCGAATCGGCGGCGCTGGCCGAGGTGCTGATCCGCCAGACCTGCGCCAAGCAAGGGATCGACCGTGACCAGTTGACGATCCATGCCGATCGCGGCAGTTCCATGACCAGCAAGCCGGTTGCGTTCTTGCTCGCCGATCTCGGTGTCACCCAGTCACATTCGCGACCGCACATCTCCAACGACAACCCGTTCAGCGAGGCCCAGTTCAAGACGTTGAAGTACCGGCCCGACTTCCCGGCCGGTTCGGCTCGATCGAGGAAGCTCGATTGCACTGCCAGGTCTTCTTCGGTTGGTATAACGATGAACATCGCCACAGCGGGCTGGGCCTGCATACCGCCGCTGACGTCCACTACGGCCTGGCCGAGGCCATCCGCGACAAGCGTGCCGGCGTACTCGACGCCGCCTACGCCGAACACCCGGAACGGTTCGTCCGCAAACCGCCCGAACCGCCGAAGATCCCTGAAATCTCGTGGATCAACCGACCCCACCATCCAGAGGAGGACGCTCAGTAAATACCGCGCAACGGTGCCTCATTCAGGTTGACAGGTTCCGGACTCTATCGGATTGCGTCGGGACTTCATGCTTGCCTTTCCGGAAGGAAAGCTGCGGCACTCCAAACGCCCCCGGCCGCTGAGTGACGATGTGTTCGAACACCTCATCTCGCCCACCAACATGAAGCTGCTCTCCGCTCGAGATCCCAATGACATGGGTATTGAGGACATCTGGTTCATTCAGATCCGGGTGGGGCGGCGGATCGGTGAAGTCGTCAATCTCCGCTTCGACTGCGTGAGTGAGCACCTGGGTCGCAAATACGCGTGGTTCGATATGACAAAGGTGAACCAGCTTGACTACGGCGTTCTGATACCCGATGACGTGTTCTGGGTTATCCGTGAACGCCAGAAGAAGACCGCCGAGAGATATCGCCTCAAGCATGGTGCCGCTCCCGCGGGGAAGACATTGCAGAAGATCGCGCTGTTCCCAACTGCCTTACAGAACCCAAACTTCTTGAACGCGATAGCAATTGCGACTTTCCAGGACCGTTTCAAGAAGTGGCTTGGCGATATCGAGTTACCAGGGCATGTTAGTCATCAGGCTCGGCACACCCTTGCAACACGGCTCGTCGATGCCGGTGCACCCATGGTCGTTGTCAAGCAGATACTCGGCCATGTATCAGAGCGGATGTCAGAGCACTACACGCTCATCTCGTCGTCAAAGATCGAACCCTACCTGCAGCAAGTGTGGGTGAGAGGACCAGGCAGTAGCACGCCAGGCGAACTCGTCCGGACACCGGACCCCATGACCGAATCCACTATCCACCGCAAGCTCATTGACATCGCCGCCCTCCCGACCGAAGGCGGACTCTGCACGTTCAAACCTGTCGTCGGCGGTGCGGAATGCCCAAAAAGAAGGCGTTGCAACGATTGCGAAGACTTCGTCCTGACCGGCGCTGACTACGCCTACTGGAAACGCCAAGAGGAACGGTGGGCTACCTATGCAGAAAACGCACCGGACGAATCCTCACGGACCTACATCTACAAGCTCTTCCAAAACTCGTCGCTCGCGATCGCTGGACTGGAGAAGGCGCTCTCGACTCTAGGGCTCCTGGAACAGGCGAAGAACGTTGATCTGCGCAACCCATATCAGGATTTCTTCGACCCGATCTGGAACCGCGGCTGGCGCGCCTCGGACCTCATGGACTTAACCGACCGGTCAACACCCAACGACCACGATGCCGATCCACTGACGATCCCAGCAGATGGCGAGGGGGCTGCATGACGCAGAAATCGGGCACGCCACACGCGGCGATAGAAGCTCGCAAAAAGGACACTCGGACGAAACTGGCGCGCGTCGATCAAGCGCTGAAGCGGCTCCTCAAACAGAAGGTGACCGAGATCGACAAGTCTCATCTCGCGGTGTTGGCAGGCTGCTCACGAACCTTCCTCTACCAGAACAACGATGCCCGGAAGTTGATCACGCAGGCAGAGACTCGCATGAAAGCGTCACCCCTGAAAGGGGCTGTTGTCTCTGGCTCGGTCGACGAGGCCAACTGGCGCGAGCGGGCCCTCTTCGCCGAACAGCAACTGCGCACCTACCGGGAGAAGAACAGCTCATTATCGCGGACAGTAGCCGATCTACTGGGTCAGCTGCGTGACCCCGATGGGACATGGGTCGAAGATGACAGGGAACACTTGCGGCAGCAGAACGAGGCGCTACGAGCCGCTCTGGCCGAAGAACGCCTCGTTCGTTCTGAAGCTGAGCGACGGCTCGAAGCGTCTCGATCCAACGTCCGACACCTGCGCCAGAAGGAAGCCGACGCGCTCCTCAACGGAATCAACTAGGACCGGACTGCAGAGGCCGCACGTGTTTGTCCCTGATCCACTCCGATCCCGCCAGTCCCATCGAGCTGACCTGCTGGTTTGTAGACTTGAACAGGAATAGGGATGAGAGAGCCTTGACAGAGACCAACGAGGCCGGCGGCCCGGTGTTGTTCGATGTCGGCCCGGAGCAGATCAAGCACCGCAACCGGGTGCGTGATCTTGCCGAGGTCTACACCCACGAACGTGAAGTCACCGCGATGCTCGACATGGTGTCTGACATGTTCCCCAGTGCCGCCGACCCTGACAACCACGACGCCACATTTCTCGAGCCGGCCTGCGGGCACGGCAATTTTCTCGTGGCGATCCTTCAGCGGAAACTGCGGACGGTCACCGCTGACCGCTACGGCACGGGCGCTGAGTTCGAGCACCGCGTGTTGCGATGCCTGGCGTCCATCTACGGCATCGACATCGACCCCGAGAATGTCGCCGACTCCCGGCGCCGGCTGCACGCCGTGACGACGTTTCACGTCGGTGACCCTTCAGCGCGGTCCGACGGGTTCTGGTCCGCCGTGGACGTCATCGTCGCCACTAACGTCGTGCGGGCCGACACGCTCGCTGATGCTTCAGTCGTCGAGTTGGTCTCGTATCAGCCAGGAGAAGGAGGCACCTTCGTCCGGGAGTGGTCCCCGTTGGAGGAGTCAGAGCCGGCAGACCAGATGGATCTCTTCGCGCTGCCAGGGGAACCGCAGCGCGACGCGGTACCGGTCCACTACGCAGAGCTGGCCGCCAATCCGAAACCGACCGAGCGCAAGGGCGGTAAGCGATGACTGGAATGATCCGGTCGCGCTTCGGTAACCACGTCCCCGACATCCTCGACTGCCTTGCGCAGTTGTCCAACGATGAGGTTCCGACGCCGCCGAAGATCGCGCGGTCGATGCTCGACTTGCTGCCCCCGGCCGTTTGGTCCAACCCCGACTACAAGTGGCTCGATCCTTGTTGTAAGTCAGGGGTCTTCCTGCGGGAGATCGCCGCTCGGCTTCTCGTCGGCTTGGCTGAGTGGGAGCCGAACTTCACGAAGCGCCGCGACCACGTCTACCGCAACATGCTCTACGGCACGTCCATCACGCAGATGACGGGCATGATTTCTCGACGCAGCGTGTACTGCTCGCGCGATGCGTCGTCCAACCTGTCGGTCGTCACGTTTGATGGCGCCGACGGCAATCTGCCGTTCGTCGCGGCCACTCACACGTTTGTCCGTGAACGCTGCACCGTCTGCGGTGCCCCCGAGTCCATCGAGCGTGAAGGCCGGGAGAACTACGCCTACTCGTTTATCCACGACGCTTACCCGACCGAGGAGCTCAAGGACGTGAAGTTCGATGTGATTGTAGGAAATCCGCCTTATCAGGTTGGTACTGAGGGACATGGGGCGACGGCGTCGACGATCTATCAGTTGTTCGTCGACAAGGCCATCGCGATGGACCCCCGCTACGTCGTCATGATCATCCAGTCGCGGTGGTTCGCCGGCGGAAAGGGTTTGAACGACTTCCGCGACAAGATGATTAACGACCGACACATCGCCAAGATGGTGGACAACCCGAAGATCTTCGACTGCTTCCCCGGCGTGAAGATCCGCGGCGGCGTGAGCTACTTCCTCTGGGACCGTGAGCACGACGGTGACTGCGAGTTCACCACCAAGATTGAGGGGAAGGTCGTCTCGGTAGCAACCCGCGACCTGCGCGGCGGCGACGGGGTGTTAGTCCGGGATAACCGGGCGGTGCCGATCGTCAAGAAGGTCCAAGCCAAGATGGCCGAGGACAAAGCCGCTTCGGCCGAATCTCGTTGCACCGTAACCAAGCCGTTCGGCCTGACCATGCGGTCCAATTACAAAGGCAGCGTTGCTGAGCCCTTCGAGGATGCGATCCCGCTGATCTACAACAACCGGGTGGGCTACAGCCGCTCGGACCAGATTCAGCGCAACCACCAGTGGATCGAGAAATGGAAAGTCCTCCTCCCCATGGCTTCCAGCGGCGATACCCCGGTCGACGACCAGGGCCGGATTATCGACGTGGTGCTCGGAGAACCGATAGCCGTGGCTCCCGGCTCTGCCTGCACCCAAACCTATTTCATCGTTGGAATGTTCAAATCTAAGAAGGAGACGGAGAACTACGCGCACTACATTGCCACGAAGTTCGTCAGGTTCCTGGTTCTTCAGCGCAAGACCACGCAGCACGTAACCCCTGACCGGTTTCGATTCGTCCCGATGCTGGACATGAAGAAGCGATGGACCGACGCTGAGCTCTTCAAGCATTTCGGGCTGACGGTAGATGAAATCGACTACATCGAAACCACAATCAAGCCCCGTTCCGTGAACTTGTCTCTTGATTCACCGATCCCGGCATCCCATCTACCCGGTGGGTACAAGTACCGCGTCTCCGGAACCGACGAGGCCGACGAGTCTGACGACGACATCGACGACGAGGCCGATGAATGACAGCCGTCGACGAACTTCCGCCCGAGGAGCTCGAAACGGTCGGCTCCGCCGGAGTGCCCCGCCGCATCTACGCCTACACCCTGCCGGGAAAGGACTCCCACGCCTGGGAGCGCGTAACCGGGCAGACGGTCCAGCGGGGCACCGGACAGATCAAAGTCGGGGACACCACCAAACCCAATGTCCTGGATCGGATCAAAGAGCAACTGGGCACTGCGTATCCAAATCTCGACGGTGTCACCCTGCTGATCGACACCCCAGCTGAGCGCAAGGACGGCACCCCGTTCCGGGATCATGATGTCCACAAGGCCTTGGTGGCGCGGGGAGTGCGCCGCGACTCGGAGTGGTTCGAGGCCACCGAGGAGGAAATCACAGCGGCAATCACCGCTGTGCGAAACGGAAAGCCGTACGCAACGAACCGCACGGCCGATTTCGGGATGCGCCCCGAACAGGAGCAGGCCGTCGACCAGAGCGCCGGATACTTCCGCGACCACGCCAACGACGGCAAAGCTTCCCGTTACCTGTGGAACGCCAAAATGCGGTTCGGAAAGACCTTCACCGCTTACAAACTCGCCCAGGAGATGGGCTGGACCCGCGTACTGGTGCTGACCTACAAGCCCGTCGTGCAGCCGGGCTGGAAGGAAGACCTCCTCAACCACGTCGACTTCGAAGACTGGCGGTTCGTCGACCGGGACTCCTCACCGGACGAGCGCGACACCGCCGCCGACACCCCGCAGCCGTTGGTCTGGTTCGCCAGCTTTCAGGATCTCCAAGGCAAGACTGACGGAAAGGTCAAGAAGCACAACGAGGTTATCTACTTGATCGACTGGGATGTGATCATCCTCGACGAGTACCACTTCGGCGCGTGGCGCGACTCGGCGCGGCAACTCTATGACCCTGCCGACGCCGCGATCGGGGATGTCGAGGAACCCGAGGAGAGCGTTACGGCTGAGGACATCGGCCTGTCCAGCCGTCACTACCTGTACCTGTCGGGCACACCTTTCCGGGCGATCACTAACGGCGAATTCACCGAGGACCAGATCTTCAACTGGACCTACACGGACGAGCAGCAAGCCAAGGAAACCTGGGACAACATACAGGGCCCGAACCCCTACATCGACTTGCCGCAGATGGCGATCTACTCCTACGACATCGGCGCTGACGCTGAGGAGTGGGCGGCCGACGGCGAGTTCGACGGGTTTACGCTGAACGAATACTTCAAGGCGAAACGGGTTAACCCTCAAAGCAAGTCAATGGCCCCAGGTGCATACGTCTTCGAGGACCCAGGTCGCGTCCATGAGTTCCTCGAGATGCTGCGCGGCACGTTGTCAGAGCAGATGAAAGTCCAAATCGTCGCCGGGCAGAAGCCACCTTTCCCTTACCAGTCGCCGCTGTTCGTCAAGTCGATCGCGCATTCCGTATGGTTCATGAACGACGTGGCCGCGTGCTTCGCCATGCGCGACGCCCTTCAAAACCACCCGTACTTCTCGACATACGCGATCGTCGTGGCGGCCGGCGCGGCGGTCGGTTCGGGCGCCGCCGCCAAGCAGCCGGTGGACGACGCGATCGCCAAAGCGATCAAGATCGGCACCGGATCCATCACCCTCACCTGCGGCAAGCTCATGACCGGCGTCACGATCCGGGAGTGGGGCGCGATCCTGATGCTGCGGTCACTGAAGTCGCCGGAAACCTATTTCCAGGCCGCGTTTCGGATCCAGTCGCCGTGGTCAAAACCCCTGCCGGATGGTACCCGCGAGGTGCTCAAGCAGCCGGTCTTCGTGTTCGAATTCGACCCGAATAGGGCGCTGACACTGGTCGGTGAGTATGGGATGCGGCTGGGCTCTCTCGGCGACATCAGTCCCAAGGAAGCGATTGAGCAGCTGCTCAATTACCTGCCGATCTTCGCGTTCAAAGCTGGCAGCATGACCGAGTTGGACGCCACCGAGGTCCTCGACTGGGTAACCGCCGGGATCGGCGCTACGGCGCTGGCGCAGCGGTGGAACTCCCCACTATTGGTCGAGGTCAATGAACGCACGTTGACGGCATTGCTCGAGTACCCGGAGCTTCTGGCGGCACTGGAGCAGATCGAGGATTTCCGGAATCTGGCGCAGCTGGCCGACAAAGTGATCACTTCGACCAAGGCGCTCAAAGCAGCCAAACGGGCTAACGGTGGGGAACTCACCAAGAAGGAAAAGAAGGAGCAGTCCGAAACTGCCAAGCTGCGCACGGAGATTCGCAAAAAGCTCCAGAAGTTGCTCGCGCGTATCCCAGTCTTCATGTACGTGACGCAGTTCCGGGAGCTCGCGGTCCGCGACATCATCGTGGGCGTCGACAGCGACCTGTTCGAAAGGGTCACCGGCCTGACCGTTGAGGACTTCACACTGCTCAACGACATCGGCGTCTTCAACCGCCTCCAGATGGATGCAGCCGTCTATCAGTTCAAGGCTTTCGAGGACTCTAGCCTCGAGTACGCCAACGAGCCGGGCGCACCCGTTGAGGAACGCCCGATCGGATTGTGGGACACGGTCATGCGGCCCGGCGAGACGATCGAGGATGCATTGGAACGTGTCGCCGAGGAAGGCGAACCAGATCCGGTGGCCGCCGTGCCGCTTGCCCCAGCGCCGGCGAAGACCAAGAAGAAACGCAAGCGAAAGAAGAAATAGCCCGAGTCTTCAGCGCATGACGTACCGGGCTGGACCAGCCACTCTGATGTGAGCGGGGCCCGATCCCGTATGCCATCCTGTAGGGCTGCCCACGAAAAGGGAACCACAAACTATGTCGCGGTAAGGGACGGTGCGAAGGTGGACGACGAGCATGAAGACGTAGAGCGGGTACGAGACTGGATTGAACGGCTCGAAACCTACTCTGCTGCGCTAGAAGACGTCGAGGACGACAACGCAACAGACTTCGCCAACAACGCACTTGAGGCGCTGAACGACGCGGTCCTACCGCACTTGGTTCCCGCGAAGTCTCCCTCGATGCTACTGGCACTGGAAGCCGTAGTCGCAGTCACTCAGGCGGCAACAAAGGTGATTATTGACTGGGCTGACACACCGGACGTTCGGGATCGTTACACGCGCCAGACAGCCGGGCGTCTCTTCGAGACGGCGCTGGACGATGTGCTATCTCGTGGTAAATCATGGCTTTCCGAGGGCCTACCGCCAATCGACGAAGTCGAGCAACGCATCGCCGCAGGCGCGAAGGACATGCAAGAGGCGCAGGAAACCCTTGGCAGGCGCAACGCCGAGCTGGAAGCCCAGGACGCAGAGGCCGAAGCAGACCCCTATGGGGCGATCCTGGTCCATCTGGACCCCAGCCGGTCTGATGCGCCGATTTTCGAAAAGGTGTGTTCGTTGACTGAAGAAGAAGACAAGCGGTATCGCGATGCGTACGAACGGCTTCGGAAGATGCTGGACAGTGAACTGGTGGTGCACATCTCCGATGAGAGCGACCGTTTCCTCGATCAGCTGGTTTCGATCCTTGAAGATCTGCGAGACAACAAGATCGGTATCTTCGATGCAGACGCGTGGGACGAGCGCAGGCGAAAGGTGCGCTCAGCGCTGATCAGCTTCACCAGCGCCCTGCAGAGCCATGAGGATCAAACGGTTCGCGCAGTACGTGACACCTTCGCCCGCAAAACGCCGCAGGAACAGGCCGTGCTGACCTTATTCAACGACTTCAAAGCCGACTCCTTCGAGTACCGCTGGCTGCTCAAAATGCGCGATGCCCTGTTGCACGGTGACATCAACGCCTTCAAGTACGACTTCACCGCAAGCCTCGATGGCGAGAACGCTGTCAACGTGTACATGGATCGCAAGTACATGCTTGATTTCACTAGGGAGGAACGAGGAAAGCCGTGGCTGAAGCGGAACGAGTTGGAGGCCATGACGTCTGACCCCAGCGTCCTGGACATGATCAAAGCCGTACAGCCTCAAATGGGTCGGCTGCAGGAGAAGCTTGATCGGATCCTCTACCCCGATGCAGGGGCAGACGCTGCGACGGTTCGGGAGTTCTTGGCCCGGTATCCCGACGGCGTACAGGGACAACGTGCGCTGCAGAGCGGGCCTGGCTTCACCCGCCGCAATATGTGCCCGAAGCTGAGCCCGCTTGCACCGAGGGTGCTGGCCTTTGCCGACAGCTTCCAGGGTTGGGAGGACTAGCGCCGACGTCCACGCCGCGTCCACAGGCGCGGCGGGAGTGAGTCATACCGCAGCGGCACCTGCCGTGCCCCGCAGTCGACCCGGGTTGCGTGTCTCAGCTGTCGGTGCACACCGCTACGGTCTCGTCATGCCACGCCACGTCCCGCCCCCGTTCTCGCAGGGTTCCATCGAGGAGATCGCCAAGATCGTCGGCGACCTTTACAGCGGCAGCGAGCTGACACGGATTCTCGTCCAGGTAGGGCTTCCCGACCCCCTCGGGTCAGCCATGACCAAGTGGAAGCGCCTTGCCGCCGCGATCCAGGAAAAACAGGCGAGCAAGCACGACGGAGGTGCGGTGGTCGGATTGATCCACGCCGCGATGGCACCTGACCGCACGCTCAGCCGCCGCGCTGAGGCAGCTATTGCTCGCGACAACCTCAACCAGGTTCTATCCATCGCCGGCTACCGCGTCAAGGATGACGGTCGTATCGCTACGACGACTCGCGCGGCCACCGACAGCGAAGCAGCGGCCCGAAGCGAAAGGCTGCACAAGCTACTTTCTGACCGCGGCGCACACCGAGACGTCCTGCTGTATTGCCGCCCCGAACTGGTGCGGACCGATTTCTACGAGGCGGTATTCGAGTCGATCAAGGGACTCGGGCACCGGCTCCGCACGATGGGCGGCGAAACCGACGAGGACGGACCGAAACTGGTCGAAGCTGTCCTCGAAGGCTCAGACCCGAAGATCCTGCTCAATGACCGAGCCAACCGATCCCAACGCGACGAGCAACGCGGCGTCGCGCTACTTATGAAGGGGGTCTTCGCAGCTTTCCGAAACCCCGCGGCGCATGAGCCGAAGATCGTATGGACGATGACCGAGCGGGACGCCCTGGACGTCCTCGGCACTCTGTCGATGGTGCACCGTCGTCTCGACGCCGCTCGTCTCAGCGGACGGTAGGCATGCATCCGGCGCAGCCAATCGACCTACATCGCATCGCGTTCGTGCATGCGGCGGATGTGATCGTTGATCCAGTCGGCGTCGACGATTGCCAGAATCTCGCAGTTGCGCTTACCGCAGATGCAGCCGTGTCCTGTCTCACGGTGGTGGCGCTCCAGCTTCTCGAACTGACGGAGGATGTTGTCGCGTGATCGGAATGCGGCGCGCATCTTCTCTTTGTAGTCGTCTGCACGGTCTAGGGCGTCGTTCAGCTCGTCGGCGGTCTCGCCCCACCGGACACGGACTTCTTGCTCATGCTCCTGAGCTTTCCGCAGCGGATCGGCGCGATGCTCGTTGCATTGGCGGCAGATCCAGCCCCGCACGAGCCCGAAGGCATTGCAGTCGGGTGATGCCAGGCGGCTGGGGACACTCAGCTCGCAGCATTCACAGATGACCTTGGTTTGTGGCTCCATATACCAACGATGCCACGGCGCACAGACAACCACGCGGAACTTGGATCGCTGCCGTACGAGGGCGCCGTGGCATCTGAGAGCAATTAGCCACGCCCAGACGCAGGGTTCCTCGGCGGCGCAGTGGCCGCGATTGCTACATTGCGGATCAGGATGGTATCGGAGTCAATCTGCCGTCCTAGACGGATGCAGCCGTACTGTTCCAAGAGCGCGACGCGTTGCGTGATCGACTGGGGGTTCGAGATGACCGAGCATCCGTTGCCTTCCGGTGACGGGCCGTACGCCGATCACCCAGTGCTGGCCCCGCTTTCACGTGTGGTCCGGCAGAGCATCGCCGATCAGATCGCCCACAACAGAAACATCGGGGCGATAAAGACACTGCGGGATGCGCTCGGCGGCAGCAACATCGGCCTGAAAGAGGCCAAGGATGTCATCGACGGTCTCGTAGAACTGGGCGATCCGACTCGGCCCGGTAGCTCGTCGGCTCCGGTGAAAGTTGTCAGTGGGAAAATCGACAAGGTGGGGACGACTCTCACCCTCTACCGCGACGGGACGTTCACGACGACGGGAATGATTTTCACCAGCAATCCCGACCGCCTTGTCGGTTTCTCCGCTGATACGGATTCAATGCGCCGGAAGTCCGTCACAGGACGCGGCGCGGCGTTCATCGCCACCGGCGGCCTTTCCGTGCTCGCGAGCAACAATCGCGGCGTGCTCTATGTGACGGTCACCGGCGAGCTGTCTGGGAGTAAGACTTACACGTCGAAAAACCCTGAAAACAAACTCTTGTCGTCCGTCAGGTCGTTACAAGCCACAGCAGATCAATTGTTGGCCTCGCCGCACCCGCCCACCGCAGCCGATGGCAACACCGGTGGCGCCGCCGCCGCGCAACCGGCTGTCGACGTTGCGTCCCAGCTGAAGACGCTCGCTGAATTGCACGCCTCGGGCGCGCTTTCCGACGAGGAGTTCGCGGCCGCCAAGGCGCGACTGTTGTCCTGACGCGCAAGGAACGTTGCCGCTGTGCCATCCACTGCGTAACACGCGCGGGAGCGACGTGGACACATCATCGACCGGTCCAGAACCCCAGCGCACGCACCTCGGACGGGCGCCGACAAGTGCGCCCGCCGCGGACGGCCCACGAAGTAGTACGCGAGCCGCCGGCCTCGACGGGCTGCTGTCCCGTACGTGTGCGTGACACAAATCCACAGGCCTAGCCCGCTCTAGGTTCATTCTCGTTCAGAAAAGTCGACGAGGCGCACCGCGCAGCCGGGAAGGGTGCCAAGAAAACTCGTGAATTGGTCACCGCTCTGACGACCGCCTGCCGGTACGCGTTCTTCCTTACGGCGACTCCCGTTCAGAACGACCTTGAGGAACTGTATCGGCTCGTGGAGTTGCTGCGACCTGGCACCTTCCATTCGCTTTTCGACTTCAAGCAACAGTTCATGAAATCGTCCGACCCGCGCACCCCCAATGATCCGGCAGCGTTGCGGAGGTTGATCAGCAATGTCATGATCCGTACGACCCGCGCTCAAGCCGGAGTCGACCGGGTGCAGCGGCGGGCACTCGACGTACCTGTCGATCTCGGTCGACGTGAACGCGAGTTGTATGCGTTGACTACCGATCTGCTCCGAAACGTCATGCGCGACAGCGGTGATGCCATGCGGCGACGCAGTCTGGCCCTGCGACTCACCGCGAGCCCATTCTCGATGGGTACCACCGCCATACGGATGGCCGAGCACCACCCCAATCCTCGGGTTCGTTCGGTCCTGAACGACATCGGGCATCTGGCCATGGACATTCAAGGTTCGGCCCGCGAGGACAAGGCACTGGAAATCACACGCGGCTGGGTACGCGAGCACGGTCGCGTCCTTATCTTCACCCAGCACACCGATACGGTCGTGGGACTGTTGCGCCGCATGGATGCCGAAGGGCTACAAGCGCGTTCATTTCACGGATCGTTGTCACCAAGCGAACGCGCCAAGACCATCGCTGCCTTCAGGTCGGGTGAAGCGCCAGTCATGATCTCGACCGACGCCGGCGCCGAAGGCCAGAACCTGCAGTTCTGCAACTGCGTACTGAATTTCGACCTCCCATGGAATCCGATGCGCATCGAACAGCGTATCGGTCGTGTCGACCGTCTGACTCAGCCCAAGGACGAAGTCTTCGTCGCGAACCTCTATGCACGGAACACCATCGACGAGAGTGTCTATCAGCTTCTCGCCTTGAAGCTCCGGATGTTCGAGCTGCTGTTCGGACAGGTCACCACGATTCTCGGGGAGCTCGACGACTCGAAGTCGGCTTCCTTCGAATCACGTGTCATGGAAGCACTTTTCGCGGATGACGACTCCAAAATGCACGGTCTGCTCACGCAGCTGGGGACAGAGCTCGCCCAAGCGCGCGATCGTGCGTCGACACTTATCGCAACCGACAGCAACCTCAGCAACTGGATGGCGGCGGCGTTCGAGCATCGCAAGGATCTGACCAAGGCCGGCAGTAGCGAATTGGTGCCAGAAGTCAGCGAGCGCACCCGGATGCGCCAGCGGCGTGTACAAACATGGACGCGCAAGGTACTCACGGCGCTGGATGCAAGATTCCTGCATGACACCGGCGAGGGCGAAGGCGCTTTTCTGACCGCCGAATTCGACGAGGAGTACGCGGAAGAACTCGGTGGTCGGACAGTCATGCACCTCGCCTTCGACCGATTCGGGCTCGATCAGCACCCGGATGCCGAGCTGTGCGCGGTGGGCTCACCGGTGTTCGATGAATTGCTCGGACTTCTGCGGATGCGGGGCGACATGCACGCGACTGTCCCCGTCATCCCCGATGACATCGGGCCCAGCCCGTACAGGCACGCTCCAACACTGAGACTCATCCGGCGGCGGCTGATCCCGTCGGGTACGTGGAGCGGACAGGCAACATTCCGGGCAACCATCGGTGAAGCCGAGACCACCGAGCACCTCATCACAGCTGATGTCAATGGCCACAACGAACAACGGCTGGCGCGCCGCCCCCTCCAAGACGGCGAAACACTGCCTTCTGCATTCGACATACCATCGAAAGTCATTGCCAACTTCGAGAAGGCCGCGGCAAGCCAACTCGAAGCTCTTCGCAGCGAACGAGCCAAACAAGTCGAAGAGGATCAGAAGCGCGAGCTTGCCCGCATTTCGGCCGGTTACACAGCGCAGATCGACGAAGCAGGAGGCGATGACAGGGCTCGCTTGCGGCGGGCACTCGCGTCGGAGGAGCGGCGGCTGAACCGCCGGCCCGATATTCGAGCCCGAGCCAAGCTGCTGGCCCTGACGCTTGACGAAGGTGACTGGCTTGTGGAGGAGACCTGGACCGGTCCCAGCGAAACGGAGCGCGGGCTGGTCTACGAATGGGGCTTGCCTGCGCCAATCGTCGAGAGTGACGTTTCCGGGGAAGCGATCAAAGTATTGACTCTTTGCTCTGGCGCGCACTGGGTCGATGAGTCCGAGGTCAACCACTGCGGATCGTGTGATGAGTACCTGTGCGGTGCATGTGGAGACGACGCGGTATTCGTCAACTGTCCCTTGTGCGGTACGTCGACGTGCGGTGCTTGCCGCAACAACACAGGTGGTCTGTGTCGCGAATGCGCCTCACCTGAGCGAGCACCCGAGCTCGACAACGAATTCGCAATAGCCTGGCGACTCAGGGCCGGAGACACGCTTCTTGTCGGAGAGCGAGTGGCCACGCTCGTGCGCGCAAATGGCACATCGCAGACCGTCGTCCCTGACGAGGACCTCGACGACCGCGGCCGCCGACGTTTGCGTTCGTACGCTCGTCAGAACGGCCTTCCGCTTGATTGCGGATTGGTCTTACGCGACCTCACCGGACGAACCGACGATCAGAACATCACTCGTGTCCGCTTGCGGACGACTTCCACAGTCAATGTCGAGCTGACCATCGGCTCGATGACGGCTTCGGCTGTCGACCATTCCGCCGTCGATTTCCTGCCTACGCCGTCACCTGTTGGCGTCGAGGCCGAGCGCGATTTCCAGGTGGGTGGCCTCTTGAAGAAGCTCAGAGACGAGGTCCCGCCCCCACCTCCACCGACAGTCATGGTCACCCGTCGGTCCACCTTTACCGACGTGTATCTGGAAGCCGACCGGCTCGTCGAAGAGACTTCGACGAAGAATGACGGCGGGTCCATCAAGGTCGAAAGCGAACGGATCGCTGAGTTTCAGTGGCGCGAGCCATCCATCACCAGCCCACTGCTGGCCGAAGCGCAGCTTGGCCAAGTGCGAGTTGCCCTGCAGCGCAGGAATGAAGCCGTACTCGTCGAAGCCCATGTTCTTTCGCATGCAGCCGCCCCCAAACGCTGGGCTGCCTGCTCAGCTGGCTACTCGATCGCTGATCAACTCGGCTGTTACGACTTCTTACGTTCCTTCGGCGCGCCTGGGGGACGCCTCGGCATGCGCACAGACGGAATGCTCTCGATCGATGAGCCGTTCCCTGCGCCAACCGAATGTCACCTCGTCAACCGCAGCATTCGGCAGATTGCTGAACTAATCGAACTCGAGTCTGATCAACCCCTTGTATCGGTTGACACCGGAACACTCGCGACGCTCGGAGTTCGTCCGAATAAGGCTGCTGCCCAGGGTGTGTCCGCGCTCCCTGATGAACTCAATCGCGCGCTGCTGAGCCGAGCAGCTCGACCCTTCACAACCGCGGTGATTCGCGGACTCGAGATCACGGAAGTTTGGCAAGGCCATGGACGAGCGACGCATGTGTACAAGACGTTCGACGGAGAACCTCTGTTACCGAAGCTCGACGATATTGGCTTCCGCGAAAAGAACTTTGGCGTGTGCCGGGATGGACACTTCTATGCGGCCGGTGCGGCGGCATTCTGCGGTGCCTGTCAGTCGTGGGCCTGTCGTGCCTGCGATGAGATCGACAATCAGATATCGCTGACGTGCCCGGAGTGCTCGACCTCGGTCTGCAGGCGGTGCCTATGGACCAACCATGAGGTACCGAATGACAGATGCCTGTTGTGCGACGACCATGCCTGCCCAGACTGCGGCCGTGACCCGCAGGTTGTCCCTTGTTCGATGTGCTGTCGCGCCACGTGTGAGTCCTGCCGCGCCGGCGACGCCTGCCCGGCATGCGGCCAACTCGTCACGGCGGACCAATCGCAGATTGACGAGCTGCCGAAGGAACTCGCTCTAACTGGTGCAACGGTACTCATCGGCGCAGATGACAACGCGACGGTGGTAGTGCTGAATCGCGGCCGAGCGTTCGAACAGGCGATTGTTCGCGACGGAGCAATTCACCGTTGGGTCGCGTTCGACAGAGGCACAATTGACAACTCGTACCGACTTCGGCTGTTGGCCAGCGGATCGTTCGAGAAGCAGGTCGTACCAATCGTTCAGTGGCTCAAAGCGGAGAGCACAATCGACGGACCACACCTAGTGGTGCTGTCAGAACGCAAATACCACCGAACGTGGTCCATCGCCGGAGACCCAACCGTGCGCAGATCGGTGTCGCCTTCCGACACGCCTAGTGCCGATCTCACGCTGCTCACGCTCGACGACTTCCCCGCACCTACACAGATGATGCCGGATGCCGTTGAAGCGGCACCACCTGCGCTTGTACCCATCCTCCGATCCATGGCCGAACCGACGACCGCCGCGATGACCATCAGCTGGGAGCGTTCGGGATACGACCTGGCCGTCACCCCAGAGGGCATCGCTGATCTGACATTTCAACCAACTATCGACAAGGAGTCCATGGCGCCTTGGACGGACGCCGACGAGGTGCCACTGTGGGTAATCGATGCATGGGACCCCACGCCGTCAGTTCATGTGTACTCAAAAGTCCGCGACGTCGAATCCGTAATTGTTGAGCTTGCATCCATGCTGGCCCTGGGCGTCCGCACCGCTGACCGTTCGGTGTGGTACGCAATCAACGCTTCTGACAAAGCCCCGGTTGCAACGATGCTTTCACGGTGGCTCGGCTTGGGCGACGCCGACGAAGTAGGCGTGTTCACCGACCCTAGAAAGTTGAAACTCTCTCACGTTACAAACGCGAACCGATCATCGGTGAGTATCGAACCTCTGGGCGCATTGCATGCCGGACCGCAAACACACGCAGGCTCCGCGGTGGAAGCACTTGCCGCTTGGATACCCACGGCGAAAGTCAAAGCGCCACAATTTCAACCGCTTCCTCCGAATCTTCACAGTGCGCTACGGCAGTCGATGTCGCCGCTGACCCCAAGATCCACACTCGAGATCGGGGCCGACGTTGAGCATGTGGTCACTGTCGATGATGGCAGTGAATGGCGATATGAACGCAAACTTGCCGCCGGTCAGCTCGACGCGCGCCGAATCGACAGCATCACAGGACACCTACTTGATTCCGGCGTCCTCGATCGCGAAGGGCACTTTGGAGTTGACTGCTCAACCTGCAACTACTGCGGTGGCAGGACGTGCAGGGTATGCGTCGAAGGTCTAGTGCTGTGCACATGCTGTAAAACTCCGATCTGCGGACGCTGCACTCGTTCGGTGCACGGCATTCTGTCGTTGTGCCCGGCATGTGTCGAGACACGTCCGCCAACGCGGAGCGAGGCTAGGCAGCACGGACGCTTCCTTCTGACCCGACGAATGCTGATTGGCACCGACGCTCACCACACTGTCGTGTTGGAGAAGACGAAGGACGAGTGGACACTCCACTGGCCTGATGGCACGAAGCGACCCATCGCTGACACATCGGCGATGCAGTTTCTCGACGAGCAACTCGCGAATTCCGGTTCGCGCAGCTGACCGGCCACCCCCGCGCCACTGCTCCTTGCGACCCCCGGCCTCGCGAAACTGACGCTCACCACGCGACAAGTCTTGCCGTCGTCAAACCCGAACCGACCCCGGTATCAACCACCACAGATTGCACCCCGAATCCCATCCACCCAGCAACGATTGCGCTTAGCCTGAGAAGGCCCGGAGCACACGCCCACCGAGGATGTCGGTACCCCGCGCTACGTTCGCCTGTTCGCCAGTCGAGGAGGCTCAAGATGGTTGAAAAGAACTCGCGTGTGGGTAGCACGTTCGGCAAATACGAGCTGACCGCGTTGCTCGGCCGCGGCGGCATGGGTGAGGTGTATGAGGCCCACGACTCCGAGAAGGACCGAACCGTCGCCGTGAAGATCCTCCGCGAGGAGTACGCGGAGGATGAACGGTTCCGGGCCCGGTTCCTCCGGGAGTCGCACGCGGCGGCAAATCTGCAGGAGCCGCATGTCGTGCCGATCCACGACTGGGGTGAGATCGACGGGAACCTCTACATCGACATGCGTCTGGTCCGTGGGCAGACATTGCAGGACCTCGTCAATGCATGCCCTCTCGACCCACCCCGCGCAGTAGCGATCATCGAGCAGGTCGCTGCCGCGCTGGACGCCGCCCACGCGCAAGGGCTGATCCATCGCGACATCAAGCCCCAGAACATCATCGTCACCGACGCGGACTTCGCCTACCTTTTGGACTTCGGCATCGCTCAGGCACAAGGCGATTCGAGCCTCACGCAGGCAGGCATGCAGATCGGCTCGTTCGGCTACATGGCCCCGGAACGGTTTGGTGAGACGCCGTGCACGCCGGCCTCCGACATCTACTCACTGGCCTGCGTGCTGTACGAGGCACTGACCGGAGACTCACCTTTTCCGACCAACAGCTACGAGCAGCTGATCACCGCTCACCTCACCGCCCCACCGCCACGGCCGAGCCTCGTCCGCGCCGGCGTGCCCGCCACCCTGGACGCGGTCATCGCGCGCGGCATGGCCAAGGAACCCGACGAGCGCTACGGCAGCGCCGGCGCACTGGCCCGCGCCGCCCGTCGCGCCGTACACACCAGCCCGGCGGAGGCGGTCGCCGCGAGCGCCGACACCATGCTCGCGCCGAACACTGCACCACCCTTGCTCACCGCAACACCGCCCGTTGCGCCGCCCGCGCCTGAGCCCCGGCAACAATCACTGGTTCCGCTGGCAGTCATCGGACTGGTGTCAGCGCTCTTGCTCGGCGCTGTCGGCCTCGTCATCGGACTCCTCGAGTCGAAGAACTCCACGCCGTCGGTCAGCTCCACGCCGGTGGGAGCGACGACCGTCACCCCGCCACCGACCGTGACCGTCGCCGGCCCGACCGTCTACAAGACGGCACCGACGGCAAAACCATCGACACCGACGTACACGCCCACGGCGGTCCGCGATCCCGAGGTCTCCAGCGCTACCCAGCTGCGCCAGATCGCTCAAGGCGACTACACGGTGGTCAGCACGCAAGGCGCCGATCGATGGGTGCCGCAGTTGAGTTCCAAGCGCCCGGGCGTGGTCGATGAGGGCGTCGTGTGGAACAACGCCCTGACCTTGGAGGAGCACCTGCGGCTGCGCCAACGGTATGGCGCCAAGCTGCTGTGGTCGGGTGACTGGTCGACGTTCGACGCACCCAACTTCTGGGTGACCATCGCACCGTTCACCTTCCCGACCGCGGACGGCGCATTGGCCTGGTGCAGTGACCAAGGCTTCGACCGCGACCACTGCTACGCCAAGCTCATCAGCAAGACGCACGCTGTCCCGGGCAGCACGGCATTCAATTAGTCATAGATGACGTCGAGCCCGCGCCGCCGAAGATCGGCCAGCCCGTCCCGCATGGCTTGCAGTTGTTCGGGTGAGTGCCCTTCCCAATCGGTGATCTCCCCGACGATCCTCACCGGCTCGCGGGTCCGGTAGGAGCGGGTCGGATTGCCGGGCAGCTTCTTGTCCGTCACGTTCGGGTCGTCCTCGAGCGGACCTTCGGGTTCCACGATGTAGATGCGGCCTCGACCCTTGCCGACAGCAAGCTCGGCACCCCACGCCGCGGCATCCAAAGTTTGAGTGACATAGACGTGATTCATGATCCGGCCGGCTTCGTAATTCGACTCGCGGCCGGGCACCAGCCGATCCCCCACCGCAAGATCGGCTTTGGTGCCGTGCAGGTAGGCACCCGACGGATGTACTTCAAAAGGCTTCGGCGTACTCGTCACAACATTCCCCCATCAGCGGTTACTTCGCAGCCGGACGATTGTGCAGCACGCCAGGGGCCTTGCCGCAAGCCCCACCACCGGCCCTATAGTGAGAGTGGGAGCAACGTTCCGACAGTCTCTGTCGCCCAGCCAATCCGCGTGATCTGCTGATAACTCCCCCGTGCCGTGGATACGCTCCGAAGAGTCCTGACCGCCCTGTCGAAAGGACTCCATGGCCGAACTCGTGCAAGCGCTTGTCGGCGGAATCCTCATCGGTGGCCTCTATGTCGCGATCAGCATCGGCTTCTCGCTGTCGTTCGGAGTCCTGGACGTCGTCGATCTCGCCGTCGGTATGTGGGTGGTCATCGGCGCATACGCCGTGATCGTGGCCAGCGAGGCGCTCAAGGTCGATGCGTTCGTCCTGCTGCCGGCGGTGTTCGTGGTGTTCGGGATCGTCGGCTGGCTCATCGCGCCGCTGATCTATCGGGTCCGGACCAGTAAGTACGCCCTGCCCGCATTGATGGGGCTGGCGTTCACGTTCGGGCTCGCCACGCTGATCCGCGGTGGGCTGCTCACGGCGTTCGGGTACAACCCACGCACGGTGCGCACCAGCTTCTTTCCCGGCAACATCGAACTACTGGGCATCACCGCACCCGCGATCCGGGTGGCCGGCTTCGTGTTCGCGGTGATCGCGACGGGCCTGTTCCTGGCGTTCTTGTTCTATACCCGAACGGGTCTGGCGATCCGGGCCACCGCGCAGAGCAAAGAAAACGCGGGGTTGATGGGCATCGACGTCAAGCGGATCAGCAGCCTGGTCTACGCCATCTACACCGGCCTGACCGCGATGGCAGGCGCATTGCTGGGCGCCATCTACGCGATGACGCCGGAAGTCGGTCTGCGCTATACGTTGTTCGCGTTTTTCGTGGTGGTGTTGGCGGGGCTGGGCTCGGTGGTCGGCGTGCTGGCGGCGGGCTTGTTCCTGGGGGTGCTGCAGTCGGTGGTGACGACGTACGTGGGCGCCAACTACACCCTGCTGGTGGTGTTCGGCGTCTTGTTCCTCGCGCTGTTGCTGTTCCCGCAAGGCATCTCGCGGCGAGGCCTGGCATGAGAAACAGGCCGGCATCCGGAGGCAACCCATACCTCAACCTCGGCGTGCTCGCCGTCGTCGTCGCTGCCCTGTGCCTGCTGCCGATGATGACGTCGCCGTACTACATCCGGGTGGCGACCGGCGTCGCTTTGTGGGCCGGGATCGCCTTGTCCTGGAACGTGATCTGCGGCTACGCCGGCTACATCAGCTTCGGCCACGTCGCGTTCTTCGGTATCGGCGCCTACACCACGGCGATTCTGATGCAGCCGCAACACCATTGGAACTTCTGGGCGACACTGCCGGTGGCGGCCGTCATCGCCGGTGCCGTTGCGGCACTGGTCGGGTGGCCCGCGCTGCGGCTCAAGGGCGCGTACTTCGCCATCGCGACGTGGGCCCTGGCCGAGGCGGTCCGCGAACTCACCACAGTCCTCGGCTTCACCGGCGGCTCGGCCGGCCTGAGCACACCGATCCGCAACGACGACAACTTCTTCTTCTACACCATGCTCGCCGCGGCGGCGATCGCCTACGCCGTGTGCTACCTGCTGCTGGAACGGTCCCGTTTCGGTTTTCGGGTGAAGGCGGTGCGCGACAACGAGATCGCTGCCCGCGCGCAGGGCATCAACACCACGCTGGTGAAGATCGAGGCCTTCATGCTCAGCGCGATCATCCCGGCCGTGCTCGGCGGCATCAACGCGTACTGGATCACCTTCATCAACCCGGCCAGCGTGCTGAACACCCTGATCACCGACCAGCTGGTGGTGATGGTGCTCGTCGGCGGCCTCGGTCACGCGTGGGGCCCGGCGCTCGGCGCGACCGCGTTGTTCCTGCTGCAGGAGCAACTGCGGGTCAGCTACGGCGAGACCACCGCCTACATCATCATCGTCGGCGCCCTGGTGATGGCGGTGGTGCTGTTCCTGCCCGACGGTCTGGTCAGCCTGGTGCGCCGGACCCGACGAATGCGCTTGGTACGCCAGCTGCTTGGCCGCGTCGTGCCCCAGAAGGCCCGACCATGAGCGTATTGCAGGTGAACGATCTCTTCCGCGCGTTCGGCGGCATCCGCGCCGTCGACGGCGTCACGTTCGAGGTGGAGCAGGCCGAGATCGTCGGCATCATCGGCCCCAACGGCAGCGGCAAGAGCACGTTGTTCAACCTGCTCACCGGCACCATCAAACCCGACAGCGGCACCGTGACGCTGTTCAACCAGAACATCACCCGCTTGGCCGCCCACCGCATCGCCAGGGCCGGCCTGGCCCGCACGTTTCAGATCCCGGCGTTGTTCGTGAACATGACCGTGCGGGAAAACCTGTGGACCGCCGCTGTGCAGTTCGACTGGGACAACGCCCGCGCCGACGCGGACGCGGTGCTGGAACGCCTCGAACTCACCCATGTCGCCGAGGATCTCGCGAGCAGCCTCTCCGGTGGTCAGCAGCGGCTGTTGGAGATGGGCCGGGTGCTGATGCGCAAACCGAAAGTCGCACTGCTCGACGAGGTGGCCGCCGGGGTGCATCCGCGGCTGCGCCAGATCATGCTCGACGCCATCCGTGTGCTGCGCGACGAGGGCACGACGTTCCTGGTGATCGAGCACGACATGGAACTTGCGCAGGACATCTGCGACCGGATTCTGGTGATGGATGCGGGAAAGATCGTGGCGCAGGGCAGCTTTGACGAAATCTCTCACGACCCGCATGTCATGGAAGCGTATCTGGGGGTGCCGACGAGTGAGTGAGATTACCGTCGAGAACCTCGACGCCGGCTACGGCAGCGTGCAGATCCTGCACGAGGTGTCGCTGACGGCCCGCACCGGCGAGGTCACCTGCATATTCGGGCCCAATGGCTGCGGCAAGAGCACGCTCTTGAAAGCCATGGTGGGAGTGATCGATCCGTGGGCCGGCCGCGTCAGCATCGACGACGATGACCTCACCCATCTGCCGTCACACCGCACCCTCGGCCGCGGGCTGGCAATGATGCCGCAGGGCGGCGGGGTGTTCCCGCACCTCTCGGTTCGCGACAACCTGCGCATCGGCGGCTATACCATCCGCTCCCGCAAGCAGCTCGACGAGCGAATCGACGAGCTGCTCAAGGAGTTTCCCCGGCTGCGCGAACGGTACGGCGTGCCGGCCGGCCAGCTCTCGGGCGGCGAGCAGATGATCCTGTCGATCGCCCGTGCCCTCATCTTGAACCCACGGTTCCTGCTGTTCGACGAACCGTCGGCGGGCCTGTCCCCCAAGCTCGTCGGCGACGTGCTGGCCCGCGCGGCCGAGCTGGCGCGCCGCGGCGTCGGCGTGATCATGATCGAACAGAACATCCGCGAGGCGATGCGGGTGGCCGACCGGATGTACGTCCTGGTGGCCGGACGCAACCGCTTCGAGGGCACCCCCGCCGACGTCAAGGACGACCGTGAACTCATGCACCTCTATCTGGGGGGCCGCTGAATGAGAGGAATCACCATGTCCCACAACATCAACCGTCGACTCTTCCTGACCCGGGCCGGCCTCGTCGCAGGCGGCGTGGTGGTCGGCCCGAGCGTGCTCGCAGCGTGCGGCGGCGAAAAGGGCGGTGGTGGAACGTCGGACACGTTCAAGGTCGGTGCCGTGCTGGAGCTCTCCGGTGAATCCGCCACCGGTGGCCAAATCGCCCAGCGTGGCTACCAATTCTGGGCTGACACGGTGAACAGCAAGGGCGGCTTGGCGATCGGCGACAAGAAGTACAAGGTCGACCTGATAGTGCAGGACTGCAAGAGCGATCCCGCCACCGGTGCCGACTCGGCATCCCGCCTGATCACCCAGGACGGCGTGAACGCCGTCTTCGGCGCCTACACCAGCGGCGTGCAGCTCGCGATGGACCCCATCTGCGCCAAGTACAAGGTGCCGTGTATCGCCGGCTCGGCGGAGTCACCCAACATCTGGAAGAAGCAGCCCGCGTTCACCTTTGGCGTCATCCCCGCGGTCGACCTGACGGCGGCCCGCTCGATCCAGTCGATCGTGGACACCGCGAACCCGAAGCCGGTCAGCGCAGCCGTCGTCGGCGCCAACGAACCGTTCTCCAGCGACACCGCCAACGGTTTCCGGTCGGGCGCCGAGGCAGCCAAGCTCAACGTGGTCCATTTCTCGCTGTTCCCGCCCAACGCCGACCTGGCGCCCGTCGCGCAGGTGGTCGCGGCGCAGAAGCCCGACATCGTGGCGGTCGGCGGCCATGACGTGCTGCTGGTCGACTTCGTCAAGGCGATGGCAGCGACGGGCTACACCCCGAAGGCGATTATCGAGCACTACGGCATCACCGACGCTTCCTTCGCGAAAGCGCTTGGCCGCCAAGCCGACGGCGTGATGGGTATCTCGGTGTGGTTGCCGACGGCGACGTTCAAGGACGACCTGTTCGGCTCGGCCGGCGACTACGCGAAGGCCTTCGAGCAGAAGTACAGCTCGCCGCCGGATTACACCGCGGCCGGGTGCAGCGCCGCCGGGCGGGTGCTGCAGGCTGCGGTCGAGAAGCTGGGTGAGTCGCCGGCCCTGTCGGAGGACGCGCGCGGCAAGCTCAACGACCTGATCGCAGCCACCGACCTGCAGACCTTCTACGGGCCGATCAAGTTCGCCACCGAGGGCGACCACTTCCACAACAACACCGCGCTCAACCCGATGCTGGTGCAGATCCAGGGCGGGCAGGTCAAGGCGATCGCGCCGCCGGAGTCGTCGCAGGCGCCGATCATCTATCCGCTGCCGCCGCTGGGCTGACCCTCACAGCTGCTCTCGCAGTCGCTCGACGATGCCGGTCAGCTTTGCGAAATGTGATCCGCGCCAGTAGATCCGTCCGCAGTCGGGGCAGCGACTGAATTCGTCGTAATAGCGGCGGGTCAGCGGCTCGAGCTGGTCCAGCACCTCCTCCTTCGGCACCGCGGCCAACCGGCCGTTGCACTGCACGCACCGGGTGAACGGCGCCAGGCGCCGCTGCAGGTTCAGCCGCCGGATCACCGCGAGGGTCTGTTCCTCCGCCTGCTGGGAGTGGACGAACAAGCCGTGCGTGATCGCGCGCCGCTTCAACAGGCCACGGTCGCGGGTCAGCAGGATGCGATGCTCTGTGCGGCTGATATCGGCCAGCGTGCCGTCGTCGGCGTCATTCGACCACCACACGTCGAAACCGAGCAGCCGAAGCAACCGCGCCAACCGGCCGAGGTTCACGTCGATCACGAACCGCGGATCCCGCAGCGGCACCGGCCGCAGCCGGGCCGTCGTCCCGATGTCGAGGGCCTCGAACATGGGATATGCCGCGATACGGTCGCCGGTGGCCGGGCGGTGCTCGAAGCCGGCCGGATGCCCGTTCACCAGGATCAGGTCGACCTCGGTGTGCGGTATGCCCATGGCCTCCAGCACATCCTTGACCGTCTGATGGCTCCGAAACGGGCGGCGCACAGTCAGGCCCCGCGATGCGGAGCCCAGGAAGTCGTTCAGCTCGGCATAGGCCCGGACCGTCACGAAGCCGGCCATACCGCCATGGTCTCGCACGGGGCCGAGGCGGGCAATCATAATCCGCCGACACTCTGGGCAGCCTCGAGCGATCGGCCTACCGTGGAGTTATGACAGAACAGTCATCCGCGGTCACCCTGGCTCATCCTTCGGCCACGATGCTCCGCGTCATGAATCCGGCCATGCGGTTGCTACTGCGCACCCCGCTCGCCGGCCCCGCGCGCAACCAGCTCATGGTCGTGACGGTACGCGGTCGAAAGACCGGACGGCAGTATGAGATCCCCTTGAGCGCCCACCGCATCGACAACACCCTCTACGCCTTGACCGACGCGGCCTGGAAGAACAACTTCCGCGACGGCGCACCCGCCGAAGTGCTCCACGACGGCAAGACCACGACCATGCGGGGCGAGCTCATCGAGGATCGCGCGACCGTCGCCGACTTGTACCATCGCTGCGCCGAGTCCTACGGAGCCAAACGTGCCCAGCGCATGATGGGTCTGGGATTCCGCGACCAGCGCATCCCGACGCTGGCGGAGTTCACCGAGGCAGCAGACCGCTTGCACCTCGCCGCGATCAAGCTGACCCCGGCCGAATAAACCGACTCGTGCGCAACGGATTTCGGGCGACCGCCACGCGGTGGCCGCACGACGAGGTCTTGCACGCCTGGTGGGTGCAGCCGCACCGACTCCTGGCCGGTGAATACCCGGGCGCCGCCACACCCGAGAAAGCCGACGCCAAGGTGCGCGTCCTGGTCGACGCCGGCGTCGACACCATCATCGACCTCACCACAGACCAAGACCACCTGACGCCGTACCGCGAGCGCCTCGACGCGGCGGCCGAGGCGGC
The DNA here is from genome assembly GCF_002157835.1 of Mycobacterium dioxanotrophicus. NCBI lineage: Bacteria > Bacillati > Actinomycetota > Actinomycetes > Mycobacteriales > Mycobacteriaceae > Mycobacterium > Mycobacterium dioxanotrophicus. Next base: position 1,352,225 of record NZ_CP020809.1, on the reverse strand, counting down.
CGGACGTTCGGTGCGGTACTTCGCACACCCGATCCCCGACTTCGGCGTGCTCGACCACGCGGGCTACGACACGATCCTGGCCCGCATCCATTCTGAACTGGACGCGGGCCGGACGGTGTACGTGCACTGCTGGGGTGGGAAGGGGCGCACCGGAACGGTCATCGGGTGCCTGCTCGCCGAGGCGGGGTTGAGCTACGACGACGTCATCGCTCGCATCGGGCAATTACGCTCGGGCACACGGAAAGCCAGTGATCCGTGCCCGGAGAACACTGCCCAGCATGACATGCTGCGGGCGCGCTGCCGGCGATGATCCGACTGGTTACTTGGCGTGGTTGTCAGCGTTAACCCCGCGCGGTCCGCTCGTCGATGAACGCCCGCAGCGCATCCCGGTCGACCGGCTTACCGTCGAGCAACTCGGCGAGCGACGCGCCGCCGATCACGTCGTAGACGGCCAGCCGCGCCAGCCGGACCCCGGAACCGGCCGCGGCGATGTCACGCATCGCGTCATAGAGTGCGCGCTGTTTCCAGCGCGGCGACCCGGCGCCTTCGAGCAGCCGGGCGGGCCCGGCAGGCCCGAACAACCGCTCCGTCGCGATGCTCGTCCAGTAGCTGCCCCAGCCCCGCTCCGCGGCACATGCGCTCTCGTACTGCACGCAATACCGCATGTAGGCCTCGCACCAGGGCAGCCGTTGGGCCCACGCCTGTTCCAGCGTTTTCCTGCGGTACCGGTTGAAGTGCTGGCTTTCGTCGAGCTCGACGATCAGGCCGCCTTCGAGCACGCAATCCCATGGGCCGGGCCGCAGCCGAGGCTCGTCGAGCGTGCCGCCGAGGGCACGGTACAACCGCAGGATCTCCGCCTGATCTTGCGGTCGCAAGCTTTTCAGGTGTGGGCGCATGGATCGCGTCGCTGCCGGCTTATAGCCCGCCTCGACCAGAATGTGTACCAGCGCATCCTGCCGAGCTCCCATGCCGATCACCGAACCTCAATCCATCTCCATGACGTGAACCCGACATCGTTGCAATACCCACCGACAAGTGGACGCAACCGTCCACTTCGGTTTTTGTATCAAGACTGCCGCGTCGTCCCGCGCGTCAATATCCGCCGTTCGAACGACTTAGCGCTGCGCCGACCGCGCCGGTCACTTGGCGTGGTGGTTGCGCTGGTGGTGATGATGCACCGAGGTGCCCGGCTTGGGGGCGTTGTCCTGATGCGGGAAAGCCTCGTGACGGCTGACCGACGGGCCATGGCTGGCCACCGAAGCGTCGGCGTGCGCCGAAGCGGCACCGAGGAAGATGATCGCCGGGGCGGCGGCGAGGGTGAAACCAGCGGCGAAGCGGCGGGCGATGGTCATGTCGACTCCTTTGTCGGATAAGGCTTTTCGGATTTCATCCGGTGTGTTCCGGCGTTGAAACAAGAATGCCGCCATCCGAGGCCGCCAACCATCGACCGACCGGCCCCTACACCGGCCGAATCACCTGTCCCCCGATCGGGGGAACGGTTCGCGTCGACTTGTCGGTGGCGTCGTTTACGTTCGTCTGTTCGCCTGGCGTCGGCGCCGGGCACCAGTCACAGAAGGAATGATCACGATGACCAGTCCCTACCCGCAGCAGGCGCCCTACGGCTCCCATCCGCAGCAGGCCAAGAAGCGCAAATGGCCGTGGGTCGTCGCCGCCGGCGTCGCGCTCCTCATCGCAACGCCGACACTGTCGAGCAATGACACGAAGACCGACAACACGTCATCACGGACCACAACCGCCGCAGCATCGGCCCCCGAGAAGCCCGAATCGCGGGCCACGATGAACAGCCCGGTACGCGACGGAAAGTTCGAGTTCGTCGTCAAGACGGTTCAGGCCGGCCTGACCGAAGTCGGCGACAACCCGTATCTCATCGAGAAGGCCCAGGGCCAGTTCGTCGTCATTTCGCTCAGTGTCGAGAACATAGGCGACCGGGCGCAGGGGTTCAGCCCGTCGAATCAGAAGCTGTTCGACGGGCAGGGCCGCAGTTTTGACAGTGACTCATCAGCGCAGATCGCGTTGGGCAGTTCCGACATTCCTGTGTGGGATGACATCAACCCGGGTAACACCGTCGACGTCAAGCTGGTCTACGACATGCCGCTGGGCGCGGTCCCGACGAGCATCGAGCTGCACGACTCGCTGTTCTCCGGCGGCGTCACGGTGGCGCTGACGCCGTAGGTCAGTGTTGATGGGGGACGTCGTCAAAATCCTTGACGACGTCCCACCCCACACACCCCGGCGGCCCCTGAAACGACCAGCGTGCCAACGCGCCGCGCAATGGAACGGCTCACCTGACCAAACACATTTGTGCACAGCGCCTTTCACAAGCTTAGTGGGAACTCTGGCCACCAGGCAATTAGCGGAGTAATGTTCCGAAACGGCGTATGAAGAAGCGGTACGTCAGTCAGCTATCGAATCCTGCCAATAGACGGGCGGCGGATAGTGACAGCTACCCGATGCGATAAAACCACAACACCTTTCATCGGCGCCCGCCCCAGCGAGCGGCACGGGTCGACGGCGGACGAAGTCCGCTCTCATTACGACCTGTCCAACGATTTCTTCCGACTGTGGCAAGACCCCACCCAGACCTACAGCTGTGCCTACTTCGAACGTGACGACATGACGTTGGAGCAGGCGCAGATGGCGAAAGTCGATCTGGCCCTTGGCAAACTGGGCCTGCAACCAGGTATGACGTTGCTGGACATCGGTTGCGGCTGGGGCTCGACCATCATGCGCGCGGTGGAGAAATACGACGTCAACGTCATCGGCCTGACGCTCTCGCACAATCAGCTCGCGCACATCGAGGCACGTTTCGCGGAGTCTGACAGCCTGCGCAGCAAAGAGGTTCGGCTGCAACCGTGGGAAGACTTCACCGAGCCCGTCGACCGGATCGTCTCGATCGGAGCCTTCGAGCACTTCGGCTTCGAGAAGTACGACGACTACTTCAAGAAGACCTATGAGCTGCTGCCCGACGACGGCGTGATGCTGCTGCACACCATCGTCTCCACCAGCAAGGAAGAGGTCGCCGAACTGGGACTGCCGACCACCATGTCACTGATGCGGTTCTTCAGGTTCATCGTCACCGAGATCTATCCGGGCGGTCGGATACCGCTGATCGCGATGGTCGAAGACCACGCCACCACAGCAGGATTCGACGTGACCCGCAAGCAACGCCTGCGTCCGCATTACGTGCGCACCCTGGACACCTGGGCCGCCAATCTGGAAGCCCACAAGGACGAGGCCATCGCGATCACCTCCGACGAGGTCTACGAGCGGTATCTCAAGTACCTGACGGGCTGCGCGGACCTGTTCCGCAAGGGCTACACCGACGTCTGCCAATTCACCTGCGAGAAAACATAACTCAATCACAGAGGGGGTCATCCGATGGCTGAGAGCAGCACGGCTACGGCGCAGATGCGGCCATACTTCGAGGACGTGCAGGCCCACTACGACCTCTCGAACGACTTCTTCGGACTCTTCCAGGACCCGTCGCGGACCTACAGCTGCGCGTTCTACGCGCGCGACGACATGACACTCGAAGAGGCTCAGCTGGCCAAGATCGACCTTGCCCTCGACAAACTCGGACTGCAGCCCGGCATGACACTGCTCGACGTCGGGTGCGGCTGGGGTGCGCTGATGAGGCGCGCCATCGAGAAGTACGACGTCAACGTCGTCGGCCTGACGTTGAGCAGGAATCAGCACGCGTACACACAAAGCCTTCTGGACACCGTCGCCAGCGATCGGTCACACCAGGTGCACCTGCGGGGCTGGGAACAGTACGACGATCCCGTGGACCGCATCGTCAGCATCGAGGCCTTCGAAGCATTCGGAAAGTCCCGGTACGCAGCGTTTTTCGACATGGCGCACCGCGTTCTACCCGCCACCGGATCGATGGTGCTGGAAACGATCTTCACCCATCCCATCAACTACTGGCGCGAGCACGCCATCCCGGTGACCATCAGCGACATGAAGTTCACCCGGTTCATCGGCAAGGAGATCTTTCCCGGCGGCCAGCTGCCCTCCGATGAAGATGTGCTCGAATACTCCTCCGGTTCCGGCTTTTCGACCGTCGAGCTGCAACTGATGAATCCGCACTACGTCCGCACGCTCGACACCTGGGCGGCGAATCTCGCCGAGCACCGCGACGCGGCGATCGCCACGACCTCGACCGAGGTGTACGAGCGGTACATGCACTACCTGACCGGATGTGCCGACTTCTTCCGCCGCGGGATCGCCGAGGTCGCGCAGTTCACTCTCGCCAAGCGGAACTAGTACGCGCCGAACGCCAACGCGACGTTGTTGCCGCCGAATCCGAACGAGTCGCTGATTGCGTAGTGGAAGCGGCCGCGGCGCGGCTGGTCGGCCACCACGTCCAGGTTGATCTCGGGATCGTGGTTCTTGTGGTTCAGCGTGGGCGGGATGACACCGTCGCGCAGGGCCTGCACCGTCAGCACCGCCTCCACCGCGCCCGCGGCTCCCAGCGAGTGTCCCAGCGCAGCTTTGGGTGCGTACACCGCGGGTGTCTGCGCGCCGAGGGCCCGATGGATGGCGTGCGCCTCGGCCTGGTCCCCGGCGACTGTTCCGGTGGCGTGCGCGTTGACGTGATCGATGTCGGCCGGCGTGAGGCCGGCCAGCTCGATGGCCCGGCTGATCGCGGCACCGGCCCGCTCGCCTTCGGGGTCCAATTCGACAGCGTCGTAACAGTCGCAGGTGATGCCGACGCCCATGAGGCGGGCGAGAACAGGCGCGCCACGCGCCTTGGCGTGCTCTTCGGTCTCGATGAGCATCAACGCGCCGCCCTCACCGAACACCATGCCGTCGCGGTCGGCGTCGAACGGACGGCACGCGGCAGACGGATCCTGGTTGTAGGTCGACAGCATGCCCAACTGGCAGAACGCCGCGACCGGCACCGCCTCGATCCACGATTCGACGCCGCCGCAGATGGCGACGTCGGCGTCGCCGAAGATGATGTGCCGCCACGCGTGCGCGATGGCCGAGGCCCCTGATGCGTCGGCCATCAGGGGAGAGATGACGCCCGCCTTGGCTTGCCGCTCCAAACCGACCGCGGCAGCCGCCCCGTTCGGCATGTACTTCGGGATCGCGGTCGGCGGCACGGCGCGCAATCCCTTCTGCAGCCAGGTGTCGTACTGCAGGGTCAGTTCTTCGGTCGAACCCAGCGCCAGGCCGATCGACACGAGCAGCCGCCGGGTATCGACGTCGGGCGCCCCGGCGCTCTCCCACAGTCGCCGGCCGAGCACCGTCGCCATCTGGCCGGTGTACGAAAGCCGTTTGCGTTCAACGCGACTCAGAAGACTTTCGATATTCTCGGTGAGCTGTCCACCGATCCGCACGGGCGAATCGAATTCGGTCACGAACGGTCTGTCGAGGTCGCGGATACCAGTGCGGCCCTCCAACAACAACTGCCAGGTTTCCTCGGCCTCCGCCGCCAGCGCAGTCGTCGATACCGCCGCCGTCACTACGACGTCGGTCAATCCATCGCCTGTAGTCTTTGCACCCATCATGAGCATGTCCCGAGTCGCGTGGAATTTGGGTGACGATCCACGATGAACTCTAGGCGGCGGCACCGACAGATTTGGTGTCGGCGCCGGTGTCGGGGTGAGCGTGTCGGCGCAGGGCGTCGACGAGCTGGGGCATCTGCTTGTGGCCCTTGATGCGACGGAAGGATCGTTCGGCGTTGAGCATGCCGGCCGCGGTCCAGCGCAGCACCATCTGCCCGTCGCGCCAGCGGGTGACGTTGCGATTGGTGGTCCGGGCGATGGAGATCATCGACTCGACCGGATTGGACGTGGTCAACGTCTTGGCGAGGCGGCCGTCGATGCCGAGGCGGGCGACAGTGAACATTTCCTCCAGCCCCTCGCGCAGGCTGGCGGCCGCACTGGGATAGTTCTTACCAAGTTGCCCGGCAAGGCTTTTCGCGTTGCGCAACCCGGTGTCTGGGTCAGGGTGGGCGAAGGCCTTGACCAACTTGGCGTCCACCCAGGCCTTGTCCTTGTCGGGCAGATGATCAGCGACATTTCTCCGCTTGTGCAAGGTACATCTTTGGATGAGGGCCTTGGCGCCGAACACCTCACGCACCGCCGCGGACAGCGCCTTGGCGCCGTCGCAGACGACCAGCAGCCCATCGTCGATGGCCAGGCCGCGCTCGACCAGGTCGGCCAGCAGCGAGCGGACCACGGTCTTGTTCTCCGTGGAGCCGTCCCACAGCCCGACCGGGACCTTCGTTCCGTCGGCGGTGATCGCCAGCGCGACCACCACGCACCGCTGGGCCATGTGCTCCCCATCCAACATGAGCACCTTGATGTCCAGCTCGCTCAAGTCGCGGCTCATCAGCTCGCCCAGCGCGGTCTCGGTCTGGCGCACGAATCGGCGCGAAATCGCCGAGCGGCTAGTCGATTTCGCCTCCTCGCCGACCTGGGCGCCCACCGGCTCCGCAGTGCGGGCGTGCCGGCGGGTGGCCACCCCGGCCAGCATCCGCTCCATCACCACCTGGGTCAGCAGGTCATCGGCGGCGAAGTGCGCATAGGTGCTCAGCGCCACCTCGCTCCCATCCAGAGTGCGTGCCCGCGGCCGGGCCACCGGCACCCGCCGACCACCAAGGGTCACCGACCCCTTCCCACTGCCGTGGCGCACCGAAATCCGGTCAGCGTCGTGCTTGCCCTTCGGCCCGCACGCCGCGGCGATCTCGGCCTCAAACATCGTCTGCATCACCGCCATCCCGGCGGCCACGCTCATCGCCAACAACCCCTCCCGGGCCGCCCCGGCGATGCTGGTCATCGCCAGCCGGATCTCCTCCGGCAGCTCAGGCAACCCGGCGGCGTCGGTCGTGTCAGCGAGGCGAACAGTAGGTACGGTCTTCATGGCGGTCCCTTACTCCTTCTTCGAGGTGTACTTGGTCGTTCACCCGAAGACCTACCATCTGGCGGGCATCAGGTGAGGGACCGCCACCTCAAATTCCACGAAGACCGGGACAACCTCCCCATCATGGCCCCTTGAGGTGACAGCAATAACTGTAGGACTACCCAGGCCGGCACGGGTCCAAATCAGCACAGTCGGGCATTCATACGCCAGACTGAGTTCATGACCGAACCCGCCACCCGCGTCGCGGTCTACCTCGACTTCGACAACATCGTCATCTCGCGCTATGACCAGGTCAACGGCCGCAGCTCGTTTCAGCGTGACAAGGCCAAGGGACTCGAGGCGGACAAGCTCACCAAGGCCACCGTCGACGTCGCCGCGATCCTCGACTTCGCGTCGTCCTTCGGCACCCTGGTGCTCACCCGCGCCTACGCGGACTGGTCGGCCGACGTCAACGCGGGATACCGCGAGCAGCTCGTCGGGCGCGCGGTCGACCTGGTGCAGTTGTTCCCGGCCGCGGCATATGGCAAGAACGGCGCCGACATCCGGCTCGCGGTCGATGCCGTGGAGGACATGTTCCGGCTGCCCGACCTGACGCATGTGGTGATCGTGGCCGGCGACTCCGACTACATTCCGCTCGCTCAACGCTGCAAGCGGTTGGGCCGCTACGTCGTCGGCATCGGGGTCGCGGGCTCGTCGAGCCGCGCGTTGGCCGCGGCGTGCGACGAATTCGTGATCTACGACGCGCTTCCCGGCGTTCCCACCCCGGAACCGGCCCCAGAACCCAAGCAGCAGAAGCGCACCCGCAAAACTGCCGAACCGGACCCGCAGGCCGAGGCCACCGCGCTGCTCACCCGCGCCCTGCGGATCGGGCTGGAGAAGGACGACGTGGAGTGGCTGCACAATTCGGCGGTCAAGGCGCAGATGAAGCGCATGGATCCGTCGTTCAGCGAGAAGTCCCTGGGTTTCCGGTCTTTCAGTGATTTCCTGCGGTCACGCGCCGACGTCGTCGAATTGGACGAGAGTTCGACGACGCGAATGGTCAAGCTGCGCTAGCGGCTCACGGCTTCAGCATCATCTTGACGGCGCCGTCCTGCTTCTTCTGGAACATCTCGTAGGCCCGCGGCGCGTCGTCGAGCGGCAGAACGTGGCTCGCGAAGGTGTCGACGCCCAGCGGATCGTCCGCGGTGAGCAGCGGCATGATGTCGTCGACCCACTTCTTCACGTTGGCCTGCCCCATCCGGAGCTGCACCTGCTTGTCGAACATCGTCAACATGGGCAGCGGGTCCGCGCTGCCGCCGTACACCCCGATGAGCGATATGGTGCCGCCGCGGCGCACGATGTCGATCGCCGAGTACAGCGCGTCGAGCCGATCGAGTCCCGCCACCTGCATCATGGGTTTCGCGATCATGTCCGGCAACGCCGCCGTCACCCGCTGCATGACCTGCGCGACCGGTGAGCCGTGCGACTCCATCCCCACCGCGTCGATCACCGAATCCGTGCCGCGTCCGGCGGTCATCGACCGGATCTCGTCGCCAAGGGTGCGGTCGAGGGTGTCGAGGTCGACGGTGGTGATGCCGCGGGCCTCCGCGCGCAGCAGCCGCTCGGGAACCCGGTCGACCGCGATGACCCGGTAGCCGAGATGGCTGGCGATGCGTGCCGACATGTCGCCGATGGGGCCGAGACCGAGGACCGTGACGGATCCGCCGTCGGGGATGTCGGCGTAGGCGACCGCCTGCCAGGCGGTCGGCAGCACGTCGGACAGATAGATGAATCGCGAGTCGGGCGGTCCGTCGGGCACCTTGATGTGGGTGAACTGAGCCTGCGGCACCCGCAGGTATTCCGCCTGCCCGCCGGGCACCTCGCCGTAGAGCTCGGAGTAGCCGAACAGCGCTGCGCCCTTGCCCTGTTCGCGCACCTGGGTGGTCTCGCACTGGGTGTAGAGCTGCCGGTCGCACATGTAGCAGTGGCCGCAGGAGATCTGGAACGGCACCACCACCCGGTCACCGACGGACAGATCGCCGACGGACGAACCGACCTCGGTCACGATGCCCATGGCCTCATGGCCGAGGATGTCGCCCTCGTGCATGAAGGCACCGAGCACCTCGTAAAGATGCAGGTCGGAACCGCAGATGTTGGTGGAGGTGACTTCGATGATCGCGTCATCGGGTTGTTCGATTTTCGGATCCGCGACGGTGTCCACCCGTACGTCACGTCGCCCATGCCACGTTACCGCTTTCACAGCAATTCCCCGTCCGTCGGTTCCATCGGCTTGATCGGCGCATGGCTACCCGGGAATCTGGGCCCTAAACTACGTTGCGCGCACTGTGGCGAACGTGCAGGTTCTTGCGCTCAGACGCACGAAGTACCGCGACAGGCTGCACGCTCGCCACAGTGTCTGGAACAGACATGGCGGACGATCCGGCGCCCGGTGCTACGCCGAATCCCCGAGCCCCGCGCCGCCGCCCGCGTGCGTCCTCGTGACGAGCGGTTCCTGATAGCCCGCATCGCGCACCGCGCGCAGCACCGCGTCAGTGACGTCGTCAACCCGCTCCTCGGGCACGAGCGCGATGACGCACCCACCGAAGCCACCGCCGGTCATCCGCGCCCCGAACGCGCCGGCCTGCACGGCGCTCGCCGCGATGAGGTCGAGGTGCGGCGTGGTGATCTCGAAGTCGTCGCGCATCGATTCGTGCGACGCGGTCCACAGCGCACCGGCCGCGGTGAAGTCCGAAGCCGCCATCGCCGCAACGCATTCGAGTACACGCTGGTTCTCGGTCACGATGTGACGGGCCCGCCGGGCATCGACGGGATCCTTGACGGCCTGCAGCGCCGAGGCCGTGGAGACCTCCCGCAGCGACGCCACACCGAGGGCGGCCGCTGCGCGTTCACACGACGCGCGCCGGGCCGCGTACTCGCCGCCGGCGTGGGCGTGCCGGGCCCGCGAGTCGATCAACAACAGCGCCGTGCCGGACGATTCCGGCGCGAACGGCACCGACTGGACGGTGACGTCGCGGAAGTCGATGAGCATGGCCTGGCCGGGTTCCCCGAACAGGGATGCCAGCTGGTCGAGCAGACCTGTTGGCGCGCCGACGTACTCGTTCTCGGCGCGCTGGGCGATCCGGGCCTGCTCGATGCGGTCGAGTTCGATCCCGGCCGAGGTGAGCAGGGCGCCGAGGACCGCGCATTCCAACGCCGCTGACGACGACAGCCCCGAGCCCACCTCGACGTCACTGGTGATCGACATCGTCCCGCCCGGTACGGCATGCCCGGCGCAGCGCAGCGCCCACACCACCCCGGCGACGTAGCCGGCCCAGTCCGCAACCTCGCCGGGCTTCGTCGCAAGCGGAACCCGCACCGGGCCGTCGCCCAACGCACTCGAAACCTCCAGCACGTCAGAGGTATCCGAGTCGAAGACCACCGATGTGCGCTGCGGCAACGCGATCGGCAGCGCGAATCCCAGGTTGTAGTCGGTGTGTTCGCCGATCAGGTTGACCCGGCCCGGAGCGGAGTATCGGACGGTCATGCCAGCTCCCGCAGCCGCTGCGCCACGCTCTCAGGCGTCACGTCGCCGATGAACGCATCCATGGCCGATTCGGAACCCGCCAGGTATTTCAGCTTGGTGGCGCTGCGGCGGATCGACATCAGCTCGATGTGGAAGTATCCGTCACCCTGCACACCGGCGCCCGAATACTGGTGCAGCGCCGATATGTACGGCAGGGGCGCCGAGTACATGCGGTCGAAGCGGCCCAGCACGTCGAGGTAAATCGAGGCCAGCGCGTCGCACTCGGCGGTGGAGAGCTCAACGACGTTGGGCACCAGCCGGTTCGGGTAGATGTGCACCTCCACGGGCCAGCGGGCCGCGAACGGCACGAACGCGGTGAACAGGTCGTTCTGCGCCACCAGGCGTTGTCCGTTCGCCTGTTCGGCGGCCAGCAGCGAGGCAAAGAGGTTGCCGCCGTGAGTCTCCCGGAAGCCGGTGGCCTGCCGCAGCATGACCTCCGTCCGGGGCGTCAGGTAGGGGTACGCGTAGATCTGGCCGTGCGGATGGGTCAGCGTCACGCCGATCTCCTCGCCGCGGTTCTCGAAGCAGAAGACCTGCTCGACACCGGTCCGTTTGAGAAGATCGGCGGTGCGGTGCCGCCACGCGTCGACCACCAACCGGGCATGCACGAGCGGCAACTCGCTGAACGAACCCGTGTGGTTGCTGGTAAAGCAGATCACCTCGCAGCGCCCGTAGCCGGCCGCGGCGACGAACCCGGCGTCGGCGGGCGGAGCCACCACGCCCTCCCCCGCCAGGCTCGGGAACCGGTTCTCGAACACCGCCACGTCGTAGTCCGGCGCGGGGATCTCGCTGGTCTCACCCGTCGGCCCCGGACACAGCGGGCATTGATCGGGCGGCGGCTTGTAGGTGCGGTCCTGCCGCGCGGCCGCGATGATCACCCACTGCCCGGTCGTCCGGTCGAAACGCAGTTCGGTCGGGTGCGACCCGCCCGGGCCGAGCGGCCGCTGATCAGGCACCGGGGCGGGCACATGTCCTGGCAGCGCGAAGAAAAACAGGTCGCGCCCGTCGGCCAGTTTCCAATGTGTCGGCTCCGTCACAGTTCCGAACACTAGTATCTTTCCTGACCTCTGGACGAAGGAGCGAAAACGAATACCAACGTCCTGCACTTGAACGTCGGCATACTCGACTACGCGCTGATCGCGATCTACTTCGTATTCGTGCTCGGCATCGGCCTTCTGGCCCGCAGCCAGATCACCTCCAGTCTCGATTTCTTCCTGTCCGGCCGCCGGCTACCCGCGTGGGTCACCGGTATCGCGTTCGTGTCGGCGAACCTGGGCGCGGTGGAGATCATGGGCATGTCCGCCAACGGCGCCCAAATCGGCCTGGCCACAATGCATTACTACTGGATCGGCGCCGTCCCGGCGATGCTGTTCCTCGGCGTCATCATGATGCCGTTCTACTACGGCTCCAAAGTGCGCAGCGTCCCCGAATTCATGCGCCGACGCTTCGGCCCCGGCGCCCACCTGGTGAACGCCATCAGCTTTGCCGTTGCGCAGGTGCTGATCGCCGGGGTCAACCTGTTCTTGCTGGCGACAGTGATCAACGCGTTGCTCGGTTGGTCGCAATGGATTTCGCTGATAGTCGCCGCGGCGATCGTGCTGACCTACACCGCGCTGGGCGGGCTCTCGGCCGCGATCTACAACGAAGTTCTGCAGTTCTTCGTCATCCTCGCCGCACTCGTGCCGCTGACGATCTTCGGGCTCATCAAAGTGGGTGGCTGGAACGGTCTGCGAGACAAGGTGATCGACACCGTCAAGGCCGGCGGCTCGGTGACCGCCAGCACCCACGACCAGCTCACCACCTGGCCTGGTCAGGCGCTCAGCGGTTTCACCAGCCCCGTGTGGTCGGTGATCGGCATCGTGTTCGGCCTCGGCTTCGTGCTGTCGTTCGGCTACTGGACCACCAACTTCGTCGAGGTGCAACGCGCCATGGCGTCCAGCTCGATGTCGGCGGCACGTCGAGCGCCGATCATCGGGTCGTTCCCCAAGATGCTCATCCCGTTCGTGGTGGTACTGCCCGGCATGATCGCCGCGGCCACCATCGGCGACGTGATACAGCTGAAATCGACCGGCAGCGGCCAGGTCACCTACAACGACGCCATCCTGCTCATGGTCCGCGACATCCTGCCCAACGGCCTGCTCGGCGTGGCGGTCACCGGCCTGATCGCGTCGTTCATGGCCGGTATGGCGGCCAACGTGTCAGCGTTCAACACGGTGTTCAGCTACGACATCTGGCAGCAGTACGTAGTCAAGGACCGCCCCGACCACTACTACATCCAGGTCGGCCGGTTCGCGACCGTGGCCGCGACGGTGCTGGCGATCTTCACCGCGCTGATCGCCTCTGGCTACTCCAACCTGATGGACTACCTGCAGACGCTGTTCGGCTTCTTCAACGCGCCGCTGTTCGCGACGTTCATCCTCGGCATGTTCTGGAAGCGGATGACGGCGACCGCCGGCTGGACCGGTCTGGTGGCCGGAACACTGTCGGCCATCACCGTTTTCGCGCTGTCCAAGGCCGGGGTGATCGACCTGCCGGGGCAAGGCATGCCGTTCCTGGCCGCCAGCGCCGCGTTCGTCGTCGACATCGTCGTCAGCATCGTGGTGAGCCTGGTGACCGCGCCGAAACCCGAGGCAGAGCTGACCGGGCTGGTCTACTCGCAGACCCCGGTGAAGCTGTTCGGCGATCCCGAGGATGCCGGAAAGCCGTGGTACCTCAAGCCCGTTCCGCTGGCCGGCGTGATGCTGGCCTGCGTCGTCGTCCTCAACATCGTGTTCCACTAGGAGGTGCCCGTGTTTGCGCGCCTGTTCGACATCCGCAACATCGTGGGTGCACTGCTGGGCATCTTCGGCGTGCTCCTGACCATCGCCGGGTTCGCGCCCGCAGTGCTCGGGCCGCATTCGCCGTCCAATGCTCACAACAAGGTCGACCTCTACGTCGGAACCAGCGCCAACTGGTGGGTGGGTCTGGTGCTGATCGCCGTATCGGCGATATTCATCGGGTGGGCGCTGCTGCGTCCCGTCCCCGTCGACGAGATACCGTCCGAGACGCCTACCGACACCCCGGACTGACCTTGAGCAGCGTCACCGTGTGCGGGGGCACCGGCTCTCGGCCGATGACGTCGAGGGTGTGGGTTTTGGTGCGGGCCCACAGATCTCGGACCGCATAGCAGGTTGCCGGGCCCATCCCGATCTGCACGGCCGTCGTGGAGATGTTCTGGGGCGTATCGGCGGAGTTGTACAGCGCGACCGCCACCGTGCCGTCGGAGAGCGGCTTGACCAGGACTCGAGGATCGGCCATCGACCGTGCTGGGCTGACCGACGGATCCTGGTCGATCGCGATCACGTCGGGGTTGATGAGAATGTCCCGGGTCTGGGCATCGATGGACCGAACATCGTTGCCCGCGATCAGCGGCGCCGAGAGCATGGCCCACAGCGACAGGTTCGCCCGCTGTTCGGCGGCGGTCATATCGGGTTGTCTGAGCAGAAGTTGGCTGAGCTGATCGTCGGGCAGTTCGGTGGGGCTTTCCTTCAGATGGTTGCGGACCGCTTGCAGGTGGTGTGCGACGAAATCGCTCCAGCTCACTCCGACGACGAGGGCGTCGGGATCGGTCCAATACCCGCGCTTGCTCGGCCCGACAACCCGTGCGGCGGCGTCGAATTGGTCCGGTGTGCCGAGGAAGTCGTGGTCACCGAACGGATCCGTCGGCCCGAGCGAGGGCATGGTGTCCCGCCATACCGGCACCAGATCGGTTGTGGTTCGGGCCATGTCGGCGACATCGGACCAGTCGTAGCGGGAACCTGCGGTCGGGTCGTCGGAGCTGTTCGGGTTGATGCTGTACAGGATCGGACGACCGGTCGCGCGCAACGCGTCCCGCATCGCGGTGAACACCTTCACCTGGTGCGTGTGGTCGGCCTCGTCGCGGCACCAGTCGTACTTCAGGTAGTCCACACCCCAGTCGGCGAACTCGTGCGCATCGGTGTCCTCATGCCCGGCACTGGCGAGCGCGGGTTGGGCGCTGCAGCGCTCGTCGAACGGGCTTGCGTAAAGCCCGAGCAGCATGCCGCGGTCGTGAGCGTGACGGGCCACCGCAGCCATGCCGTCGGGGAAGCGCACCGGGTCCGCCTGCAACTCGCCGTTGGAATCCCGTTGCGGCGCAGCCCAACCCGCGTCGATGTTGACGTAGCGGTAGCCGGCCTCACGCATGCCGGACGACACCATCGCATCGATGGTGTCGTCGATGTTCTTCTCCGTGAGGGCGATGCCGGAATTCCACGAATTCCACCCCATCGGCGGGGTCGACGGTATGGGTGCCGGCGGCGACGACGTGTGAGCCGTCGCGCAACCTCCCTGCAGCGCGACGACCACACCCAACACGACCATGCCGACCAGCAGACGACGCATCGCGGATCAGCTCATCCGATGAGCCGCGCGGAACCGCTCGACGTAGGCTGGCCAGTTCCAGGTGGACAGGAAGTCGGTGGTCGCCTGATACCCGTTGTCGTAGAGCACCTCGGCTTCGTCTCGGGTGATGTCGAAGTCGAGCACCCCGGTGGCCGTCGAATCCACCTGGATCGCCCGCACCTTCACCCACGGTTGACTGAGGTAGGTCTGGTCGTGGCCGACCAGCATGGTGGTGATCAGGCTCTCCAGCAGTGGCGGTCCGTGCAGTGGCCCCAGCCCGGGAATCAGCTGCTCGATCGTCGGCGCAGGCAGATACGGAATCACGGTCGCGCCGAATGTGGGCCACCGCGGCACTTTGCCGTCGGCCCGGTCGAAGGAATCGATCGGGAAGTTGGACAGCACGCCGCCGTCGACGAGCGTGTACTGCTCCCCACCGACGCCTTCGAGGGTGACCGGCTGGAACAGGAACGGAATCGCCATCGAGGCGCGCACGGCGTCGGCCACCAACTGTTCGTCCGGGTCCAGACCGTAGAGCCGTCGATAATCCCAGGGCAACCGCACCAATTGGCCCGATGTCAGGTCGGCCGTGGTGACGACCAGGCGGTACCGTCGCTCCGGCGGCAGCTGGTCGTCGTCGATGGCCATGTCGCCAAAGGTGCTGACGCCCAGGTTCTTCAGTTCGGTGCGCATCCAGGCGTGCGCGAAATCCCCGCGGTAGATCCCGGTCTCACGCAGCAACCCCCATGCCGGTCCCAGGATCGGGATGCGTTCGATCGGACCGCTGTCCCGGAACTTCCGATAGGGCACGTCCAGCGCCAGCTCGCGCAGCTGCTCGCTGGTCAGCTGATCGCCTTGCGCCGCCGCGGCCACCACGGCTCCGACCAGCGAGCCCGCCGACGTGCCCGATATCCGCTGGAGCTCATACCCGGCGTCCTTCAGCGCGACGGCGGCACCCACCAGACCGATGCCCTTGACGCCGCCGCCGGACAGGACGAGGTCGGCGCGGAGGGGCTGACGGCGCGGAGTCTGATTCGCAGCCATGGCCCCAGCCTGGCACGCAATGCTGGGGATCTCCTCGGATTCGCCCCAGGCGGAATGAGAAGAGCCCGGACACTGTCCGGGCTCCTCGGGCAACGCCGATCAGGCGTGGTGGTTCTGGTGGTGGTGATGCGCGGCGGTGGCCGGCTGCGGGAAATTGTGCTGGCCCGGGAACGCCTCGTGATGGCTCACCGACGGACCGGTGTTGACCGCCGAGGTCTCGGCCTGACTGGCGGCGGCGGCACCCAGCGCGATGATCGCAGGAGCGGCAGCCAGAGCGAAACCAGCGGCGATACGGCGAGAGATCGACATGATCAAATCCTTTGTTTCAGCGGGCTTTTGAAGTTCTCATCCGGTGTGATCCGGTGTTGAGATAACAATGCCCCACTGCGACACGCGTCAGTATCGGCCGACCAGCCCCCACACCAGCTGAACCCGCCGTCCCCCGATCGGGGGAAGCCACCAAACCCTCGCGAGCAGACACTCAGGTACGCCAAACGCGGCGTGTCGCGGACCTGAGTGACTGCTCGCGAGAGAAACCGGCGCCCGTCAATGACAAGGAGCCCGGGCAGGTGCCCGGGCTCTTTGTTGCGTGCGGTTATGACTCGTCGGGCCCTGCGGCGTCGACGCGTTCCCCGACCGGAACCGTGATGCGGTCGCGGCACTTCACGTACACGGCCACGCCCAGGATGCCCAGGCTCACCAGGGAGATGACCATGCTCCAGTTGACGAACCACGGCTGTCCTGGCTGCGTGCGCGGCCACAGCACATTGAGCACCTCAAAGGCCAGCCACGCGGCCGCCGCGTAGGTCACCGGCGCGCCCCAGCGTCCCAGCGTGAAGACGCCGGGAACCCAGCGCCCAGCCAGCCGGGTCAGCGCGGCGGCGAAGACCGGAACGGCAAACGCGATGTAGGGACCCATCACCGAGAAGTTGACCAGGACGTTGTACAGGTCAGAGCCGGCGAACAGCAGGAAGAACGCGGCGACCACCGCGGTCAGCCCGATCGCCCGAATCGGCATCCGCTCGGGACCGCCCAGCTTCGACAGGAATGCGGCGCCGGGCAGCGCGCGGTCGCGCGCCATCCCGTACACGGCCCGCGACACCGCCGACTGCACCGCCAGGCACGCGGACATGAAGCCGATGACGAACATCAGCAGCAGCGGCTTGGCGATCGACGAGCCGAGCTGCGCCGTCAGGGTCGCCGACACCGGATCGCCGCTCTGCTCGCTGAGCACTGCCGAGAGATCAGGGATCGCGAGGATGACGGCAGCCGCGGAGTACATCACGATGATGCCGACCAGCAGCAGCGCGAAGACGATGGCCTTCGGCACGTTGCGCTCGGGGTTTTCCACCTCCTCGGCGATCGACCCCGCCGACTCGAAGCCGAGGAAGGCCCAGCCCACGAAGGCCACCGCGACGAGCATGGTGCTCAACGTGCTTCCGGACCCGTCGGGAAGGCCCTGGAAAAGGGTCGACACCGGGTTGACGCGATGGAAGAGCAACAGCACGGTGCCCAGCCCGACCGAGCCGACGATCTCGCAGATGATGCTCGCGACAATCATGACCTTGAGCACCTGGCGGCCGATCATATTGGCGGCCGTGGTGAAGCAGATGACGCCGATCGAGACGGCAGCAAGCAGCCAGCGGCTGGGCGACTCGACTCCGAACACCTCGAGGATGAATCCCGCTGCGGCATAGGCCATCGTGGAGAGGGTCAGGGTGAGGCCCCAGATGTAGGCCCACGCTGCCGTCCAGCCCCAGGTCGTGCCCTTGGCGTGCCGCGCCCACTGATAGACGCTGCCGGCATATGGAAAACGCGAGGCCAGCTCACCGAAGACCAACGCGACGAGCAACTGGCCGCACAGCACGATCGGGAAGGCCCAGAAGAACCGCGGGCCGGCAGCGAAGAGGCCGAGCGCGAAGATCGCGTACAGCGCCACAATCGGCGAGATGTCGGCGAACGCCAGCGACAACGCGGCGCGGAAGCCGAAGCCGCGATTCAGGACATCGTGGCCGGTTGTGCGCGACGGCGTCACCGGGTCGTCGGCAACACTCTCTGGGCTTCCAAGCGCCACATTTCCTCCTTGAGCCGAAGTGGCCCAATCCTGACGAACGCCGTGGCTGCGCACCAGCCGCATCGAGGCACATCCTGAACCGGCAAGTTTGTGCGAATGTCTAAGGAGTCGACGTGCGAGGAGGGGCGATGCGCTGGCGGGGTGTCAGTCACGTGGAGTTCGCGGTACTGGATTACGACGCGTCGATCGAGTTCTACGACGCGATGTTCGGATGGCTCGGCTATCACAGCTTTTCGAGCTTGAACATGGAATATCAGTCGATCTACTACATGACGCGGTTCGTCAATCCACACAGCTATATCGGCATCCAGCCGGCCCGGACCGGCGAAAAACTGACCCACACCGACCAGGCCGTAGGCATCAACCACATCGCGTTGTGGGCCCGCGGCCGCAAGGAGATCGACCGCTTTCATCGCGAGTTCCTGATCCCACGCGCAATCCCGGTCACCGATGAGCCCAAGGAGTATCCCCAGTACTGGCCCGGCTACTACGGCGTGTTCTTCGACGACCCGATCAACGGCATCCACTGGGAGCTGGCCTGGGTGCCGCCCATGCCCACGCCGCGGCAGCTGTGGGCGTTCTATCGCGCGATTCGCGGCTTCGCCAAGAGCCGGCCCGACCTGGCCAACACCGTGCCCGGTGTGACCCTGCAGGCGCGGCGAACCCTGCCCAAGGGGTGATCCGCACAAGTGAAGAGCCCGGACACTGTCCGGGCTCCTCGGGCAACGCCGATCAGGCGTGGTGGTTCTGGTGGTGATGATGCGCGGCGGTGGCCGGCTGCGGGAAATTGTGCTGGCCGGGGAAGGTCTCGTGATGGCTCACCGACGGACCGGTGTTGACGGGCGCGACGTCGGCGCGGGCGGAGGCAGCGCCGAGAAAGATGAGGACCGGAGCGGCGACGAGGGTGACACCAGCGGCGTATCCGGCGGCGATGCGGCAGGAGAGGCTCATGATCGGTTCCTTTGTCTCAGTGGGCTTTTGAAGTTCTCGTCCGGTGTGATCCGGTGTTGAGAAAAGAATGCCCCACTGCGACACGCGTCAGTATCGGCCGACCGGCCCACGCATCAGGTGAACCCGCTGTCCCCCGATCGGGGGAAGGCGCCGAACCTTGCGCGAACAGACACATGGGTACGCGAAACGCGGCGTGTCGGGGTACCTGAGTGTCTGCTCGCGAGAGGAAGGTGCGCGGGAGGAAGGTGCGCGGGAGGAGGTGGCGGGAGAAAGTGCCTAGGCCATGCCGACGTAATAGGCCTTGGCGACGGTGTGTTTGGTCGGTGTGCCCGTCTCGGTGCCGACCTCGACGGTCCAGCCGTCGGGCCCGCGGTGGATTCCTGACGCGTCGTCGGGTGACGTTCCCCAGATGCCCATCAGAGCAGGCCCTTTGCCGCAGGTGTAGGCCGGAGCGCCGCGCTGACCCCAGGCTCCGCCGATCACGGCACGGCACTGGGTCCCGTCATCGAGTGCCAGCGCCATCGGGACGGCGTCACCGCTGCGCGGCTCGGTCGGGTCGCCCAATCCCGTGGCGTTGCGGAGATAGAGCGTGGTGCTGAACGGATCGGCCAGACACAGCACCGCCGTGCCGTTTTCGGTCGGCCAGCAGGCATCGCCCGAGTCCGCGGTGCCGCCGCACCAGCGGATCCCGGTGCCGACGTCATACGGCGACGAGCCCCAGCAGTCGACAGGGGTGTCGCGGTGGCTCTCGTCCTGCGACCAGCCGCTCTGCATGTTGCCCTTGGCGTCAACGGGTTTCAGCACCACCCGCTCCGGCCCGGCGGCTGCGGGCGTCGAACTGGGCGCGCCCGAGGAATCGCTGCTGCCGCAGCCGGCCAGCACCACACATGCTGCGGCGGCCGCCGCGAGCAGACCCGTCACGTGCATCCGCGCCATATCGCTCTCCTCAGCCGTCCAAAGTTGGTTGATCGTAGCCAGCGCCAGGCCCTTACCGATCACTAACGTGGTGGCGACACCACACCGCGATCAGGAGCTGAACAATGCACGTCGTCTTCCTGCACGGCATCGGAGACGGAAACCGCGACTACGACTGGCTCGACGGCCTCAACCGGGGCCTGACCCAGGCGGGGTTCGACCCGGTCGACCGCGCCGACGTGCTCGCACCGCGCTACGCCGACCTGCTCAAGACCGACGGCATCTCCGCCAAGCTCCCGGCCATCACCTACAAGGCCAAGGACGACGCACTGGCCCGCCGAGAGTTCGAGCGCCGCCAGGCGCGGGTGCAACGCCTGCTGCGCCGAGAGTTCGGGGTGCGCACCTACGGGTTCAACCTGATCCCCGACCCGGTGTGGAACGCCGCACCCGGCGCCGTCGTCGACTACCTGTCCATGTACGACCTCGACCAGGTCCGCCGCTACATCGGCAGTGATGGGCTGCGTGCGGCGATCATGCTGCGCATCATCAACGCCCTGCCCGACGACGGCGAGGTCGTGCTGATCGGCCACAGCCTCGGCAGCGTCATCGCGATCGATTTGCTCGACCACCTGCCCGAGCAGTTGCATGTGCGGCGATTCATCACCATCGGCAGCCCGGCCGGCATCCGCGCCCTGCACGAGGGCAGCGAGCGGCTGCTCAAACGGTTTCCCTACAGCCGCGTCGACGACTGGTCGAACTTCCTCAACGTGCGTGACATCGTCACGGGCGGAAGGGGTTTGGCATCGACCTTTCCCGGCGCACAGGATTTCATGCTGACTGTGCGCGGGCACCAGGCCGACACGTATCTGGGTGATCCCGCGGTCGCCGGGCTGGTCGCCGACGCGCTCTACCCGCAGGCGGAACCGGCCGCCGCGACAGGCACCGACATCGCGGTGCGGATGAGTGAAGCCGAGGCATCGGCACTGTTGGTGCAGCATTTCGGTGAGGCTGTCGCGCGGCACATCAGGGATTCCGAGCGTGCCGACCGGTATCGCGCGACGCTGCAGATCCTGCGCGACGACCTGGCCGCCCAGCTTGCCCAGCAGGCGGCCGGCGGGCAGCTGCTCGCCCCGGAACTCCAGGAACTCGCCGCCGGGAGGCTGCCGGCCCTGCCGCACCGATGGGAACTGCACGAGGCGATCGGCGAACTCGTGGTGCTGGCCCTGACCAACTGCGTCACGCCCTACGAGATCGACACCGGCGACGCCCCGATCAAGGCGCTGGAGGACATCGCCGAGGCGCTCGGCTTCCGCCGCGACGTCGGCAAGACCGTGGCCACCGCGATCAAGGACGTGCAGGCCGCGGTGAGCGGTAAGAGCGGGGTGCCGTGGGGCCGGGTCCTCACGGCCGCGGCCGGGGTGGCGCTGATCGCGGCCGGGCCGGTCGGGTTGGCCGTGGCGGCCCGGCCGGTGCGTTCGGCGCGGCCGCAGTCGCCGGCGGACTGGCCGCATTCGGTCCCGGCGGCATGGTGGGCGGTTTGGCGATGGTGAGCGGTCTGGCCGGTACCGGCGCCGCGACGACGGCGGCCGCCCTGGCCAGTGGGCACGGATCCGCCGAAACCGCACCGAATCTCGACAAACTCATGATGCGGGTGGCCGCCGAGCATGCCCGCAAACTGCTGGATCTCGGCTATGACAGCAGGCTCTGGTATCAGGTCACCGACTTCGAAAGCCAGGTCTCCGCGGTGATCAACCGGCTCGAACCGTTCAACGACCCCAAGTCGGCTCGAGTCATGCAGTTGACCGCGGCGAAAGTCGCGATCAATGCGTTGCTGCAATTCATGTCCGGAAGCGGACTGGCGCCCAATGCAATCACCGACGGCGGCGAACCGTAAGCAATCGGAATTCAAAGTCAACGTACGGCAACGAAATAATAAACAGGTATCGTAAATTCCTTTCGTGGCCTTACCCTTTCGTCAATGGTCATTCGTTGAACAGGGGGACAACACGTGAACAGTTCACTCATCTCCAAACTCGGGGCTGAACTCTTCGGAACTTTCTGGTTGGTTTTCGGTGGCTGTGGCAGCGCGATTTTCGCCGCCAAACAGATTGCCCAGGATGCAGACGGCAGCAACGTCTATCAGCTGGGCATCGGATTTCTCGGTGTCGCACTGGCTTTCGGGCTCACCGTGGTGACCATGGCGTACGCCGTCGGTCACATCTCGGGTGGTCACTTCAACCCCGCGGTCACCCTGGGCGCGGCGGTCGGCGGCCGGCTGCCGTGGAAAGACCTGCCCGGCTACTGGATCGCGCAGGTGGTCGGTGGCCTCATCGCCGGCCTGCTCCTACTCGTCATCGCCAAGGGCCAGCCGGGTTTCACCGCGACCGGGAACATGGCGGCCAACGGCTACGGCGCCCACTCCCCCGGCCACTACTCACTGGCGGCGGTGCTGATCACCGAAATCGTGCTGACGGCGTTCTTCCTCATCGTGATCCTGGGCGCGACGGACGACAGGGCGCCGAAAGGCTTCGGACCGCTGGCAATCGGCTTGTCGCTCACCCTCATCCACCTCGTTGCGATCCCGATCAGCAATACCTCGGTGAACCCGGCGCGCTCGACGGGTGTGGCGTTCTTCAACGGCAACGGTGCCCCTGCGCAGCTGTGGGTGTTCTGGCTGGCACCGCTCGTCGGCGGCGCTCTCGGCGGCATCGTGTACCAGTTCGTGTTCGCCAACCGGCAGGCCGACGCCAAGGCGTAGCGGCTGTGCATCGTCAGGATTTCCGACCTACCCTGGTGGTAGCGGCCCGGTTTGGGCCACGTGGACAGTGGCGGAAGCATGACGAGCGGAGTGGCGAAACAGATGGTCTCGGGCCGGTCGCCCGCCGAACGACAGTCGCGCTCGACTCATCCGCGCCGCCGCAAATCTCCACAGGAAGAATTGACCGCCGCGGTTGTGCCGGTCACCGACACCCTTTTTGCCGACGTCTCGGAGTTTCAGCGGGTGGTCGACGACAGCTATCCGTACGCGGTGCTGTCGATCCGGGTCAGTGACGGCACCTACCGCGACCATAATTTCGCCGCCAACTATGCCTGGATGCGCAAGGCGCTCGACGACGGCAAATTGGTGTTCGGCATCGTCTACACCTACTGCAGGCCCAATTGGCAGGCCAATGCCAACACCGTGCGGACCATGATCGACGCCAACGGTGGGCTGCATCCCCGCGTCGCACTCATGCTCGACGTCGAACAGGGCGGCAACCCGACGGGCGACGGATCCTCCTGGATCAACCAGCTGTACTGGAACCTCGCCGACTACGCCGGAAATCCGGCCCGGATCATCGGGTACGGCAATATCTACGACCTCAACGCCATGTGGCGCAGCAAGCCGACCGGCCTGCGCCTCATCATCGCTGCCTACGGCAGCAACCCGCCGTATCCCGGCAAGGTCGCCCACCAGTACACCGACGGCAGCGGCTTCGGCGGTGGATTGCCCGAGGGCGCACCGCCTTTCGGGAGTTGCGACATGAATTCCGCCGACGGGCTCAACCCCGTGCAGTTCGCCGCGGCCTGCGGTGTGGTGCCTCCACCGGCACCGGGCACCGAACTGGTCTGACGCGAAAATTGCCGCCGGGCCGGGCCGCGATGCGGGATTAGGATCAGCACCGGACCCGAAGGGGGGCTCATGAGCAAAGCCGGTGCGATGCTGATTCTGGCCGGACTGCTGGCGGTGACCGGGTGCACCCGCACCGTGCACGACGTGGCCACCCCTCAGGTCGACGTCCTGGGCAGCATGCTGGCCAGTGAATCCGAACTCAACACCATCATGAGCACCACGGGCCTGCGGTCGAAGACGGCGTTGCGTCAACCCGCCAAGCTCGATGCCGGCGAACGTGCGTCGCGCCCGGAATGCGTGCCCGTCATCGGCAACGCGATGGATTCGGTGTACCAGGGCACCGGGTACACGAACTTCCGCGAAAACCAGTTCGCCGACGACACCGACAGTGTGGAAATCGACCAGGCGGTCGCGATGTTCGACACCCCTGCCGCCGCCCGCGCTGTCGCGGCGAAGACGGTCGGGCTGTGGCGGCAGTGCGCGGGCGACACGCTGTCCATGACCGAGGGCGGCAGCAGCAAGTCCTATCAATACGTCATGGCGGCTCCCGCACGGATCGACGGCGTCGACGTGACGCACGACGAACGGCCGGACTATCCCGGGTACGGCGACCGGCGCGCGATCATGGTCGCCGACAACGTCGTCGTCGACGTGCGGATCAGTGGCACCGACGTGACCGACAACCAGGTCGTGCAGTTGGCCAAGACCATCGGCGGCCGCAACTCTCTCTGAACGTCAGTGCAGGGCGCCGTTGATCACCGGATGATCGATCATGCCCTTGTCCAGGCCCCACTTGCTCACGATGGTGCGGTATTCACCGGTCGCGATGATCTGCTCCAAGGCCTGCCGTAACGATTCGGCAAGCGCAGAACCCTTGGCCACCGGCCAGCCGTACGGCGCGGAGTCGAAGACCTCACCGGCAGGCTGCAGGGCACCGCCGCTGAGCTTGATCGCGAACCCCGTCACCGGCGAATCCGCCGTCATCGCGTCGGCGTCCCCGGCGACCAGTGCGGCGGTGACCTCGTCCTGACGGGTCAGTTGCACCTTCTGGATCGGCGACAGGCCCGCCGCCACACAGGTGTCACTCTTGGCCGGGATTTCCTTGGTGTCCTGAATCGTGCCGTACTTCACCGCCACTCGCAGACCGCACGCCGCCGTCGGGTCCACGCTCGACCCGGTGCGCTGCGCCCACAGCGTGCCCGCGTTCAGATAGGTGACGAAGTCGGCCTGCCGTTCCCGCTCGGCGGTATCGGTCATCGCCGCCATCCCGACGTTGAAATTGCCGTCCCGCACCGAAGGCAGGACGCCGTCGAAACCCGTCTCCCGGAAGTCGGGCACCAACCCGAGGACGCGCGTCATCGCTTTCATCAGGTCGACGTCGAAGCCGATCAGGTCACCGCCAGAGTTCTTGAACTCCAGCGGTGCGTACGGCACGTTGACGCCGATAACCAGGCGTCCGGTGTCGCGGATCTGCTGCGGCACCGTCGCGGCGATCTCCGGGACCGCACCGGACGGTTCAGCAACCCGGCCGGCCGCCGACGACGTGTCGGCCAGCCCTGGCCCGCGGTCGCCGCCGCGCAACTGCCACACCCCGACCGCACAGACGGCAGCCACCACCACCGTCGCCGTCCCGATGGCAAGTGCTTTGCGCGGCAACCGGACCCGTGGCCTCGCCTTCACCCGCTGGGCCGAATGGCGCCCGGAGCGGCCCGTGATACGCACCGGGACGCTGAGCGCAGCGCGGGCGGCGACGGCCAGTTCCCCCGCAGTCTGATACCGCTTGTCCGGCTTCTTGGCCATGCCCTTGGCGATGACGTCGTCGAACGCCGCCAGGCGGGGGTCGGTGGCCGACGGCCGCGGCACCGGCTGCACCATGTGCCCGGCGATCTGCTGTTCGAGGCTGTCGACCGGATAGGGCCGCGCGCCCGTCAGGCATTCATAGAGCACACACGCCAGCGCGTAGACGTCCGACCGCGGATCGGTCTTGCCCGCCGACTCGAACCGCTCGGGCGCCATGTAGGCCAGCGTGCCCAGGGTGTTGCCTGCCGTCGTCATGCCGGCCTCGCCCGCCATGCGGGCCAGGCCGAAGTCGATCAGATATACGAAGTCATGATCGGTGATGAGGATGTTCGACGGTTTGACGTCCCGATGGATCAGGCCCGCATGGTGAGCGGCGTCGAGGGCGTCGGCAACCTGCTCGACGAGACTCACCGCGAAGGCCGGTTTCAGCGGTTGTTCGGCCTTGGCCAGGATGGCCCCGAGGTTGCGGCCCTCGATCAGGCGCATGTCCAGATACAGCCGGCCGTCGATCTCGCCGAAGCCGTGGATGGGCACCACATGGGGATCGTTGACGCCGGCCGCGGCGTGCGATTCTTTGCGGAAGCGCTCCTGGAATGAGGCGTCCTGGGCCAGATGCGCCGGCAGTACTTTGAGCGCGACGACGCGATCGGTGTTGGTGTCGAAGGCCTCGTAGACCTCGCCCATACCGCCGCGGCCGATCAGCTTCCGCAGCTGATAGTGGCCAAAGGGTGTCGTCTCCACCGCTTTCCCTCTCGGCGCAGGCCCCCTGCGCCGATGTGTCGATCGAAGTTACATCACCGAGGGCGCATGTGTCTCCGGGGCGGCTTACGCCGGTGGTAATTGCCGCGGGCCCCGCGAATCAGATAGCTGGCCGCGTTCGTGCCCGTCGCCCACTGCCGGACCCCGCTGGGATTCGATGCGACCGCTCGGGACGTGCGTGGGCCAGGCACCCGCCAAGTCCTCGGCGGCGACTGCGGACGCCGGGGTCGGAGCCGATTGCGCCTCGGTCTCGACGGTCACCTTGTGCGTGCGTTTGACGGTGAGGTGGATTTCCTCGGTTTCCTCGAAGACCTGCCGGATGGGCTTGGTGGCGTTGTCGATGGCACCGGCGACGATCGGCGGCACGAACGGCCGCAGCCACCGCACGGCGGCCTTGGTGACGTCGGGGATGACGGGAATGTTCGGGATACCGGGAAGGGCGGGGCCTCGCTTGGGCTGGGCCGCCTCGCCGGCCCTGTCGAGTTGTCCCGATTGAGCCTGGACCGGGAGGTTGTCCCGCTCGGGCGTCTGCGCCGCGAAGCTCGCCGCCTCGGCCGCGGCGGCGATCGGCAGGTACAGATCGGCGACCGGTTCGGCCTCGATCAGCTCGGGCCGCGGCTCCTCGACCGGTCGGTGAGCCGTGACGGGCCGCGGGGGCACCTGCGCCTGCAGCGGCTCGGGCATCGGTGCGTCCAGCGCCGCGATGACGCGGCGGCGCTGCTGTTCGCGATCGATCTCGTTCTGCGCCTCGATGGCCAGCTGCGCGCGGGTCAGCTCTTGCTCGGCCCACATTTCGTCGATCGTCGCCCGCACCTGCGCACGTTTGACGGCGATCGCGGTGTCGGCGTCGAGCTCGGCGCGTGCCTGCTCGGCGCGGGCATCGTCGGCGCGCTCCGGCGTCGTCTCCCCGCGCCACAACCGCAGGATCAACGGCAACGCGCTCAGCAGCACGAAAAACCCGACCACTAGCAGCCGCAGCGCAAGCGCACCCGGATGCCCGAAGGTGTAGCTGTTCATCGCGAGCCACCGCGCACCCAGCCCGCCGGCCCTCGCCGCCTCCCGGGCCTGCTCGAGCGTCTGCTGCCCGGCGGAGATCTGCGCGTCCAGCGCGGCGGCGCGGCCGTCCCGGTCGGCGATCGCGGTATCCAGATCCCGCTGGGTGTCTGCCAGGAAATCGTCTGCGGTGCGGGTCTCGGGCCCGGCGCCCGGTACTCCGGTGATGCGGACCTGCGGGCACTGCGGGGACGGGTTGAATTCGCAGCGCGCCACCACCAGCGCCTCGTCGCGCCGCTGGGCCGCCTGCGTGACGGCGTCATCGAGCTTGGTGCGGGCCGCCCGTGCCTGATCGAGCTCGGCGGCGGCCGCGGTGACAGTCGGCGCGGCCGACGCCTGCTCGGCCAGCACGCGATCGATCGAGCCGCCGAACACAACCATGGCCGCGAGCTCGCCGACCACCGCACCGACCGCCACGGCGACAACCCAGCGTCCGGCCACGGCGGTGCGTCCGCCCGCGACCGCCCAACTCGCGACCCCGAACACGACGCCGACGACGAGGCCGACGCCGATCACGGCCGCGGTCGGCCACCGGGTGGCACCCGCCAGCGCACCGATCACGGCCAGCGTGGCCAGCACGGTGCCGAGCACAAGGACGGCGGCGACAAGAGGTTCGGGTATTCGACGGGCACGCATCTAAGGCTCCAATGAGTTCGGTGTGCTGTGCGCCAAGCGGATTCGTCACGCCGGTGCGTCAATACGCGCATCCTCTCATAGCACTCCCCAGCGCGCTGCGCAGGCAAACCGCAAGTGAGGATCACGGCCAATGACCGGTATCGACGACACAGCCGGTTACCTTTGTCGCGGGCCGCGAAAGGGGGAACATGCGCGTTGACGGACGGGATATCACCGTCACCGGCAGCCTGCTGCAACCGCTGACCCGGCGTACCAACGACATCCTGCGCCTGGCAATGGCGACACTGTTCCTCGCGACGGTCATCACCAGCTCGCTGATCACCCGCTACGAATGGGTGGCCCTCGAGCGGTCGATCTCCAAGATCGTCGGCGTTCTGACGCCCACCCAGTCCAACCTGGTGTACCTGGCCTACGGCATCGCAATCCTGGCCCTGCCGTTCGTGATCCTCGTCAGCCTCGTCCTGTCGCGGCAGTGGAAACTGCTCGGCGCCTATGCGGCAGCCGGTCTCATCGCGATCCTGTCGCTGTCGATCACCGGCAACGGCATCGCCGCTCCGCAATGGCATTTCGACCTGACCGACCGGCTCGACACCCAGCTCTCCCAGTTCCTCGACGATCCCCGCTGGATCGCCATGCTCGCAGCGGTGCTCACCGTGTCGGGCCCGTGGCTCTCGCGTCGGCTGCGCCGCTGGTGGTGGACGCTGCTGCTGGCGTTCGTGCCGATCCATCTGGTGGTCAGCGCCGTGGTGCCGGCGCGGACCCTGCTCGGCTTGGCGGTCGGCTGGTTCGTCGGCGCGCTGGTGGTCCTCGTCGTCGGCACGCCCGCACTCGAAGTGCCGCTCGACGGCGCCGTGCGCGCCTTGGCCCACCGCGGTTTCACAGTGTCCTCGTTCACGGTGTTGCGTCCGGCCGGCGCCGGGCCGCTGCTGCTCAACGCGGCATCGCCGGATCCCGCCGCGACGGCGGTGGTCGAGCTCTACGGACCCAACCAGCGCAGCGGCGGCGCCGTGCGGCAACTGTGGAGCAAGCTTCGGTTGCGCGCCAACGAAACCGCTCCGTTGCAGACGTCGATGCGGCGGGCCGTGGAGCACCGCGCACTGATGGCCATCGCCATCGGCGACCTCGGGCTGGCGAGCACGTCGACGATGTCGGTGGCTGCGCTGGAACGCGGCTGGACGTTGTACGCCCACAACCCCAAGCGTGGTCAGCCGTTGGGCGGGTGCACCGACGACGCCGGCGTACAGAAGGTATGGAACGCGTTGCGCATGCTGCACGACCACCAGATCTCGCACGGCGACCTACGCAGCCGTGAGATCACCGTCGAGGACGGCGCGGTGCTCTTCGGCGGATTCGGCAGCGCCGAATACGGCGCCACCGACACCCAGCTGCAGTCCGATATCGCGCAGCTGCTGGTGACCACGTCCGCGCTGTACGACGCACCGTCAGCGGTGCGCGCGGCGATCGAGGCGTTCGGCCGCGAGACCGTGCTGACCGCGTCCGGGCGGCTGACCAAGACCGCGGTGCCCGGACGGGTCCGCGATGCCGTGCCCGACGCGAAGGCAGTGATGTCCCGGGCCCGCGACGAGGTGAAGCACCAGACCGGCGCCGACCAGATCCAGGCCGAGACCATCACGCGGTTCACCCGCAACCAGGTGATCCAGCTGGTGCTGCTGGTCGCGCTGGTCTACGTGGCCTACCCGTTCATCAGCACCGTGCCGACGTTCTTCTCCGAGCTGGGCACCGCGAACTGGTCGTGGGCGCTGCTGGGCCTGACGGTTTCGGCGCTGACCTACGTCGGAGCCGCCGCCGCGCTGTGGGCGTGCGCCGACGGACTGGTCAGCTTCCGGCACCTGGCGATCATGCAGGTGGCCAACACCTTTGCCGCCACCACGACCCCGGCAGGCGTGGGTGGTCTCGCCCTGAGCACGCGCTTCCTGCAGAAGGCCGGGCTGAGCACCATGCGCGCGACGGCCGCGGTGGCCCTGCAGCAGACCGTGCAGGTGATCGTGCACGTGCTGCTGCTGATCCTGTTCACCACCGCCGCGGGCGCCCGGGCGGATCTGTCGCACTTCGTCCCGTCGGCGACTGTGCTGTATCTGATCGCGGGTCTGGCGCTCGGTTTGATCGGTGGGTTCCTGGCAGTTCCGAAACTGCGGCACTGGCTCGCGACGGCCGTGCGGCCGCGGCTCCAAGAGGTGACCGACGATCTCGTCGATCTCGCCAAGGAGCCCAAACGGCTCGGCCTCATCGTGTTGGGCGCGGCGGGAACGACGCTCGGTGCGGCGCTGGCGCTGTGGGCCAGCGTCGAGGCGTTCGGCGGCACCACCTCGTTCGTCACCGTCACGGTCGTCACGATGATCGGAGGGACGCTGGCGTCGGCAGCCCCGACTCCCGGTGGTGTCGGCGCGGTCGAAGCCGCCCTGATCGGTGGTCTGGCCGCATTCGGTTTGCCTGCCGCCATCGCCGTCCCCGCGGTGCTGCTCTACCGGGTGTTGACGTGCTGGCTGCCCGTCTTCGTGGGGTGGCCGGTGATGCGCTGGCTCACCCAGAACGACATGATCTAGCGGGTTTCACCGCGGACCGCGGCGTTGGCGCGGTGCATGTCGGCGGCGAGCCGTTCCATCAGATCCCGCAGCGGGGAATCGGGCAGCTGCGCACTGGCCTCGAAGCTGCCGCTGAGGTCCAGACCGGCGCGCGCACACTCCATGAGCGTCCACGGGATCCCGGTCTCGCCGACATCCAACTGCTCGCGGATGATGTCGACCGTCCGCAACTGCAGCCGGTCCATCTCGGCAACGGTCGACACGATGCGGTGCTCGTGGCGGGCGCGCGCGACGGCTTGGCTATCCGGGGCACCCTGCGTGTCGGATCCGACGGCCACACCCCCACCGGCCGTCACGATGAAACCGTCCGCGGTGGCCGTCGCCTCCGCGTCGAGCTTGTCGGATTCCAGCGTCTGCATGCCGTCGATGCAGTCGGTCACCGTCGTCAGCGCCGCGATCACGCGTTCGGCGAGCTGTTCGCGACGCGGCTCGGCACGGTCCCCCGCGTCACGGTCGGCCAGCCCCTTCACCAAACCCCGCCGCGCGCACGTCGCTGTCCTCGACGTTTCCGACATCGAAAGCTCGGGAAAGCCCTCCGGCGGCGCGGCAATCGCCAGCAGCCGGTCGAATTCGACCACCAGCTCCTCGACCTGACTGCGGGGCAGCAACGGGTTGCGGGCCAGCTCGCGATACCGCCGCTCGGTGGCGGCATCGGTGGCCGAGGGGTCCTCGTCCATTCCTTCACGGTAGACGGAGCGGAATCGGCGCACGCGACACGACAGTGAAGTGGGATGATCGACAGTCATGGAGCGCGCCGACCTCACCGAACTGGTCAACCGCGCCGACGGCATCCTCGCCGACATCGGCAAACTCCGGGCCGAGGTCGCCGCGAACATCCGGGCCAGCACCGACGCTATCGTCGCCAAATCCCTGCAGTCAGCACCCGTCGACAGCGTGCGCGCCTATCTCACGCGTGGGGCCCGACTCGGCGGTCTGGCCAACTCGCCGCAGTACCGCACCGTCGCCGACATCCAGGCGGTCCCGGCCCGCGCACTCACCCAGGTGCCGGGCGTCGACATCGCCACCGCGCAGGCCGTGCAGGCCGCCGCCCAAGCCAAGACCGACCACCTCCGCGGCGGCGTGCGGCCGCGGTTGACCCCCGAGCGCGATATCGAACTGGTCGGCAACCTGCTCGCGCTGAGCAAGGCCGACACCTCCGTCAAGCAGCTGCGGCGGTTGTTGCCGCGGCTGCGCACCCGCGCCGCGGCCGCCCCGCCCACGCCCGCCGACCCCGACGCTCCCGATCCTGCGGTCGCCAAGGTCACCGAACTGATCGACCGCATCGAAGAAGCCCGCCAACCCGCGTCCGACGTGTGGGCCGAATACCGCCGTGACCCCACCGGCGTCGACACGCTGCTCGGCGAATTCGCCTCGGGGACGACCATTGTGGATGCCCAGCAGGGATTCGTCGGCGCCGACGTCACGGCGCAGGCCGAGCATGTGTCGCTCGACCGGTCGCTGCTGCGTACCCCGCTGCGCGGGTATCAGGCGTTCGGCGCGCAGTACGCGCTGGCACGTCAACGTGTCCTGCTCTGTGACGAGCTCGGGCTGGGCAAGACGCTGCAGGCCCTGGCGGTTGCCGCGCATCTGGCGGCGGCCGAGAAGATGCGGCACGTGCTGGTGATCTGCCCGGCCAACCTCGCCATCCACTGGGTCAACGAAACCGTCAAGCACACCACCTTGACGCCGATCGAGATCCGCGGCAGCCAGAGTGAGGAACGACTGGCCGAGTGGGAGGCCAAGGGCGGGGTCGCCATCGTCACCTTCGCCACGCTGGTCCGGATCACGCTTCGGGTGCGCCCCGGTCTGGTGATCGTCGACGAGGCGCATCTGCTGCGCGATCCGAAATCGGACCGGGCCCGCGCGGTGCGCAATGTGCTGACGTCGGACAACCGCATCATGTTCCTGACGGGAATTCCGATGCACAGCCGCATCGACGGTTTCCGCAACCTGGTCGACTACCTGCAACCAGAGGTGGCCGGAACCGTGGCGCCCAACGCCGGCATGCGGGGGTCGATCGGATTCCGCCGCACGGTGGACCGCGTCTATCTGCGCCGTGACTTCCGTGACGTGATCGACGAACTTCCGCTGCGCGTCTCGACCGAGGAATGGGTCAGGTTCGGGCGGTCCGACCGGGAACGTTATCGGCGCGCGGTCGGCAGCGGTAACTTCACCGCGATCCGGCAGGGCGCATGGCCGTCCGGGTCCCCCGAGCCGGCCGCCAAGCTCGACCGCCTGATCGAGTTGACCGCCGAGGCGCACATCAACGGCGCCCGGGTGGTGGTGTTCTCCCAGTTCAGCCCTGTCCTCGAGGTGATTCGGAAAGCCCTGCCCAGCAACGTCTTCGGCCCGCTCGACGACACGGTGCCCGATCCGCGGGCGGTGGTCGCCGAGTTCGCCGCCCACCACGGGCCTGCCACGCTGCTGGCCCACGTCGATTGCGGAGCACTTGACCTGCGCAAGGTTCCGGCGCCGCTCGTCGTGATCCTCACCGAACCGCAGTGGCGCCCACAGCTGGAACGCCAGATCATCGGACGCACCCAGCGGATCAGCGAGCTCCCCACCATCCGGGTGTACCGGCTGCTGGCCAGAAGCAGCATCGACGAGCCGATCCGCCGCCTCGCGCAGAGCCGCGACGAGGCCCCACCCCATCAGGATCAACTGGTGCGGGCCGAGCAGTCCCGCCTCGCCAAGTAGGTGACTCGCCGCGTCAATCTCGTTGCTATGAATCGACATTCGGCGATCTCAGCACGTCGGCGTGACCGTTGCGCCTGCACCAGCTCACGATGTAGCGGGCATGCAGGCCGCACCACCGGTAGACGGCGGCCAGGGTCAACGGCAGGTCCGGATCATGCTCACCACGCTGCACGATGATCGGCCCGAGATAGTGGGCGGTGACCTTGTTCGCGGTGTTGACCGCGACGCCCGCAGCGGCGGCAAGAGTGACGCCGTCGGTGGCCCGCCCCGCAGCGATCGCTCCTGCCAGCCTTCCGGCCGTCTGCCCTTTGCGGCTGCGGAATGCCTCGTACAGAGGAGGTTTCCGCGACGCAGGCACCGCCGCGATGTGTCGTCGGCCCACCGCGGCGTCGCGGACCAGCGTAGAAAGCTCAGCAGTACCAACAGACTTGGGAAACACGGCGGCGATCTCGGGGCGCAGCCTGGCTTCGTCGAGCAGGTCGAGTTCGATGGTGTGTCCCTGGGTCGCCAGGATCACCGGTGCCGGACGGTCCGCGGCCCGCAGGATGTCGAGCACATCGAGGCCGTCAAAGCTGTACTCCAGATCGGGGTGATTCCACACCAGATCGGCGATCACGACGTCGAAGCGGACCCGGCCGGCAACCTGTCGGCGGACATCGTCACGGTCCAACGCCTCTTCCACCGCACTGCCGGGGAATGCGTTGGCCAACGCCGGCGTGATGATGCGAGCCAGCGGCGATGCCACCAGGATTCGAGGACTGCGGTCCATACTCAATTTTCCTATGCCCGGCAAGATCTTGCCTGAAGTTCTCAGTTATTGACGTTTCGCGAACTCCAAGTCTGGCAAATAGGTGTCAAGACCACCTGCTTTTCCTGTCGTCCGAACGGACGATAGAACGAAGTTTCAGGTTGAGAGGTGTCACGGATTTGTCTGTTCCCGATATGACACCCGCCGTGCAACCAGAGCTGGCACCCCGCGAAGTCGAGGTGCTCGTCGCCTGGTTCCACACCGAAAGCAAGGAAGCGGTCGCCCGCCAGTTGCACATCGCGCCGACCACGGTCCGCACCCACCTGCAGCGGGTGCGGGCAAAGTACGCCGCGGTCGGGCGGCCGGCGAAGACCAAGGCCGCCCTGGTCGCCCGGGCCATTCAGGACGGGCTCATCCACATCGATGATCTGTGAGCAGCCGGCTCGCCGTTGTCATCCGTTGGACTGACAGCCAATCGTGGCGCCAGATGGTGTGATTGGGTGACATCGCCCGTGCCACACACAGCCTGCCCGAGGAGGTCCGTATGGGAGTGGTCGGTGCCGATGTCGACCAGATGCGCGCCCTGGCACGGACGCTGCAGCAAGCGGCCGATCGGCTGGAGGCGGCGTCGGCCGCAGTGACGGGTGCACTGTCGTCGGTGCCCTGGCGCGGTCCCGATGCGGAGCGCTACCGCTCGCAGTGGCACGGCCAGTCCCGCACCGGCATGCGCAGTGTCGCGTGCGCACTGCGGGACGCCGCGACGGCCGTCGAACGCAATGCCGGCGAGCAGGAACATGCCAGCGCCGCAACGGGATCGACGATCGCCAAGTCGGCGCTGCGGGTGCTTCCCGACGGGTTCGACCAGCAACCGCTCAACCCGCTCGTCGGTATCCGCGATTTCCTCAATTCGAATGCGGTGTGGCCCATCACGTGGGGAACTCTGCTCGGCCGGTACGACGACATCGGCGCCATTCCGCTGTTGGATGCCCTCGGGCTGGCCGGCGATACCCGGCTGACGCCCGAGGAGAAGATCGGCGAAGCAGGCGATTCGATGATCGACCTCGCCAGCGGACTACTCAAGAGCACCGACACCCCGGTCGGCTATCTCTCGGGAGTGGCGCTGTCGCAATGGCGTGACGTCGCCGAGCAGGCGGCGCAGGCGGACTTCAGCGCGGGCGGCGTCAAGACCGTCACGGACTACATCGCCTCGGATCCCGGCGGGGCGTTTGACGCCGCCAAGGACGCCGTAGTCGGGTATGTGCCGAAACTGTTCTCGAATCTGGTTCCCTGGTAGAGAGGCGATCCTGGTGGACGACACCGCACTGCTGACCGACGACGAGATCGTCGCGCTCTGCGCCGCCGACGGGCGGCCGTGGCCCATCGGGTTGAGCACCGTGGCCGCGACGCCCGAGGAGTTGGCACGGGCCGGTATGCGGGGCATGCGTTCCCTGATGGTGCGCAGGCTGGCCCGCGCCGACGCGGACCGCCCCGGCATGCGTCCGCACGAGATGATCGCCGACGATGTCGCGGCATTCCTGGGCTCGGAACACCGTGTCGGCGCGTATATCGCACCGGCGTCGGATCATTCCGTTCTGGGCGGTGCGTCGGTGACCGCGGCACAGACACCCGACGGCTGGGTGGTCGACACCACGACGGCAGCCGGTGTCCACGCGTTACGCCCGGCGTCCGCAGAGGACGCCGCCGCGGCTGTCCTCGCCCTCGCCCAACAGACTTATGACGGAACGGCTTTCACCGCCGACGACGAGCGTACGGCCTGGGTGTGTGTCATCCGGAACGGGTCCGACCTCATCGCGGTCGGTCACGGATCGGTCAGCGGAACCGTCGGCGGAAATCCGACCGACCACTGGGATCCCGACGCGATTCGCAGCATCTTCGGGGCGCCCTGACCATCACGCAGGCACCAGGACATGGCGGACCAGCACCCACACCAGCGGACCTGAGGTCACCACCTCGGCGCAGCCGGCGGACTCCAGGTCCCGTCCCAGATGCGGGTCGTCGACCATTCCCTCGCAGACGATACTGACGCTCACCTCCGACTCCGTGCCGTTGACCACGAGCCGTATCGACGCGGGTGCCGCGCCCACGATCCGCTCCAACGGCATTGTCAGCGCGCTGATTTCGTCGACATCGAGCACCGGCAGGCTGCCGCCCAGGTCGATCGCCACGTCGGTATCGGACGACTCCGCGGTATCGACCAGCCGACGGACCTGCCGCATGAGCGGGTGATCGAAGGTCGCCTCCTGGTCGAAGAGGGCCCGCAGTCGCCGAGATTCGGCGCGTGCCGCGCGCTGCAGAGCGGCGTCGGCGCTGCCGGTCCCGCTCAATTGGTGCAGCAACGGCAGCACGTTGTCGACCAATCTGGCATAGCGCCGCTGATACTCGTCACGCACTGCCCTACTCACCCGGTCCACCACGACGAGCCGGTGATGGGCATCGGTCTCGGCATGCGCCTGGGCCGCAGCGCCCCGCACCAGACCGTTGAACAGCAAGGCGAACAGCTGGACCGCGAGGATGCTTGCCGTCCCGAGGCCGATGTTCACCAACAACGCCCAGTCCGGTCGGCAGATCAGCTCGGCGGCCGCTCCCAACGTCCAGAAGCCGACCAGGACAGCCGCACCACGGCCGGTCGACATGCCCAGCAGCAGCGGCAACGCGCACCACCCGACGGCGTTCTGCGCCCAATGTGCGTAGCCGCCAACCAGTTCCGGCGGTAGCAGCAGTGGCTGCAGGACCGTCACGAGCATCAGAGCGCCGATCGCCGGTCGCGCGAAACCCCAGCGACCACGCATGATCCCGGGCACCGCCGTCAGCACTGCGCAGGCAGCGACCACGCCGAGAACGACGTCGACCGCACGCCCGCCACTGGCCAGTCCGGCCTGCGGCACCGCGAACGCGAG
Source organism: Mycobacterium dioxanotrophicus (assembly GCF_002157835.1). Classification (NCBI taxonomy): domain Bacteria; kingdom Bacillati; phylum Actinomycetota; class Actinomycetes; order Mycobacteriales; family Mycobacteriaceae; genus Mycobacterium; species Mycobacterium dioxanotrophicus. Next base: position 1,315,560 of record NZ_CP020809.1, on the reverse strand, counting down.
ATTCGCCAAGGCGTAGCCCGTGAGGGCCAACCCGTATCTGATCCGCACGCGATCGATGAGCCGATCCGGATCGGACACCGCCGGGTGCGCGTCGACCTCCGGAAACGTGTGCGGCCACGACAATTCGACCGAGGTACCCGCTCCCGGTGACGACCTGATCTGCGCCTGCCCGCCGGCTCGGACCATCCGGTCGATGATCGAATCCGTCACGCCGTGGCCGCTGCGCGGAGCGCCGGGGTCGAACCCGATGCCGTCGTCCACGCACACGACGGCGTCGGGCGACACGGTGATGCTCAGCAGGTTCGCCTCGGCGTGCCGGTCCACGTTGTTCATCACTTCGCGGGCCGCCGCGAGCACGAGCCGCCCGGTCTCACCGGCCAGCCAGAGTTCCCCGACCCCGTGGAACTCGACGGGCGTCACCAGATGCGCGGCCGCGTCGCGCAGTTCGCCGACCAGTTCGAGGCGTTCCGGCGGGGCGATCCACGGACCATGTTGCAGGAGCTGAAGATCGCGCCGGGCCTGGGCGGACAGCCGCTCCGGCGACGCGACGGCGCCCTGCCCGACCATCAACAATGTCGAGGCCGCCGTATCGTGCAGCAACGCCAATTGCTCACGGTCGAACTCCCAGACCGCGTCGTTGATCTGTTGCACCAGTTCGGCTGCCCGACGTCCGGCCCGGGCCTGGCCCACCGCATCGGCGACCCGCAGCACCATCAGACGGATCAGCACGGACGTCGACCACTGCAGCGCGAAGTAGTACAGCGCCGCCACCGCAGTGACATGGCCCCACCCCACGACGTGGGCGCTCCCCCACGCGTAGCCGGCGGCCACGGCGAGCGTGATCGGCAAGCTGATCCGGGCCGGTACCGAAACCGCGAAGCTGATCACGGCGGTACCCGCAATCGCCTGTGGCGCACTGTTGGTCAGGTAGAAGTGCGGATCGGGGGTGAGGACCGGGATCGCCGCGCACACTGCGAGAACCAGCAGGAAGTCGACGGCGAGGACGGTACGCCCGTGCGTACGGGTCGTGATGCGGTAAGCCGACCACACCGCGAGGATCACCAGCACCCAGGTGCCGGCCGGCAGTCGTGTGGATGCCGGATCGGCGAGGGCCACCAGCGCCACCGCCAAACCCACGCAGTTGCGCATCAGCAGTCCGACAGTGGCGGCGCGGCGCATCAAATGGCGCCGCGGAGCATCGGTCTGCAGCTCTGTCGTCGCCCCGTCCGATGCCGCCATGAGAAGAACATAGATCGATTAGACTGACGTGCAAATCCCCCGCCCACAAAGAGGTTTCGGTGCACGACGCAGCGATGACGACTCCACAACCCACCAGCGGTCCCCATCCCGTGACGGTCGCGGTGATCGACGACCACGATGTGGTGCGCGCCGGCATCGAAGCATGGTGTGTGGACGCGGTTCCGCCGATTGAGGTGACGGGTTGCTTCAGCACCCCGGCCGAGTACTTCGCGCAGGCCGCCGAGACCCCAGAGCCGGTCGACGTCGTACTTCTCGATCTCCAGATCGACGGGGGCAAACCGGAATTCGAGACGTTGCGGGTATTGTCCGAATCCGGCCAGCGGGTGGTGGTGTATTCACATCTGACGGCCGACGAAGTCATCCTGACCTCACTGGACCTCGGCGCCGTCAGCTATCTGACGAAGACCGAGGGCAAGCGTCATCTCATCGACGCCATCCACGCCGCACAGTCCACCACGCCCTATGTGGCTCCCCGGATGGCCAAAGCTCTTCTCAACGACACCCGGCTCGGCCGGATCAGCTTGTCGGAGCGCGAAAAAGAAGTCCTCATCGCCTGGTTCCAAACCGAGAGCAAGGAACTCGTCGGCAAGCGGCTCTACATCTCACCGACCACCGTGCGCACCCATCTGCAGCGGGCACGGGCGAAATATGCCGGCGTCGGGCGGCCCGCACCCACCAAGTCGGCGCTGCTGGCACGCGCCATCGAAGACGGCATCCTCAGCCTCAACGACCTGTCTTAGTCGTCGGCGCGTTGCGCCCCGCCATAAGTGGTGCCCGCGGCGAACCGCTTGGTCGATTCGGCCAGCACCTGGGCCACCCGGTCGTGCGCTGAATCCGTTGCGGTCGAGGGGGTCTGCGGCCGGGCGATCCGGATGGTGGCCGATTCGACGGCCACAGGCTCCGGCGGTTCGGCGGCCGCGACCGGTTGCTCAAAGTTTCGGATGCGCCCGCTCGTGGCACCGGCCACGAGCGGGATCACCAGCAGGGCCAGGGCCAGCACACACAGGGCCACGTCGAAGGTGCTGGTGATCTGCTGGGACAGGGTGTTGCCGTACACGCTGTTGATATCGGAGGCGTTGAGCGGCTGGACCCGCGGCACCAGCGCCACTCCGACGATCACCCGCGATACCGTCAGCACGAACAGGATGCCGAACAGCAGCGGCATCACCAATCGCGGTGCCGCGCTTGAAGAGTTGTGGTTGATGAACAACCACATCGCCAGCACCGCGACCACCAGATCGAAAGCCATCAGTGCGGTGCTGTTGTACGGCGGGGCCGGGAGATCGAGCACCGAGGTCGACATCAGGTCGATGATCCGCAGCACCGCAGAGCCGCCACACCAGACCGCGATGATCAGCAGGCACTTTCGCGTCGACCCGCGCCACTGGTCACCTGAGACCGACGCACCGAGCACGGTGGCTGTGCCGACGAGCGCTGCTGCAGCCGCCCACGCCAGATACCCCTCGAACCCGACACCCGCGGTAGAGGTGTTCTGCGCAATCCCGTGGAATGCGTCGAGGTCGCGGCCCACCGGCAGGATCCACACCAGCGCTCCACTGATCAGGACCGACGATCCGAGCAGCACGGTGGCCATGCGTGCCGCCGCAGTGCCCGACATGAGCCAGCGCGCGGCAATCACGATGGGCGCCAGAGCAACCAGGCCGTAGAACAGCGCGGCCACGGCCACGATGAGGTTCTGCATCCCGGTGTCGGCGTTGCCGATCTGCGGTACCACGAATCGGGTACGCCAATAGAGGTTGAACGCCACCGCCCCGATGGCCAGTACGACCGACGCGACGCCGATGATCCGCGATGTCCTGGCGCCGAACCATTCGTCGTCGGTTCCGGCGATGCTCGGCTGGGCAGCCAGCAAGGCCCCCGCCGTTCCCAGCCACGCGCCCGGGCCGATGCCCGGCGGCAGCGTGCCGGTACCCCCATAGGAGACCGACTGAACCACGGTGACGGCCACAAACCCCACTGTCACAAGCAGATACGGCACATTGAGCAGCAACCGCAGCCGATCCCGCGCAGCCCCAGTGCCGACGTGGCTGCACACCACCGCGGCCAGCGACAGCACAGTCACGAGGGCCAGCAGGCTGAACACCCAGCCCGGTGTCCCCGCGATCCCTACCCCGCAGGAGACGCTCCAGGGCAGCAGTAGCCCGGCCACCACGAGGATCCCGGCGAGCGCGTCTCGAATGAGGTTCGTCCTATTCGTGGCGGCGTCGGTGGCGAACACCGTTGTCGCGGCTTCGGTGTGGTGATGTGTAGGCACAGGCTCTAACTCGTTCCCGATCCGAACAGTCCGCCCCCGCTGCCGCCGAACGGCAGTTGCGGCAGCAATGGGATCTGCGGCAACAGCGGCACCGAGGGCGCCGACGGAGCCTCAGGCACCGGTACCGACGGAGCAGCCGGCGCCGGGACGTTGAACACCGGTATGGGCAGTTTGAACACCGGCTCCGGAACCGAAACCGGCGGATCCGGAACCGATACGGGCGGATCAGGAATCTTCACCTGGGGCACCTGAATCGGCGCATCCGGAATCTTCACCTCAGGCACGGAGACGTCGGGTACGGGCGCCTTCACGATCGGCTTCGGCGACAGGTCCGGCAGCGGCAGCACGTTCGGCAGCTGCGGCGTCACGTCGGGTTTCGGCGACAGCCCGGGCAGCGGCAGCACGCCCGGCAGCTGTTGCGTCACATCCGGTTTGGGCAGTACGTCCGGAATCCCGGCCGTGACGTCGGGAGTGACGCCGAGCCCCGGCTTGACCGCACCGGGCGTCACACCGGCCGGATTCGGCAATACGGCACCGAGATCGGGTATGGCACTGCCGAAAATGGGCGTACTACCGGGTTTTCCATTGGTGACCGGAGCCGGGAGCGCCTCGATCACCTTGGTGTCGGGAGGCAGCACCTGCGCTGCGTCGACTCCCGTCTTGCCGGTTTGGAAGATCTCGGCAGGTATGGCGCCCGCGTTCGACACCGCCGACTTGGGTTGGTCGGTGCTGAACAGCGCGCCGCGATTGCTCGGTACGGCGGCAACCAGCCCCAGGTCTTTGAGGCCGAGACCGTTGTTGGGGTTGACCATGTCGGTCAGCGGTACGACGCGGCTGACGTTCTGGGCCGCTTCGATGGTGTTCGCCGGGTTCTCCTGCATGTTGCCGAGAACCGACAGCACCTGAGTCATGTCCACCTTGGACAGATCGGGGATCAGCCGCGGCACGAAATCCGGGACCGCCTGCGGGATATCGGGGTTGAGCGGATCCGGCGGAACGGGCACCAGGGCCTGCGGGTCGGGAACGCCCACAGTTCCGTCCCGGTAGATCTGAATCACCCTGGGCACCACGGCGTCAGCGCCGTTCCCGGAGAAATTCAGAGCCTTGGTCTGGAAGGTGCGTACGCCGCCGGTATCCACGCCGGGCGGCGGGGTGCTCTCGATGGCAGTCCAGTTCGGGCCGTCAGGGGTGACGCCCTGGCCGGGTGTGACCGGGAAGTACTTGCCGGGCACCGTCTCGTCCTGCATCCGGATCGCCTGTTGGGTCGCGGTGGGCCGGATGCTGATGGCGACACTGACGGCCAGGGCCGCGAAACCCACCACCACGACGGCGGCAACGGTACTGCCCAGCAGCAGCATCTTGGGGCGTGGCCCCGCGGCAGTGACGCCGTCGTCTTCCACTTCCTCGGGGTCGATCGCGCTCAGCGGCCGCATCGGGGTCTGCAGCGGGACGTCGGTGTCGGCGTACTCGAATTCGGTGTCGAGGCCGCCGGTGTCGTCGACCTCGGAGTAGGCCAACTGCTGGGCCTGCGGGCCGAGCATCGTCTCGGCGGCGTCCAGTTCGATATCGGGCAGCGCAGCGGCAGCCGACGGCAGTGAAAGGGCGGCCAGCGCCGCCCCGCGTGCCAGGACGAACTCGGGCTCATCGGGGAATCGCAAGGGAACCGTCGACGCCGCACCGACTTCGGTGGCCCACTGCGAGGCGGTCGGCGCCCCCAGCACGATCACGCTCGTCGCGCCGCCCGGCTCCTCGCTGAACCGCTCGAGCAGGGCCCGGTAGGCCGAGGCGTGATCGTCCTGGCGAATCGGTTCGACGGCGATGAGCGAGGTGGTGTCGGTATCGGAATCGACGATCGACAACGCTGCCGTATCGCCTTCCGAGGACAGTGAGGCGACGGTCTCGCCTGCCGCCAGCGACCGCACGGCGGCGATCAGCGCATCGGGGCGGGCTACCGCGGTCACATCGGTCATATCGGCGTCGACGAGGGCATTGACCAGCGTCTTCGCCTGCTCGGAGTCGCCGTCACAGATGCGGGTGGCCACGACGCGGTGGCCGGACTCGGCCAGCATGCGGTCGGTGGACACCAATGTCGACACCAGTGCGCTGACGGGTTCGGTGCTCAGATCGACGGCAGATTGGTCGATGACGTCGTGCGGCGCCGCCGCGTCGAGCAGCGCGATCCGCGCGTCGGCGCCGACAACGGACACCCCGAGCATGACGTCCATCTAGCCCACCTCATTCATCAGGCTGCCGACCCAAACAGCACCGCCTTTGCTGGCGCGCGTGCTCACTGTAAACGTCAGGTCACGAACCGGCATCACCAACCTCCAAATAACTGCGCAGTGATCCTCACACCGGTACGTGGTTGCCGGATATCGGCCGTTCGGACGACGCGCCCGCCCAACCGCCGGGATGGGAGCAACCGGCAGACGTCGCCACGACAGGGCACACGCGACAAGTCGTTGCGTTGGGAAATACCGAGTTCGCCTAGACCGCACCGGAAAGCGGGACATCGGCCGCCTGCCGACCCTTTCGCGAACGCAATTTGCCAGCCGCCGAATCGGTCGACGGACTTCGCGCGCTGGACATTCATACGATCGGGCGACAACGATTCGCTATCCGATCCGGGCGCCGGACATTAGTGTTTCCTCAACCGATCACCCTGCCCGAGGCCTCCGGCGTCCGGACGGCAGGCCCGTCGGTGTTGCCAGAACGGGCCGCCCCGGCCCGCAACCACCCAAGGCCCGGGCCGAACGGAGATAGTCGATGCCAGGACAGCCGGCGAACGGTGCCCGGGTCGACTGCCCGCATTGCGGCTCCACCCTGCCCGTCAATGCACGCTTCTGCGGCACCTGCGGCCACACCGTGCAGACCCGCAGCAGCGTCCCGAACGACCGCTGGCAGCGACCGCCCGCAGCGGCGGTCGGCGTCGAGCGGGTGCAACTCGCCGGCCGCGGGGTCAGGTGCAGCGCGTTCCTGCTCGATGTCGCCGCCATGATCAGTCCGGCTCTGCCGCTTGCCATTACGGGCGCCGCCCTCGGTGTCGCCGAGGTGATCTACATCGTCGTGCCAGTGGCGTTCGTGGCGGTCTGGGCTTGGCTGCAGATCCGCCAGGGCCTCACCGGGAACACCTTCGGAAAGTCGATGATGGGTCTGCGGGTGGTGCGGGCCACCGACAACCGGCCGCCGGGCCTGGGGCCCTCGATCCAGCGCAGCCTGATCTTCGTGGCGACATGCGGACTGGCCGCGCTGCCCGTGCTGATCCATCGGGCCCCGCACGCCGGGCTGCACGACCGGGCCAGCGGACTGACGGTGCTCGATGTGACCACGGGGGCCAATCCCCTCGGTCCGCGTCGGCAGGCAGCGCTGCGACGCTCCACCGACCGGGGACTGAACCAGGTTCGTTCGCCAATACCGCATCCCGTATCGAGGCGAGGTTAGATGCAGGCCAAATTCATTCTGCGCCGGGCGGATGGCAGCAGCGCCCAGGTCGCCATCACCGCTGACGCCACGGCATCGGTGTCGGACCTGGCCCGCGCGCTCGTCGTCAGCGACCCCGATCAACGCACGCGCCCGTCCAGCGGCGGCCTCACCTTGAAACTCGAAGACGCGGCATTCGACAACAGCGCCGCCGGACGACTGCTCGACCCGGGCCGCAGCCTCATCGACTCCGGTCTGCGGTCGGGCTCGACCGTCAGCGTGTCCGCAGTGTCGCATGTCGCGCCGCGGCGGCGCCGGGGCCGGGCCGTGGCGGTTCTGCGGGTACTCGACGGCCCCGACGCGGGCCTGGAATTCCCTCTGCCGTCCGGTAATTCGTCAGTGGGCACGGGAATCACCAACGACGTGGCACTCACCGACCACGGGATCGCCGACGTGCATGCCGCGATCACCGTCGGGGAGAGCATCGACATCGTCAACCTCGCCGGGCCATCCGGGGTGCGCATCGGCGGTCAACCCGTGCAGCGGGCCGCGGTGGGCGCGACCGACGTCGTGCAATTGGCAGACACCTCCATCGCCGTGCTGCACACCGTGCGCCCCGGTACGACCCAAACCGACAGTGTGGCCATCGAATTCAACCGGTCACCGCGGGTCGTCGCCCGCTTCGACGAGCAGGAATTCGCCGCACCAAAACCCCCGCAGCGCCCGGAACCGGCCCATCTGCCGGTCATCTCACTCGTCGCACCGCTGATCATGGGTGTGGTGCTGTTCGCGGTGAGCCGCAGTCTGCTGGCCGTCGCCTTCATCGCGCTGAGCCCGCTGCTGATGCTCGGTATGTACATCGACACCCTGCTGCAGAGTCGCAAGAAACAACGTCAGGAGTTGCAGCGGTTCGGCGATTCCCTGCGAGCGCTGGCAACCGAGCTCACCGACACACAACGGGTCGAGCGTGCGGTGCGGCTCAGTGAGGCGCCGGCGCTGGATCAGGTCGTCGAAGCCATCCACCGGCTGGGACCCCTGCTGTGGACCCACCGCCCGGAACTGCCCGGTTTTCTCAGCGTGCGGCTCGGCCTCGGGGACGCGCCGTCGCGGTGCCGTATCCAGTTGTCCGACACCGAGAATGCCGAAGTGAAGTACGCCGGGCAGCTCGCCGAGCTGCGCGACGAGTTCGCCACGGTCACCGACGTACCCATCGTGGCCGACCTTCGGGAATCCGGGGCCCTGGGCATCTGCGGGCCGCGAGGTGTCGTCGACGGGGTGGCGCGCGGAATCATCATGCAGCTCGCCGGCCTGCATTCCCCTGCCGACCTGACCATCACCGCATTCAGCTCGCCGCAATCCAGAACGTCCTGGGAGTGGCTGGAATGGTTGCCGCACACCGGTTCGGTGCACAGTCCGTTGTCGGGCAACCATCTGACCGACAGCCGCGGCGGCGGCCAGGCGTTGATGTCGCGCCTCGAGGATCTGGTCAAGCAGCGCCGCAGCGGCGAGTCCACGAGCAGCGCATACGTTTTCGGCGGAATCGACCAGAGTACCGGCGACGACACCCGGGCCCCGTCGATCACCCCGGCCGTGGTCGTGCTGGTGGAGGACACCGCACCCATCGACCGGTCCCGGCTGACCCGACTGGCCGAGCAGGGCGGCTCGGTGGGCGTGCACATCATCTGGGTCGCGACCCAGGTGGCCAGCCTGCCTGCCGCGTGCCGGACCTTCCTGCTCGTCGAGAACGAGTCGACGGGCGCGACCGTCGGCCAGGTTCGCCACGGCAAGCACACCTTTCCGGTGGCATGCGACAGCATCGAGGTCGCCGATGCACGGCAGGTCGCTCTGTTGCTCGCACCGGTCGTCGATGTCGGGGCCGCGGTCGAGGACGAAACCGACCTGCCCCGCTCGGTGTCCTATCTGACGCTGGCCGGCACCCGGATGGCCTCGGAACCGGCTGCCATTGCCCAGCAATGGCTTTCCAACGACTCGGTGCTGATCCGTACTGGTGAGCCCCACCCGCGCAGCGGGCCCGCCGCCGGGCTGCGCGCATTGGTGGGCTCCAGTGGCTCGGCCGAGGTGTTTCTCGATCTGCGTGAACACGGCCCGCACGCGCTGGTCGGTGGCACGACCGGCTCTGGCAAGAGCGAATTCCTGCAGTCGTGGATCATGGGCATGGCGGCCGCCCACAGCCCTGATCGCGTCAGCTTCCTGCTGGTGGACTACAAGGGCGGCACCGCCTTCGCCGACTGCGTGCAGTTGCCGCACACCGTCGGCCTGGTCACCGACCTGTCCCCGCACCTGGTGCGGCGCGCGCTGACGTCTCTGGGCGCCGAGATCCGCCGCCGCGAGCACCTGCTGAACACCAAGCGCGCCAAGGACCTGATCTCGCTGGAACAGACCGGCGATCCGGACACCCCGCCCGCGCTGGTGATCATCGTCGACGAGTTCGCCGCACTGGCTTCCGAGGTGCCCGAGTTCGTCGACGGCGTCATCGACGTCGCGCAGCGCGGCCGATCCCTCGGGCTGCATCTGGTCCTGGCGACACAGCGTCCGGCGGGTGTCATCAAGGACAATCTGCGGGCCAACACCAACCTTCGGATCGCTCTGCGTCTCAACGACATCGATGATTCGCTCGACGTGATCGACGATCCGTTGGCCGCGCATTTCCCGCCCGAGATCCCCGGCCGGGCGGTGGCCAAGACCGGCCCCGGCCGCTTGACCACATTCCAGGCGGCCTACGCCGGTGGGTGGACCAGCGATCAACCCGAACAGGCCCCGATCGACATCTGGGAGTTCGTGTTCGGGCGACGCAGGCCCTGGCACGACCCGACCGCCGCACAGGCCGCTCGGCGACCGTCCGGGCCGACCGACATCGCCCGCGTGGTGAGCACCATCGGCGCGGCCGCGGCGCAGCTGCGCATCCCGGTGCCACGCAAACCCTGGCTGCCGCCGCTGGGTGACAGCTACGCATTGGAAGAGCTTGTCCGGCAGGACAACAGCGGCGCGCTGGTGATCGGCAAGTGCGACACCCCCACCGAACAAGCCCAACCCCTCGCCATCTTCTCGCCGGATGAATCGGGGAACATGGCCATCATCGGTACCGGCGGCGCGGGCAAGTCGACCGCGCTTCGGACCCTGGCCATCTCGGCCGCGCTGAACCCCAATGACGGGCCGGTGCACGTCTACGCCCTGGATTTCGCCTCCGGCAGCCTGCGCATGCTCGAAGCGCTACCGCATGTGGCCGCTGTGGTGAACGCCGACGACGAGGAGCGCATCGGCCGGGTGCTGCGCCGGCTCACCGCACTGCTCGACGAGCGATCCCGCAAGTTCGCCAGGGTCAACGCATCGACCATCACCCAGTACCGCGAACTGGCCAACCCGGGCGAACCCCGCATCCTGCTCCTCGTCGACGGCATCGGCCCCTTCCGCGACCAGTATGAACACATATCGCACACACCGTTTTTCAGCATGCTCAGTCAACTGGCCTCCGACGGCCGCATGCTCGGTGTCCACGTGATCATCACCGCAGACCGCCCGGCAGCGATCTCGTCGTCATTGGCGTCCACGATGCAGCGGCGGCTGGTACTGCGGTTGGCGTCCGACGACGACTACGTCCTGACCGGAGTCCCCACGGACATCCTGTCGGCCAAATCCCAACCGGGCCGGGCGATCACCGAGGGCGTGGAGATCCAGCTCGCAGTGTTCGGCGGGGATGCCAACGTGGCCGTGCAGGCCCGCGCCATCGAACAGCTGGCCGAGCGGATGCGACACAGCGGGTTCATCCCGCCCGAGCCGGTCGAACGACTCTCGGAGCACATCGAACTCGATGCGCTCCCGGCGACGACCGCGGCGGGAACCGCGGTGGTGGGCGTCGCCGACGAATCACTGGCACCCATCGGCATCACCCCGGCCGGCGTGCTCATGGTGACCGGGCCGCCCGGCAGCGGCCGCTCCACCGCATTGGTCACGCTGGCCCAGGCAGTGCGCAGACAGCATCCCAACACCCGGATCGTGCACCTGGCACCGTCGGCGTCGACCATCGCCGGATTGGACGTGTGGACCGACACCGCCTGCGGGCAGGACGAGGTGATCAGTCAGGTCAACCGGTTGGACACCGGCGCGGCGAATCTCATGGTGGTGATCGAGGGTGTCGCGAATTTCGGTGGCACAGAAGCCGAGAACGACTTGGCGGCGATGATCAAACGGCTCGGCGACACGGCGTTCATCGTGGGCGAATCCGAGGTGTCCGGCTGGGGCCAGGCGTGGCTGCTGGCGCAACCGTTCAAGGCATCCCGACGCGGCCTGCTGTTGTGGCCCGGCGGGGTGGAATCCGAAAGCCTGCTGAGTACGTCCATCGGCGTCGTGCGCCGCACCGACTTTCCGCCCGGGCGCGGAGTGCTCGTGGAACGCGGTAAGGGGGTGTGGTTACAGGTCGCACAACCTGTCATCTAGGCGGAAACACCCAACGTCAAACAGTGCATCGAAACAACACAACGGAGGAATCATGGCACTTTTCGGGCAGGACATCGCACAGGTCCAGCAGCTGGCCACCCAACTCAACGCCAAGGCATCCGACATCGAATCGGTCATCTCGCAGTTGACGTCCGCGGTCAACTCGGTTCAGTGGATGGGGCCGGACGCCGAGCGGTTCAAGTCGGACTGGCAGGGCCAGCATGTGCCGCAGCTGCGGCAGGTGGTCAGCGCGCTGCAGACCGCATCGCAGAACGCCAACCGCAATGCCAGCGAGCAGCAGCAGGCGAGCTCGTAACCCACGATCGAATCACCCTGGGGTGCAGGCGTACACACGCGTGCACCCCAGGTGACGGCCAGGATGAGGACTTCAGATGACCGTTGACGGTGCGGATCCCGAACAACTGCGGCTGGCGGCCAAGCAGCTCACGCAAGCCGCCGACCAACTGCAGGGGTCGGTCAAGAGCTTGAGCAGCGTGATCGCCAACGCGTCGTTCTGGCGCGGCCCCGATTCCGACCGCTTCCGCTCCCAGTGGCACGGGCAATCCGCTCGCTCGGTGACCAACGCCGTCGACGCCCTGCACAACGCGGCGAACATCCTGCGCCGCAACGCCGATGAGCAGGACAATGCCAGCAAGGCCGACGGCGGCGGTACCGGAGCCAAGCACAACGCCGCGGCCAAGAACTATGGCACCGCACCCACCGGGCTGCACGGGATGTGGGATGAGATCCACAAGGTTCCGAACGGCCCGGACTCGACGGGTTACCGCGTGGTGACCGTTGACGACGGTCACGGGCACAAGCGCTACATCGTGTACATCGTCGGTACGGGCGGCTCCAGCACTCAGACGGTCCTGTCCAACGGTGATGCCGCGATCGGAAAACTCGACGAGGCCCAAGTCAAGCGGCTCGAGGCGCTCATTCCCAAAGGGGCCGACGTCATGTTGGTCGGGTACAGCCAAGGCGGAGTGGACGCACAGAACATCGCCGCATCGCATCGCCTCAACGTGCAGCAGGTCGTGACATTCGGGTCACCGGTACGCCAAGATCTCGATGTCCCGGCGATACATCTGCAGGCCAACGGTGACGGGGTGCCGGGCAGCGCGGCCGGACTCCCCGGACCGTACTTCTGGTCCGCCATCGCATCTGACAACGATCCGGAAGTGTTCCGTGGCACCGCCGAGAACTACAGTCCGTCCAACCACCTACCCCTCGACATCCACAGCGGCGCCTACGGCCCCCTGTCGTCCGAGTTCGACAAGGAAGCCGGCAGCAGTGGGATCGGCGGCGGGCGAGCTGCCACCGCAGCGGACGGTCTGACGAAGTTTCACGGCACTGTCGTCGACCAGGTTGACGTCGCCAAATCCGGTTCGGGAGGGGCCGGTTGGTGACCGATCACTGGGTCGATCCGAATCAGCCGAGCCCGATCAGCCCGCGGGCGCCGGTGATTCTCGCGGTGTCTGCCGTGGCGCTTGCCCTCGTGGTGGTCGCGACCCTGGTGGCAGTTCTGGCGTTTGCGTCCGACCGCAACTCGCCGCAGCCGACCGCCGGTGACGTCACGCTGATCAAGCGCAACGCACCGGTGGATGCTCCGTTCACCCGGTCGATACTGGTTGTCCCGGTCGCTATTTCAGACCAAGCGGAGCAGAAGTCGACCGCGCTGCTGCAACAGCTGCCGGTGCGCGCGGATCGCGGTGTGCGCCCGGTGTCCGGGCGGCAGAGTGACCTGTACGGAACCACCGGTGAGACCTCGCCGTGCGACGTGGTGACGCTGGCGAACTACCTGGACGCCGACGCCGCAGCAGCGCAGGCCTGGGGTCTGGCATTGGGACTGGGTCCGCAGCAGATTCCGTACTACCTCAACACCCTGACCGCGGTGGTGTTGATGGGTGACACCTGGGTGACCACGCATGAATTGGCCGACGGTGCAGCCCATTCCGCCCAGGCAGTGTTGCAGGCCGGCACCGGGGTGCTGGTCGATCCGCTGGGAGTGCCGCGGGTGCATTGCGTGTCCGGCGCGCCGCTGACACCGCCCGCCAACAAGAACCTCACCGACTATCGGGTCAACGGCGACAAGTGGGACGCGTTCGCGCCGCAGACCGTGCTGGCGGTCAACTACGCCGCAGCGGGCGGCCCCGCCTCGGACGGCGACTTCACCCTCATCGATGTCACGTCCGGCCAGGAGGTGACGCGAAAGACCGGCGGCACCATCAACCTGGGGACGGCCACCGTCGCGCTTCCCGATCCCGCCGTGATGAACATTCCCCCCAGCCCGACGATGCCCGGATGAGCCCGGGCACCCAACGAAAACGGAGTCACCTGTGACCAATTACGTCTCCGGCGGTTCGAGCGATCCGCACGCCTCCTACCGCCGCCAAGCGTCTGAGCATTTCGGGAGCCGGCAGCCCGGTGTACCGGTCCTGACCCTGGCCGGCGCCGCGGCCGGCGGGGACTTCGAGCATCAGGACATCGCGCTGCTACCCGGCGAACAGTCGCTGTTCGCCGCGGACTTCACCGCCTCACCGATCCTGCGTCACATCAAGACCGGGGTGGTGGTCACCCAGGATCGCGTCGTGATGCGCTATCCGCAGTACATTCTCGCGTTCATCCGGGTCGGCCACGCTGAATCATCCTGCCCGATACGCAAACTCAGCAAGGTGACGGTGGGCCGCACGCTGTCGCGCAGCCGGGTGTTCAAGGCCCTGCTGTTCGGTGGGGTCGGCGGCATGATGGCGATGTCGGGGCTGGCCTCGCTTACCGTGTCCCTCATCGGTGGCCTGATGCTGTTGGTCGGCTTGGCGCTGCTGGGGGTGGCGGCCTTTCAGCTCTGGATGGCCCGCAGCTTGGGTCTGACCGTCATCAACGACGGTGGTTCCGTGCTGCACGTGGATGTCGAAAAGGCTGAGTACCAGGACATGGTGACCGCGGGCCAACTCATCCAGGAGCTGATGCTCGGCGCGCCTGCGGCGGCGCCCAGCGCCCCCGCACCTCCCGCCGACCTGCCGAAACCACCCGCTCCCCCGCGGCCCGCGCCGCAGCCCCGACCGGTGGCCGTGGACCGTCCGGCTCCGCCCGCCCCGCGGCCCCAGCCATCGCCAGCACCCAAACCGGCTGCACCGCCGTCCATCTGGCGCGCGTAGCGGCCGACCGCTTCAGTCCACTACGAACGAGAAATCGGCGAACTCGGCAGCTCCGGCCCACACCCGGATCACCGGGTTTCCGCATCGCGCTCCGGTTGCAACACTGGACACCTGAAGGCCGTCGATGGACAGCGTGTGGGCGTTGGCATCGATGGCGATCTCGACGTTGTGCCAGTCATGGTCGAGCCGACCGGGTTGCAGCCCGTGGTCGGTGTCGCCTGGGTAGTCGGCGGTGCGGAAACCCTGCTGGCCGAAGTCGAATTGGATGGCCGTGCCGTCGAGGGCGGCTGTGGCCGGGTCTCCCGGAGTCAGCGTGGCCAACCCGATACCGAATCCGCCTGCCACACCGTCGCTGTGCGAGATGTCTCTGACCCGCCCGGTCATTCGCAGATCGCATCGGGCAGGCCCCGGTTGCGCCAGGCCCGACCACTTGGTCCGCCAGGTGTCGGTGGTGTCGTGGGTGTCGAGAACGACCGAACGGCCGTCATCACCGAATTGAGTGTCGATCCCGCCGAACGCGGTCCAGGTGCGGAAGTCGACGCGCAGGGACTTCGGAGCCGGCCAGTCGGGCATGAACGTCGGTTGCGCGGAGCCCGTGGGCGGTGAGACGGTTCCGGCGTCGCGTCGATGCGGAAGCACCGCGACCACCACGACAACCAGGGCGACTGTGGCGCACAGCGCCAGCGACACGATGACCGGCACCAGCCACCGATGCGACCCGGAGGGCATTGACGTCGGGGTTGTGCGCTTTTCGGCGTCCGCCGGGGTGTCGACCCAGAACTGCCATCCCGGCGGTGCGGGAGGCCACTGCGGGTCGGGCTGCCAGTCCGGCGTGGGCGACCATCCCGGTGGTACCGGCCAGCCCGGCGGCGGATTGAACCTCGTCACCGCACCTACAACCCGAATGTCGAAGTGCCACTGAGGATCGCCCACACAATGAAGCACGTGAGGACGACGACGATGGTGACCACGGTGGCCAATCCGGCGAGAATGAGCTTGGTGCTCTGCGGCAATTGCGCCCAGGTGGCTTTTGCGCCGGACGGTGTGACCGCAGACTTTCGGGGAACGGATCTCGCCGGTGCGGTCGGACGACTATCCGCCACCGGCACCCGACCGGTCGAGCCGGGGCGCTGCTTGTTCTGCTGACGTGCCCAGCGTTCATCGTCGATCGCGCACCACGGGCATGCCGCGGGACCGACCGGAACCTGATGCATCCCACGGGGACACACCTCGCGCCGCACTCGCAGCAGTGCGCCGCGCCATTCCTCGGCGCTGGGCCGGGCGTTCGGATTTCGCGCCCCGTCGGTGAAGGCCCGCACGAACAACCGTTGAATCTCGTTGGGCAGGAAGGTGACCGGCGGAGCCAAGGGGTGGGTCCGCAGCGGAGACCCGGGTCCGCCGGCCCAGCTGCCCGTCCGGGCCAGGCTCATCGCATCTGGTTGCTCGCCGCCGGCGGTCCAATTTCCTCGCATGAACGGGTGATTGCCCGCCATCAGCAGTTGATGGATGTGGATGGCGAGCGCGAACAGATCCGACGGTTTGTCCCGCGGGCAGGCGCGTAGGTCGACGCCTGCCAATTCGGGAGCGGTGAACTCGGGTCGCCCTACCCCGCAGAGATACTGGCGTCCTGACCCGTCAATGAACTGCATGGAATCGCAGTCCACCAAGGTGACTTCGGTGGTGTCGGAGACCAGGATGTTGCGTTCCTGGAAATCGCCGATCACCGCGTCAACGCGGTGCACCACCTGCACTGCCAGGCACAGGTTGGCCGCCGTGTTCACCAGATGCCCCCACGAGACCTTCTTCGTCCACTGCGGAGCCGACGGCAGCGGGTCCTCGCGGTTGGTCGGGTTGCTCATGGTGTGGATTTCGACGGAGGTGGCGGTGTCGATCCGCGGCATGACAAAGCCGACCGGGCCACCGTCGTCGACGATGAGGTGCTCCGGCCAGGTCAACACGACAATGCCGTTGGGCTGCACCGCACCTGGCGGGGCCCCTTGGACCATCGCCGCCACCTTGTCGAGCTTGGACGGCAACCCTTTGAGGTCCCGGTGGAAAACCTTGGCGGCCCAATCCGGCCGGTCGGCGACCCCGTACACGGTGCCTTCGCCGGCCCGGGCCAGCACCGGTGTCAGCGTGACGGGCTCTCCGGTCACCAGCCGGACGCCTGCAGGATTCGTCATCGACGCTGCCGCCTTCCCCACCAGTGGCGCTGCGCCGGTTTCGTCGACAGGGGCTCGGTGGGGGCGTCGGTCCCGGCGGCCGGTAACGGATCTGTCCGTCCCTCGCTGTCAACAGGGTTCGGCGCGCCGGCCTGCGGCGGTGGGCTGGATTCTGTGATGACCACGCCGGCGCGGTCCCCGACATCGCGTAATGCCGCCAGCACCATCGTCTTGTCGTCGCCGGTCTGGTCGTCCTCGATGCCGGCCAGCATCGCCGCGAAACTGGTGCTGCCTGCGCCCGATCGAAGATGCTGCCAGCAGCCCCGGAAGAACGGCTGGTAGGCGTCGCCGGTGGCGATGTCGGTGATCTTGTAGCTCATTCCGTCGGTGCTGAGGGCGAAGGCAGTCACATCGGTGCACACCGCGGTCCGCAACGACTCGTCGAGCGCATGGTCGGACTGGATGAACGTTGTGGTGTTGGCGTATTCGTCTTTGCGCTCGATCAGCAGCGACTCGATCTGCTCGTCGTTTTCCGCGGCGATCACACCGTCACCTACCTGGCCGAACACCGCCTTGTCCCAATTGGCCACCGCCACACACAATGTCGTCGACAGCAGGGCCACGTCGAGGCCGGTGGCGTGCGCGTGGCGCTGAACCCGTTGCAGCGCACCGTCGAACAACCACCGGAGAAGTTTCTGGGCATGCTCGGCG
The DNA here is from genome assembly GCF_002157835.1 of Mycobacterium dioxanotrophicus. NCBI lineage: Bacteria > Bacillati > Actinomycetota > Actinomycetes > Mycobacteriales > Mycobacteriaceae > Mycobacterium > Mycobacterium dioxanotrophicus. The sequence goes on along the minus strand of NZ_CP020809.1, from coordinate 1,298,119 downwards.
GTCGCCTTGCGGTAGCTTTCGATGAACGTCGGCTGCAAGGCGTCGCCCAGGACGCTCTGGCACGCCACATACGCACCCCAGGCCGACGTGCCACTCACCGAGCCGGCCCCGTCCGCAACCGCCGCGACGACGAAATCGCCTGCGACGCCGTAACTGTACGCGTCGTCGCACCCTAGACCACGCTGCTGGTGCATTGCCCCGGTGACCGAGGCACCGCACGCCGACCACCCACACCCGGTCATCCGCTCACTCGAGCGGACCGCCGTCATGCGCTCGTCCACCCACTGACCGAGGGCAACGGAATCCGGTCGCTCATGGCGCCCAACGCATCATCGTTGCGGCCGAACTCCGAGGAATTCGACACGTTGCTCAACGAGGCCGACAACCATTCGAACAACTCCGCGTACTTCAACCCCTCCAATGGGGCGGGGCTGCGCTGCACCGAAAGACGGCTCAGCTGTTGGTAGTCGACGCGTGGGCCGGCACCCACCGCGAATACGGTGACGCCCCTTGCTGATTCGGCGGCGTTGAGCCGGGCGACCGCGGCGTCGAAACCGTCGAGGTTCGGTTTGCCGTCGGTGAGGACCAGGATCCACGGCCGGTAGTACTGCAGCCCGGCGACCTTGTACGCGTGCTTGCGGTCCTCGATGATGTCGAGAGCGAGGTTGATCCCGGCGCCCATGTTCGTCGTACCCGACGCGGTGAACGGCACGGGCTGCAACATCCGCGCCTCCTGCATCGGCACCAGGACGGTCGCCACCGTCCCGAACGTCACCACCGCGACCTCGACGCGTTTGCTGGCCAGGGTCTCGTTGTGCAGGTAATGAGTGAAGGCCGCAAAGCCCCGCTCCAGTGCCTCGATGGGCTCGCCCTGCATCGAGCCCGACACATCGGCCAGCACGACGCAGGCAACCCGCGGGTCGGGGTTAGCGTCGTTGAGCTCGACGGCCCATCCCCACTCGGACACCGGCGGACCTCTCTCCCATTCGACGGGTTGCTCGACGCATCCTCTCACCGTGGCCTCGACCCGACACACCGAACCCCGCAGGAAAACGCGGCCGGGCCCTGCCACGTTCAGCGTTGCACGCCGGGCACGTCGTGCGCGCGGCCAAATTGTCCGTCGAACGGATGACGACGTGGTGGTCCGTCGCGGTGCGGCCCTAAAGTGAGCAGGTATGAGGCTTCTCTGCGCGGTCTTGGCCGCGCTGGCCCTGCTGACCGGGTGCACGACGGTGACGGCAGGAACGCCCACGATGGGGCCCGTCGACAACGAATGGCGCAACGCCGTCATCGACGCGGTGGTCCAGCTGGGCACTGCCCTCGGACCGGTGGGCGACGCGATGTCGAGCGACGACTATCCGGCCCTGCAGACGAGCTGCCGAGACCTGGGCACCTACCTCGACACGATGGAACGCAAGGTCCTGCCCGGGCCCGACCCCAACGTCAACTCCGCGCTGCGCGACGGTATCGACGGCTACCGCGAGGTGGCCACCATGTGTGAGGCGTTGACGCCGACCAGCACGCCGGCCGATCTACAGCAGCTCAGCATTGCCATCGACGGGGCCGACAAGCGGATCAAGGACGCACTCAAGCTGCTCGGAGTGGAGATTCCGAAGCGCTGAACCCACGACAGATCGGGGGTGACGGTCGAAAACCGTCACCCCCGACTGCATTCCGCTACACGTCGCCGCGGGAGAAATCCGCCAGCAGCGTCGGCACCGCCGAGTCGAACCCGGAGATGTCGAGCTGACGCGGGTCGCTCGGATCGGCGATCGAGTTGCGGGTGGCCGTCATGGCGACGACCACCAGGCGCGCGTCGATGCCCATCCGGTGCCGGTACTGCTCGAGCGCCTGGTGCGGATGGATGTTCCCGTACCAGGTTTCGTTGTCGGTGTAGATGTGGAACGTGTCCACCTCCACCCGATGCTTGAGTGCCCAGACCATCGGCAGTGCGCAGTCCGTGGCACCCATCGGCAGCCCCGCGGTGTACCGGCACACGTCGTCGAGGCGACGACGCGGACCGATGTCCAGCTCGGTGACCGCGGTGTCCGGGTATCCGCGACTGCCCGCGGTGAACCCGATGATCCGGTGCTGCGGCTCGGTGGCCGCGGCGACCATCGCCAGTGCGGACGACGCCTCGCGGCACGTCACCGGCAGACCCGACACCGGCATCACCATCGAGCCCGAGATGTCCAGTGCGAGCAGCGTCCGCTTGTTCGCCGGCTGCACCGCCCCGTAGGCCGCGTAGAACGCCGCGTCGAGCGCATCGCTGATGCGTCCGACCGGCGTCCAGGTGCTCTGCCCGCGATCCCCGCGGCCTGACGCGTAGGTACGCTGTGCCACAAGGACATTCACCGGGTGCACCCGGGCCCGCGCCAGCCGAACCGGGTCGGCGAGCTGCGTCGCCACCGTCTCACCGACCGTGCCGGCCAGCAGCCCCAGCCGGGTCAGCCGCGGGAGCTGACGCATCAGCGCCGTCTGCGGCATCCCGCGGGCGATGAGCGCCTCCCACACCGCCGGCTCCGCCAGTGCCGTGTCGGGCAGCATCTCCCACGACAGTCCGTTGCCCCGCTCGATGATCTCGAGCCACCGGCCCGGAGTCGTCGCGGCCTGCGCGTCCTCGAAGTCGGCGATGATCGCCAGCTCCTCGGGTACGACGTCGGCACGCAGCGCCGGGCGGACAGCGTTGCGCTGCCCGGCCTTGAGCTGCGTGTCGCTCAGCGGTACGACGGCTTCGGGATAGTCACCGAGACCCTTGCCGACGGCCCAGTTGAACGCCATGCGGCGAGCCGGGTCAGTGGTGCCCGACGGGCTGGCCAGCCGCAGCAGATCGCGGTGGCTCCACCCGCCGCGCCTGCGGTACTTCACCAGCTGGTAGGCCAGCTGATCGACGGGCCGCTCGGTGTACCACTGGGCGATCGCGCGACGCAGCGTCGGACCCCAACCACGGAACTGCTCGACGTAACTGGCGAACAGAAACAGCTGAGTTGCGGTGCGCGCCACTCGCGGCAGTGCCGCGAGCGCGGCGCGCCGACCGTCGAGGTCCTCAGCCGACGCGGCGATGGCCAGCGCGAACAGCGCCGGGTTGGCCTTGGGTGCACGCCCCGCCTCCGAGACCGCCACGATGCGGTTCACCAGCTCGACCGGATCGGTTGCGGCGGCCCGCAGCACCACCTCTGCGTTGTCACGCGTGAGATCGCCGCTACGGGTGTAGTACGTGCCACCGTCGGTGCCCAGAGTCAGGAATCGGTGCACCCGCGCCCAGTCGTCAACCGGAAAGGCGTAGCCGCCAGCGGTATTGAGCAACTGCTCGGCCTTCGCTGCGCGCGACTGTCGCGTCCAGCGCAGGTTGATCGTCTTGAGAATGTCCATGGGGCTACTCCTTTCCGTGTTGTGTGCCGGACATGGTGCCGCGAGCGTGTGAGGCGCCGACCGGATACGCAACAGCCGAAGCTGCTCCGTCAGGAATCGAACCCAAATCGCCAGATAACCGACCGACTTCCGGCCCGCGGCAATGAACTTGTGCGCCAGGGGATGTGAGCGTGTGAGGGGTCAACCGATATCAAGAGCTCTGCCAGACTGAGCTACCGCCCCCAAGGGACGGACGGGATTCGAACCCGCGACCTCTCCATCCGTAGTGGTAACCGATCAACGTCCGGCTCACATCACCGGGCCCGCAGAACGCTACGCGGGCGCACAGGGGTTCGCTACTGATTATTCGGACTCTCGCATTGCGTTGTGCACCAACAGACTCCGTGCGCCGGGTTCGCGGCATTGTGGGAGGTCAGCGTAATTGCGATGCGCAGAGCACCTGCGCGTTTCTACCATCGGGCAGTGATGCTCAACGTCGTCCGAGGACTGAATGCGATTGCGGAGCGGCCCGTGCCGGTCGCGGCCGTTGGTGCATTCGCAGTGTCGACGTCGGGCCTGTTCGTGGCACTGTCGGCCACCTCGCCCGGTACTGCGTCGTTCTTCCGATGTGTGTTCGCGCTGCCGCTGCTGGTGCCGCTCGCGGTCGCCGAACGACGCCACCGCGGAGCGCCTACCGCTCGCCAATATGGCTGGGCGGCCGCCGCGGGAGTGCTGTTCGCAGCGGATGCACTGTTCTGGACCCAGGCGATCTACGAGGTCGGCGTGGGGTTGTCCGCCGTGCTGGTCAACACCCAGGTGGTGATGGTGCCGCTGCTCGCGCGGTTGATCGACCGGGAGCCGCTGAGCGCCCGGTTCGTTGCGCTGTTGCCGGTCGTCGTGCTGGGCACGGTGCTCACCGGCGGCGTCTTCGAATCCGGCGTGGCGGGGACGGCGCCCATCGCCGGGACGATCCATTCCGCGCTGGCGGCGCTGTGCTACTCGGCGTTCCTGTTCCTGCTCCGCCGCGGCGGGCCGCACCAACCGCCGGTCCAGTCGTACGTGACGATCATGGGATCCGCGGCGGCCGCCGCCCTGATCGGTGGTGCCCTCTGGGGTGGCGTCACCCTGATACCGGGCTGGGGGCCGGCGGGCTGGCTCGCGCTCACGGCGATCTGCGGCCAGGTACTGGGCTGGCTGCTCGTCGCGCTGAGCAGTCCCTTGCTACGGGTCGAAGTCAGTTCTGCTCTGCTGCTGCTGACACCGGTCGGCGCACTTCTGCTGGCCGCCGTAGTCCTGGGCCAGGTGCCTTCGGCATGGCAGGCGATCGGGTGCGTCCTCATCCTGGCAAGCGCCTACTGGATCACCGCGCGCGCCCCAGCGACGTGATGGCGAGGTCGACGGCGACCGCGGCGAGCTGATCGAGCTTCGTCCGGGATATGCCGTCCCGGGCCTGTTGGGCGATGCCGCTCAGCACCGCCATCACGAACCGGCCGAGGGCTTCGGGATTCGCGTCGGCGGCAATGCGGCCGGCATCGATGTCGGCGCGGACCTTGTCGGCGAACTGTGCGACCTTGCGTTCCCGGATTTTGCGCATGGCTCGCTGCACGACGGGATCGGGAGTGCCTGCGTCGCCGCTGACGACCAGGCAACCCGCCGGAAGGCCGCGGCGGGTGTACCGTGCCGGCGCCTCGGTGAAGATGCGGGCCGCGGCCAGCTGCGCGGTCGGCTCTTCAGCGAGGGCGGCGTCGATGAATCCGCCGTACACCCGGTCATATACCTCCACCGCCTCAGCGAACAGCTGCTGCTTGCCGCCGAACGTGTTGTAGAGGCTGGGTGCAGCGATGCCCAGCTCACAGGTCAGATCACGGACCGACGTGGCCTCGTAACCGTTGGTCCAGAACATCCGGATCGCTTTGTCCAGCAGCATGTCCCGATCGAATGACCGCGGACGACCGCGCGTTGTCGCCATCCACTCATTTTATAGCGCTCGTTCCATAATGTGCTACCGTCGAATTATGTAACGCCCACTAAAGAAAGGTTGAGCATGTCAACGCTGACAGGAAAGACGGCAGTCGTGACCGGAGGTGGCCGCGGGATCGGACGCGCGATCGCTCAGCGTCTTGCGGCCGACGGGGCCCGGGTCGGCGTGCATTTCGGCACTCGCGCCGAGGCCGCCGAGCAGACCGTCCACCAGATCCGCGAGGCCGGCGGGTCGGCGTTCTCGTTCGGGGCGAAACTCGGCGAACCCGGCGATGCGGAGCGCTTGTGGACGGCATTCGACGAGCACGACGAGGGCGTCGACATCTTGGTCAACAATGCAGGAATCCTCGGCAGCCGCACCTCTTTCACCGACCTCACCCGCGAGGCATACGAGAATGTGTTCGCCGTCAACACCACAGCGCCGGTATTCGTCACGCAGCAAGGCCTGAGTCGACTGCGCGACGGCGGACGAATCGTCAATCTCTCCACGCGGTTCACCCACGGAATGCGGATCCCCGAACTGCTGACGTACGCAATGTCGAAAGCCGCGATCGACGCCTTCACCGCCACATTGGCCAAAGATCTTGCGCCCCGGGGCATCACGGTCAATGCCGTGGGGCCGGGCAGCGTCGACACCGACATGAACGCCGCGCGATTGGCCACCCCCGAGGGCCGCGCCGCCGTAGCGGCACAGTCACCGTTCAACCGGGTCGCTCAGCCGGAAGACATCGCCGACATCGTGGCCTTCCTCGCATCCGAGGACGCACGGTGGGTCACCGGCCAGTGGATCGATGCGACCGGCGGGTCGATGCTCTGATGCCGGCCGCGGTCTGGTTGATCGGATTCGCCATATTCGCCCAGGGCACAAGCGAACTCGTCCTGGCCGGCCTGATACCGGGGCTCGCAGCAGACCTGTCGGTGAGCATTCCGCAAGCAGGCCTGCTGATCTCGGGATTCGCGCTGGGGATGCTCGTCGGCGCGCCGGTGCTCGCCATCGCGACGTTGCGGCTGCCGCGCAGACTGACGATGCTGGCCTTCCTCGCCGTGTTCATCACGGCCCATGTCGTCGGTGCCCTGACGAGTGACTACGCCATCCTGTTCACCACCCGCTTTGTGGCAGCGTTCGTCTACGCCGGGTTCTGGGCCGTCGGCAGCAGCGCCGCCATGGCCGTGGTCGCCCCGGAACTGCGCGGTCGGGCGATGAGCATCGTCGCCGGCGGGCTGACGGTGGCCATGGTGATCGGACTGCCGGCAGGCACCTGGATCGGCGAGCACCTGGGCTGGCGCGGGACCTTCTGGGCCATCACCGGATTGAGTGTCGTGGCCGGTGGGGCGATCCTGTTCGGTGTACGCGACAGGCGACCTGAGACGCCCGCACGCGCATCAGCGGAGATCCGTGGGCTCGCGACACCGAGACTGTGGCTGTCCTACAGCATGACGGCGGTGTCGACCGCTGCGCTGCTGGGGACCTTCTCCTATCTCGCCGCAATGCTGACGAGCACCACCGGACTGCAGCCACAGTGGGTGCCGTTCGTGCTGCTGACCTACGGCGTCGGGTCGGTGGTCGGGATTGTCTTCGGCGGCAGGATCGCCGATCGTCGACCGCTGGGTGTTCTCGCCGCAGGGTTCACCGGACTTCTCGTCGCGTCGGTCTTCATCGCGGTGACGGCATCTCACGTCGTCCCGGTTGTCGTCGGCGTGTTCCTGCTCGGCATCGCTGGTTTCGGGACCAATCCGGTGCTCAACTCGCGGGTGGTCGGGCTCGCGCCGGCAGCCCCGACACTGTCGATGGCGGGCAATGTCTCGGCGTTCAACGTCGGCATCAGCGCCGGGCCATGGCTGGGCGGCATCGCAATCAGCGCGGGCCTCGGCTACCCCGCCGTCGCGTGGATCGGTGCCACGCTCGCGGCGGTGGCGCTGGCATTTCTGGCCGGCGAGGTGCGCAGCACTACGGCCAATCGTGATCAGCGCCAGCCGGTCTCGGTGTAGCCGTACGGTGGATGGTGATCGCGCGTCCCGCCGAAAGGATGTCTGCAGTGACCAAGAAGCGCTGGAACGACCTGTCCCCGACCGCCAAGGTGGCCATCATCGGGTTAGCCGCGGTCGACGCCGGCCTGCGGGCCTGGGCCCTGCGTGATCTGGCAAGCCGTGACGCCGACCACGTCAACGGTCCCAAGTGGGCCTGGGGTGGTGCGCTCGGGCTGCTCAGCACGTCGGGCGTAGTTCCCGTCGTCTATCTGGTGGCTGGTCGCAAGTCCTGACGAATGGGCTATCAGGCCCCCGCCCGGGCGATAGTGATGCAGCCCTCGGCCAGCTAATTAGGTTTTCACACCATTGCTGTTCCACAATTGTTTACCGTGTCTTTACAGTTCCTCCTGCTCTGCATCGTCGTGATCACGGCACTGATATTCGATTTCACCAACGGATTTCATGACACCGGCAATGCGATGGCGACGTCGATCGCGAGCGGGGCACTGAAGCCACGGACCGCTGTCGGCCTCTCGGCAGTACTCAACCTCGTCGGGGCGTTCCTTTCCACCGCGGTGGCGGCGACCATCGCGAAAGGCCTGGTCGATGCCAATCTCGTCAGCCTGGAGCTGGTGTTCGCCGGCCTGGTCGGCGGGATCGTCTGGAACCTGTTCACCTGGCTGTTGGGTATCCCGTCGAGCTCGTCGCACGCCCTCATCGGCGGCATCGTCGGCGCCATGATCGCGGCGGTCGGCGGACACGGCGTCATCTGGCACGGACTCGTCTCGACGGTCATCGTGCCCGCCGTGTTGTCCCCGCTGATCGCCGGCGTCGTGGCGGGTATCGCCAGCTGGCTGGTCTACCGCCTGATCCGCGGACTGCCCGAGGACCGCACCGCCGCCGGGTTCCGGTACGGCCAGATCGGATCGGCGTCGCTGATCTCACTGGCACACGGCACCAACGACGCCCAGAAGACGATGGGCATCATCTTCCTGGCCCTCATCTCCTACGGCAGCGTCGCCGAGTCCGCGACGATGCCGCCGTTCTGGGTCGTCGTCGCATGCGCGATCGCGATCGCGCTGGGCACCCTGTCCGGCGGTTGGCGCGTCATCCGCACCTTGGGCAAGGGCCTCGTCGACACCGCGGCCCCGCAGGGCATGGCCGCCGAATGCGCCTCGGCGGCAACGATTCTCCTGTCGAGCCATTTCGGATACTCGCTGTCGACCACGCATGTGGCCACCGGGTCGATCCTCGGTAGCGGCGTGGGCAGGCGCACCGAGGTGCGGTGGAGCGTCGCCGGCAAGATGGCCACGGCCTGGTTGATCACGCTGCCTGCCGCGGGCCTGGTCGGCGCGCTGACCTACTACCTGGTGCACGGGATCGGCGGATTCTTGGGCCCGCTCATCGGATTCCTGGTGCTCGTCGGGTCGGCGGTGCCCATCTGGATCAAGTCACGCAAGCCACCGATCGACCACAACAACGTCAACGACGCCTGGGAAGGCAGCCTGACCGGCACGGTCGAGGCTAAGTAGGGACATCACATGAACCACTGGATCAATCTCGTGGCCGTCGGCAAGATCCTGCTGTTCGGCTTGGTTTTGGGTGCTGCCGTGCCGACGCTGTTCGCCCTCGGACTGCGGCTCAACATCACCGCCACGGCCGACGGCCGGTCGAACTCCGGTCGCGCCCGGCTCATGCTCGGCCTCAGCTGGGCGATCTTCGCTCTGGTAGTGGTCGTCGTCATCACCGGCGTGCTGTTCATCGCCAACAACTTCATCGGCCACCGCACCGGCGTCTACCTGTTCGGCAACGGGTCGCACAAGTAGTTGGCCCAGCGCTGAACACGTTTCTCGCCAGGATCGTGGCTTGGATCACCGCCGGCTACCCGGAGGGTGTTCCCGGCCCGGACCGAGTTCCGCTGCTCGCGCTGCTGCGGCGCCGCTTGACCGATGACGAGGTCCGAACCATCGCCGGAGAGCTGATGGGCCTCGGCGATTTCGACGAGGCTGACATCGGGGCGCTGATCATGCAGATCACCGACGAGCTGCCCGGCCCGCTCGACGTCGACCGGGTCCGCGACCGGCTGGCGGCGTCTGGTTGGCCCCGGTGCGACTAGCCGGGGCGCGACGAGCCGCCGTCTGACGGCGGCGGCCATCCCGAACTGGGCCGACGCTGGATGCGCAGGGTCGTCGTGGCTGCTTGGAACTCGGTGGTCGGCGCCACGGGCAGCACCGTCGTCGAATCGTCCTTCAAACGTGCGATTCTCGGCATGGCCGTGGCTTGCGGCTGACGCGCGACCGTCGGAGGCGCGGAGACGTCGGCGGCCGCGGGCGGTGGCGTGGATTTTGCGGGCTTGGCGGTCCGCGCGTCGCGACGGACCAGGTAACCGGCCAACGGGCCGGTGAACAGCATCACGGCCAGCACCGTGACGCTCAGCACGCACACCGCGACGTCGAAGGTGCTGGTGATCTGCTGGGCCAGGTTGTTGCCGTAGATCGCCGCGGGCGCCGCTTCGGCATACCGGGGTGCCAGGGCGACGCCGATCGCCACGTCAGCGACGGTGAAGACGAACAACACCGCGCTGAACGCGGCGGTCACCGTCGCCGAGATCACTCCCCGGTCCAGTTGCCGGTGCAGCCACCGCGCGATGAACCCGGTCACGAGGCTGAACACCGTCATCGCCACGCTGTCGTACAGCGCACGCGGAAGGTCCAAGGACAGCGCGATCACATAGTCGACGACGCGCAGCGCCGCGGCCGCGAACGACCAGAACGCGATGAGCGTCAGGCACTTCTGCGCAGCCCCGCGGTAGGCGCCGATGGTCGGCGGCTTGATCAGCAGGACGGCGTACAGCGTCGTCGGTGCGACGATCGCAGCGGCGGCCGCCCAGGCCAGGTAGCCCTCGTACCCCACCGCGGCGGTCGAGGTGTTCTCCGCGATGCCGTGAAAGGCGTCGATGTCTCGGCCGACCCCGAGCAGCCACACCAGCGTCGCCGCAACGGCACCCGAGACACCGATGGCGGTGGTGGCCAGCCGGGCCGCGGCGGTCCGCTCGGTCAGCCAGCGCGAGGCGATGACCAACGCGATCATCGCTTCCGCGCCGTAGAGCAGTGTCGTGACGATGACGGCGACATCATGGCCGCCGAAGGCCACATCGGTGACGAACAAATACCGCAGCCGCCAATACAGGTTGAACGCGACCGACAGCGTCGCCAACGCGATAGAGATGAAACCGATGATCCGCGCGACCGCATACCAGCGGCGAAACTTGTTGTGCTCGATGGTGATCGACGTGATGGGCGGCTGTGCTGCCAGCAGCGCGCCCGCGACGCCGAGCAGCATGCCGGGGCCGACTCCCGGCGGCACGGCACCGGTACCGCCGCTGTGGACCGTCTGCACCAGATGGAAGACCACGAACCCGATGACCACGACGAGGTAGGCGACGCTCAGCAGCAGCCGGACCCCGCCGGTGCGCCGGACATCCGGTTGCGCCGAGTTGAGCCGGAACGGCCCGACGTGCGGGGCGATTGCGGCCGCGACCGCCAACAGCGTCACGACGGCCAGCACGACGAACGTCGTCGCGTCGCTGTCCGGTACGCCAACGCCGAATTCGAGGTTCCACGGGAGCAACAAAGCGAGGACGAGGAGCGCGACGGCCACCCCGTCCCGCACCCTGTTCGCCCGGCTGGGGACATAGCCGACACGTGGGGACCGCGCCACGACAGGGGCAGCCGTGGTCGCCAACTGGACGGTGGCGGACGCGTCGTAACGCTGGTCGCTCACGTACCGATTCCCTTCTATGAGTGACGTCGCAAGACGATTCAACCAGCGTGCTCACTTTTGCTCTGGCGCACAAGCAGTGCCGACCGTGATCGATTTCATCCGGCCGGGCTCACCGAGGCTGTGCGGTAGCTTTGAGGAGTCGAAAAGCGCAGCACGGGGCAAGAAGCGTCGTACGCCCAACATATGCGTGAGATGAGGAGTGGTAACCGGTGGACGTAGTCCTCGGGGTGGCAGTCGCCGGGCGGGTCGCCCGCCTGGCGATGGTCGGTTCGCCCGCCAGTGGCGGCCAATTGTTGGACCAGTACGCGCTGGACCTGTCCGACGATGCGATGACGGAACTGGCCGACACCATCATCGGCACCTACCGCGAGGTGACCGAATCGGGCAACCGGGTCGCCGCGACGCGGTTGTGCCTGCCCGACCCGTCGGCTGCTGACACCCTGCGTCAGCGAGTGGCGAGCGCCGGGGTGCAGAACGTCGAGGCGGTGGCCGAGGCCGAGGCCGCAGCGGCATTGGCCCGCAGCGCCGGCGCGGACGCCGCACTGCTGCTGGCCGACGACGACACCGTGTCGTTGACCGTGGTCGGCGAAGACGAGCAGTCGACGTCCACGCTGGCATCGGTACCGCTCGGAGCCGCCGGTGCGGCCGTTGCGTGCGCGGCGGTCCTGCAACATGTGCCCGCGGCCGCGGCCCCGATGCGGGTGATGCTCGTCGGCCAACGCCTGGACCTGGATTCCGTTGCCGCAGAACTGCGTTCGACAGCGCCCGTCGAGGTGGCGCCGGATGCCGGTTACGCGATTGCGCGCGGCGCAGCCCAGACCGCCGATGGCTCGGGCTTCGCACCGGCCGGGGCGTCGACACAGATGGCGCCCGCGCTCGACGCGACACAGATGGCGCCTGCCGCAGCCGATGCCACGCAGATGGCCCCTCTTGGCGATGCGACTCAGATGGCGCCCACCGCGGGCGACGCCACGCAGATGGCGCCGGCAAGCGCACAAACCGAAGGCGCCGTCGGTCCGGATCTGGCCTACTCGCAGGAGGGCGGCGAGGAGCCGTGGGCCGACGAGATGCCGATGGAACCGCTGGGCGAGTTCGTCCCCGAGCAGGAGGACGAGGCGGAGTACACGACCGCCATCGCACCACCGGCGCCGCGGATGCTGCTCATGGGCAGTGCCGTCATGTTCGTGGTGGTGAGCTTCGCCACGCTGGCCGTCACCGTCGCGATCAACGTCCGGCCCACCGCCGACGTCGCCGCCCAGCCGGTGCCGCCCACGCAGGCGAACACGGTGCCGGGCCGCTACCTTCCGCCGGTTCCCCACCAGGCGGACCCGGTGGCACTGCCGGTGTCGGTGCTGACGCCGCCGCCTGCGGCCCCCGTCGTGCCGAACGTGCGTAGCAACGATCAGCCGGTTCAAGCGCCGGTGAACCCCGTGCCCGTGGCACCACAGCCCGCACCGGCTCCCCCGCCCATCGAGGTTCCGCCCGCGCCGGTCCCGGTGCCGATTCCGGCGCCGATCCCGGTCCCCATTCCGGTCCCGCCACTCGTGCCGCCGTGGACACCGCCGTGGACGTTCCCCACCACGCCGACGACTCCGCCCACGAGCACCACCACGACGCCGCCAACGACCACCACGACCACGACCCCGCCAACCACGACCACGACGCCGCCAACGACCACCACGACTGTGCCGACGACGACCACAACAGTGCCGTCGACCTCAACACCGACGGAGCCGTCGACGCCGACACACACCGTGACGACGACCTCCGTAGCGCCGGTGACCCCCAAAGAAGAGCCGACCTACACCGCGCCTGCCTACACGCCGCCGGCTCAGACGGCCGCACCGACACATGAGGCCCCGCAGACCACGGTCTATCAGCAGGAGCCGGCGTACGGCGGCGGTTCATCGGGGTCGTCCGGCAGTGGCTCGTCAGGGTCGTCCGGCGGGTCCTCCGGTGGCGGAAGTTCCAGCAGCGGTGGACATTCCGGCGAATCGCCGGTCACCACGGTGCCCGTCAGCCCGTAGCCTCTCAGTAATCGTGATTGGGGCACGCAACGTCGACGTACACCGTGACGAACGTGCCCGGACCGGGCTTCTGGTTGCCGGGGTTGTTCACGCCGGTGACCCAGCACTCCGACAGCGGCTTGGTGTCGAATCCGTTGGTCCAGTTGATCTGCACGGTGTAGCCCTGCGCCTCCAGATCGCTGATGACATCATCGGCGCCTGCTGACGCCATCGGCGCCGTCACAACCGCGGCCGCGCCCAGCAGCAGCGGGGCGCACAGCAACCAGATTCGCATCACGTTCTCCATGATCCGCGTGCCGGCTGGGAATGCCATTGCATGCACGCACTCTCGTGTTCAACCGGGCAAGCCACGCGGACGTCCGCCCATCCGAGGCGGAGCCGGTCGACCAGTCATGGCGGGTTCGCCGTATGCCCATGCCCACCGTCGTCGAGGCGCTCGAACTCCAGACAGTCGAAGAGGGGAAACACCGTATTCATCACGTTGTGCAGCGAGATGTCGACTGAGGCGCGAAATGCCCAAAACGTGTACGTTCGGCCGAAATTTAACACCCACCACGTGTCTTTCCAGAGGGTCGTGTCCGCAGAGAGACTGAGGTCACACCACGTTGACCGTTAGTCCGACGGCTTCCGACGAATGTAGGACGCCAGCCCGGTATGGCGGTCGACGACGTGCACCACGATCACCGAACGAGAGATGGCCATGTCCACTATCGACGAATCCGCACCGAGCGCGGAACACCGACCACACGACGCCCCCAGCGCCGCCGGTGCCGCCCACAACAGCGACGAAGCGCACCTCATCGCGGTTGGGTACAAGCCACAACTCGAACGCAGTCTGAGTTGGTTCTCGAACTTCGCGCTCGGATTCCTCTATCTGTCCCCCATGGTGGGCGTCGTGTCCATCTTCGCGATGGGCATCGCCGCAGCCGGTGGTGCCGCGATCTGGTGGATTCCGATCGTCGGCGTCGGCATGCTCCTCATCGCGCTGGTGTTCGGCGAGATCGTGTCGCAGTATCCCATCGCCGGTGGTATCTACCAGTGGGCCCGCCGGCTCTGGAGCGGTAAGTACGCCTGGCAGATGTCGTGGGTCTACGTCGGCAGCATCACCATGGGGATCACGACCACCGCCCTGTTCAGCTCGAACTTCATCGCGAGCCTGTTCCTCGGCACACCCGAGCAGCCGTCGGTCACGGCCTCGCCGCTGCAGCGGCTCGTCATCACTCTGGGCGTGCTGGTGTTCTGTCTGATCCTGAACCTGCGCGGGACGAAGGCGCTCGGTTTCATCACGAAGATCGGCCTCGTTGCCGAACTGACCGGCGTGGTCGGCGTCGGCACCTACCTGCTCATCTTCGAGCGCAAGAACTCGTTCGACATCTTCTTCTCCACACTCGGCAAGGCTTCCGAACACGGCCTGCTCTACGCCATGCTCGGCGCCTCGCTGGTGGGTTTGTACCTCTTCGGCGCGATCGAGTCCTGCGGCGAACTGGCCGAGGAGACGCCCAACCCCGCTCGTGCCATCCCCCGCGCGATGATTCTGACCGTGACCGTCGGCGGCGGCGCCGCGATGGTCGCCTTCGCGGGATTCGCACTGGCCACGCCCAATCTGGATGAGGTGCTCTCCGGCCAGGAGACCAACCCGATTCCGACCATGTTGCAGGCGACCCTCGGCACCGTGGGATCGAAGATCTTCCTGCTCATCGCGGTGATCTCGTTCATCGCCGGCGTCATGGGACAACAGACTGCCGTGAGCCGCTTCGTGTTCTCGATGGCCCGTGACGGCATGTTCCCCGGCAGCCACGTCATCTCGAAGACCGCGGGCAGGCACCACACGCCGGTCAGCGCGTTGCTGATCACCAACGTGCTGCCCGCCCTCGTCGTGGTGTTCGTGTACTTCTCCCCCGACTCATTGTTCCGGCTGGCGGGCTTCCAGACGCTCGCGATCTACGTCGCCTTCATGATGGTCGTCTTCGCTGCCCTACGCGCCCGGATGAAGGGCTGGCGGCCCGCCGGATCCTGGAACCTCGGCAGGTTCGGTCTGCCGGTCAACATCCTGGCCCTCGCCTACGGGATCTTCGCCATGGTGATCCTCGCCCGTCCCGACAACACACAGGCGGACTTCTTCGATCGGTGGATCGCGTTGATCGGTTTGCTCGTCGTCGTCATCACCGGACTGGCCTACCTCCTCATCGCCAAGCCCGAACGCAAATCGGACGCCCCTGAAGGCGATGCAATCGAAATCGCCAACATGCTGCGCGCCCAACGCAGTCGGTAATCGACTGCTGGAGCACCACACTCGGGTAGAACGCCGCGGTTCTTTCGCGGCGTTCTACCCGAGCCGTTCGCCTCGACGTGCATTCCCGCGCCGCAATCGCAGCGTGGGTCCGTCGACGTTGTAGGCCCACACACTTGATTAGAGAGGCCGTGCCTTCGCCGGCCGCGAACGAAGGAACATAATGACCGGCCGACTGGAACCGCGGACCGCACTACCCCGTGCCCGGATCGCGGTGTCGGCGCTATTTGTCACCTACGGCCTCGCCGTGTCCAGCTGGGCTGTGCACATCCCCGCCGTCCAAGACCGAACCGGAGTCTCGACGGCGATGCTGGGCACGATGCTCCTGCTGCTCGGCGCCGGCGCGCTGGCCGGCATGCAACTCGCCGGGCCACTGATCGGCCGGATCGGCGCGCCGCTGCTCGGGGTCGTAGGCGGACTCACTGCGTCGGCCGCCCTGGCCGTGCCTTTGACCGCCACCAATCCCGTCGTCCTCGGCACCGGTCTGTTCATCTTCGGCGCGACCGGCGGCCTGCTCGACATCGCCATGAACGCGCACGCTGTGTACGTCGAACGCCGGTACGGCCGCGCAGTCATGTCCTCCTTCCACGGTGCGTTCTCGATCGGCAACATCGCGGGCGCAGCCTCCGGAACCGCTTTGATCGCCCTCGGTGCCGGTCCGATCACGTCGGCGCTGGTCGCGACCCTGGGGTGTGCGACGCTGATTCTGGTGTCTTCGCCCTGGTTGCTACGCGGTCCACATGCCGAACCGGGCACCCGTCGCGAGTCGTGCCAGCTCGCCCACGACGCCGTACCCACCCGCGCATCGGACAAGCTGCGGCGGGTTCTGACTCTGGGGACTCTGGCGTTCCTGTACTTCGTGTGCGAGGGTGCCGCCACTGACTGGAGCGGACTTCACGCCCGGCAGCACCTCGGCGCCGACGGCACGGCATCGGCCGTCACCTTCGCCGTGTTCGTCACCACCATGACGATCGGCCGGTTCACCGCCGATCGGCTCACCGACGCTCTCGGTGCCTTCCGGCTGCTACGCGCGGGCACAGTCCTGGCGATCGCCGGAATAACCGTGGTGCTCGTCTCGCCCTATCTGCCACTTACGTACGTCGGATGGGCGGTGTACGGGCTCGGCCTGGCCGGCTGCGTCCCGCTCGTCTTCTCCGCTACAGGAAGCCTGCCCGGGTCTACAGCGACGGATCTATCCCGCGTCGTCGGTATGGCCTACGTCGCCATGCTGGCGGGGCCGTCGGTGATCGGATGGGCTACGCGCGTCGTCCCGCTCAGTGCCGCCATGGGGATTCCACTCATCGCCTTGGGCATCTGCCTGACGATGTCACGGGCGATCCGGCAGCCGTCGACCGCGCCGCCCGCTGTTCCGCAACGCACCGGCTCGTCACCAACCGGAGCCGGCCGGTAAAATCCACCCGCACAACGGATCCTGACGTGCAGAGCACCTCGGCTCAACAGCACGTGCGCTGCTACCGCGGGTCGTCGACGAGGACCAGGATCTTGCCTGCGGCCTTCTGACCGCACAGGGCCACCTTGGCCTCCTCCCACTCGTCGAGCGGGTAGACGTCGGTGACGATCTTGGCGAACAGATCCTGATGACACTCAAGGAGTTTCAGCGCCAACGGAAACGTCCCTTTGGCGATGTACACGCCGTGGATCGAGATCTCCTTATCGACGATTGTCGACGGCGCAATCGTGACTTCGCCGACGCGATCGACACCGAAAACGAGAATTTCACCGCCCTTGGCGACGACCTGTAGTGCCGTCGGCAGCAACGTGCCGACGGCGTCGATCACGGTGGTGGCGCCGCGCTCTCCCACTACGGCGGCGATCTGCAATGAAGCGTCGCCGCCGCGGGGATCGACCACGTGGTCGGCACCGAGCTCGCGAGCCAGACCGGCACGCGCGGGATCCGGTTCCGTCACGACGAGCGGGTGTACGCCTGCCAACTTCGCCATAACGGTGAACAGCAGCCCGATCGGCCCGGCGCCCAGCACGACGGCCGGCTCGCCGGGCGACCAGCGAGCACGCGTGGTGCCGTTGAGAATGCAGGCGAGCGGTTCAGCGAGAACGGCAACGTGCGGTTGCAGACCGTTAGGCACGGGATGCACGAATTCCTCAGGAACCCAAATCTTTTCAGTCAATCCTCCGTCGCTGACCGCACCGATGTGGTCGAAGCGGTCACACAGGTTGATCAGGCCTCGCCGGCATGACTGACATGTACGGCAGGGATAGTTGGGAACCACCACGACGACGTCGCCGGCGGTGAAACGGCCGCTGTCTCCCGGTTCGACGATGCGTCCGACGATCTCGTGGCCGAGCACCGTGTCGGGCGTACATGGCATTCGCGGTGGGTCAGTCATGGTGCGCGCGTCGGAGCCACACAGACCACAGGCGATGACCGCGATCAGCGATTCGTTCGGGCCACCCGGCCGAGGTTCTGCCCGCTGGGTGAGCTCGACGTGCGACGGGGAGGTGAAGACGACGGCTTTCACACTGACCTCTTTCGTAGGGGCACGTGCGGTGGATGCACACGTGGGCGAGAATTCCTCGACGCGCGCTGCTGGATCCGAATTACGCTATCGGCCTCGAACATTCGGCGGAAGTGACACCGCGTGAACCCTTCCGGCGCGCCGACTTCCCGCGGCGTGTAGGGGCGTGCGGGTGCATAGACCGCCACGTCAGTGGGGCGACAGTCGGCGGGCATCAGCCAAACCGGGCGTATACCGCTGCGGGCGGCGACGGGCGTCCGGCTCCCCATACGAACGCAATAGCCCGTTGCCAAGGCTGATCCCTATCCAGGTGATCTCGTTCGGCCCGCATCCAGTCCGCGACGAATCCCTGTGGGTCGCGGTCGAGTTCGACAGTGCGGCGCATCGCCAGGTCCTCGTCGGTGTCCACCCAGATCGAGGCGTGCAACCAGGGCACCAACTCGCAACGACCGGCTCCGACGCCCTCGACGAGCACCGTGTGGGTACGGGCGGGAACATCGATGGATCCCGCCCTGCCCCGCTGCATCCAGACAGGCGGAACGTAGGACACGGGCGCGCCATGTCGGTTCAGGGGTGCGAGGATGCCCTCGACGAGCAGCAGCGTCCAGTCGAAGAACGAGTGGTGCCAGGCGATGTCGTCGGTGTGCACGATCGCGACGCTGGGGTCGTCGTCCGCCAGGATCGTCGCCAGCGATGTCTTGCCCGACCGGCTGCGCCCGTCGATCGCCACGACCACCGGCGCGGGATCGCGTCGCGGCGCACGGTCCACCACCTCGCGGAGGAAGTCGGCGGCGGCTCGAACCTGCCAGTGTTCATCGGGTGGCGGTGCCGTCACCGTGAGCCCACCCGATCCGTGCGCACCGTGCGATTCATCGTCAACCGGAGAGGGCGGCATCGCGGGTGAGCAGACTGCTGGTTCTGCGGACCGCGTCGGCCGCGCGCGCCAGCTGCGATCGGGACAGCCGACCGGAGCGGACTCCTTCCGCGATCCCGTCGGCAACCTCGGAGACCGAGCTCCCGCCGGGGACCAGCATCAGCTGCACTCCGGCCGCGACGGCCGCCACCGCGACGCCGGCGACACCGCGGCCGAGCATGGTGCTTTCGGCGCTGAGGTCGTCGCTGACGACCAGTCCGGAGAAGCCGAGCTCGTGGCGCAGCAGGTCGACGACGACCCGGGAGGTGGCGGCCGGAGACTCGGGGTCGATGGCGGTCACCGTGACGGGGCCGAGCATCACCGCCGCGGCGCCACCGTCGACCAGGGCGCGGAAGGGCAGCAGGTGGTGCAGCACCTCGTCCTGGTTGATCGTCAACGCGACCCGCTCGTGGACCGGGTCGCCGATGAGGCGCGGGTGGCCCGGGAAATGCTTGGCGGTGGCGATTATCCCGGCCCGTTGGGCGGCGGCCAGGTAGCGCAGGCCGACGGATGCCGTGCGGGTATGGTCCTCGACCATCACACGGCCATCCAGCCAAGCGTTGGGGCCACTGAGCGTGTCCACGACTGGTCCCAGGAACATCGTCACGCCGAGTCGGCGCGCCGCGACAGCGTGGGCGGTGAACGCCGCGTCGAGCTCGGCGTCGCTCATCGTCGAGGCCGCCACAGCGGTCGGCAGCGGCGGGCAGAGGTGTTCCAGGCGTTGCACGCCGCCGCTTTCGGCGTCGACGGCGACGATGACCTCCGCGCCGGCCGATTCGCGCACAGCGGCAGCGAAGGCCTCGACGTCGGCGGCTGTCTCTGATCGACGCCTGCCGGGGCCGATCCGACGCACCGCATACTCCTCGGCACTGGAGGCCAGGAACACACCGCGCCCGCCGTGGGTCAGGAAGGATTCCAGCCAGCCGTCGACCCGTGGGGTATGGACCGTCGGCAGCAGAACGGCGTGAGCATCGGCCTCGACAGGCCGGTCGACCGTCAGGTCGTTGATGATGCTCATGATGCTCCCCCTCCGTTTCTGTTGCGCGGCAGGCACGTTGGTGCCGGAATGTGGGCCGGGGGGGACGTCCGGGTGCGGGCCGGTCCGCCGACACTGTCCTTTCGTAACTTAGGACGTGCTGAAGCAATGGCACAGTGGCACGGCGAGCAGCGTTTGTAGTGCCGAGCTACACACTGTGGGAACGTTATTGGGCCCGGTATGCGCGGGCTACGCTAACCCTGCATCAGATCCAGGGCTTTGACGGCGAGGGTGAGCCGCTGCCGGGTGTCCGCGTCGTCGAGGGATCTGCCGAGGATGCCTGCCATGCGTTCGAGCCGGTTGTAGAGCGTGCGGCGCTGGATGTAGAGGGCGTCGGCGGCGTCGGTCTTGCGGCCGTCGTGCTCGAGGAACGCCCGCAGGGTGGGCAGCAGTGGGGTGTGTGAGGCGGCGTCGGCACTGAGCAGCGGGCCGAGTTCGTCTTCGACGAAGGCGGCGAGTTCGGGACCGTCGGCCAATCCCACCAGGATGCGCTCCACTCCGAGTTCGTCGAAGTTGAGCCAGCGGCGCGTCGTGCGGGCGACGGCCGCGGCGCTCTTGGCCTGCCGCACCGCGAGCCCGATTCGGTCGGCAGGAAGGTCGCGGCTGCAGCCGCCGCCGAGGAACCCGTCATCGGCGCGGGCGGCCGTCTCGAAGCGCGCGCGCCCGGCGCGCGGGGCGACGGTGATGACGTAATCGCCCATGTCGGCACTGATCGCATCGGGCCCCAACGGGATTCGCGTCTGATTCGGGTCGCGCGCGACGGCGTCGCCGGCCTTGTTTCCGACCGCGACGAACAGGTCGGCGCCGCCGAGCTGGTAGCCCAGGTGCGCCGCCTGCTCGACGAACTCCGGGCCGCTGAGCTCGCCCAGCATCAGGTGCGTCAACAGCGCGGTGCTGCGCTGGTCGTCGATGGCCTCGCGGCTGCGATCGGTCAGCAGCGCAATGGCGATTGCGGTGGCTGCCCGTTCGGTGACGACGTCTGTGGAGAAGTCCACGTCGGCGGATCTCCCGTTGAGCACGTGCAAATTACCCCAGAGCTGTCCGCGTGCCAGCACTGGACGGCGCACGCACTCGGTGTGCGAACCGTGCAGAACGCGGGCGTGCCGTTCCCAGGAGGCCGCGTCGAATACACCGCCCGCTGCTTCGCATACGGCGATGCGGTGGTTGACGTCTTCGAGCACGACTGTGCCGCCGACGAGACCTGCGAGCGTTTGGACGACGCCGACGTGGTCGCCACCGTCGAGTAGCTGTGTCGAGAACAGCGTCTCGATCTCGCGTTCCCGCTTGATGGTCTGCAGCTGTTGTTCGGTCAGGACGTCGTGTACCTCGGCCGAGACCGCGGCGAAAGGCACCTCGTGGGTCAGCGCGATGACGGGTAGTCCGCAGCGGATGCCCTCGTCGACGACGGTGCGGGGGACGCGGTGGAAAGCCCGGCCGGATTCCTCGATGACCAGCGCCGCGGCCCCCGCGGCGGCGATGCCGCGGACGTAGGCGCGTTGCTGTCCGTCTGTCGATCCGATCCCCAGCCCGGCTGTCAGCAGCATCTCGCCACCCCGCAAAAACCGCGCGATGTCGGAGATCTCGGACGAGTGCACCCACCGGACCGGAGCATCGAGCCCGTCGTCCCCGGTCAGCACGCGGGCCTCGCCGGCCCGCAGCGTCTCCAGTCGCAGGACGTCGGCCACTGTGAACGTCGCCCCCCGCCGGCTCCCGTGGCCGAGCCCGGCGGGTTCCGATGCGGCCCCAACCGCCGGGGACGGCACCAGTTCCAGTGTCGGCGACAGTCGTCTGAGCGCACTCACGGTTGTCCCCCCTCGCAGACGGCGGACCCGGCGACGACGACCGACTTGACCCGACCCCATGGTGTCCGCCGGTGGCGGAGTGGAGCGGAGCGGTTGCCCGAACAGCCTGTGGGAGTGCTCATTCCGGTCACCGGAGGCTGTGGGTACGCGGGTCGGTTCGGCATGTCAGTCTCCGTCGGTGTGACCGGCGGGAACGGGTGAGAAGTCCTGCCCGGTGCTCCCGATCCGGTTGTAGACCTCGGGCCTCGTGCGGCGCCAGCGCAGTCCCAGCACGATGCCAACGACAAGGATCGCGGCGACGACGCCTTGGAACAGCCAGGCCAGCGACGTCGATCCGCCGATGGACATGGCGAAGTACGTCGAGCTCAGCACCGCCAGATAGCCCAGACCGAGGAAGCCGAGGACCGGTGCCACCAGGACGTTCCAGCTGCGTTCGCGGTGCTGGATGAGGCGGAAGTAGCGGATCACGGCCAGGCTGGTGAGCAGCATCAGGATGATCAGGATGAACGTGCCGACTGCGAACATCCAGGAGTACAGGGTTACCGGTCCCAGTCCCGCGACGATGAACGGGATGGTTATCACGACGGCGCCGACCGTGGCCAACGCCGAGGCCGCGGAAGGGGATCCGTGCTTGGGGTGCGGCTTGCCCAGGAACGCCGGCAGGACACCGTCACGCCCCAGGGAGAACGAGTAACGGGCCAGCGCGTTGTGACACGCGAGTGCGGCGGCGAACACGCTGGTCACCACGAGGCAGGTCATGACGTCGGTGAACGTCGTGCCCATGTAGTGCCGGAACCCGCCTGTGAAGAGCGCCGACGGGTCCTTCTGACCGACGGTCGACACGTCGCCCACGCCCCAGAACGTGACCAGGGCCCACGAGGTGATCACGTAGAACGATCCGATCGAGATGATGGCGATGTAGGTGGCCCTCGGAACGGTCCGGTCCGGATCGTGCACCTCCTCGCGGTAGATCGCCGAGGACTCGAAACCCATGAAGCATGCGATCGCGAAGAGCACGGCGACACCGACGTTGCCGGAGAAGACCTCGCTGGGCAGGAACGACTGGAACTGGTAGCCGTGCGGACCACCGGTGGCCAGCACGGGCACGTTGAACAACATGACCAGGACGACTTCGATCACCATCAGGAAAGCCAGTGCGCGCCCGGAGATCTCGACGTTGAAATGTCCGAGCGCCGTCACCACGAGGCAGCAGATCACCGCCCACAGCCACCATGGTGTGTCGCTCGCTCCGAACTGGGTGAAAAGGTTCTGAACCGACACCCCGAAGAACGCGTAGTTGCCGACCAGAAGGATGAGGTAGCCAAAAGCCGCCAGCAGCCCGGCTCCCAGACCCACCGGGCGGGTGAGCCCGGCGGTGATGTAGGTGTAGAAGGCGCCGGCCCGCGGCAGGTTGCGGGTCATGGTCGTGAATCCGACTGCGAACAGCAGGAATATCGCGCCGAGGATCATGTAGATGACCGGCGCACCGACGCCGTTGCCGCCGGTGATTCCCAGCGGCAGCACACCGACGACATTCCCGATCGGTGCCGACATCGCGAGCACTGTGAGCGCCAGCCGCGCCGTGCCCATTCGGCCACTGAGATGGCGCGACGACCGGGATCCGGTGATTTCGTCTTCGACGTTGTTGATCATTGAGTCGCTCTTCGGGGTGGTTGACAGGGAAGAC
The DNA here is from genome assembly GCF_002157835.1 of Mycobacterium dioxanotrophicus. Taxonomy (NCBI): domain Bacteria; kingdom Bacillati; phylum Actinomycetota; class Actinomycetes; order Mycobacteriales; family Mycobacteriaceae; genus Mycobacterium; species Mycobacterium dioxanotrophicus. Next base: position 1,274,787 of record NZ_CP020809.1, on the reverse strand, counting down.
GCGCGGCTAGATGCGCGTCGGTTGAGTGGACGAGGTCGCGGACCGATCGGCGAGGGCGTCAACCGCCGCAGCGGCGGATTGCAGCGCCTCCGGGGCGAGCGCACCGGTGTCCACGGCGTGCACCAGCGCGTTCACACACTCCGAAACATGCGGTCCGGCACCGGGAATGAGCAGCATTTGGACCCCTGCAGCGACGCTGGCCACGGCCACCTCGCCGAGGCTGCGGCCGCGCATCGTGGACACCGCGTCGAGGTCGTCGCTGACCACGATGCCCGAGAAGCCCTGGGCCCGGAGCAGGTCGATGACGACTTTCGAGGTGGCGGCCGGCTCGACGGGGTCGATGCCGGTCACGATGGTGGGACCGACCATCACCGATCCGACGCCCGCGGCGATGAGCCGGCGGAACGGCTCGATGTTGCGGTCGACCTCGTCTGCGGCTAGGTCGAGTACCACGTCCTCGTAGATGGCGTTGGCCGGCAGATCGGGGTGGCCCGGGAAGTGCTTGGCCATGGCGGTCACGCCGTGGGCCTGCACCGCGGTGGTGTACGCCGCGCCGATCCGGCCTGCCTCGTCGAGTTCGGTCGCCATGGTGCGGTCGGTGAGCCAGGCGTTCGAACCGGTGATGACATCGAGCACAGGGCCGACGAACATCGACACGCCGAGTTCCCTGGCGGTGGCACCGTATCCGCCGAAGGCGTCGCGCAGTTGTTCGTCGGTGAGCGACGGCAAGTCGGCGCGGCCGGGGATGGGTGGCAGTAGGTGCTCGAGCCGCTGCACCCCGGCCGGCTCGGCATCGGCGGCCAGCACGACCGGTCGTCCGGCGACTGCATTTGCGCGGGCGCCGAAATCCCGGATGTCCTCGGCGGTTTCGCGGGCGCGCCGCTCATCTCCGATACGCCGGGCCGCATACTCTTCGGCGCTGGATGCCATCAGTACGCTGCGTCCACCCCCGTGCAGGAAGTCGCCGAACCACCCGTCGGTGGCGAAGGTGTCGGCGATCGGGAAGAGCACCGCGTGCGCGGCGCGTGAAACGTCGTTCATATCGGCTTCTTTCAGGGGTTCTTGGCGAGCATGCCGACGTCGACGGGGATCTGGGCGCCGGTCATGTACTTGGCTTCGTCGGAACAGATGAACAGCACGGTGTTGGTGATGTCGATAGGGTGGATCCACGGCACGTCGGGCATGACGTGGATGGACGCGAACGCGTCGACGCAGTCGTCGAGTGTCGGGTTCTCCAGGTCTGGGCGAAACATGTTCAGGACGCCGTCGTTGTCGACGCCCATCACCGTGCGCGTGTTGCTCGGGTGCACGGAGTTCACCCGGATATGGTGCGGGCCAAGCTCGTTGGCGAAGGCCTTGGCGAGGGCCACCACCCCGTGTTTGGATGCGGCATAGTGGCCGATGTTGCCCATGGTCCGCAGGCCGGCGGTCGAACTGGTCAGCACGATGCATCCGCCGTTTCCGGCGTCGACCATGTGCTGCACGCCGGCCCGGACGGTCTTCCACACCCCGGTGAGGTTGATGTCGATCATCTCCTGGAACTGGTCTTCGTCCATCGACGAGAGCAGCCCGTAGGACACGATGCCCGCATTCGCCAGGATGAAGTCCAGCCGGCCGAAGCGTTCCACGCCGTTGGTGATCACCTTGGACAGCCCGGCCAGGTCGCGGACGTCCACGGTGGCCGCCAGGATCTCGCCGCCGAGGCCCTCGACCAGACGCACGGTCTCGGCGAGATCTTCGGCGGTGGCGGTCGGATAGGGGGCCGACGGCACTTGCTGGTCGATGTCGATCGCGATGACTCGTGTGCCGCGCCGGGCGAATTCGATCGCGTGACTGCGGCCCTGACCGCGCGCCGCACCGGTTATGAACGCGACCTTGCCGTCGAAGCTTCCCATGTCCGTTTCCTCTCGAATCCGTTGCTCAGTAGTGCTGTTCAGACTTCTTCGTCGAGGCGTACTGATCGGCCCGCTCATCGGTGACGTAGGTCGGGATCGGCCAGTCCCACCAGCCCGGCGTCCACGGGCCGGCGGCGTCGCGGTCGGTCGGGATCTCGATGAGCGTGGGCTCGTTCGCGTCAATGGCCTTGCGCAGTGCCGCCTCCAGTTCTGACGAGGAGCCGACCCGAATCGAGGACAAGCCGTAGGCCTCGCCGAGCGCGGCGAAGTCCGGCGAGTAGGGGTTGCCGTCGGGGCCGGTGAACTCGCATCCGATGAACCGTGAGGTCTGCTTGCGCATGCCGCCGCGGATGGACATGTAGCCCGCGTTGTTCTGCACGAGGAAGATGACCGGCAGCTGCTGGATGACGCTCAGGGCGATCTCCTGCGAGTTCATCAGGAAATCGCCGTCGCCGAGGATGCACACGACGGGCACCCCGGGCTTGGCCAGCTTGGCACCGACTGCTGCAGGCACGGCCCAGCCCATCGGCGAGAACCCGCCCGAGGTCAGGTGTGTGCGGGGTTCGTACACCGGGAAGGTCTGGCGGACTGCGCCCTGGGTGTTGCCCGAGCCGGACACGATGATGCCGTCACGGGGGAAGATCTCCCGCAGGATCCCGACGGGACGCTGCGACGTGAACGGGAAGCGGTCGCTGTCTCGGCGGGTGGCGAGGGTGGCCTCCCATTCGGCCTTGAGCGACTCCAGTTCGGCGGTGTACTCAGCGCGTTCGGGCGCCTCGGTCAGCGCTTCCAGCAGCGCCGCCGCGGTCACTCTCGCGTCGGCGACAATGCCGACGTCGACGGGGTAGTTGCGGCCGATCTCCTGGGGGTCGATGTCGACGTGCACGAGCTTGGTGTCCGGTATCGAGTAGGTGACGCCCTTGGCGAAACTCGACGAGGTCCAGTCGGTGAAGCGGCAGCCGACGGAGAGGATGACGTCGGCTTTGGACGAGGTCGCGTTGCCGGCACTGGTGCCCGTGTGGCCGATCGCGCCCATCGACAGCGGGTGGTCTTCAGGGAAGGCGCCCTTGCCGTTCCACGTGGTTACCACGGCGGCATTCCACTTTTCGGCGAGCTTGATCAGCTCCGGTGAGGCGTTCGAGGCGATGGCACCACCACCGAGCACGATGACCGGTCGCTCGGCGGTCTTCATGACGTCGACGGCTTTGGCGATTGCGGTCGGGTCCGGATAGGTCACCCCGGTCGGGATGCGCGCCTCGAGGTCGTGCAGTTCGACGTCGGCGCTGGCGGCCTGCACGTCCATCGGCACTTCGAGGTGTACCGGGCCGGGCCGGCCGGTGAGCATGGTGTTGAACAGTCGGTGCAGCGCGAAGGGCAATTCTTCGACGGTGTTGGCGACCCAGCTGCGTTTGGTGAGGGCTTCGGCGATGCGGGGGAAGTCGTTGTCGCGGAAGCGATCCAGTACCTGCAGCAGGCCGTGGCCGCGCATGTGGGTCGGCGGTCCGCCGGTGATGAGCAGCATGTTGACCGAGTCCTGTAGCGCGGTCGCCAGGCCGAGCACGGTGTTGGATGCGCCGGCGCCGATGGAGGTCAGGGCCAGCATCGGCTTGCCGGTGACGCGGTAGTAGCCGTCGGCCAGGTGTAGAGCGCTCTGCTCGTGGAAGACCTGAATGAATGGGATCTTGGATTCCTCGTCGAGGAAGGCATCGGTCACCGACCAGATGCCGTGGCCGGGAATGCCTGCGCAGTGTTCGATTCCGTAGTTCTTCAGGGTCCGGGCGATGATCTGGCCACCGGTGAGTACGGGCATGATGTCCTCTAATCCTTTGTCTCTGAGTGGTTTAACGGGTTTCGTTGCTTCGCGCCGCCCACGCGAAGCCCTGCTTCATCAGGCGGCTGACGGCGGGGTGCTCGAGGTCTTCGATGTAGTGACCGATGGCGTTGTAGTAGACGCGTCCGTGACCCCACTGGTTTGTCCAGATCTGGGGCATGCGCTGACCCTCGATCCAGGCGATGTGCTCACCGTCGAAGACGGTGTCGGCCAACACGTGCACGCGCGGATCGACGTTCATGTAGTACTGCTCGGATGCGACATCGAAATCGGTTACCCCGCGGGTGATCTCGTGCTCCTTGTCGACGATGCGCAGCTGGTAGGGATGCTTGACCCCCTCGCCCGCGGGATGGTCCAGTACGTCGGCGCCGATCAGCCAGTGGTATTTGACGCTGGCGCGGAAGGCTGCTCCGGCGCCATGCCAGGCGACGAAACCTGTGCCCTGCTCGACGGCGCCAAGCAGGTGGGATTCCTGCGATGCGGTCAGCCCCTCCCACAGCGTCGCGTTGTTCCAGTTGCAGGCGATCAGGTCGTACCCGGTCAGGTCGCGATCGAGGGTGAAGATGTCGTTGGACTCCTCGACAGCGAAGCCCAGTTCGTCGAACAGGCCCTTGGCCCAGTCCGACACTCCGTAGGGATTGTGTCCCGGCCAGCCGCCGTAGAGGTACAGAACGCGTGTCATGAGTTGCCTTCTCGGATGTGATGCGCTTCGGAGTTTCACTTGCCAGATTTAGTTGATACGTATTACCTAGCGGTGAGCACGAACATAGCAGTGTGTGTGATGCAGCGCTAGAGGAAGCGTGAAAGAAATCCGGCGCAGATCAGCGCGCGGCGATGCAGCTGTCGCGCACGATCAGCTCGGTCGACAGCGTGATGGAGCGGCCACTGCGGCCGGCGATCAGGTCGATCAGCAGTTGGGCAGCCTCACGACCCTTGTCGATGAGCGGCTGGCGGACCGTGGTCAGCCCGCGACGCGCAGCCGCCGGGACGTCGTCGAAACCCACGACCGACATGTCTCCCGGTACGGACAGGCCGCGCTCCGCGAGTTCATCCATCAGGGCCATCGCCAGCACGTCGGATGCGGCCACTACGGCGGTGACCTCGGTGTTGTCGAGCAGATGGCGGGCCGCGCTGCGCGAGGCCTGGTAGTCGAATCCCCCGGCCTCCAGCACGTAGACGGACGACCAGGGCAGACCGTGATTTCGGAACGCTTCGGCGTAGCCTCCGAGGCGTTCACGCATGACATAGTCGCGCGCCGAGCGGATGCGCGCCGCGCTCACCCGGCCACGCTTGCCGTCGGGGGCCAGCCGGTCGACCATCACCGCGACCCGAGTGTGCCCGAGTCCTAGGACATGTTCCGCGATGCCGATCGCACCGGCGGCGTCGTTGATCCCCACGCTGGGCAGGTTGTCTGGATTGGGCCCGTCGATCACGACGACGGGCAGCCCGCGCCCCACGGCGATCTCGAAGCTGGGGTGGCCCTCGGGGATGGCGTAGGCGAGGAACCCGTCGACCGAGCCAGTGACCAGAACTCCCGACCCGGATGCCAGGCGCTCGCCTCCGACCAGTGGCAACAGCGTCAACGCTACCTCGGCCATCTCGCCGACCTCGGAGATACCTTTGAGCAGTTCGGAGGTCGCCGGGTCGTCGAACGCGTAGTGCAACGATTCGGTCAGCAGCAGTCCCAGCGCCCCGACGCGCCCGGTGCGCAGCGACCGGCCGGCCGGATTCGGTCCCGCGTACCCAAGCTCGGCGGCCACCCTGAGGATGAGTTCGCGACGCCGCGTCGAGACCTTGTGGGGGTGGTTGTAGACGTTGGATACCGCCGCCTGCGACACGCCCGCAGCTCGGGCCACATCGTGCATGGTCACCATGTTCTGCTGGCCCCTTCGGCGATCACTGCTTCGCTGGTCACTCTAGCGTGACGTAATCACCGTCAGTGGGAACGGGCGCGCGGCGCTGCGTCGTCGTCATACATGAATCGTATAACTAAAATTCGGCAGTACAGCTTCCACCCTGGAACTGATCACGCCTCCCGTTCGAACATGCCCGGTGAATCTGTCCCCCGCACCGAGCGCACTCGACACGACCGTCGCGGTCTGGGTCAGCGCCGATCAGGGCGCTAGGCATACATTTCGGCGTAGATGGTCTCTATCTCGCCGGCGGTCGGTACGACGGGGTTGTTGCCCGGCGAACCCGACGCCAGCGCTTGTTGCGCCATCAGCGGGGTGAGATCCGCCCACCGCTGCCGGTCGATGCCGTAGCTCGCCGGGGTCGGCACCGCGAGGCAGTCGCACAGCTCGATCAGGGCGTCGACGAAACGTGCTGCGGCACTGATGTCGTCGAGATCGGTGAAGCCGTAGGCCCGCGCACAGTCGGCGTAGCGCTGCTCGGCGCCGGTGATCGAGAAAGCCGTCACGGCTGGGAACAGCATTGCGTTGGACAACCCGTGCGCTACATGGAAGTGGGCTCCGATCGGGCGGCTCATGCCGTGCACCAGGGCGACACTGGAGTTGGAGAACGACATCCCGGCCTGCGTCGAGGCGATCATCATGGCTTCTCTGGCTCCCCGGTCGGAACCATCCGTATACGCGCTACGGATGTTGTTCGAGATGAGCCTGATCGCCGCCAGGGATAACGCATCGCTGATCGGGTTTGCCTTTCGGCTGACGTAGGCCTCGACCGCGTGCGTCAGCGCGTCTACGCCGGTGTCGGCCGTCAGGCGGGGCGGCATCGACATCGTCAGTTCGTAGTCGACAATCGCCGCGACGGGCAGGAAGGACAAGCCAGGGCACAGCATCTTCTCGTCCGTGTCGCTGTCGCTGATCACGGTGAACTGCGTTGCCTCCGAACCGCTGCCCGCCGTGGTCGGGACGGCGATGATCGGAAGTGCGATGCCCCGGTAGTCGGTGGGTGCCTTGTACCGTCGCATCGGGCCGCCGTTGGCGGCCAGCACGGCGAGAGCCTTGGCAGAGTCCATGGGGCTGCCGCCACCGAATCCGATGACACAGTCGGCTCGGTGGGCTCGGACGGCCTCGACCCCGTCGTCGAGCGAGGCGGTCGTCGGGTCCGGTACCGTGCCGTCGAACAGGCAGGGGTGCATGCCGGCCCGTTTCAGCAACCCGAGGACGCGGTCGGCGGCGCCGGTCGACGTCAGGTATGCGTCGGTGACCAGCAGTGGTCGCGAGAGTCCGAGATCGCCGATGATCTCCGCGATCTCGTCGAGGGCGCCGCCTCCGATCCGGGTGTTGCGGGGGAACGAGATGTGGGTGGACATGGCTGTACTCCGTTCGTGCCGCGCCGAATCTGGTGTCTTACGCGGCGGGGTTGCGATTGTGGGTCAACTGTTTTCGGGTTGCGTGATCGTCGAGCCGGTTGCCGGGATCGTCGAGAACTCCACGGGCACGGTGCGTTCCGACCGGGCCGAGTCGAGAACGGCCAGTGCGACGGCGAGGGCGTCCGCGGCGTCCCGGCCGTCCACGACGGGGCGGCCCTCGCCCGCGGTGGCGGATGCGAAGTGGTGCAACGTGATGTCGTAGGTGTGCCGGCGATCGCTGACTTCGACCTCCCGCTCACCGCGCGCGTCCCGGAGCACGAGCGTGCCATCGGGTTCCGGCGTCATCACGCCGTCGGCCACGATGCTGCCGCCGTCCCCGTACACCTCGAGTCGTGTCGGCGCGTACGGCGTCGTGAACGCATCGTGCAGGCGCACGACGACGCCGCCCTCGTATTCCAGCGCCGACACGGCGACGTCTTCCGCGTGTCCCGGTCCCCAATCATGTTGGCGCGCCGCGATTGCGCTCGCGTGCAGGGCTCGCGCCTCTACCAGGGGGTTGACGACCGACGCGTCGTGACAGGTCAGATCCATGACCACGCCGGAGCCTGCCGCATCGCCGAGTCGCCACCCGCGCAGCCGTTCCGGTAGCAGGGACGTGTGCTGCACATTGACCGCCAGCACTCGGCCGATCGCGCCGTCGCGGACGAGTTCCCGCACGACGCGATGCGTGCCGGCAGCGGGGAGATGGTGGTTCACCCCGAGCACGACGCCATGGGCGGCGCACACGGCGGTCATCCGGTGTGCGCTCTGCAGATCCAGGGCCACCGGCTTCTCGCACAGCACGTGTTTACCGGCGGCCGCGGCCGCCGACGCTTGCGCGAGGTGCCGCGCGTTCGTGCTCGAAATATAGACCGCGTCGATGTTTGGGTCGTCGAGCAGCTCATCGAGACCGAATTCGCCTGTCCCGTATGGTATTTCGTTGCGCCCCGCGAATCGCGCCGCGTGGGCGGCGTCTCCGCTGGCCAGGCGTGCGACGCGGTGACCGACCCGGCGCATGGCGGGGATCATGCGCGTCTCGGCGATGTCGCTGGCGCCGATCAGACCCCAGGTGATGCGCGGTGTCGTCATCGTCGACCTCTCTGTGCGCCGTGTTTACCTTGGGGATCCGTCAGAACCCGCGCTTGGCGACGTAGTCGTCGCGGACCTCGCCGTGGTAGGCGGGGACGGTGATGTCCCACCAGCCCGTGGGATGCATCTCCGTCCACGGCAATTCGCGGGCGCTGATCACCTCGACGACCGCCGGACCCGGCGTCGCGATAGCTCGGCGCACCGCAGCTTCGACCTCTGCCGGATCCTCCACGCGTTCGGCGGTCGCCCCGAGCGAGCGGGCGAACTCCGCGATGTTGGCGAAGTACGGCTTCCCGTCCGGAGTGGTCCAGCCCGAGACGATCTCGCGGTCGGCGCCGAACAGGTTGATCTGCAGGTCCTTGATCGCCTCCCAGCCGCCGTTGTTGAGCACGACGATGGTCAGCGGCACGTTCTGCATCACCGCGGCGGCAAGCTCGGTACCGGTCTGCAGGAAGGCACCGTCACCGACCAACGCCAGCACCGGCGCGTCGGGGTTGCCGACCTGCGCGCCGATAGCAGCGGGTACGCCGAACCCGATCCCTGAGAATCCTCCTGCGACGATGTTGGTCCGCGGTTCGTACATGGGAAACTCGTTGAACGCCTGGTTGGCTGGGTTGCTCGAGTCGGTCACGAGAACGCCCTCGCGCGGCAACGCCTTCCGGATCTCGAC